>JBGSJS010000089.1:0-6172 GCA_041741735.1 Desulfomonilaceae bacterium | reverse complement strand
TCATACTTCCCAAGTCCCTCCCGTTTCCGGCTGGTTGGCGCCTCATCAAGCAACACTAATCTACCAGAATCAGGTCGAAATGTACAGCGAAGTCTGCCGAAATCAGACCTCTTTTCTCGCTTGGCTCGCAAAATCCAGGATAAACACACTGGCAAACACGCAGATCCCTGGAACGGACACATGGGTACAGGTTATCGATTGGATCGGCAATTTCCTTGAGCAAGTGCGCGATACTTACGATAAGGTGTTCATAGATGCCAATCCAAGTTTTTCGATTTATACTCAGATAGCGCTCTCTACAGCACAGTATCTCATTCTTCCAGTAATGGCAGACGATTCCTCTCGACGTGCAATTCAGAACGCATTCTCGCTTATCTACGGATTGAGCCTTCCGTCGGACCTCTATACCAGGTATGCCTTTGCGACCAGACTTGAAGAAGCGCACCGCCCGCTCCCAAGAGTTCATGTCGTTGTCAAGAATCGAATCACCCAGTACATGGGGCCTGCCTCAGCGTATGCCGCTGTGTTGCGGACAGTTGAACGAGACGTTCAGCGTTTACTTCGGTCGCACCCTGAAATGTTCACATTTCAGCGGTTGCAGGACGGTATTGCTGACATTCGCGATTTTCAGACTACGGGCGTGGTTGCTTTTGCCAGAGGTTGCCCCTTCTACCAAATGCCGACAGGTCGGCTAGACATTGGGGGCCGTCGAGTTCAAGTAAATGATGAATACAAATGGCATTGCATAAACGCGATCGATGGGCTAGTTGAGAGGCTGTAGAACCGAACATGCAAAGAAGTTGCGTGCTCGCCTCGTTCCTGAGGAAGGGAAGGGGTCAAGTCTTTGCTTGACTCATGGTGATATAGGCAAGACCTCTCACGGCCACGGCACATCCAATTTCCGGATGCTTGGCACCATGTCACGAACAGGGGCGGATCTCCATGGCGCGATCCGCACCGGGCTGGAGGATTGCCGGGTTTACTTTTATTCAGACTTCAGCAAGCGTAGGGGACTGCTTTGGACCGGAGCATTACGTCGGCACGAGCAGCGTATTTCATCCCGGAGCGAAAGGGATTACGCACGACGGGACTTGAGGAGCAAAGTGGCGGCGGTCAAGCCACGTATGAGTCAAGAGCAGATGTGACCCCTGTTTCTGTTTCTCGCGAACAAGGAGTACTTTTCCACCTTAAAAAAGGTCATTTTTTGTCTTGACAAAGGGGTACACCTCAGGTATCCCAATGGCTTGGAAGGAGCATTCGTCATGGACTATTGCAAAGGGAAAATCACGAAGCATTTGGTGGACTACTTCGGGAATGACTTCCGAAGAATTACGCATGCGCTGGAAGTCTTGAAATATTCCGAGAAAATCATGGAGAATGCACAAAATTACGACTCTGACATTGTCATTGCTGCCGCCCTCTTGCACGACGTGGGCATAAAGCCCTCGGAAGAGAAATTTGGGTTTAACAATGGAAAAACTCAAGAGGAATATGGCCCCCCTGTCGCAGAAGAACTGCTCAAGGGAATTGGTTTCCCTTCCGAGAAAATCGTCAAAGTATGCGTGATAATAGGCAATCACCATTCGCGGTCACGGTACGACTATGTGGAACTGAGCATTCTCAAGGAAGCCGACAGAATCGTGAACAAGATGGAGGGTGACTAACAACGATTGCTCATGGCAACATCAATTGACTTACAAACCAATTCAGCACAAGCTTGTGGCTGTGCCGATTTTGACGTAGACACTGAAGGGAGTCCTGTGCGAATCACCGTTTGCGAGTTGCCACACCAAAGAGAAGAACTTGCTCGTTCGTGGGACGCTCTCTGCGAGCACGCCTCGCACCACCGCTCGGAACTGGTGCTGCTTCCTGAGTTTGCATTCGTCGAGCCTGTTTGGGAGTCCGAGCACTTTGATCCGCTACGCTGGGCCGCTACCGAGAATATGTGTGATAAGTGGCTTCGGCGTCTACCTGAACTTCATGCAGCGCATGTCGTTGGCGCTCGACCAGCCACCACTAACGGCCAGCAGTACAACGAGGGCTTCGCCTGGTCAGCCGATCGAGGCGTTGTCCCACTGCGCCGGAAGTACTTCTTGCCGAACGAACCAGGTGGCTGGGAAGGACGCTGGTTTGCACCAGGTGACGCCGAGTTCCCGAGATTTACCGCTGGGAGGTTATCGTTCGGTCTAAACATCTGCACCGAGCTGTGGGCGCTAGAGACCTACGCTGCATACGCCTCCTTGGGTATCAATGCCATCCTGTGTCCACGTGCTACGACTGCGGCGACAACAAACAAGTGGTTGTCTCTTGGTACGGTAGCAGCAGTCCGCTCTGGCGCTTTCTGCTTGTCGTCGAACCGGGTTAACTCGGACGGCTCCTGCGGAGGGGTGGGCTGGATTATCAGTCCAGATGGAGAACTGCTGGCAAGGACTTCGGCGCAGACGCCATTCCGCACGATTGATATCGACCTTGAAGCCACAACGGGAGCACTCCGAACCTATCCTCGGTATGTATTCCATGCAGACGCCTGACCAGCTTTAGTGGGCTGTCAGGCGCAATGGACTATAACATCGAACGGACCTGCTGAGCTGATGAAAAGAAAAAAAAAAGGGGTCAAGTCTTTGCTTGACTCATGCGAGGCATGGTAATACAGGCAATACATCTCACAGCCAGGGCGCATTCAATTTCCGGACGCTTGGTACCATGCCGCGAACAGGGGCGGAGTCCATGGAGCGATCTTCACCGGGCTGGCGGATTGCCGGGTTTGGCCCGATCCAGGCTTCCGCAACCGAAGGGGACGGCTTTGGACCGGAGCATTACGTCAAAGCGAGCGACGTAGTTTGCTCAATAAAACAAGGATTGCGCACGACGGGACTTGAGGAGCAAAGTGGCGGCGGTCAAAGCCACGCAAGAGCCAAGACGAGACCTGACCCCTTTTTGGCCCCTTTTCTCTTTTCCTGCGACCACCTGATCCGAATTATGTCGCTTGCACTTGAGGCGTAAAATTTTCACGAGCCGCGATGAGAATACCCTCACCGGCCAGTAAGCTACGTTCGTTTTTCTCAGAGGTGAGGTTTTTGAAGTTCTTGGTATAGTAGTGAAGAGGACCCAACAAGTTCGTTAGGGTCAAAAAGGCCAAGGATTGCCAGCTCAGGAAGCGCTGTGCGTCGAACCTATTGTCCAATATGACCTTGGCCGCATCGATAAGTGAAGTTAAAGTTGCCATTTAGTGTGCTCCTTTCATTCTTCACCTTAAGGTTGACATCCGACTTGAGAAAAAGTTCCTGACGACGGCGAAGCTGACCAGCCATTACCCCGAGCAGAGCGTCGCAGAGAATCTCTGGTTAAGGCTCAAGGCAGGTCACATCCGCAATCGGGGTCATCTCGAATTCGAAGAAAGGGTTCAAGTCGTCTTTTGACTCAAAGAGGACATGGCGAGATAGTTGGTACATGTCACGGCCACGGCGCATTCAATTTCCGGACGCTTGGCACCATGTCATGAACAGGGAGGATCTCCATGGAGCGATCTTCACCGGGCGGGAGGATTGCCGGGTTTACTTTTATTCAGACTTCAGCAAGCGTAGGGAACGGCTTTGGACCGGAGCATTACGTCGGCACGAGCAGCGTATTTCATCCCGGAGCGAAAGGGATTACGCACGACGGGACTTGAGAACAGAAGTGGAGGCGATCGAGCCACGCATGAGTCAAGAGCAGATCTGACCCCTTGTCTTGTTTGCAAGGCGCTAAGTTACGGCCATGCTTGCAAGCTGGAAAAGCGGCTTGAGGCAGTGGTGGCTGAATTGTTACAGAAGGCTGAGTCCGCCGACAACACCGATATTCCCGACGGCAGGGACGTTCCTGCTGAACTTTCGATCCGCCGGGAGCGCATCAAGGCGATTAAGGAAGCTAAACCCGAGATAGAGCGCCGTGCGGCAGAACGGTATGCCGAGGAACAAAAGGCCTATGATGCCAAGATTGCCGACCGAGCAAAGAAAGAGCAAGAAACCGGCAAGAAGCCCGGTGGTAAGAGACCGCAGCCGCCAACACCCGGCCCAACGGAAAAGGATCAAGTGAATCTCAACGATAGCGAATCACGTATCATGCCGACATCCGGCGGCGGCTTCGAGCAGGCATACAACGCCCAGGCCGGTGTGGACACGGAAACTCTGCTGATCGTCACCACCCATGTCAGCCAGGCTCCGAACGACAAACAAGAACTGCAACCGGCCTTGACTAATCTGAAACAGTTACCACAGACGCTCGGAACGCTTGCTGACCTCCTGGCGGATAACGGCTATTTCAGTGAAGCCAACGTGACGCTCTGCGAAGAGAAGCAGGTCGCCTCTTACATAGCGGTGAAGCGAGAAGGTCACCATCCCCCGCTCATGGAGAGGTTCCAAGACCCGGCGCCCTTGCCTGATGACGCCAACGCCGTGGACACCATGAAGCATCGGCTCAAGACAGAATTAGGGAAAGCCGTCTATGCAAAGCGCAAGAGCACTATCGAGCGGGTCTTTGGCATCATCAAGTCGGTCATGGGCTTTCGCCACTTCCTCCTACGCGGAGTGGAGGAAGTGAAAGGCGAATGGAATCTCGTGTGCATAGCCTTTAACCTCAAGAGGCTCTATGCCTTGGCCAAATAGGTCCAGACTAAGGAGAAACAGCCGAATCCGGACGGTTCGCAACTTCTTGGGGGAGTGAATTCCAGCCGGATCACCTTGAAACTGCTCCGAACGGGTACTTTGCAGCAGTTTTTTGAAGATACCAGCCGGATATCATGGGTGACCTCAATGCTCAGACCGACAGCCTCCTAGGACTTTGGGCTTACCTCGCAATCCCACTAAGGAACGATTTCATGAGCAGTGGGGGCGTGTCTGCCCCTTGAAATGAAGAGCGCTCCCTGAGGTGCCGGACCGCCGACAAGAGCCTTGTATACCCTTCTGGAAAAGCCCCGCGCCCTGAGGAGAGCGTTGACTTCACTGAGTTCGTGTTCGGCGCGCAGGAGTCAAACAGGGGGTCCTGAGAACAAGAGTTAGTTCTGCGTACAAAATCAACTACTGATCCGCTAAATCCGGCTCCGAAGAGAAGGATGACGATTCCACCGAAAGATCCTTTTTTGGTGAGATCCACCGGGCCACCGCCGTTGCCAACGCGCGTGGCAAAGAGATTTCGACCGAGGCAAGTTTCGTAGAGGGCTCAATCGGAAAGTCGTTCAAACGGGCTTTTATGGGCTTTCTAAGGCAAGTTGTCTCCTTCAGCCGATTTGCCTACTCTGCCCTCTGCTATCCCGACAGTTCGAGGAGTTCGGGAAGTCTCGCGGCCGGTACCGGTTCCCGTGTTGAAGCACTCTCGCTGTCAAATTTCTTAGCTGAGATCGGAAAGGCGCTGCCCCCCGTTCACGTGATCCGCGGGGAAGCACGCAAGACTTCTTTTGACCAAAGATACCGTCCTCCTTCCAGAAGTTCAGACGGGCCTTTTCCCTCTAAAATAGTCACGTTACACATGGGTTTGAAACTATCTACCTCGGACGAGGACTTTTCTTTGACACGTACCCGTCGCTGCAGTAACCTATTATCGGGTCAGTCTGACTTGAGACCGACCGTCAGAAGTGACCTCCCTCGGGAAACCATCCTTATCGAACCTTGAGGGGGCCATTGAGGATTAGACCGATAGATTCGGGGTGGATATCCCCAACCGGCGGACCGAACCTGGATGCGGTTGCCCTAAATTATGATCCAAGCCACATAGGTGCGAGAATAGGCCCCCCTGCCGGGCTTCCGGGGCGTACCATGCGTGCTCCCATGCCGATTGGGGGATGCTCAACCGTGAAGTCTCAAGGACCGGACAGGTTATGGCAACAAGTTTCTCCGGGTACCTGCGCCGAAGAGGCAAATGGCTGGAGCCCCATTCATAACCAAACCGAACGTTCGGGGGATGGAGGCAATTCGGGATGAGATCCAAGCACACTGAGACGAGGTCCCCCCCCTTCCGGTGTCGGTCCCGGCCCGGAAACGCGTATTGTGTAACCTATGAACCTGGATTTTGCGAGCCAAGCGAGAAAAGAGGTCTGATTTCGGCAGACTTCGCTGTACATTTCGACCTGATTCTGGTAGATTAGTGTTGCTTGATGAGGCGCCAACCAGCCGGAAACGGGAGGGACTTGGGAAGTATG
>JBGSJS010000088.1:0-66475 GCA_041741735.1 Desulfomonilaceae bacterium | reverse complement strand
TCATACTTCCCAAGTCCCTCCCGTTTCCGGCTGGTTGGCGCCTCATCAAGCAACACTAATCTACCAGAATCAGGTCGAAATGTACAGCGAAGTCTGCCGAAATCAGACCTCTTTTCTCGCTTGGCTCGCAAAATCCAGGTTGATTCCGGCGACGGCTATGCCCTCGGCTCGGGCCGACAATCATACCATTTCGCAATTAAGAATGTGACTTCACGACACGGAGGGCATGTCTCCGAAGCGAAGTCAGACTCGCCGTTCGTACGGAAGAGACTTGCCGGAAAAACCGAAGAGCAGGAGCATCGGATTCACGCAACAACAGTTGTCGCATCGTCCGGACTGCCCAAGACAACGGGATGTCCCATTTCTGCTGCTAAATCGGTGAAATTGTGGTTTGCCCGGAGTCGGATCGCTTGTTGCAGAAGACTTTGCGAGGTGCGGACTTTCAAGGCCCCGGCCTAATCCATAAGATTGATCATTTTCTTCAATTCCCGCAAGTCGTTCTCCCCTATCGCCGTAATCTCAAATCCGGAAGCGTGCTCGCCGTCCGGAGTTTCCAGAACCCAACGGCAGACGGCTTCGAACTCGAAGGGATCCATTTCAACGAACTCGTCGGGAGTTATGAGAAATGTCTTGAGCTCGCCCACTGTAGCGGTGATTCCTTTAATTCCGACCCCGTTCTCCGTGATGTCCCGCACAATACCTTGAATTCCCAGGTTATGTCTCTCGTATATGGCCATGTGGGATGGAGCCGGCTTCCTCACCCGTTTGCGCAAGTCTTCTATGATGATGGTATCATCGTACCCTTCGGAACCTTCGCAGTTCGCATGAAGATTGACGGCCCGGGTCTCCCCCAGTTTCTTCAACGCATTTCGTAGCCCTTTGGAAGAAAGTCGATACTTGTTCATCAATTCGGCGTGCGTCATCCCGTCCCGGATATCCTTAACTATGTCCGTGGCCTTAATTGTCCTTTTCTCCGACATGGCACTCCTTTTCTTTCTTCGCCGAACTGCAACGCATCTCCGGCAACGGAAAATCGGCAATCCACCATCAAAGAAACGTCCCGGCGCCGCCGGCACCGGATTGAGTCCGGGTCATCACCGCACCCGACTTCCCGCCCCTTCCGTACATTTCGTCCTCACGGACTGTAGCCGGAATTCCGCACGAATCCCTGCCGAAATATATAGCCTTTGCAGGTGTTTGTTGCAAGGAGATTCCTCGCACCCGACGTGTCCCCATATGTACGGCTCTTTCCTTGACGAGGAAACCTTGAAGGATTATCCCTTTAGTAGCGCCGCAGTGTGGACCTTGGGGAGATTTCCCGACCAAGCACCGAACAGAGCGTCTGAAAACACTCCCGACGGCCTGCCGGGCGCGGCAATAATATGAGAAAATGATTAGGAGGACGCTATGCCTCATCTGTTCGATTCGTTTTCACTCAAGGACGTTACGCTCCGTAATCGCATCGGAGTGTCGCCCATGTGTCAATATAGCTCGAGAGAGGGGGTTGCCGATGACTGGCACCTTATTCATCTCGCTTCCCGAGCGGTAGGCGGGGCAGGCTTGGTCATGGCCGAGGCGACTGCCGTGGAGCCGCGCGGACGCATTTCTCCCTTCGATGCAGGGCTATGGGGAAACGAGCACGTGGAGCCTCTCGCCGGGATTAACCGCTTCATCAAGAAACAGGGCGCAGTCCCGGGGATACAGTTGGCCCACGCAGGGAGAAAGGCGAGCGCTGCACGTCCCTGGGAGGGCGATCGTTCACTGAGCGCTGAGGAAGGAGGCTGGGAAACCATCGGTCCCAGCGCTTTGGCCTTCGGAGGGAAGCTCGTGAAAGTACCCGGGGAAATGAATCGGGAAGACATACGGGCCGTCCAAGAGGCATTCCGTTCAGCCACTCTCCTGGCTCTGGAAGCCGGCTACCAATGGGTGGAGCTCCACGCTGCACACGGGTACCTCTGTCACAGCTTCTATTCACCGCTGTCAAACCATCGAACGGACGAGTACGGTGGAAGCTTCGACAACCGCATTCGTTTTACCCTTGAAACTTTTGAAGTGATACGAAGCGTGTGGCCGGATAATCTCCCATTGGCCGTACGTCTGTCATGCTCCGATTGGGTGGAAGGCGGGTGGACTTTGGATGAGAGCGTGGAACTTGCCGCGAGGCTGAAAGACAAGGGGGCCGATCTCATTGACTGCAGTTCCGGATTCGGCAGTCCCGATCACCACCGGTACCCTTTTGGCCCCGGATGGCAGGTGCCTTTTGCCGAGCGCATACGTAAAGAGGCCGGCATTGCCACGGCTGCCGTGGGACTGATAACGGAGCCCGCTCAGGCGGATGAGATCATTCGATCCGGTCAAGCGGACATCGTCCTGCTGGCTCGGAGAATGCTCAAAGAACCCTACTGGCCTTATCGGGCTGCACAAGCCCTCGGAGCCGAAGAGAGGCTTCCCCCGCCTGCCCAGTACAGTCGTTGGATCTGACACCATATCCCCTCCGTAGAACAAAGAAAACCGGGAGGCAAAATGTCTCCCGGTCTCAGTTTCATTCGGCAAGCCTTTCGATCGGCTTCCTTTTTCCTGTCCCGGTGGGGCCCGGGTTTGCAATGGAGCCGCATCAGGGGGACGACGAAATTCCTCTCCTTGGGTGGCCTTTTTCGTTTCTTTTTCACCTCTCTCCTCCTTTCCCGTCGGTTGTGCCGATGCAGCGAAACTCTCTTCTGCAGAGCAGCGCCTGTGCGGCGATTACGTTAGGGATACACGGGGGCCACCGTCGGTAACCCAGCAGTGCGCCAACCAAATGTATTCTCGCCTCCAACAATGGCTCCCCGCGGTCCTCTGTCTTGAAAGTGTGCCGTGAAAGCGCGTCCGAATCATCTATCGGCGCGTGAGGGCCTGCGTCCTCGATCACGGCTTCTTACGGAAAGCATGTCTCACAGTGTCATTGCAGGGAGCCTACCGACAAACGATGTGCTCGGTTGCCCCCTTGAGGCCGACTTGAGTCGGCGCGTTCGCAATGCAGGATTCCATCTCTTTGGGAAAACCGATTTCCCGGTTGTCGACGGGGAGCACCCCAACTCACGATTCCGGTTTGATCTTCTCCGCCACCGTCTCAAGCGCCTTAGCCAGAAACGACCTGGCTTCCTTCGACGATTTTGCCGCTACATCCTCAAGGGTCGCGGCTGCACCCCTGATCTTTGCTTTGGCGTCCTCCGCAAAAGGATCGAGTAATTTTTCGATTGATTCCATTCCCTTTTGGGCTTCACCGATGATCGATTTCAGCCCTTGGCCGGCCGACTCTGTCTGGCAAGCAGGTTTCCAGTCAGTAACAGGGCCGAACTTTCTCCTAAGAATTTCCGACAAGGGGTCCTTTTCGCTCATGTGTGCTCTCCTGTCTCTCTTTGGAATGTGATAGTACTTTGTCTCGTCTCTCGTCGCTAAGTTCCCTGATCGCCCAAACAGTATTCGATTTCTCGCTGTGCCGCAAGTGAGCCCCCGGCGCGGCCGGGGGCATCGGATTGTTGACGTTATTTGCCGCCGGGCTGGCCGATCATGCCGGGAGGACCGTACACGGCACTCTCTCCGAGATCTTCTTCGATGCGTAGGAGCTGGTTGTACTTGCAGATCCGGTCGGTCCGGGAAGCGGACCCCGTTTTGATCTGCCCCGTTCCCAGAGCGACGACCAGATCGGCTATGGTGGTATCCTCCGTCTCTCCGCTCCGGTGAGAGACCACCGCGGTGTACCCGTTGATTTGGGCCAGGCTCACCGCGGCCAGAGTCTCGCTCAGCGTTCCGATCTGGTTGAGCTTGATCAGCACGGAGTTCGCAACGCCAAGATCGATCCCCTTTTGGAGAAGCTCGATGTTGGTGACAAAAATGTCGTCACCCACGATCTGGATCTTGGAGCCGAGCTTCTCGGTAAGGAGTTTCCAGCCTTCCCAGTCGTTCTCGTCAAGCCCGTCTTCCAGTGAAACAATGGGGTACCGGTTTACCAAGTCTACGTAAAAATCCACCATTTCGGCTGCGGACTTGGTGCCGCCCTCAATGTGGTACGCTCCGTCTTTGTAAAAGGAGCTGGCAGCGGAATCGATAGCGATGAAGATGTCCTTGCCGGGCTCGTACCCTGCCCCGCCGATGGCTGTGATGATGGACTGGAGCGCCTCTTCGTTGGACCCTAGATTCGGTGCGAAGCCCCCTTCATCGCCTACCGACGTGTTGAGACCCTTGCCTTTGAGTACCTTCTTTAACGAATGGAAGACTTCTGCCCCCGCCCTGAGGGCCTCCCTGAACGTGGGGGCGCCGAGGGGCATGACCATGAATTCCTGAATGTCCACGTTATTGTCAGCGTGGGCACCGCCATTGAGAATGTTCATCATCGGCGCGGGGAGTCTCCGCGCTGATACTCCGCCGAGATACCGATACAAGGGGATGCCCAATTCCGCTGCGCAAGCCTTGGCCGCGGCTACGCTCACGCCCAAGATTGCGTTGGCTCCAAGGTTTCCCTTGTTCTTTGTGCCGTCAATGTTGATGAGCGCCGTATCCAGAGCTTCCTGCTCGTACGCGTCGATTCCGATGATTTCCGGGCGAATGACGCTCATTACGTTTTCCACTGCCTTGAGAACCCCCTTGCCCAGATAGCGTTTCGGGTCCTTGTCCCTCAATTCAACCGCTTCGTGCTCTCCTGTGGAGGCTCCGGACGGAACCGCAGCGGTTCCCACCGCACCGTCGTCCAGGTACACATCGACTTCAACGGTGGGATTCCCTCTCGAATCCAATATTTCGCGAGCCTTCACGTCAGCGATGTCAAATCTCATCCCGAACCTCCTTGCGAATAGTCTCCATGGAAAACAATCGATACCCGAGCGCCTTGCCGAATTCGGAAGCTTTCGAGAGACGCCCGGGGGCCGCTAAACAGTCTGAACGATTCGAACCGCATCTCCTTGCACCAACGCTGCGGGGAGGAACGAGCAGAACGACCTCACAGGGGGTCTTGTCCTCCTTGCTCTGTGGCATCAGCGTAGACGGACCCGAACCGGCCTCCCAAGAATACTACACCAGAAGGCCCGCGGGAATACCCGGTTTATTACAAAAACGTGAATGGGCCGCTGATAGTGCGAAGGGTAACGTTTGCCGGAGACGCCGGCCGGTGGTATAGTAGATCGCTCTGAACAGTGCCGGAGAAAGAAACGGAATCTTTCGATCAGTGGGAGGCTCGTTATAGCCTCGGTCGCGATTAGCCGTTGAGTCTCCGTGTCGTTGCGGACCATTTGCCAGGGAGGAAGACATCCAATGAGCGGGGCGATTCTTGTTATCGGCGGTGCGGGATACGTCGGCTCGCATTTTGCCAGGCACGCGGCCGATGCCGGGTTTGACGTCACGGTCATGGACAACCTCTCCAAAGGCCACAAGGCGGCAATTGGGGGAGCGCGCTTCGTCCGCGGCGACCTTCTGGATCGTGAATTCATCCAGGAGCATTTGTCCCGTAATCGGTACGACGGGGTCTTCCATTTCGCTGCAAGTTGTCTGGTCGGTGAATCCGTTGCCGATCCGTCCCTGTACTACGAGAACAATCTCCTCGCTGCCTTCAACATGCTCGAAGCAATGAGGGCCACCGATCACAAAAGATTGATCTTCTCCTCTACCTGCGCGGTGTACGGTGAGCCGGAGAGCCTTCCCCTGAAAGAAGACCATCCCAAAAAGCCCATCTCGCCATACGGACGGACCAAGCTTGCCATAGAGTGGATGATCGAGGACTACCATCGGGCGTACGGTCTTCGGGCGGCATGCCTGCGATATTTCAACGCTGCGGGCTGCGAGCCGGAATTCGGACTGGGAGAAGATCATCGACCGGAAAGCCATCTCATTCCCAATGTGGTGCGGTACGCCAAGGGACTGGCCGATGACCTTGTCATCTTCGGCGACGATTACCCGACTCCCGACGGTACCTGTGTCCGGGACTACATACACGTGACGGACTTGGCCGAAGCCCATCTCAGGGCGCTGGCCAAGCTTGAGCAGGTCCCCCTGATCGCGTTGAACCTGGGAACCGGGGCCGGCTTTTCCAATCTGCAGGTAGTCGATGCCGTGGCCCGCGCTGCGGACGTGAAGCTTCAACCCCGCATAGGAGAACGAAGGCCCGGAGACCCGCCCGAGCTGGTGGCCGACCCGGGTGAAGCGTTCCGGCTGCTCGACTGGCGCCCGGCCAAATCTGATCTTGACGCAATTGTCTCAGAGGTTCTACGATGGTCTTCGGCTCATCCGGAAGGATACCCGGAGTAGGTTGTCGGAGAGTAACCGATCGTTTTTTAGGGAAATTTATGACCACTATTCTTGTGACGGGAAGTGCCGGGTTCATAGGCTTCCACGTGGCCGGGGCACTCCTTGAGGCCGGAAACATTGTCATCGGCCTGGACAATTTCAACAGTTACTACGCGCCCGCGTTGAAAAGGGCTCGAGAGGCCGTTTTTCGGGAACACAAGAGCTACATCCCTCTTGAGATAGATCTGATCGATCGGGAAGCGATCAAGAAATGTTTTGCCGAGTACAGGCCCGAGCTGGTCTGCCATCTCGCGGCCCAGGCGGGCGTCAGGTATTCCCTGACGAATCCCTACGTGTATCAGCAGTCCAATCTTGAGGGGTTCGTCAATCTCATTGAAGAGGCTCGCCGTTTGCCGGTGAAACGCTTCGTGTACGCATCGAGCTCCAGCGTGTACGGCGGGAACACGAAAATGCCGTATTCCGAGGACGATCCCGTGAACACCCCTGTCAGTCTCTATGCGGCCACCAAACGTGCGGCAGAGCTCATGGCCTACACGTACACCCACATTTGGGGGCTGCAAACGGTCGGCTTGCGATTCTTCACCGTGTACGGACCCTGGGGAAGGCCGGACATGGCGTACTGGTCGTTCCTGAAGGCCATCCACCACGGGGAGCGGATCAAGGTATTCAATTACGGCCGCAACCGACGCGATTTCACCTGTATCGACGATGTGGTCCCCGCTGTTCAGGCTGCTTTGACAGTGGACGGTCTGGAGCCTTACGAAATCATCAACCTGGGCAATCACCACCCCGAAGGGGTGATGGATTTTATTCAAATACTGGAAGAGCTGTCAGGCAGGGAGGCCGTTCGGGAGATGGTCCCTCCCGAGCCCGGAGATGTGGTGGCCACCTACGCCGACATCGACAAGGCCAAGCGGAAGCTCGGATTCGTCCCGAGGCTGTCCCTCAGGACCGGTCTGGAGCGATTCGTGAAATGGTATGACGATCATCCGGAGTTCGTGCAGGCCGTGAGACGATTCCGACAAACAGGCAACGGCTAAAGGTGCGGAGAGCGGCAGACAAGCAGCGAGAGTCAGGCTGATTTCAGGATTGCGCAAGTTCGATCGACGATTCCATTTCGACTGGTCACGTGAGCCGGCGGTACGCGATGAGCCGGGGTAGTATTCGCAATCGGCGTGGCCAAAAGGTGGTCTTGGAGCGAGAGATTCATGCCCTGAAAGGGCAGACCAACAATAGCCGTAGGTTTCAACCTACGGAAACAAGCATCAACAGACGAGTTTCGGACCCTGAAGGGGTCCACCGGCGGTCGTTCAGAAGCATGTCGGGCGCCCTCTGTAAGTTCGTCTTCGTTAGTGAATAAGCGCCCTGCGTCCCGTAGGTTGAAGAAACTGTCTCAAAACTCTGCCATGCGGGAATTCTTGTGTAGGGGCGCTTCGAGAAGCGCAGTGATTTCGGTCGGTTCACGAACCGCCCCTACAGACGAAAGGGTCGAATCGCGGGTTTTGAGACAGTTTCTGAAACCTACGGCTATTCAGAGCGCGCCCCTTCAGGGCACTGTCGCTGCGTCCGGTCCGGAGGATCCCTCTAGAGCAGCCGGCACCGGGTCCCGTGCTCTGACTGAAAAGAGGAAGCTGTGAGAGACTTTTTTTTCCCATCCTCGGTGGTGGTCATCGGGGTCTCGGCGAGGCCGATGAATCTCGGCAAGGAAATCGCCCGCAATCTCTTTGAATTCCGCTACAACGGCGTCATCCACCTGGTGGGGCCTCAAGGCGGCGTCATGTTCGGCCGTGAGATCCATGAGTCATTGGATGAGATCGTCGGTCCCATCGATCTGGCCGTCATTCTCACCCCAGCGAAAACCGTTCCCGGGATCATGGAGCAGTGCGGGAAGCGAGGCATCCGAAGGGTCATTATTGAAAGCGGGGGCTTTGGAGAGTTCGACGGTCAGGGGAAAAGCCTCGGCGGGGAATTGAAAAGGATCGCGGGGCAATATGGTATGCGCTTCATAGGTCCCAACTGTATCGGCATCATGAGCGCGACCAACGGATTGGCCACACCCTTCACGACCCTCAAGAACGTCTTTCGCATCGGAGGGGTGGGCATTATCGCGCAAAGCGGCGGGGTTGCACTTACCTTCTTGAATATGTTCGACAGCGAGCAACTGGGCTTCAGCAAATTCGCGGCCATCGGCAACAAGCTCAATGTTGACGAGAACGACCTCCTGGAATACTACATCGAAGATCCCGATACGAAGGTGATCTGTCTCTACCTGGAATCAATCCGGGACGGCCGGCGCCTCACCGAGATCGCTCGTCGATCGTCAAAGCCGATTGTGGTTCACAAGGCCAATGTAGGATCGCTCAGCAATGTGATTGCCCAGTCCCACACGGAGGCCCTGGCCAACGACGATCAGGTGGTGGAGGCCGCCCTCCGACAGTCCGGAGTGGTCAGATTCAGGGACATGCAAGGCTACTTGGATTTCGTAAAGATTCTTCAGTTGCCCCCCATGGGGGGACGAAATCTCGCCATCGTTTCCCGTTCCGGCGGTCATGCGGTCATTGCCGCGGATGCGGCGCTCCAGTACGGCTTTCATCTGCCGCCGTTCGGACAGGATTTCCTCACGGAGATACGAAAACACCTGAGGGCGGATGTTATTCGTCTGGCCAATCCCCTGGACCTGGGAGATCTCTTCGATTTCGATGTTTACGTGAGGATAATAGAGCATACGCTCCAAGAGGGGAATGTGGACGGCATTCTTTTCCTTCACACGTACTTTGCAGCCATCGAGGGCGAAGCCTCCCGGAAACTGCTCCAGTCGGTTGCCGAATTGTCGGCCAAATACGGAAAGCCCGTGGCCATGAGCATATCAACCGAGCAATTCGAAATATCCCGTCTCCACAAGGAATTGGATTTCCCCATCTTTCTCAGCCCCGAACGTGCCGTGCATGCTCTCGATATCTCAATCAAACGACGTCACCGGCGAGCGTTCATAGAAGCCAATGAGTCCGTTCCCATGCTTGAGCTCCGGAGTGATATTGAATCCGCCCGAGTGACATTGATGGGCGCATTGGAGAGCGGCCGCGGGCCGCTGGCGCACGAAGCGCTGGGAATCATCCGAGCAGCGGGGCTCAGTGTTCCCGACTATCGGGTGATCCTTCGACCGGAGGATGTCGAGTCCGGTCTGGACGGTATGCCGGGACCTTATGCTCTCAAGGTGATTGCCGGAGAAGTCTCCCACAAGTCGGACCTCGGGGGCGTGGTGCTGAGCTTGCCGGATCGCGCTGCCGTCGCCCGGGCTGCCGGAGAAATGTGGGACCGATTCCGTTCCATGGGAGAGGTGGGGTTGCACGGACTGCTCGTTCAGACCATGGCCGAGCGGATTCCCGGCTCTTACGAGCTTATTGTGGGCGGAAAGAGGGACCCGCAATTCGGTCCTGTCGTCCTTCTCGGCCATGGAGGGATCTTTGTAGAAGTCCTGGGAAGGGTTTCTCTGCGAATGGCACCTCTTCTGCCCGGAGAAGTTGACGAGATGATCGACGAATTGCCCGGGTCCGAGATCCTCAAAGGAGTCAGAGGAATGCCCCCCATCGATCGGGATGCGCTCAAGGATTCGATTCTCAAAGTGGCCCATCTCATGGTAATGGTGCCGGAGATCGACCAGATTGATGTCAATCCCATTGTGGTGTCGGCTCATGGGGCCTATGCCGTGGACGCTCGGATTGTGGCCCGGTCAACGTAACACCGGCTCCACAAAACTGGGGTTGTGGGACGAAACGGCCGAGAGCCGCTCGCCCTGATGCAGTGACACGGCACATTACGCAGAGCTGCGGAATGGCCGGCAAATAAAGGATCGCACATGCCTCACAGAATTGAAGTCTCTTTGATACCGTCGCTCCCCGACCCCGCAGGTCGGAGAATGAAAGCGAGGATAGCCGCGGACCTCGGCCTCACCGTTGAAGACGTGAGAGTGGCCGACGCTTTCGTGATCGACAGGGAATTGAGCGAGCAAGAGCTTGAATCAATAGTGGAAGAGGTCTTCCGCGATTCGGTGATTCAGAACGCCGCCATAGACACTCCTTTGAACCTGCCCTTTGATTGGCTCATCGAGGTCGGGTTCAGACCCGGTGTCACTGATAACATAGGAAGAACCGCACGCGAAGCTGTGGAGAGGACCCTCGGCATCCGCATGACCCGTGACCAAGGGGTGTACACCCGGAAGCTCTACTTTCTCACAGGAAAGCTCTCCAGGGAGGACGCGGACAGAATCGCCCGCGATCTTCTGGCAAACGACCTCATTCAGACCCGTGCCGTCTTCGCTGCCGAAGAGGAGCGTTTCAATCTGCTGGTGCCGAGGGTTACATCCAAGGCTGAGGCGGTGGTGAGGACCCTCGACCTGGAGGTGGGAGACGAAGAGCTGGCCAGGATCAGCAAAGAAGGCGTGCTTGCGCTCACTGTGGAAGAGATGCGCACGATCAGGGACTTCTTTCGGAAGGAAGGTTTTCTCCGCAAGCGAGCCGCTGCGGGCCTGGGAACAGCGATTACGGACTGCGAGCTTGAAGTGCTGGCACAGACCTGGTCGGAGCACTGCAAGCACAAGATATTTAACGCCGTCATCGACTACGTGGAAAACGGGAAAGCCCGGAGGATCGGCAGCCTTTTTCGTACCTATGTACAGGGCTCCACAGAGGCGATTCGGGCCGCGCTGGGAGAGAAAGACTTCTGTCTGTCGGTATTCAAGGACAACGCGGGGGTGATCCGCTTCGACGACGATTGGAACCTTGTCGTTAAGGTCGAGACCCACAACTCGCCGTCGGCTCTCGATCCGTACGGCGGAGCACTCACGGGAATCGTCGGAGTCAATCGGGACCCCTTCGGCACGGGAATGGGCGCTCGGCTCATCTTCAATACAGATGTCTTCTGTTTTGCTCCTCCCGACTATGAGGGAACAATCCCGCCGAGGCTTCTCCATCCTCGCCGTGTGTTCGAGGGAGTGAGGGAAGGCGTCGAGCACGGGGGAAACAAGAGCGGCATTCCAACGGTGAACGGAGCCGTGGTCTTCGACGAGCGATACCTCGGGAAGCCCCTGGTCTATTGCGGCACCGGCGGAATCATGCCGTCGGTTATCAACGGGAAACCTTCGCATCTCAAGGCGGCTCGACCGGGCGACCGCATTGTCATGACCGGCGGCCGCATCGGCAAGGACGGCATCCACGGTGCGACGTTCTCTTCGGAGGAGCTGCATGAAGGCTCCCCGGTGAGCGCGGTGCAGATCGGCGATCCCATCACCCAAAAGCGGATGACCGATTTTCTCCTCATGGCCAGGGATCTAGGCTTGTACACATCCATCACGGATAACGGGGCAGGGGGGCTCTCCTCCTCTGTGGGGGAGATGGCCCGGGAGTCGGGAGGCGCGCTGCTTACGCTCGAAAAAGCGCCGTTGAAGTACCCCGGACTTCAGCCGTGGGAAATCCTCCTCTCCGAAGCCCAGGAGCGCATGACCGTGGCTGTGCCGCCGGAAAAGCTCGATGAATTTCTCCGGCTTGCGGAAAAGCTCGACGTCGAGGCCACCGAGCTTGGGGAATTTACCGACGACGGCCTGTTCACCGTTTTGTGGGAAGATCGAACCGCAGCTTTGCTTCCCTTGGACTTTCTTCACGACGGCCTGCCGGGGATGCGCCTCACCGCCCGGTGGGAGCCCCCTGTCCATGCAGAGCCTTCCGCAGACTGTCCGTCGGATCTCACCTCAGCACTTGTGGCTTTGATGGGCCGGTGGAACGTCTGCTCGAAAGAACGGCTTATCCGCCAGTACGACCACGAGGTGCAGGGAACGAGTATCATCAAGCCTCTCGTCGGGGTCCACAACGACGGACCGGGCGATGCAGCGGTGATCAGACCTGTGTACGGCAACTTTCGGGGCGTCGCGGTCGGGTGCGGCATTGCGCCGAGGTATTCGGACATAGACACCTACTGGATGATGGCCGCGTGCATTGACGAAGCCGTGCGGAACATCGTCTCCGTGGGCGCGGACCCCGACCACATGGCCGGTTTGGACAACTTCTGCTGGTGCGATCCGGTCAAATCGGAGAAGACTCCGGACGGTGAATACAAGCTCGCACAACTTATCCGAGCCAATGAGGCCCTTTTCGACATCACCACCGCCTACCGGATTCCATGCATCTCCGGCAAAGACAGCATGAAGAACGACTACAGCATCGGGGACACCAAGATCTCCATACCGCCCACAGTGCTTTTTTCCGCGGTTGGGATCGTACCGGACGTTCGTCTCGCGGTCACGGCGGATTTCAAGAAGCCGGGCGACTCGATCTATGTCCTGGGGATGACCCGCGACGAAACGGGTGCTTCCGAGTATTTCGGATCGCTGGGGTTCGTCGGGAACAAGGTTCCCAAGGTTGCGGACCCAGCGAAGGCCATCGGTTTGTACAGGGCGCTGCACAAGGCTATGCGAGCTCAACTGGTCTCATCCTGCCACGATACCTCCGACGGAGGCCTTGGGGTCGCCCTCGCCGAGAGCGCATTCTCCGGCGGACTGGGCGCTGCGATTTCTCTGGCGAAGCTCCCCGTGGAGGGCGTGACTCGGGACGATGTCGCGCTCTTTTCCGAGAGTCTCTGCCGATTTGTGGTGACGGTATCGCCGGAGAAGAAGGACGAGTTTGAGAAAATCCTCGGCGCGTTCGACGCAGCCATTATCGGCACGGTGACCCTGGAACCGCGGCTCAAGATAGCCGGTTTGAAAGGTGACACCGTAGTCGATGCGGACATCCTGGAGCTGAAACGAGCCTGGCAGCAACCGCTGGGAGTGTAGGTGAAAGCGGCCGGCGTCAACTGAGCATCACGGGAAAAGACCGGCATAGCACCGGTCTTTTGAATCTTTCCGCTTCGGAGTCGGCACGTGCTGAACGTCCAAAACGTTACCAAGGTCTTTCACCCCGGCGAAATTAATGAGGTAACCGCAGTTCGAGGGGTTTCCCTTGACGTGCCGGAAGGACAGTTTCTCACCATCATCGGCGGGAACGGGTCGGGAAAGTCCACGCTACTCAACCTCGTGGCAGGGACCTATTTCCCGGACGCGGGAAAGATTCTCATAGACGAGGCCGACCTCACGTCGGTCCCTGCGCATGGGAGAGCCCATCTCATAGGTCGGGTTTTCCAGGACCCGCTCATGGGAACCGCCGCGGGTCTCACCATCGAGGAGAATTTTGCCCTGGCCGCGTCCCGGGGATGTTTCAGAGGTCTCGGACCGGCTCTGGGAAAGGATCTCCGCAATCGGATCAGGGATCGGCTCGCTCTCCTGGAGCTGGGGCTCGAAGACAGGATCAAGGCCAAGGTCGGCTTGCTCTCCGGTGGCCAGCGGCAGGCCCTCACCCTCTTGATGGCCGTTTTCAGGCGCCCGACGGTTCTTCTCCTCGACGAGCACACCGCGGCATTGGACCCGCGCACCTCCCGTCAGATTCTCGACCTCACCAAGGATCTCGTCAGGGATCAGGGCCTCACTACCCTCATGATCACGCACAATCTGTCCCAGGCCGCAGAGGCCGGAGACAGGGTGGTCATGATGAGTCGCGGGACTATTGCCAGGGACATCGGTGAGGAGCAGCTCCGGGGGATGTCCGCGCACGATTTGCTCGACCTGTTCTGGGAGACGCAGACACAGGAAGAGCTCCTCGCGGAGATGGGCTGACAAAGGCTCTCTGCTTTGCGTTATCGGCGTGCCGGGTTTTCGGCCAAGGCTTCAACTTAGTGTTCCGTTTCCTAAATACTGTCACGTATTGCGGATGCCCGGCTTCTACCGACCGGATCGGTCGTCCCCACAATACCCCCTCTAATCCCCCCGTTGACGGGGGGAAGCTCTCCCTCTCCGTCAACGGGGAGGGGTCTTCTGATTCGTAACCGTACTTGTGAAATCGACTACTTAGCACCTCTTTTCCCAAGTACGGTTCCGGAAGGCAATGGATTTCACGATGACCCCTGATGGTCCCAGGTCGTCACCCCGAGCGAAAGCCAGGGTCCAGAATCTTCGGAAAGAGCCTGGATTCCTGCCTCCGCAGGAACGACGGAGGAAGCGCCTGATCATGAACGGGCATTTCGGCTCCGCCACTCGCGGCCAAACACTTGACCGTACTGAGGAAATGGCGCACTTTGGAGGTTGAACCGCTATATTCCTGGGGGCCGCCTAAAGAAGACCTGACGGATCATATTCGAGGAATGCCGTTTCTCGAAAAGTGAAACACTCGCTGGCCGGACGATCTCCACATGAGCCGAGCGGGTCGGTTTCTTCGCCCTGCGAATTCCCGAACCTTTCACAATACTTGAATTCTCTCGGCGCTTCCTCTACTTTTCTTCTTACGAAAGGGTTGTTCAGGCCCCTCGTTCCAGTCCGAGGTTGTGCAACGTTCAGGAGCCTGGAGACTCGACCTCTCATTGCGTGTGTTGTTCGTAGTCCGGGGCCGTACGGGGTCCTAAAGACCACTTTGTGCCTGTGCGATGGTGTTGATGTTATTGAGTCATTTTCCACAATGGCTTGCCTCAAGGTCATGTGAACGGGGCCGCAAGGGACCGGAAGTCCGATCCGCGTCAACGAGGCTGCACGCTCGATGCTTGTCCGGAAAATCCTGTGTACCCGGAACAGGACACCTCACATCCTCACCGTTAATGGGGATGATCGTGGTGGCGGCGGTCTGCCTGTGGGGAGGTCTCGCCGTGGGCTATGCGGACCTGGCTGTCGCCCGAGGCAACGTTTCTTCCCGGGGGTCTCTTGTAACCCAGGCGGTGCCCGGCGTTTCGAGCTCCCCCCGATTGCCGGGTGTTCCCGGCGGCCTGTCGATCCCACTCGCACCGGGAGAGCAAGACGAGCCCAAGGGTGCAACAAAGCCGGCCGGGCCCGTGGTCGACGGCAGCGGTCTTGCAATAGGCACGGGAAAATTCGCCGGCATGGTGCTTGTCGCAGCAGGCACCTTTGACATGGGGAGCCCGGAGGACGAGGGAAGAATCGACGAGCGTCCTCAGCACAAAGTTTTTGTGAAGGATTTCTACATCGGTCAACACGAAGTGACGGCAGCGGAGTTCTGCAAATTTTTGAACAGCCTGGGTGAAAAGGCCAAGGACGGCACACTGAGGGTGAGAATCGATTGTCCGGACTGCCCCATCATCAAAGAAGGGAGACGATTCAAGCCCAAGACGGGACTGGCCGACAATCCCATGGTCTGCGTTTCCTGGTATGGTGCGGCGGATTACGCCCAATGGGCAGGAGGTAGGCTCCCCACGGCTGCCGAATGGGAGAAGGCCGCCTTCTCGACGACACCTTTTCAGCCGGGAGACTTCCTGACGGTTCTCCCCAGAAGGGGGGCCGTGCCGGTGACCATCGCTTCGCCGGGACTTGCCGGAATGACAGGCATGACAGGGAATGTCTGGGAATGGTGCTCCGATTGGTACGACCGGGACTACTATGCCAAGAGCCCCATGAGCAACCCCACGGGACCGGCACTTGGCAAAGAAAAGGTAATCAGGGGCGGCTCATGGGGATCCGCGGAGGCATCCAAGAGGATACGCAACAGGCACAGTGCCTCGCCTCGGGGATACTATCGCAGTGTAGGGCTTCGCATCGTCAAAGAGTGATCCCCGAGCGAGGCGGTGCGTTCGGACATTCCGTGATGAGCGAAACGGAATTCCCCGACGTCGCTCCACCCGACCGCTCCTGAAGACGCAGCCGTTCGACCGGTTCGGCAGACGGCTGTCTCTCCAGCCCTGTGCGTTGACGACATTGACAATGAAGGCGGACCATTGACCGGCGGCAATCCCCAAACAACGCGAACGGTGAAGAGCGTGCCCGATTTGCTCCGGAACGAGGCCGCTGCCGCTCTTGCAATCGTTGCGGCGGTTTGCGCGGTCTCAGCATTGTTCGACGCACCCATTGAGGGGCCGGTGCAACCGGGGGGCATCCCTGCGGAGCACGTCAAGGCACCCTGGATCTTCGTGGGGATTCAACAGATGCTCCGTTATCTCCCCGCTTTCGTCGCGGGGATTCTGCTCCCCGCGCTGGCCCTGTCGGCGGTCGCGGCCGTTCCTTGGCTCAAGCTGGGACACCGCAGCATCGTTCTCCTTTTCTCGCTCCTCGCGTCCATCTGCCTCATCATGACCGTCTGGGGGTATTTCTCTTGAGCAATGCCTCTTCCACCAGCCGTGCGGTTATCCTCGCCGCGTCGGTTCTTGTTCTCGTGGCGGTAACGATCTATGTGGAGCACAGGGAGAAGACCCCGGAATGGAGAGCGTACCAGCAAAAGGGAATCTCTCTGGCAATGGAACGGCTGGAGGCCCTTCAAAAAGGAGAGGTTCCGCGGGTTGAGCGAGAGCGGATAAAGTCCGAGCTGGCATCCCTCCGGAAGCGTAAACCTGAAATCATCGAAATCAGGCCCTTCGGCGGAAAGCTCGAGCCGGAGCGGTGTCTCTCGTGTCATTTCGGTATTGAGGATCTCTCTTCGTCACATCCCAACGAGATCTTCGGGTGCGTGATCTGTCACGGGGGGAACGGGACCGACCTGACGGTTCGTGGAGCTCACCTCGGTTTGCGGGGAGGGCGCAACCCGGCGAGGCTAGATCTCGCAGCCGCTGGTTGCGGGAGCAGCAGGTCGGGTGTTCTCGGCTGCCATTCCCAGCGTGAGGCGCCTCTCCTGGACAGGGTGGAGAACGTCCCACGGTCGCTCATGGCCACCAATGCGGGCATCATAAGCGTCTTGCGGTTCCAGTGGGGGATCGACGAGCAAGGCGATGTAAAATACGGCATCAAGTCCGTCTCGGACGGTAAGACCTCGCTCAAGGCCATTCCCGGCGAGCATACGCCTTCGGGAAAATTCGACCTGGCCGACAGCCACTTCCGGAAATTCTGTGCAGCCTGCCACCTCTGGGTGCCGCGGCCCAGGGAAACCATGGGGCGTCTGGAGGGGTGCCCTGCCTGCCACGCTCCATACAAGGAGGGCGGGCGATACCGGGGGGGCGATCCCACCATAAATCGTAAAGAGACCGGTCACCCGGAGACTCACACCATAACGAATCGTATCCCTGACGAGCGCTGTCGGGCATGCCACAACCGGAGTGCAAGAGTGGGGCTCAACTACCACGGCGAAATGGAAAGTGCCCAATACGGTACTCCTTTCGTGCGAGGCGGTCTCAACGACAAGACGTTGAGCGACGGGCGGTTCGTACTGAACCTTGTGCCCGATGTGCATCACGAGAAAGGAATGGGCTGCATCGACTGCCACACGGGGCAGGATACCATGGGCGACGGACGGCTCTACTCGTTCATGAAGGACCAGATAGAGATCAGGTGCGAAGACTGCCATGGCGGCTACACCAAGCCGCCGCAGAGCATGACGGTGGAGAAGGACGATCCTCTCGTTCGAACCCTTACGAGGACATCCCAATTCGTCAAGCTCGAGGACGGCGCGGTGATTCTCAGAACCTCCAAGGGGAGGCCGCTGCCCCATATCAGGCTTACCGAGAAAGGCTTTCGACTGACGAGCAAGCTCACCGGGAAGCAACATCCCGTGAGCGTCATAACGGGAAAGAAGAACGGCCATCACATAAAGGGACATGAACGGCTGGAGTGCGATTCG
Source organism: Desulfomonilaceae bacterium (assembly GCA_041741735.1). Classification (GTDB taxonomy): domain Bacteria; phylum Desulfobacterota; class Desulfomonilia; order Desulfomonilales; family Desulfomonilaceae; genus JBGSJS01. Next base: position 48,572 of record JBGSJS010000088.1, on the reverse strand, counting down.
TGCCACAGCGCATGGAGCCCTCAATGTTTCGGATGCCACCAGATGCTCGATTTCAGGTTCAAGGGATTGGATCATGTTTCCGGAAAAAGAACCGACGGCCGCTGGGCCGAGGGGAGATCGTACTTCAGGTTCGAACGCAACATTCTCGGAATCAACTCGCGGGATCGTGTGGGCATACTGGTGCCCGGATGCCAGGTTTGGAACACCGTGGCGGACAAGGAGGGGAAGGTGATTGCCCCCTACGATTCCAAGATTATGAAGTTGAAGAACGGTCGATCTTCCATTGCAATGGGGCCGACCCATCCCCACACTACCCGAGCCCAGGTCCCTCGATGCGTGGACTGTCATCTTGACCCTAAAGCGATCGGACTGGGCGAAGGGCGCCTTTCCGGCAACGCAGCAACCGACGGGGTCTCTGTTCAGGGGATCTACGATTCAGAGGCTTCCGGCCTGAAAATTCCCTACTCCCTCGACGCCGTGGTGAACCCCGAGGGGGAGATCCTCCAAGGGACATCCCACAAACTTTCCCGGGGCTTCAACAAAAAGGAAATCAAGAGGATCGTAGGGATAGCCCCTTGCTTGCCGTGCCACGACCGGTACGACGATCCGGTATGGGCAAAGCCCGGCCCCTATAAGGAGACACCCTCATGCCTGAAAGCATTGGAGAAAATGGAATCTGAAGGGGAACAGCGTGCCGCCGCCCGTTGAGAGGTGAGATTGGAGAGTGAGATCGTTGCCGATGTGCATGGTTCGCTAATAGGCCCAAAGGAGAGAGAGCCGGGCCCCGATACAGAGGGGCCCGACCGGATAGATGGTCCTGACACTCTAGATCTCTTCAACTGAAATCGCTTCCTCAGGACAGACGGAGATGCAGGATTCGCATCCCAGACAGTCCGCGGGGGTTACGACCTTCGTCTCATCTCCATCGACCGCCAGCACGTCGGCCGGGCATACATCGACGCATTCACCGCATTGCTTGCATTTATCTTGATCGATCCTCGGCAGAAACATAAAAAAGCTCCTCTTTACAAAGTGGGGGTGTTGCCGAAAGCGATTGCGGATTTCGTCGAACCCGTTTCTTTACTCGACTCCTCATCCATAGGAGAGGGATTCGAGTCCGGTTCCCCAATGATGCGGAAAATCGCGGTCGGGCTCTGAATCCGGAGCCGCTCATGGTCAAACCCTGAAGTGCGACACGCCCGGCCTCCGGTGTACGAGAGATCCGAGCGCGACAAGCTCTTGATGTAACACAGGCGCAAGATTCGGTCAATTCGCGCCGGCGCCGTCGGCGACCGGTCTTTCGGTATCAGAATTGAATGGCAGGCTGGTGAAATCGTTTCCTGATTCCTCTCGCCAGTGCGCTGCGCCGGAGGGCACATTCCCGTCGGCAATACATGAGCAGAACACGGTCCAGATGGTCCCCCATGTCAACTTCGTCTTCGCAATTCTTCATACACTCCTGGTAGGGCACACTTTTCGAACCGGTGCCGGTACCTGTCTCCCGGACTTGTGGGGCTTCTCTTGCAATGGACTGCAACGCTTTGGCGGTTCTCTCCGCTTGGGTGTGCAGCGAGTCTTCGACCTTCGGCACCTGATCCGGCTTCTTCCACCAGAACCACGCGGCATCCAGGGCGTAGTCCACTCCGGCAATGAAGGAGAATGCTGCCGCAAGGAGGAGCATGCCCGCAAGTAGGCCGCTCCCTGCTGCGAGGACGGCCTTGCGTCTGTGCAGGAATGCCCTCAGCCCGGAATCCTTCGTTTCGGGGACTGCAAAAGGCGACGGAAGGGCTTCTTCGGATTCCCCAAGCTGTGCATTCGGCTGCGGTCGTTCCTGTCGTTCAGGAGAGTCCTCGAGCACCTCCGGGAATCGTGGAGGCCCCTCGAAACTCGGGTCGCCTTCGGGGATATGGACAAAAGCTATCTCAGCCCATTCAAGAACGTTCTTGCGCGCGTCGAGCTCGTCCCGGTCGATCTCCCCGGCTGACACCAGTTTCTTGAAGAGGCTGTTCAATCCCCTTGTAGAAAGGTTGTACTTCTCCATGACCGCTTGGTCGGTCATTCCCGATCGGAGGCACTCAACCGCCTCGGCCGCATTGATGGTAATTTTCTCGAAAGACTGGGGAGCACGGGAGCTCACAACGTCCACGGCATTGGTCCTCAAGAATTGCAGAGCCCGCTTTTCCAGCTCCTCTTGGCTGATGTCCCCTGCGCTCACCAGCTTTGAAAAGAGGCTTTCCAACCCCTTGGCGGAAATGGAATATCGCTTCATGAGAGCCAGATCGCTCAACCCCTGACGGATGAGGTACGTGGCCTCCCAAGAATTGATGACCGGTTTCGTCTCCGATCCCATTTCGTGAACCCCTGTGTGGTCGTTGAAGCAGTGAGTATTAAAACCTCGACACTTCCCCCGGCCGATCGTGACAATTGTTTCCCAGGATAGCAGAAACGGGTCGCACCGTCACCCTTGGGTGGACTTTTTCCTTCGAGAGGCCACCCACGATTCCTTCATATAGTTTTTCCAGAAGGCCCGGGCTGCTTCGTTGTCTTCGATGGGAGTGGCCGGTAGGGGAATCTCGCCGAAGTAATCCTCGACTTTGGACATCATTACCGAGGCAATGCTCTTCCTCCTGAAACGTTCCTCGACCCATATGTTGTTGACCTGGGGGGTCCAGCCTCGATTCGCGTACCCATGAACGTATGCGACAATTTCTGCTCCTCGATAGACCTTGAGCTCATACCAATCAATCTCTTTGTCGTAATGGAATTCCAAGAGCAACAGCGTCTTGAACGCCTTTTCCCGGACCTCGAAGAAGAAGCGGAATCGAACACCTTTTTCCGTACTGCAGCGGTCGGGCATCATGTCACATCGTGCGGCCGTTTCTCGGAAGAGTCAGCGAAAACGCGTGGCTCGCTGTCAAGCCGGCGTAGTGTCTCGGCAATGTCTTCACCGTGATGAGGATTCAAGCAAAGGATGCGGCATCCATCGTGCGCACCGCACTTGGCGTCGCAATCATAGTGTGACCGTCCGACAGCTCCACGTCAAGCCGCGAAAAGACGTTCGTCAGCCGTGAGACCTGCACGGCGGGGCAGCGTGACGAATTATCCTTTCGTAACGGGAAAGCGCGCCCGGTGACTGGATTTCCGGCCGCAACAGCATGCAGACCGGGTTGTCCGGCGATCGGAGCAAAGAGTCTCTCAGCCCATCCCGATCGATGGAAGGCGGAAGGGTTACGGAACCGGCTTGGAGAAGCGAATTATTTGTCTGGGAGATCTCGGCACACTGCGGCGGAGCGAAATCTATACCAAGACCTCTGCAAAGGAGACCGGGCTCCGGACTCTCTCGAGGCTTGGGCACCGACGGAGCTCTCCGCGTCGGCCCCTTGCCGTTGAGCCCGCCAAGGGACAGGGTCGAGCTTGACCGGTCGGCCCGGCCGAATTCGTGCGGGAAGAGACTGCCGAACGCCTATTTATGTGTCTTGGCTTCAGTCTTGTTCCTTTCAAGCCGCTCTTTCTTGGCTTGGAGGTAAAGCTGTCGGATTTCATCCAATCGTTCGCTCGACAGCTTGTTCTTCTCGCTGACCTCCGGTGGGGGCTGATTCATCTGATGGCTAACCCATTGGCCCTTTGAGCGGTCCTTAGTTTCGGCACCGGATTGTGCCGTGGCTGGACGCCCCATAAAGAAAACGGCAACGAGCACAATCGAGCATAGTACTGTGAGAAGCGATTTCATGGCCGTGCTCCGGGACGGACGAATAAACCTCTCTAAGGGCCTCGTGCCTTAATCGCATGGGGTCCTGCATGAAGTGACATGCTCTTAGCACAGAAATGGACCAAATACAATATGAGAGCGGAGTTTTGCCGAAAAGAGACTGACACTCACTGAAGACCCCACCATTGTCTTCGGTCGGTTCACGATGGGCGATTCCCCCATAGTCGAGGTCGAACCGGTTCTCGTAAGTGACGGCTCTCATAGGCGGAACGTCGAACTGCCCGCATCAAGGGGCCTCCGTGAGAGTAAGCATTCACGGGGACGGACAAGGATTGAACCGCCAAGACACAAAGGCACCACGTTTCCCGAGAGCACAGGCACGGGATCTCCCCGTCAAATGCAACGTTCTCTCGATCGAAGAACGCATCAAGATCGTCATATTTTGACTTCTTTGCGTCTTGGAGCCCTTGATGTTTGATTTGCCCATTTCTGCGAATGCTCGCGCCGAGCGGCTCTGCCTTTTCAGAAATCTTCTTGGGACTGCCGATACAGTTCCAGAGCTTCTTGTACGTTTCCCAAAAAGATCGGCCTGCCGGCCTTGAGGAAAATCACCAAATCGCACAGATCCGCGACTGCCTCGGGTTCATGGCTCACGAAAACCGCCGTTGCCCCTCCACGGATCAGTTGTGACGTCTTTTGCATGCTCTTTCGGCGAAACTCCGCGTCTCCGACGGCAAGGACCTCATCCAGGAGCAAGATGTCGGCATCGAGGTGAGCGGCAACGGAAAATGCCAAACGAACCTGCATCCCGCTGGAATATCGCTTGATCGGCATGTCGATGAAGTCTCGAACTCCCGAGAAGTCCACTATTTCGTCGAATTTTCGTGCAATATCCTTCCTGGTCATGCCGAGAACGATACCATTGAAATAAATGTTTTCTCTGCCGGTGAGCTCGGGATGGAAGCCGGTTCCCACTTCGAGCAGGGCGCCGACAGTTCCCGTAATGGTCGCCGAGCCCTCCGTGGGTTTGGTTGTTCGGGCGAGTATCTTCAGCAGCGTGCTCTTTCCCGATCCATTCTTGCCGATTACCCCCAGAGCCTTTCCCCGCTCCAATTCAAAGGAGATGCCTTCAATTGCCCAAAACGGCTCCTCGGTCGTCTCGGTCTCGTGACGCCGCGGCGAGATCTTCTGAAGCAATAATCGAGGCACTCCGGAAAGCACCTCCTTCAGCGACACTTCTCCGGTGGTCACGTGTTGTCTCAAATACCGCTTCCCAAGGTTTTCCGCCAAAACGGCAATGTCCTTCATGCCGATGTCTCCTCCGATGCCTCGGGAGCATCGGACTTTGGCATTTCACACGTAGTCCGCAAAATACTCCTCCGTCTTACGAAAATGGATCAGTCCTACCACAAGGATGAGAGCTCCGGAAAAAAAGCCTACCGTTAAAGGCAACCACGGAAGCGGGCCAATGCCGAATACCGACCATCGCAACCCTTCGATGGCGCCGGCCAAGGGGTTGAGGCTGTATACTATCCTCCACCTATCCGGAACAAGCGAAAAGGGGTATATGACGGGACTTACGAACATCCACACCTGAATAACAATGCTCATCACGTTTTGAAAGTCCCGATACCGTACGATGAGAGGCGACATGAGAAGACCGGTCCCCAGGGCGGTCACGGTCACCATGAGGATGGACACGGGGACGACAAGGAGTCTGCCTGTGGGAGGGTAGCCGTACAACGCACTCAGCACGCTGAGCAGCCCGAGGGACAGCAGCAGGTCAACCAGCCCCGAACAGATGGGAGCCGCCGGAATGAAGATGCGCGGCACGTAGACCCTGGTAAGAAGGGGTGCGTTGCCGATAAGACTGTCGCCGGACATGAGAACGGCTGATGAAAAATAGCTCCACAGGGTCAAGGCCGAAAAATAGAATACGGGGTAAGGCACCCCGTCTGACGGAAACTTGCTCACCAAACCGAGGAAAACCGTGAAAACAATCATGGTCAGCAGCGGCTTGAGAATCGCCCAGGTAGCACCGAGAAGAGTCTGCTTATACCTGACGAGAATATCCCGCCAAACGAGAAACAGGAAGACGTCCCGCTGCCGAATGAGCTCGCCCCAGTCGACCAGCGGTCCCCGTGTACCCGCGGTAACAAATATCTTTGGTTTTTCCAACATGGCATGTCCTCTCCGGCGGTTGCCTCGCCCCGGCGCTCCGACGTCTCTCGTACCGCCGGACATTCTTTCGTCTTGCGCATCGGGCTCGTGCACCCGGCCGATCGTTTGTAGCCACGTTGTTCCCAGTATCACAAATTACACCTGTTTAACAACCGTGTTATGAATATTTGCTCAAGTGAGAGTGACCAAGGCAATGGCGAGCAACCCGGTTGAGGACTGTTCTTCGAGACTTGTGGCGGTTGCCGGAACAATTCTCCTCTCAGAGATGTAATAGAGAGAATCCTTCCCGACAAGCCGATGATTGAGGATCACGTGGTGCAAGAAGAATTCCCGGATATCGGCAAACGGATCGTCCAGGTAATCCAAGCCGTATGGAAACAGGCGGTCTCCTGCCGAAAAAGATTGTTCTCGCCTTTCAGGACATCACGGGATTAGGGAATCGTTTGAAGGAGCGCCCTCCGGACGAAGCTCCGGCGTTGGCCCGCTGAAGGTGAACCGCGTGCGGTCATAGCGAAAACGGGAGCGAGAAAATCTGCCGAAGGGATATGTGCGGTCAAGGCACACACAAAAATAACTTGCGTAGATTCAGGCGGCGAGTTATGGAGACTCAGGCCTGTTTACAAAAATCCGAATTGGGATTATACTGAGTCTCGGTGATCATTGTCTCCTCTTGATCGTGGTGGTTCCCTACCTCAAGTCCATCAAATCAAAGGAAAAATGAGTGAGCCGAATGAGATCCGACCGATTGCGGCGGCTGAGGGCCACGGTTTTGCCGACGGCCCGATTTTAATGACAGGAGAAAAGACGGACCCTACCCATGGAGATTCGGAATATAGCGATAATTGCCCACGTGGATCACGGGAAGACAACCCTGACCGACGCCATTATGAAACAGACCGGCATGGTCCACGATGAGAACGTCACGATGGATTCAGATACCCTGGAGAAGGAGCGAGGGATAACCATTTATTCCAAGAACGCTTCCGTCTTCTACAAGGGAACGAAAATCAATATCGTCGATACCCCCGGGCACGCGGACTTCGGTTCGGAAGTTGAGCGTGTCCTGCGATCCATCGACAGTGTGCTGCTGGTGGTTGACGCGCAAGAAGGTCCCATGCCCCAAACCAAGTTTGTGCTGAGCAAGTCTTTGGAGCTCGGCCTGAAGCCCCTGGTTGTCATCAATAAGATCGACAAGTTCGCTGCCGATCCCGATCTGGCCCAGGAAAAGGTATTTGAGCTTTTCTGCGATCTGCGCGCGAACGACGAGCAACTTGATTTCACAACCATATATGCCGTGGGAAGAGATGGCATTGCAAAAGCGGATCTGAGCGATGAGTCCGACGACCTGTCTCCCCTCTTGGATGCAATCCTGTCGCAAGTCAAGCCGGCAGAGGCACGCACCGATGTACCCCTGCGCCTGCAGGTTTTCAATCTGGGGTATGACAATTTTCTCGGCCGCCTGGCCATCGGCAGGATATACGAAGGAACCCTTAAGTCCGGGAGCACCCTGTGTCTTAAGAAGCTTGGCGGTGAGTCCACAACCGGCAGAGTGACGAAGCTGTTGACGTTCAGGGGATTGGACAGGCTCGCCGTTGAAGAAGCTTACGCCGGTGATATTGTGATGGTTTCAGGCTTCTCCAACATCGATATCGGAGAGACGCTGTGCGAGAGCGCCCAACAGGAGGCTCTGCCTGCCATTACCGTGGACGAGCCTACCATAAGCGTGATGTTCCTGGTCAATAGCTCTCCCTTTGCGGGTCGTGATGGAAAGTATGTGACCAATAAGCAGCTTCGCGAACGACTTGAAAGAGAGTTAGAGGTCAACGTCGGGTTGCGAATCGACTTCATGCCTGAGGCATACACCGTGTACGGTAGAGGCGAGCTGCACATCGCCATCCTGCTGGAAAATATGCGGAGGGAAGGGTATGAGGTCCAGGTCTCCCAGCCTCAGGTAATCGTGAAGGAGATAGACGGTTGCACGTTGGAGCCTTTTGAAGAGGTGACCGTTCAAGTACCGGAAGCTTACGCCGGCGTCGTGATCGATAAAATCGGAATCCGGAAGGGCCTTCTGATTGACATGGAGAGTCATGGCAATCAAAAGAGAATGCGTTTTGAAGTGCCCACCAGAGGGCTTCTGGGATATCGCACCGATCTCGTTGTTGACACCAGAGGGGAAGGGGTCATGTATTCCCGGGTGATCGGCTTCAGACCGCACGCGGGTGAGATCCGCAAACGATCGGTGGGTGCAATGATCTCCAAGGTCTCGGGAAAGGCTTCAGCGTTTTCCCTGCACAATCTTCAGGAGCGGGGGACCCTCTACATCGGTCCGGGAACGGAAATCTACGAGGGCATGGTCATAGGCGACTCATCCAAGGGCGACGACATGACGGTGAATGCCGTCAAGGGCAAGCAGCTCACCAACATGCGTGCAGCAGGGTCGGACGACGCCATACAGCTCACTCCTCCGTCGGAAATCGGTATTGAAAGAGGGTTGGAGATTATGGGGGACGATGAGTACCTGGAAATCACGCCACAGAATGTCCGCCTCAGAAAGCGATATCTTGCCGAAGCCGACAGGAGAAAGGCGTTCAGAAAGAAACAGAACGCGGCATGAGCCCGATCGGCTTGAGTCTGTGTTCCGAGGCGAGGATAATTTCCGCGCTTTGAGCTGTGTTGACAATTTGACTCAAATCACGTCTTGCCGTTCGCTGCGGAGGTGTGCCGACCGTATTGTCGGTTTGATCGCGAACTGGTATCAGGACGGATCGCCGGGCGCACGGAAATTGATGGGCGGGAATTAATTCGTGCTGTCGCGGTTCATTCTCTCCTCGAGAAAGGCCTTAATGGTGTGTCGGTACTCGTAGTAATGTTCGGCCACGACTAAGGAAGAAAAGTAACGGCGAAGCTGTGATGGGAATGTGAAAACAGCGGCCACGAGGTGTTTCCAGAATTGCCAACGTGAGGGATACACTACTCCTTGACGCCAGATGACCGTTTGGACGGCTCTTAATTCCGACAGTATAATCCCCTGGTCCCTCTTTTTGGGCGGCGATCGATGCATGCGCGAAAAGTAGGCAAAGCATCGCTCCATGTAAGCAACAGGCTCATAAAGCTCTTGATGAAGCGCAACAAATTCTCTGATTATTTCAAACTCAGGTCTGATCGTTATGAAATTCATCTCTGCGGTCTGGCTTCCGCTACTGTCGTCCATGGAGGCTTCCAGTAGGCGGCCTTCACTCTCAAGGCGTCGCCACATGTCCGTGCCCGGTACTGCCTGGAGCAGGGTTACGAACATCTCGGGGATCTTGGTTCTCCCTGCGAATTCCGCCAGGCGGCGTCCCGCTCCCTTCTTTTCTGCGTCGAAGCCGATGATGCAGCCGGCGATAATCTGCAATCCGGCCCGATTAATGACCTCACACACATTATCCAAATTGGTCGCAACGTTCTGGTGCTTGCGTGCCAGCTGAAGACTTTCCACGTCGGTCGTTTCAATGCCGAGGAAGACTTTCCAGAACCCGGCCTGTACCATGAGATCTATCACATCCGGATGCGCCGCCAAGTTCACCGATGCCTGCGTGTTGAACTCAAAAGGCCGGCCATGGGCTTCCATCCAGGGGACCAACTCGTTAAGCAGTGCACGCGCCGACGAGAGCGACCCGATGAAATTGTCGTCTGCGACGAACACGCCGCGGCGCCAGCCAAGGTCATACAGAGTCTTCAATTCTTCCAGAGCCTGTTGAGGTGACTTGGTCCTCACCTTTTGGCCCAGCATAAGTGTTACGTCACAAAACTCACATTGAAAAGGGCAACCACGAGAGAATTGTACTGCCATATCCACGTATAGGCTGAGATCGAGGAGATCGAAACGTGGCACGGGCGAGGTTCTCAAGTCTGGTTTCTCGGCGGCTTGTAAGATCAGGCCCGACTTTCGATTCGTCACAGCCTCTATGAGCTCGGGAATAACAGGTTCGGCCTCCCCCTTGACCACAATATTCGCTCCGGCCTCCAGCGCTTCTTCAGGGAAGTGAAAGACCCAAGGGCCGCCGACCACTACGGTCAAGCCCCGCTCATTCCCCTGATGAATCAGCGACAGGATCCCGGAACGCTGACTGACGAGACCTGTGACCATCAAGACGTCCGCGCCTTGCCAATCTTCCTCCGTTAACTCACGCACGACGAGATCCGCGAGCACGAGTTGCCAATCCCGTGGAAGAAGCGCCGCCAAGGTGATCAAGCCCAGCGGCGGTTGCATGGCCCGTTTGTTCAGCATTTTGACCACACGATCAAATGACCAGAACGTCTGGGGATATCTCGGATTTGCAAGGAGAATCTTCATAAAATTATCCGGTACCTAACTCAGCCACGAAATTCAGAATATTATATGGCAAAAATTGAGCTGCGGGCTTGTGATTTCTGCGGGTTGGGGCCGATGCCCCGTAGCGGGATGGTTTTTCCGAACCCCTGCGTCCTCCGCATGGCCCTACAAAAGGCCGGAGAGTGAGAATAGCGTTGTCACATTGCTCAAGAAACCAATTTTTTGCCTTCCTTCCCAGCGTACCTCTCTCCACACGCCTCCGTCAACCATTTTTTCGCATCCATGCCGGTCATCGAGAGGCTGCATTGAATCCACGATAGCCGTGTAGCGGTCTCCCGCCGGACGGACGGGAGAAAGTTGCACACAACGGATTTAAGCCATTGTGTCCTGGCTGTCCGGGCCGCTTGGGGCTCCTGGGGAGAGCAGTGAGACCGTGGTGTCCCCAATCGATGGCGGCCGATTACTGGTGATTCTTCCTTTGGTAAATCGCCAGGTACGCCTTTGATTGGGGCGAGTAGGCTGTTCCGCTGCCGCCCCACCAATAGCGGGTCTCTCGCAATGAAATCATGTCCGCGAGGCCGACAGGCTCATACCATTGTTTCAAATACGGCCCGGCCCATTGGAAGATGGTTCTGTTGGACTGAGGGGTATCGCACCAAGAGTCCCATACGTTCACGAAGACCAAGAAGCGGGGCGAAACGGACTCGATCTGCCTGATCAATTCCCGTTGCATGTGGAGTGCGAACCGGTGGTCTTCCATGAGGGGATACATGTACACGTAGCTCGTCGCTGCGGGCCGTCTCGCGTAGAAGTAGATTTCCGGCTCGGACCCGAGCACGACGATGCGGTCTTCCCTATTGGCATGCTTGCCGATGTATTCACCGATTCGGAGCGCCTCCGGGAAAGGGTTGGGGCCGTACACGATGCGGGACGCTGCCGCCGGGCTTGTCTTGAAATAAAACTCTCGATGGATGTACATGGACTGAGCGACAGCCGGAATGACTATCAGAATGGGAATGGCCCAGCCAACCCGTCCGTACCCGATGCGGAATGCGAGCCTTCCCGCCGCGCCGACACCGGCGCCTGCCATCAGACATACCGCGGGAAGCAGCAAGATGAAATAGTGCGGTCGAAAGATCAGTCCCGGGCAGACAGCGGCCGCGGAAAACACTGTGAAACCTCCCAGGAACACCATCCGTCGCTTGTTCTCTTCGTCCCACAGAAAGGACGCTGGACCGAATGCAGCGAGAATCCACACGAGCGGTCCCGCTCCGAGAACCGTGGTCCATATGGTGGTCAACTCGGCAACAGTGGGCGTGTAGGAACCGCTTGAGACGTACTTGGCAGCGTACACCAACGTCCAGAACCGGAATTGCTCAAAAACCCCCGCCATCCGGAGACCCAGTCCGGTCACGATCAGCGGGCTCACAAGCCCAAGCGCCAAACCGGCCACTTGTCCTGCCCAAGGACCCCTTTCCTCTACGTCGGTCTTGAGCCTGTCGTACAGAAAATAGAGGCCTGCAAAAGCCACGAAGGCTGCCCCATGCTGCTTCATAAGGCATGCCGTGCCGAAGAGAGCTCCAGCCAAGAACAGCCTGACCGGCCTTTTCACGCGGCTGCCTCCCGTCATCACCAGGAGGCCGCTCACTGCAAACAGCATCACGAAATGCTCGGCATTGGCGAAAATCCCCTGGACGGACGGGCTCAGCGACAAGACCGCAAAGAAGGTCCCTGCACACATTCCCACGGTCCAATCCACCAGGGCTCGGCCCAACAACACAAGTACCGCGGCCGTGGCCATGTTGACGATCAGAAGTCCCAGGTGGATACCCCATTGCGTCTGGCCGAACAGCCCCAAGATTCCCGCGTAAGCTACAAAAATGCCGGGTAATTTCATGCTGTACAGGTTTCCGTAGGGAGGAATACCCTGTAAGATGAGCTGACCCGCGTAGGCATACTCACCCTCGTCCCTCTCCAACGGCACATTGAGAAAATGGACACGAATATAGGCTACCAAAGCCAGGGCAATGAGCAGGGAAAGAGCAAGACCCCAAAGGGTAATTGTCTCGAAGCGCTCGGTGGACTCCGGAAACCGTTCATTCTTCATGGTTGGAAGCATGTCACACGTCCATGAGCCGGGAGAGCCGGTTACGATAGGCTACGCCGTTGCCGGAGGGTCCTTGACCCGTAGCGATACGGCCGACCGAAAAAAAGCCCCATAGCCCCGTCCCGCCTATTCTCCGTAGGCAGCTTCCTCGTCTCTTGGGTAAAAAGCTTGTATTATCGAGTTTCTGAGCGTACACCCCGGAAGGACCCCGGTCAAGGAATTATTCCCGGCTGCCCTCAGTGGGAAACGGGTCATTCCGACGGCTGCAATGCCGGAGTTGATGCCCATGTTTATCAGAACGAGCGGGAACCTGTTTCTCATCTCGTCATTGATATCAGGAGCCTTCCTGCGGATGTCCGGGTCGGAGGCGGGGCTTTGGATGTCTCCGCATAGACTTTGTCGTCGAACATTCCACGAGAGACGATTCATTTCGTGTCGAACGGGAAAATCACCTTCCAATCGTTCTTCATGCTGATGACGTTCCAGCCCTGTTTCTTGGCCTCTTCGTACAAGGCCTGGGTGAACGTGCCCACCTTGCTGTTGGGAAGTCCCTGGGCCGGTCCGTACGCATATTCGCGTTGCCCGTCATCGTGGAGCAGGATCATCGAGAGTCGCGTGCCTTTCCCTGCCTTGGTGTACTCGAGCATCTGCCGGTCTCCGGTAGAATTGCCGAACGAAGCGAGCGGCCGACGGCCGATCATCAGGTGAATGCCTTCGGGTTTGCCGGCATCATTGTCGTTGAGCAGGAGTTTGGGCTCCTTGGTCAGGAAAGGCTTGCCGTCCTTGGCGTAGCCGTACTTCGTGCCGGAGGCCGAGCCCACGACCTGCTCCCGCGGGATACCGTACGCCTGCTCCGAATATGCACGGACGAAGTCCTGGCCCCCTCCTGTGACGATATATGTCTTGAAACCGTTAGCCCGAAAGTAACTCAGCACCTCCAGCATCGGCTGGTACGTCAGATCCGTGTAGAGCCGATTCCAGCGGGGATGTCTTGCTGTGGAGATCCACTTCTTCGCTTCCGCATTGAACTCTTCCACCGTCATACCGGTGAGCGTTGCGGAGAGGATCTTCATCATGTCTTTCATGGGGAGCTTGGCAATTGCCTTCTTGTCCCCGGACAGCACCGTCTTGAAGGGTTGCGCGTTTTTCAATTCGGGTTTCTGCGCCACCACTGCAGGAGCTCTGTCCAGGCAGAAGATGAACTGCGTGTACATCGGCTGCTCCACCCACAGCGTGCCGTCCTGATCGAAGGTTGCAATCCTGTCCTGGGGAGCGGCGTACCTGGGGCCCGACTTGTCGACGGTCTCCTGAACGAACTGGATGATCGCCTGCTTTGCCGGCCCCTCATTCCAGGATGGAAGCGGGTCTTGGCCTGTGACGCGCAGTGGCGACAGGAGTAAAGCGCAAAGGAAGAGTACAGAAGAACACGCGAAAACACTGGGTGCTCTTCCCGGGGTTTCTGCACTTCCTTTCCGACACGCTAACCTTACCGGCACCGACCGGAGTCGGCGGTACAAAACATCTGTCATAATCGCTTTCCTCAAGTGGCGTGTGTCCACGCTTCTTTCCGGCAAGAAAAGTGCGGAGGCAAGAGTGTCTATCACCCTCTCCTCCGCCGACACCCTTTACTTTCCCATGGGAGTCTGCAACATCTCCATGACCTGATCGATGGTGAAGCTTGCGGCTTTTTGGCGTCGGCTGCTCTCGAATTCTGACCGCCGGAACAAACCAGGCCGATTGTCAGCACGGCTGCCGAAAGGAGAATCCACCTCCAGCGACTTCGTGGGCTCATGAGTAACCTCCTTTGAGAAAGGCTCCTTGAGCCGGTTCCTTGGTGTTTACTTCTTCCCCGTGTCCGGTGCCCCTGACTGAAGGACCTTTAGCCGCTGCTTCATGAGGCCCTTGTATTGAATCGGTATATTCTTATCCGCTAAACCCATGGTGTAGACACCTTCGGCATCGGCCTTCTTTCCCTGCTTGTCGTAGATTCCACCAAGAAGGACATATGCATCGGCATAGGCCGGATATCTGGTAATCAGGCCTTCCAATAGGCTTGAAGCCCCAAGAAGGTCGCCCCTCTGCTGGCGGAAAAGAGCCAGCGTATAGGCGTATCTGGGTTGATCCGGACGAAGCTCCGCTGCTTGCACGCAGAAATTCATTGCTTCGTCGAGTCGATCTTTCGAGAGAATGAGAGAGAGATTATATGCGGCCTGAGCCATCTGAGGATCCGTCTTGAATGCTATCCTCAAGTGTTGCTCCGCCGCGCCGAGATCATGCTCTTCGGCCTTGAGAAGGCCCAGGTTGAAATGCGCTGCAGCATTGTCGGGAGCGACTTTCAATGCCCTCTGTAAAGCGTCGCCGGCCTTTCGGTCATCCCCCATACGGGCATAGGCCATCGCTTCGTTGACCATTGCCGGCACTCCACGGGGCTCCATTTTGAGCGCGGTCTGATAAGAAGCAACTGCCTGCGTGAAACCTCCTCGGTCCAGGTAGTAGTTTCCAAGATTGTAATGGGATTCCCACTGGTCCGGACGTGACAGGATCGAAGCCAGGTATTCCTTGTTGGCGGCCTCGACCTTCTTCTTCTCTGCATCAGTCAGCGGCAGGTTGTGGAAACCGGCAATCGAAGCTGCCGCACGCACACGAACCAGACGACAGTCATCGCCCGCGGCCGACACAAGGGCTCTTACGGATTCGCTCGGGGGAGCGCTTTGCAAGGCTTCAGCGGCTGCAGCACGCACGAGCGGCGAAGGGTCTTTGATAGCCTTGATAAGCATCGGCACCATCCGGGGGTCGCCGGAAACGCGGACGAGTCGGATGAGCGACGCGGCGAATATTTCATCACGATCTTTGCTCGTCACGTACTCGAGCATCTCGGGCAGCTTGCCCCATTCGCGCTTACGTGCCGCTTCGACCAATCCTGCCCGTTGGAGCACACCCACCTGATAGTCCCTTTTGCGCCATTTGCGAACATTTTCATCCGCCCATTGAGGCGTCTTGTCCTTGTGGCAACCGTTGCAGGCATTGGGGGATTTGAAGGCTATGGTGGCCGCGGGCGTAGGCGGCAGCATCGAATGGTCGCTTCGATGCATCCGGGCGAACTCCGTCATGGGCATGTGACAGGCAATACACTTATTCCCCGGGCCGTCCGCCTTGTGATGCGTGTGCTCTTGTGCATTTTCCACCCTGTCCTTATGGCAGGGCATGCACGCCTCATTGGCCCTCTCCTTGGCTTTGAACCGATACCGGCCGCTGGAGGTGTGGCAATGAAGACAATCGAGTTTTCCCGACTTTACGCAGGGGCTCATGAGCCACGAAGTGTACGTGTAGTTTTCTCCAAGATCACGACCATCCGGGTAATAGTCGGGGTTCTCAAGGGTGACGAGACCGAAATGGTCGAAAAACCTGTCGCCCGGTCGGAATGTTTCCGTGAGTACGGCGGCTTTTGCATGACAGCTTGAGCAGGTTGCGTTATTCTGCTCCTTGGAAAAGTCGCGGCCGCCGCGTGTAATTCGCAAGTCTTTCGGAACGGTTCCCTTTGGCGCCGCCTTGCAGACGCGAATATGCTCCCCTGCAGGTCCGTGGCAGGCTTCGCAGTTGATGCCCGGTTCCTTCCAGACGGTGTGGTAGGTATCTGTTTTCAGGTCGTAATTTGTCGAGACCTGGCTTACGTGGCAGCCGTAACAGGCGGTGTTGAAGGTGTACTGCCAGTCCTTCCAGCTTATGGGTTCGTCCGTGTGGCCGGGAAAATGCCGTATCCCACTTGCAGCCATATCGAACCACGTCTTCTTATTCACATCGTACGCCACGGGGAGAGTCTGGAGTCGGCCGCGATCCAGAGCGGTGACGAAGTAGTACACATTCTTACCGCCCATCACGTGCTCGATGCGGTATTTCTTCTCACCTTGGGAACCACGTTCAATGACCCAGCCGTTCTCGCCGGCAATATCGGCGCGGTACCGGGAATTCCCAATGACGATCCCGTCAGTCTGCGGGGAAAGCTTGCTCCGGGCCAATTCAGCCGTAAAGGGCTGCATGGCCAGACCGTGATGGGAAGGAGCCCACAACCGGTAGAATCGCTCATGACACTTGCGACAACTCACCGAGCCCGTATAATCCCCTGACGACAAGCCGGGGCTCTGGGTCGTTTCTGCCGCGATCGCAACCGTCCGCTCTCGGGTCGGCCACAAGCACAGAGCTAAGACAAGAACGGCTACAGCGGCCATTCCAATGGACGACTTTTTCATGAATCCCCCTTGCCCCGACTAATCAGGTCTACAGGCGGCAGTCCTCCCCAACGTGGGACATTTCCACGAGGTCTGCGTGCGGGCAGGCACCAAGAAGTCCTGTCCCTTCCCCGTGAACCCGGATGATCCGGGAGTTTGCAGTCCTATGAGGGCTGCACAGAGGAAGCAGGCCTGGCCTCCTTAGATCGATCCATCCTCGCGAACAGACGCTCTCTAGGAATCGTTCTGCTGCTTGTCCTTATCTTTCAGGCGGACCAACAGCCATTCTTGAGTACGGTCCTTGCCGAAATGTACCAATGCCGGGGCCTGATCCTTTGTGAGATTGTACAGACCCGTGTCGAAAACTGTACTCTTATTGTCCCCAACTGTCCACGCCACTCGCTGAGTCTTTTTGTCCACGGCACCATGAACGGGGAGCGTGGAACCCGTCATCTTATTGAAATAGGTGCCCTTTATTATACCTTGACGATTGAAGGCTAATTGGAAGATCATCGTAGGGTCCGTCTGAGTCCCCTGTACCATCGCGAAGACGCCCAAAGCCATCCATTTGGACCGATCGCTTGGTTGCGCGGTACCGGTGTCGGCGAGAGAGCTCGCCTCATTGTAGTACTGATCGGACGACCCCACCGGTTGGCCCTCCACGTACACGGTGTCGCCTTGATAGATCACAGTGCTTCCATAGTCATAGTCCTCCGGGGTGGAATCACAACCCAGCCAGTCAGAAACCCCGGACCAGGTCGCGGCTGTCCAAGCCGCCGCAGCCACACCCGCTGCAGCCCAAGCATTGGGGTGACGGCGGTACCATGCCGGCGTGAAGAGGTTGTGCCCGTAGTAGGCATTCCGCACGGCCCAGCCTTGAGCGTTGCGAACGCTCGGGGCAACGTAACCGACATGGGTGCCGGACATAAAGGCGGCAGAGCCGCCCCGCGGCCCTTCCACCCGTCCGGCGGTAACACGAGTGGCGTCAACGTCTCCCCTTTGGCCTTCCACCCGTCCGGCCTTGACGCCGGTTCCTTCAAATCCTGCCCTCGCTCGGGTGCTGGTCATGCTGCTGAGCCCGGCGTCAGTAGGCATTCCGAGGAACTTGTTTAACTCAGACTGGGCCATCCCAAAGACATTTCCATTCCTCGTCCCGTCGGAACCGACTCTGTTACTCGACCTGTCGCCGGAAAATCGCTGTCCCGAGTCTGACTGATAGTTTTGTCTCCTGGACATTCCGCCGTCGTCGCGAAAACCGCCACCTGAAAATCGTCCTCCGCCGTCTCCACCGAATCGGTCGCCCTGCGTGAACTGTCCGGAATTAAAGCTTCGGTGTTCCCCTCCAAAACGTTCGCCTCCGAAGCCACCGCCGAACCTGTCTCCGCCGAATCCTCCTCCAAATCTCTCGCCGCCGCCAAAACCTCCTCCGAACCCCGCCCCTCCTCCAAATCCGCCTCCCCGGAATCCTCCGAATCCGCGACCAAAAGCGTCCCCGAAAGAGAGCGAGATCACCATTATCGTGGCAAGTAGCAATCCTGTGAGTCTGTTCATTGTGGCCTCCGTCGCCGGGAATGTCGTGAGCGAATACCGGTTGCTCGCAGTTTTGAAATTTTGTCCAGAGGTAAATCCGTTACTCACTTCTGTTTCCGTTTCATTGTCAGCGTCTCTGAATTACCTAGAGCCTGATCCGCTACGCTTCGATTCACGGATTTCCAGGTGAACGTGTCTCCGTCCATCTTCGAGACTATTTCAGTCGCTGAGGTCGGAGCGCCGTCTGCCATTCTTCCCTGCGATTCTATGAGTATCCCTTTCTTCAGGAGTCTCCATTGACTTCGGCCATAGCCTCCGGTGGAATCGAAGCTCCAGGAGACGATCTCTCCCGACGATGGATTGCGGCCGACGATCTGAACTCCGGACCTGAGGTCATTGCCCTTATCTCGCGCTTTGTACGAGAGCTCCAGAAACTTCTTGCCTGCAATCCACTTAAAGCTCATGTCGAGAGTCTTCGAGCCCTTCGATGCAGCCCAATGGCCGACCAACCAGTCAAGATCTTCGAACGTCGGACGTTTGGCAAGCGTGGGCTCAGCGCGCTCGCGGACGCTTGCCAGGAGCCATCTATCCCCTTCTTTTGCGTGGATGGCGGTGTAGGTCCCCCTCGACACAATGGCCCCTTTCGCATTTTTTACGATTGCGGACCCTTCCTCGATTGCGGCCTTACCGCCAATAATCTTGACCGACGAGACGGACACCTCCATTGCAAGATCGGGGCTGGCTTTGAAAAAGTCCGCATATTCTTTCTCAATTTCGTCTCGGCCTCGCAAGATGCGGCCGGTCTCATCCACGTATTCGCAATTGGGGGTCCAGAGAGCCCCGATCGCCTTGGCATCCTTCTTGTTGAACGCTGTGACGAATTCCACCGCTGAGGAGCGAACAGCCTTCTCATCTGCAGATTGGGGTGTCTTGGTTCGGGCCGCGGTTGACGCCTCAGCCTGAGCCTTCTTGCCCTCCGCAGCATAAACGCCCGCCGGGCCTATGCTCACCAGTAGGACGATCAGGATCACTGCACTTCTCATCCAACGCCTTCCTTTCCTTTTAGCCTCGAGAAAATCAGGTTTTTCCCGGATCTTCCGCAAGACTCTCAGATTGGGAGCCCACCGGCCCGCTCCGAATGTGGATGTCTCGCTGCGGGAACGGGATCTCAATTCCCTCTTTCCGGAACTCTTCGTTGATGGCCCAGTTCAGTTCGTGAATTGTACGCCCCCTCTGTTCCGGTAGATCGATCCAGCACAACAACTCAAAATCGAGAGACGAATCGCCGAAGCTTCGAAATCGAATGCGTGGAGCCGGATTGGGTAAGACGTACTTGTTGTGTCCTGCAACGCCTACCAGGATTTCTTCGACTTTGGTCAAATCCGAACCATAGGCCACTCCAATCTTGATCCGAATCCGAGACATCGAAACCGGGGCGCTCTCGTTGATCATTTTTCCGTTTGCGATGACCGAGTTGGGAATCGATATCAGGATGTCGTCTCTCGTTCGAATCCGAGTACTTCGGAGGCCGACTTCGGTCACTTCGCCTCGTTCGCCGTCGCCGAGAACAATATAATCGCCCAGTTTAAACGGTCGGTCTAGAAGGATCATGATCGTGCCGATAATATTGGATAGGGCCTCCCGTCCTGCGAGCGCTACGGCGAGACCGCCGACTCCCAATCCCGTGATGAGAGAGTATGTGGGCAGGCCCAAGCGAGCACCCAAATTGACTATCATCACACCGACAATGACCGCCGTCGCGATTCGGAAGCCAAGGCGAATGAGCTGATCGTCGACTCCGCCTTCAACAAATCCGCCCACCGAAACAAAAATCGTCGCAATTCGATTCAGTACCGCGCCGATCAACCAAATCCGACCGGCATAGGATATGATAAGGAAGACGAGAGCAATCGGCACATAGGCCTCGGCATTGAGAAAGCGTAGACCGTAAACCATGAGCCACAGGCCGACTTCTGCAAAAAGGATCAGAGTAACAGGCAGAATGAGGCCCGCCACCGAATGCTCCAACCTCGAGATGAACTTTCTGTCTGCAATGCCGAGAGCTTCACTGCCCCACTTGTAGAGAAACAGAATCAATGCCGGGCCGATACAACAATAGAGAAGCAGGCCCAGCCATTGCCACACGGCTTCACCGTATATTTGGGTCGTGAACCAGCTTGGCAACCGCTCGACGAAGTCCTTTGGCAGAATGAGGCTGCCCGAGACTTTCAACTGGTCCAAGAGAGCGCCGTGCCCCGATTGCGGCTTGTACGGTAGATTCTTGACCTTTTTGTAATACTTTTCCGCATTCTTGACCGTATTACTTGAAAAGAGGAACCGTTGGGGCAACGTATCGTCTTTCACGAGCTCAATGGCGATTTCCGTGTACGGGATGGTCCAACCGGAAATCTTATCGTTTCGGACGGCTTGAGCGTCGGGGATCTTCTCATAGGGCGGAATTTCGATGCGATCCAACGTCTCCTTGAGATACAGGGCAGTATAGAATCCCAGCACGTGTCGCAGGGCGGGGGGTTCTTTCTCGAGGTTCAGGCACCGGGCCGCCCCCTGAGCGAAGTCTACGGCCTCCTCTTTACGGCCCGCTTTGTATGCGTGGACGGCATCGTTCACATTGTCCAAGAACGTCTTGAGCGTGGCCCTCGGACTGGAGGTGTCCGGCGGGGCCAAGGGATGCACGGGTCCGGTTGCTCCGGCTGCGTTTCCGAGGAGGCAAAGGACCACAATACAGATCATTCCCACGGTGCGGCCGACACGGGCAAATGGACTGCTGGTTTTGAAAGTCGGAATCTTCATTTCCCTTTATGACGCTCGGTAGGATTGTCCGCAGATGCGGGTCTTCAATTTACTCTCCCTCATCTTTAGCCTCCGCTGCTTCGTCATTGACGAGGTAACGCCGCGTTGCTCCACCTGATAGCTTCCGAGAAAAGGGCAGGGGAATCAACCGGGAAACCGGCCCTTGTCCGCATCCCGCTCACTTGATCCGATGGCTCCAGAGGCGCATGGGAGTGAGCCCGGCACTCCCATGCCCGCTCTCATTTTCTCTGGGCCTCCGCCGCGGCGACGAGAACCTATTTTTTCACGACAGGCGGCGGATTCCACTTGCCCACGAGAATTTTCTGCTTCGGCGCATAAAGGCGCATGGTCAAGTTGAAAGGCCCCTTGGGTGCCGGAAGCCAGTTCGCTTCCTTGTCCTTGCCGGGGCTTTCGGTTTGGAAGTAAAGATCCAGCGAACCGTCCGGGTTGTACTTGAACGGCATCCAGCTACTTACGGCAAAACGATTCAAGCTGTTTGCCACCTGGAACCCTTTCGGGTCGTATAGAGTGATCGACCAGAAGGCCTCCACGGGCGGCATAGCTCCTTTGTCAAAGTGAATCGTGTACTTGTTTGCGCCGTCCAGGGGTTTGCCCTCCTTATCCCCTAGATTCAGAGGATAGATTGCATCTCCGGGCAGGTTGGCTCCGAGTCCGAGTTGAGTGACGATTGCACGCTTGAGGTATTAGTTGCCGTACACTCCCATCGTATCGGTATTCATCGACCAGCCGTTGACGACTTTCGCAACGGTGGGAACCTTCCACTCCATAAGTCTTTGCGCATCCCTCGGAACACCTTCGAGGCCTTTCTTAACAGCCGCGGGTGCCTTGTCGAGGTCGAAGCTCTTGCCGGGCTCTATTCCGATCCGTTTCATCAACGCAAGGATCGGCTGATCGGTGAAGTGCGGCGGATGCAGCTTCATGAGTTCCGCCGCGTAGGCAAAGTATTTGGCAGCGGGCATGGTGTCGACCTGCACCTTGGGAGGGGTCTTCATGTCAACCGACGGATCGATCTTCACTTGAACCGGCTCCGGGGTCTTGCCCCAACGAGAAAGCGGCGTCACCTTGAAGCCGGCCTGAATCTTGTGGACCGCATCGTAGTCCGCGGGCCCGTCGGTCTTTGTGCGTCCGATGATCCAGACATATTGGGTCGAAGCGTCAATCAGCGTGGTCTCTTTCGGTAGTTTGAACTCCTCGATGAGCCGCTCCCTCAAATCGGGCCGCCAACCGGGTGGAACAACGATGAAGTTGCCCGCCTTCGTGCCGGTTGTGCGCCAACCCGGAGACGCTATGACGTCCGTCCACATGTCGAGCATCGGCAGGAGATAGTACCGACCTCCTGTGTCAGGCACCGATACGATCATCGGTTCTTTGGTAAGGTCGAGCCACGCGATGGAATACAAAGTATCGAAATTGGGCCGTACAACCGTTCTCACGGTGGCAGGCGGATACTCCGGGACGTTCACGAACATGTTCATCGGACCCTTGCCGAATTCTTTTCCGGGTTCGATGTTGGTTGACTGCTTCCGGGTAATGTCCATTGTCACAAGCGGATAAAAGTACAGGTAGGCTTCGACGCCGATAGCGTGGGCCTCCTGTTCCGTTACACTCGGCATCTGAGCCGCTGCGGGTATCGTCATCGATACGATGGCGGCCGCCAGTGCCCCAAGAAGAAGCGATTTCTTCATAATCTTCATGGCAATTACTCTCCTTCTATTTCGAAATTGGAATGGTTTCAGGGCGCAAATCATCGTCGCTGCCGGAATGTCGTTGGTTCCCGAATCATCTTGGGCACTGCGAAAACGTACCCGCTTCGCCGGCCACAGCCGTTCGGGCTACGGCTTGGAGCTGCACGCGTCTTCAAAGCAGGCGTCATAAGTGTTTTCCAGGTCGTCCTGAACGATTCTTGCATGTCCGTTCACAGCACGAATCGTGAGATCCTTATCCAGGACCTTGACCCGATACTTCCAGCCGGGCGGCAGTTTGAGCTTCTTCTCGAGTGCTTGGAGATCCGTGTACGTCAGCCTCGGGTCCACGATGTTTGAGTAGGCCTGCATGACCCATGGCATGCCGTCCGGATCTTCCAGGATGAAGACGGGCTCGCCTTTCTTGAAACCCATTTGGGATTTTCGCGCGACTGTGGTCGGTTTGTATGCAGTTGACCCTTTCTTGCCCAGCTTGACGCCTTTGGGCAACTGAACCTGGCCCATCCACCGCGCTTGCAGGCCGTCGAAGTCGCTCTGTTTCCCGACGGGCAGCTCGATCCAATCCATCGCCCAGTGCCGGGGGCCGTTCTTGAACACGCCGAGGACTTCGTACTGCTTCTTCAGTTTCTCGGCATCGACCTTGGCCCAAAGGGCTGCAGGGCACGTATCGCATGCATCAGCCTTATTGTTCAAGTCGGTCGTATTGTAGAAGGCAGCCTTAAGATCACCGGTCGCCGGGTCGCCGGCGATGAGAAACACCTCACAATAGCGCATTTTGCGCAGGTTATCGAAGCGCTTGACTGTGGCGTCCTTTCCATCGTCTGGAAGCATGAAGCGCGCTGCGATCAGTTCACCAAGCGCATCCTTGCATTCCGGAGAGAGCTCGGCGAACTTCTCCTTGATGCAGGCCCTGATCCTGCCGTCGCCGGGCTCGACGCCGGAGCAATGCTTTCTAATGTCACCGGCGCAAGATACGGCGGCCTTGAGACCATCGATCAGGATCTCTTGAGCCTTTGCCGGGCCGGCTTGGGTTAAAAGAAGGGCAGCTAGTACAAAGATTAGCTTTCTCACGTATTGTTCTCCTTCCGTCCGACGGGTAGTAGCCGTGTCAGACTCGGTTCGGTCATTCTCTCACGAACAAGAGGATGGAGCTTGCTCGTTCTCCATAGACCTCTTGCCTGCCTTCCAAACACCGTTCATCCGATTCCGATTTCTTGAAGAAGGGGCCGAATACATTCGGAACCCCAGGTCAAAAGCAAAACTCGGATCACTCTTTCAAGACCTGACTCATTTGACCTCCCTCACCGGCGGCGGTTTCCAGGTGCCGTCGAGGATCGAGGGTGGCGACGTTGTCGGCCAGTACAAACGCAGCACCAGGTTGAATTTTCCTTTGGGTGCAGGCAGCCAGTTGGCCTCTTTGTCTTTTTCCGGTGATTCCGATTGGATATACAGGTCAACCGATCCGTCAGAGTTGGTGATGAACGCGTTGCGTTGACTCACATTGTACCGATTAATCGGATTGTCCACGAAGAAGAAGTCGGTGTCATACATCGTGAGCGACCAGAAGGCTTTTACGGGCGGCATTCGACCCTTCTCGAAACGCATGACGTACTTGTGCTTGTCGCCGTTGTATTTGTCGCCGTTCGCATCTTCTTGGGAGAGGGGATAGACGGCGTCCTGCGGGCGGTTCCACCCGGGACCGAGAAGGTTGGCCATGCCCCGCAGCAGATAGTCGGTTCCGAAGTTGCCGACGCCCTTAGTGAAATAGAGCCAGCCATTCGTCGTTTTCTGCTCTTTTAGGTGTCTTGCCATCTCCAGGAGTCCCAGTTTCGGGACTATCCTGATGATTTCACGATCCAGGAACCCGAGCTTGCTTGGGTCGAAGTCCCGACCGGGAACCAGCCCTATCCCGGCCATCCGAGCGACGATCGGCGCATCCTGCGGCGTCGGCGGATTGGTCTTCATCAGCTTCGCCAGGTGTTTGAAATAGGTGTCAATGTCCAGCTCATTGACTTGCTTGCGCACTGCCGTCTCCATATCCACGCGGGGATCGACGACCCCTCGCGGCGGTGTGTACGGCTTACCGTAGGCGCTGAGCGGAACGACGGAGAATTTGTCCTGCAAGGCATGCACTGCCTTGTAGTCTTCCGGCGTGCCGGTACAGTAGATGCGCCCGAGTACCCATGCCATTCCGGTGGGAGATTTTACTTGGGTCACCCCTTGCGGAAGCGTGCCCGACCATCCCGGACCGGTGATAGCGTAGGTTTGGGGCTTGCCTCCATTCGTTCGCGAGCTCGCGACGGCGAACACCTCCGACCAGCCGTCGAGCATCGGCACGATGTAGTAGCGGTCACCCATTTCAGGGATGCTGAGGACCCACGGCTCCCTGGAAACGTCGAGCCAAACTTCGGTGTACAGTGTGTCGGCATTAGGAGCGGCACAGCAGTGGTTCTCGACCGCCGGATAAGTCCGCATCTTGATGAGCCGGCCCATGGGGGCATGCTCGACATCCGGTGTGGCCACGTTTGTCTGTTGTGTGCGGACCATGTCAAACGTTACCAGGGGATAGCCGTAGATGTACGCCTCTGTGGCTATCCTGACCGCTTCCACCACGCCCGGCGATGGGGCTTCCTCCCCGTATGCTCTGAGCGGAAGTGCGGCAATGGCGCATAGGCAGAAGGCTGAGATCGAAAATCGGATCGAGTTCATGGGAGCTCCCCGGCTACGAATCAGGTTTGTTGTTTTCCCGCTTTCTTGTCTGAATCACCTGGGAGGAGCCGGCCTGCGCCACGTGGGGCCGACCGACTCCGCCTCCAACCATCAAATTAACGATTTTACGGTCTGTGCTGCCGAGTCGGACTAATGAGGTCCGGGCTGCACATGATGCAGCGGCTTGCCGTCGAGCGCTTCTGCTTGGGCATTCTCAAGCTTCTTGATTTCCTCCGGCGACAACTTCGGCCGGTCCACCTTGATAGTCAGCTTGTTGAGCTTGGCGGTCAGAGGGAACGGCGGTTTGTAGTCCGCGTCATTCACTCCGGTCAGGGTGTCGGAGCCGATGTCGAAGCTCTCGTCCCATTGCAGGATCATCGGCAACGTGTGCGGCAGTTTGATGGTCTTGACCGCCTTGCCGTCCACCTTCAGCGTGCCGGTACCGGACCGGCCGAGGCCGCTCATGTTGTTGAAGGCCAAGGTGCCCAGGCCGAGGCCGTCATACTTGAAGTCGAATTCAACCGTGTGCTTGCCGGGAGTGAGCTCCGGTCCTTCCCACCTGATGCGCTTCAAGTCTATAAGGTTCCACAGAAACACCGGCTTGCTCTTGAGCAGGTAGAAGCCGTAACCGGCAAACCTTCCGCCCGATGTGAGGATCATGCCCTCAGCGCCGCCTTTCGGCACTTCTATGTCCGCCGTGATCGTGTACGAACTGTCGAGCAGGAACGGCGAATCGCCCTGCGGCAGGCCGACCATGGGCTTGGTATACACAAACTCGGTGCGACCGGCGGTGATGTTCGGGCGAGGGGCCACGATACGGGCCGCGACCGAGGCGTCCAGCGGGAAGACCTGATACTTTTTGGCTTCCTCGATGAACATCTTTTTCATAGCTTTCACTTTGTCCGGAAACTTATCGGCGAGGTTCTGCGACTGGCTGAAGTCCTTATTCAGGTCGTAGAGCTCGAGAACCTGATTGTTGAGCGGGTCGGGATTGGCCTCGCCGAAAGCCTCCCACGGAGCGCGGTTTACCTTGGTGCTCAGCAGCCAGCCTTCGTGATACAAGGCCCACTGTCCCATCATCTCGAAATATTGGGTCTTGTGCCGCGAGGGTGCCTTGGCGTTTTTTGCGTCAAAGGTGTATGCGAGGCTCGTCCCCTCGATGGGCGCCTGCTTGATGCCGTCAACCTCATCGGGTGCCGGGATGCCACAGACTTCGAGGAGAGTGGGAACGATATCGATGATGTGGCAGAACTGCTCGCGCAGGCCGCCTTTGTCCTTGATGCCCGCCGGCCAGGAGACACACATTCCTTGGCGGATACCTCCGAGTTTGGAGGCGTTTTGCTTGAACCACGTAAACGGTGTATCAAATGCCCAGGACCAGCCCGCGGACATGTGGTTGTAGGTCTGTTCCGTGCCCCAGACGTCGTAAAACTTCATCTGCTCCGCGACGGGCACGGCAACGCCGTTAAAGAAGGCCACTTCGTTGGGCGTGCCCAGGGGGCCACCTTCGGCACTGGTGCCGTTGTCGCCGTTGATGTAGATGATGAGCGTGTTTTCGAGCCGGCCAATGTCCTCAACGGCCTGAATCACCCGGCCGATTTCGTGGTCGTTGTAGGCGGCAAAGGCCGCGAAAACTTCCACTTGTCGAATGTAGAGCTTCTTCTCCTCGGGAGTGCAATCATCCCAATTCTTGATAACTTTCGTCGGCCACGGCTCCAGATTGGTGTCCGGAGGGATCACGCCGAGGCGCTTCTGGTTCTCGAAAATCCGCTCTCGCAGCTTGTTCCAGCCGTCATCGAAGAGGTGCATGGCATGGATCTTCTCCACCCATTCCTTGGTCGGGTGATGCGGTGCGTGCGTGGCGCCGGGAGCGTACTTGATGAAAAATGGCTTGTCTGGTGCCGTCTGGTGAATTCGATACAAATAGTCGATGGCGTCGTCGGCCATTCCGGTGATCAGATTCCAGCCCGGCTTGCCTTCGAAGGGATAGATCTGCGTAGTGTTGCGGAACAGGTTGGGCTGCCACTGGTTCGAATCGCCGCCAACGAAGCCGTAGAAGTATTCGAAGCCCATGCCGGTGGGCCATTGATCGAACGGCCCGACCTGACTGGCCGCAAAAGCCGGCGTGTTGTGGTCCTTGCCGAACCAGGAGGTCGCGTAGCCGTTGTCCAGCAGGATGCGGCCGATGGTGGCCTTGTCCTTGGCGATGATGCTGTTGTAGCCCGGAAAGCCCGTGGACTGCTCCGAGATCACACCGAAACCGGCCGAGTGATGGTTGCGCCCGGTAATCAACGCAGCGCGTGTCGGCGAGCAGAGCGCGGTGGAGTGGATATTATTGTAGCGCAGGCCGTTCTTTGCTATGCGATCCATGGCGGGCGTCGGAATGACTCCGCCAAAGGTGCCGGGGACGCCGAACCCTGCGTCATCGGTGATAATGAGCAGGACGTTGGGAGCGCCTTGGGGAGGTACGATGCGCGGGGCCCACCAGTATTTCGACTGCAAAGCATCGTCTTTGATTACGCCGCCAAACGGTGGATCAGGAGCCGGGAGCTGTTTGCCGCCGATCGTAGTGGTCGCACTCGGCGAGCCCGGCGTCCCGGTGACCTGCTGGGCCGCTGATGGCAGAGCCCAAAGCAGCAAGATCAGGCATGCCATGACGGGTCCCCACATACCAAGTCTTCTCAGGATTCCTTGCTTGGCAGACATGAATTTTCTCCTTTCGAAAATGATTACCGTTGTGTTGACAAGAGCTTGTTGCGTACTGCGTGCATTAATGTTCGGTTAAGTACAGCTTCTCAATGTCTCGTTTCGTAATTAAGCTTTGGGTTGTTCGGAGCGTCCATCTTGAGCGCTGACCCCGCCAAGGACCTCTTCAGCGTTCCCATCATGCTCTGAAACACAGAACAGTATTATTTGGAGTCGTTCCTAACGAGCCGAAGGCTCACCCCCAGGAACGACTAACAATGTCGGTAGATGTATTAGTGAAACAGTAACCGATCAGGATTTCCTCCTTTTCCCGCACCTTGCTCATGCAAAGACAGTGCGGCCTCCTCGATCTACTGCCTATTGTAATGGTAAGAATCCGTCGTCAGAAATTCAAGCCGAACATCAGACCTCCCTGTATGATGTACTTTGTCATGGTGGCAGTAACCTGCTTCTGACTGGAGAAACCAGTGTTTGCGTCCTGGAAACCGAGCTCGGCATTCCCGCGAACGCCCATATAAGCGCAATTACCCCACACCCCGAAGGACGAGGAATCAGTTGGCGTAGAGTTGTATTGAAAACTGCACGAGATAAAATTCCCCGGTTTGTTCCATTTGTATTTTGCTTGGGCCACGTCACTGTCGGAGGTTCTCAATGCCACCGTGGCATTGGACATGGCCACAGGGCTGTATATCACCGAGAAGAGAGTGTTGGAGGCGGGAACTGCAAACCCTATGTACGGAGCCAAGGTCGTGGTAACGAAATCTGCCCTCAACGTCTGATTATCGATGGGAATTGATCCTCGCCTTGGGGCGCCGACCGCAATGCTGAAATGGTCGCCGTACAGTCCCAGCAGAACCGGCCCCAGGGACACGCCTCCTTGGGCATACCACATGCCCAATTTCGTCGCGTCGAATTCCAGCGTCGGCTCCGCTCCAATAGGGCCAAGTCTCACCGGAACCTGTCCGACTATCCTGAACGTGCGGTTGAGGCTCCCCCCGACAGCGCCGAAGAAACTCAGCATCTCTCCCGATTTCACCGAGGCGCCGACTGTGCCGGTCCAGAAGTTCGCATCCTGTACCGTGAGATTCAAACTGTCGATTTGCAGCAATCCCGATGCGAGATTTTCAGCGTTGATGGGAAGCTCAATATTCGAGCCTATGTGCTGGAAGCCCGCCTGGGCGTAAGGGTTGAACGTGAGGTTTTGCGTCAGGGAATCCAACCCCGGCAGACCGAAAGTGCCAAGCCCGTGCGCGCAGGCTATGGAAGCAAGGAACAGGACTGCTGTCAACGTGGCGCCCAACAGTTTTTTCACCACCCACCTCCCCAAAAGCAAAAAATGTCGGCTTCTCGGAAACGAAGCTGAACACAGCCAACCCCCTTCACCGCGGTCACAAGGCCGCTTGCAGCCGGCGGTGGGGACAAAGGAAATGACGATTCCTCCTCCTTTCCGCCGAAATACCGGTTGCGGACTATCAGAAGGCGTCGTTCCACAAAGTGTTTCCTAAGACATTGCTGAAACCGGCGCGTCTTCTCAGGAGTCCCTGGCTCCGACAAGTGAACCCAGAAGCCCTCTCCCTCCTCTCGTCTTCGAATCCCTTCCCCCAGTGATTCGTTGTGAGAATTCGGAAGGGCCTGCTCCAGCACTACGAAATTACTTGATTTCAATATCTTGTACAACTACCATTCTAGTATGTCTATCCGAAAACCGCAAGAAATTGGCAATGACCACGATGATAAATTGAGGAGCGATGTCTTTCCCGGCGGGCTTGTGCTGAATGTGACCACGGACGATTTCGACGAGATGTCGGCGGCCGCACCCAAATGGGATCAGGAATACTTGAAGCTGGGAATAGGGCCATTCAACGGAAGATTGCTCGGATTCCACACGTCCCGCGTTCAGGTGGGGATCGTCTCCTGGGAGCCGGGTATTCTCGGCAGAGGGAGCGCTCCGCGTCAGGCCACCACGCTGGCCATGCTGCTGGGAAAAGGCGGCGCTGCTTCATTTCAGGGGACGATGCTGGACGAAAACCAGATTATGATCCTCAAACCAGGGCAGGAATTCGAGCTTTCGGCCATGGGAAAGAGCAAACTTCTTGTCATCGTTGTGGAAGAGGCGCTGTTGCTTAACCACATAGAAGCCCGTCGGGGAGAGCCGGTCATCGCAGCGGACAGTCGGAGCCGTCTCGTTGTGAGGCATCCGTCGAGTCGCGATAGGTTCAGTCGAATATGGGAAAGTCTGGTGAGGGATGTAGCGGGCTACAGCGGGCTGCTGACCCAATCGTTCTTCGCCCGATATCTTGAACAAAGTGTGCTCGAAGAGCTCCTGGCTGCAGCTCATTCACCGAAGAGACTCCCTTCGGAGCCAAAGCGTTATCTAGCGGCTAAGAAAGCCAAGG
Organism: Desulfomonilaceae bacterium; assembly: GCA_041741735.1. GTDB lineage: Bacteria > Desulfobacterota > Desulfomonilia > Desulfomonilales > Desulfomonilaceae > JBGSJS01. The sequence goes on along the minus strand of JBGSJS010000088.1, from coordinate 18,158 downwards.
AATATCTCCTTCTCCACGCCGAGGATGCAGTGAGCCTCACCGATCTCTGCGAGGCCACAAACTCCACCGAACGAACTCTCCTCCTCGGATTTCAGGAGCTTTTCGGAATCGCCCCGAAATCCTATCTCAAGGCCGTACGCCTCAACCGGGTGCGGAAACACTTAACCGGACCGTCGCACGAAACAACCGTCACCGAGGTTGCCATCCGTTGGGGATTTACTCACCTGAGCCGCTTTGCCGCCGATTATCGCCTCATGTTCGGTGAGTTTCCCCATGAGACCCTACGAAACAGACGGAAGGCTCGGCCAGAGTCGAACGGCAAACGGATAGGACCGATACTAGAGGGAAAAAGCCCCCAATCCGGCCGGGCATGAAATCCGTAGCAATGAGGGTTGCTTGCCGGAGCCAATCAGAGGTTTTTCTGCGACCGGCTCGTCGAGAAGCTTGCGTAAACCTTCTTGGGAAGTCAGGATGCACCGATAGCCGATTGCCTCGGCAAGAGCTTTGGCTGACGGACAACCGGGAGGACTGCGACTGAAGAGATGAATAGAAAACCCGTGATTCTGGCTGTGACCAATGAAGATCCAGCGATGCGAGAGGTGCGCGTCGTGATGCCCTTCTCCGTTCTCAAGGAGCAGGGACATATTCAGGACTATGCGGTGACCGACACCCGCCTCGAAGGGGTCCCGGACGACTTCACTTTTGACGTGCTTTGGTTGCAGAGGGTACAGGATCCTCGTTTCTTGGAGGACGTCTCACGATTTTTCGGCGACCGTTTTGTGTACGATCTGGATGACCTGCTTCTGGCCCAGCCATGTTATGTCAAGCATCGAATGGAGAGTAGAGTTGCGGTGGCCTATGCGTTGAGCAAATGCGGCACGCTGGCCGTCACCTCGGACCGGGTGACCGCTCTCTTGGAAAAATATTCGGGCCTTGTCCTTTCACACAAGACCTCCGTTTGTCCTAACGGGTCTCGGCTTCCGGCCGCACCACGGCAACCGTCGAAACCGGGAGGAATCTTGTGGTCGTCGAGTGACCACGCCGCACTGACGACGTCACGAGAGGAGGTTCTTGATGCTCTGACAGCATTTGCGCGGAGACATGACCTACCGCTTCATTGCTTCGGGTATATGAAAGAATCGGTCAAGGAGCGATTCTCCCGGGTCATTGATTACGGATTCGTCTCCTTTTGGCACCACAAGCTCTTACTTGCCAACCACCGTACCCTCATCGGCGTCGCGCCGCTGGAGACCCGAGCGGATAGGGAAACCCAGGACTTCATCAACGCAAAATCCGACTTGAAGCTGATCGATTTTGTAGGCTTCGGTCACCCATGCGTGTGCAGCCATGCGCTCCCCTATGTGGATACCGATCTCAAGGTTGGAACAAAGGTGGAAAATACCGTCGAAGCATGGACCGAAGGACTTGAGCAAACATACGCATCGAGGTGGATGGACATCGGAAGCGAACAGGAGCTCGTCGTCGGATCGCGGGACATGGCGGTGCTTGCCCCGAAAACCTGGTTGCGGACGATTGCCGAGACGCGCTTGGAGGCTCCTGTTTCCGTGAAGCAGTTCGTCCAATCTCGGCCTTACTCATTACGCAGGACGGCGCATGGCGTGTTGTCTTCCGCTCTGCGGACTTTCCCTCTGCTGCGGAGAGTCCGGTCATGGGTGCCCGGACGGTTCAGGGCCGAGCTGAGAAGACTCCTCATCGGATAGTGGATGCCCCGCCGGCTCCTGAGCGCCGGCCATGGCGGCACGCTGAAGCGGCACGGCTTGACACCGAAACCCCGTGCACAGCGTGAGAAGAAGTTGGATAATCTGTGAACCATGTTGGCTTATTCGGAGCGAGCCGATGAATGTAAGCGGCCTCAACGCTGCAGTGGTTATTCCCATATACAAGCCTACGTTTGACCGCTTTGAGTCGATTTCTCTGGAGCAGTGCTTAAGAGTTCTGGGAGAGCACCAGATAATATTTTGTGCTCCCGAATCTCTTGATCTCGAGACTCCAAGTGCGGATACCATAGTCCGCAGGTTTCCCGATTCCAATTTTTCAGATATAAAAGGATATAACCGATTGTTGTTGACACGTGAGTTCTATGCTCACTTTGAATCGTTCGATTATATTCTCATACATCAACTGGATTCTTTTGTTTTCAGGGACGACCTTCTTCATTGGTGCTCTGAGGGTTACGATTTCATTGGAGCGCCATGGTTGGGCCTTGGTTGGCCGAACAGTATGCGCTTGAGGTGGAGGATGCCGCTCAGGGTTCTGATGCGGCGCCTCCTGCTCGGAGAACCGGATCGATCAGTCGGAAACGGCGGGTTTTCTTTGAGAAAAGTCTCCACATTTCTATCGGTCCTCGATCGCCTCGGACGGTGGGCTCGAGATTGGTCGCACAATGAGGACCAATTCTGGTCGGTACTTGCACCTAATCTGGTATCGTCCTTTCGGATTCCTCCGGTGCAGGTAGCGCTGAATTTCGCTTTTGAGGTGGAGCCTCGCCGGTGTTATGAGATGAACGAGAGGAAACTGCCATTCGGCTGTCATGCCTGGCTGCGGTACGATCCGGACTTCTGGCGCTCCTTTGTTCGGCAGTACGGCCATGATTTCTGATGGCTGCACGCAGCCGGGCAGCGTGATCGTTGCATCCGGGGATGGAACGTCCACCGGGGTCCGGTAACCCGGTAAACTGAGCAGTTCCTGCAACGAGCCCCGTCACACCATTTGGCTGTTCAGCAGGTGATTCGGACGGCATGTCTCTTCTGCTGCGAACGGCGCGGCCGGACTTTGCTTCAGAGACATGCCGTCCGTGTCGTGAAGTCACATTCTTAATTGCGAAATGGCATCAATATCCCGTGAATCGGGTGTCCTCTCTTCCATGTCGGCATCACTCGTCGCTATTCAGTTCCCAACCTCCGTTTGGGCGAAACACCTCCCTTTTCTCCGGTGCTCAGAATAACTTCCAAGAAAAGAGCCGAATTGTAACCTCTACACTCCATTAAATCAGACCAGGTATGATGTTTCTGTTGCAACAACATGAAAAACCCATGTCTTCATAGGCAAAATAACTTGACTGGTTACCCGACTTTGACTAACGTCGCCGCCAGTCAGGGGGTGGAAATCGGCCACGGGAGCCCACTCTCCGCCGAGCGCCCAGCTTTCCCAGCCTCCTGCAGACGTAAAGTCGGCACTGATTTCAATCCGGCAGTCCATTCGCAGCGTGATCGGTCGCTTCCCACGACAACGGGCACAAAGGCGGTAGCGCAATGGCACAACGAACGGATCGTGGTAACCGACCGACGGGCTACGGGGGGTCGGCACACATGTTCCCGAGAATCCCGTTGTATCGACTTCCTCAGACAAGAGTCTCCCCGGAAAGTAATCTCACCGCGGACATGGCAACCTTGCCTCCACCCGCACGAGGCCCGGCTGCATCCAAGAATCGCTGGGCCGTAGCGACCCGGTGGAATGCCGAGACAGGTCACAACGCAATCCGGATGCCTGGTGCGGGCCTGTCCGTCAGGAGGCTTCTTACGGTACTCGTCGCCATGGCTTTCGCCTTCCTTGCGGTGACGCCGGTCGAGGCCTGGGAGATCTCCCTCTCCGGCGACTACACCTGGACCTACGAAACGTACGCCCAAATGGGAGCCAGAGGTTTCTTCGGCAAGTACGATGTTGACCGGGGCACGCCCGCGGGCGATCTGGCTTCGTTCAACGGCTGGTTCGGTCCCGCTCTGGGGCTCGTTTCCGGTTCCAAGGCGTCACAGGCCGAGATGAATCTCAATCTGTATCCCCATATCAGGATCAACCCGGCCATCGGAGTCACCGGGAGGTACCGTATCTCGTCCTGGAATGACGTCACCGGAGGCAGTTACCTCATCGGAACCGCCCCGGGGATTAATGTCCCCATTTCCCAGGGGCAGTGGGCCCTCTGGTGGTTCTATGCCCGAACCCCTTGGGGCAACATCTTTTACGGCAAACGGCCATTCAACGTGGGATGCGGACTGCAATTCGACGGGTCGGGTAACCGCACCCAGGAAGCCCTTGTCCTCACAGCGGATTACGGTCCTTTACGGTTCGGTGCGGGAGTGTTCCCCTGGAAGGACATATCGCCTGATTACCCTGGAGTGACCGCTGCGTGGAACATCGCGGACGACAACCGTTCCGTATCCCAATACCTCATGGTATTTCTCAGCCTCTACTACGGTCCCGTAGAATTCGGATCGGGGACCGTTTACACTTCATTCGGGCAGGGGCCTGAATCTCAGATCTCCGCAACAGCGCGGAATTCGTTCCCTCGGACGGATACTCAAATCTCAGAAGGCTGGATTTACACCAAGTACAACAACGGTCGAATCTTCTGCAACGCGGAATCAGATTGGTATTACCGGTACGATACGCATCAGCGTTCCGCGGACGGAACTTTTCACGGGACTGCCGACAATGCAGACGGAAGCGGCAGTTTTTTTGCTCCGAAGTACCTGGAATCCTGGCGGTACATGGTTGAATCCGGTTTGATTGCCGGTCCGGTAAAGGTGACGCTGTTTTACTCCTTCCTGCCGGGTCCGGACAGGCGGCACGGGGTTCTCATAGATAGACAGACGTACGTTCAACGACCCGAGCAGGGGAGCACCATACTCTTCGCCCCGTACAGCATTCTCTTGGCCGGAACGTACGGGGCCGGAACAAAAGCCGTGGATTACAACCGCGGATATTACTTGTCCGATGCCTCGGTGCTCGCAGCAAAGGTCGATTATGCTGTCGCTGCGAACCTCAACCTCTCGGGGTCCGTGCTCTACGCAGACCGGGTTTCTCATGGTTACGGCTGGGGGTTTGTGAGTCCAACCGCCGGATGCGACGTCCAATACGTGCGGCAAGGCTCGTTCCCGGCTCCCGTGCCGGCCATTCCCGACCTCAGCCTCGGGTGGGAAGCCGGCGCGGGCGTCTCGTGGGCCTTGCTGGACAATTGGAGCCTTTACGCTCGTGCGGCTTACTGGCAACCGGGTAAATGGTTCAACTACGCATGTGTGGACCGCTCCGTTGCCGGCTGGGTTACGCCGACGGCGGCCAACAACTGGGGCGTCATCCCCGGGAGAGGAATCGATCCGGTTGTGGGCGCCCAGATGCTTGTGACGACTTTCTTTTAAAGGGAGATCGGATGAAAACGAGGTCCCCGGTTCTTTGAATCGTGGCTTCCCAATTCTCTGAACATAAGAGCGCATCGAGCGAGAGTGTGCGGAGCGGATCATTGATCTGTGCGCTGAAAGGATAGCATCATGCCCCACTTGAGGGAAACATCGGCATGGCCGTCGGCAATTCTTAAGAAGTTGGTCATCAATCTGGGATTCGTCCTCATCTCGGTATTGTTGGCCTCAGGAGCATACGCCCAGCAGACGGCAAATCCCTCGAACCATCAGACGCGGTCGCAAGCTCAATCGACTCGTACACCAAGCACCACGAATCTGGTGACTTCAGCGCTTAAAGCGTATCAAACCCAGAGAGCCGGACAATCGAGCACTCAAGGCGGAAAGCCCCCGTCCGAATACCAGAGATGAAGCAGAGCCCCTCGGAAAGCGTTGGTGGCAGATGGGGAGAGGGCAGGGCAGGAGTCCGGCTTGCTTGCGTTGCGCGGAGAAAACTCTAACGAGAGCGGGTTCGACAGGCGGAGGCGGGTACTGAATGCCCGCCTCGCCACATTTCCTTCTCAAGCACCTTCCTTGTCCAACACACCCGGATTGACACAGTAGAGAGGTACCTTCCCCTCTCGGAAGAGGGTAATGTTGTTGGCGACAACTTCACCGATGCCGAGATAGTTCTGTCGCGTGGCCCCGCCGATATGCGGAGTGGCAAAGACGTTATTCATCGACAGGAATCGATGGCTGGACGGCAAAGGCTCCGTAACGTACACGTCAAGTCCCGCTCCGGCAATAATGCCGGTGTCCAGGGCCGCAGTAAGGTCATCTTCGTTAACTACGGGACCCCGGGAAACGTTGATCACGAACGCGGTCGGCTTCATGGCCTCAAAGAGGGTCCGGTTGAACAGGCCTCGGGTTTGATCGGTCAGTACCACGGTAGAAACCAAGAAATCTGCTTCGCGAGCCATTGTAATGAGATCTTCAGGGCTCCCGACAGCATCGAGACCGAGCTCCCTCTCCGCAACCGGATCGGCAGTTCTCCTGATCGCGTGTACGGTCATCCCGAGGGGCTTCAATTTTGATGCCAAGGCTCTACCAACCCTACCGAGACCCACAATGAGGGCAGTATTTCCGAAGAGCGCTTCCCCGATGGGCGCGCCCCAGACCCCTTCGTGAAAGGCCCTGAAACAATGGTGGATTTGTCTGGCAATGCCCAGCATCAAGAAAATGGCATGCTCCGCTGTGGAGTCGGCGTTGGCCGTAATGTCGCCGGGAACGTTGCATACGGCAATCCCCCGAGCGTCCGCTACCTTGATGTCCACTCCTTCCAGTCCCACTCCCCACTGGTGGATGAGGCGAGCGGAAGTCTCTGCAATAAGATCGGGCTCAAGCCTGTGCATCAGGGGAACAATTACGTCGGCACCCAAGCCGCGAGTACTGACCATACCGGCCGGACAGCTCGTCACTTCGTCTTCCGGCAAAAGGTTTTTTAATAGCTCAGAAGCCTTGGGAAAGGTCTCGCCGCAAAAGAGGATCTTCATGAATTCTTCCTTGCCTCACATCGCGATTCTGTTCGTCTGTTCTGTGGCGGGCATTATACCAGAAGATATCAATAAGCTCCCACAACCGCGATTTGTATCCCCGGTTGTCCGTCCACGGGGCAGATATTCCTGTCCAGGTAAGCCGTAATGGGATACAACGGGCAGGTGTTTCCCGGGACGAGAAACTTCGGAAGCGTGCTTCCAAGGAGCTCCGAGCGGCCGGTCCCGTATTGACGCGCCAGGAGGGGCACACTCTTTACCGGTCGATCCGGATCCAACGGAATGGCAATATTGCGTATGCTGTGCGACCGCTCACACACCACGATCACGTGTTGGACGTTTTTCGCCCGATCCTGCTCGTCGGACCCCTGGACAAAGCGCTGTCGATATCCGCAAGACGGGCAGGAGAACTCAAGTATCTCGCCTTCGCAGGATGCCGCGCTCGGAATCGACAAGAGTATGGCAGAAATGATGAGAACGATTTTACCGAACTTCCTAGAGGTCATATCCTTCCTCCCGTGCCTCTTAGTGAGTTTACACCCCTGGTTTCCTAGCCAAGGAGACACGAGAAATCAAGTAAATTATGAAGAAATATCCATAACTATTTGATAATATGTGTTTATATCAGTCACGTGCAGAGAAGGCGCAAGAGCCTTTGCGGAAGCCGCATCATGCCCCTGAGAATATGGCCCAGTCAGTCATGACTCGATGGACCACTTCTCGGTGGAGATCCTCCACGTCTTGCAGCGACTTGACCCGGGAGGTCGAGATGGTGTCGAGGGCTCGCAGGACCATGGTGGGAATATGGGCGAAGGAAATCTTGCCCCCCAGAAACAGGTCAACCGCCACCTCGTCGGCAGCGTTGAGGACGATGGAAGCAGTGTCACCGTCGTTCTCAAGGGCTCTGTATGCTGCCGACAGAAGGGGGAATCTGTCGGTGTCCGGCTGGTGAAAGTGTAGAGACCCCAGGGCCGGAAAGCTGATCGGCCGAGTGCCGGACTCCACGCGATCGGGAAAGGCGAGGGCATAGCTGATGGGGATTCTCATGTCCGTGGCACCGAGCTGGGCCATAATAGACCCGTCAGGGAACTCCACCATGGAATGCACGATGCTCTCGGGATGGATGACCACCTCTATGCGAGAGGAGGGAACGTCGAAGAGCCAGCGGGCCTCGATGACTTCAAGTCCCTTATTCATCAGCGTCGCGGAATCGACCGTCACCTTGGGACCCATTTTCCAGCGGGGGTGATTGAGGGCGTCCTCTCGGGTGACCTTGGCGATCTCTTCCGCTGATTTTTCCCGAAAGGGTCCGCCCGAGGCCGTGAGGATGATTCTCTCGATGGCCGCGCCGCGGTTTCCCTGAATACATTGGAAAATCGCGGATTGTTCCGAGTCTACGGGCAGGAGGCGCACCCCGGTTTTCCGGACTCTCTCCATGAAGAGCCGACCGGCCATTACCAACACTTCCTTGGTGGCCAGGGCGACATCTTTGCCCGATTCCACCGCAGCAAATGAGGGGCGTAGCCCGGCACTGCCGGGGAGCCCTCCGACCACCAGCTCGGCATCTCCGGCCGTGGCCACTGCCTCGAGCCCTTCCTGGGAATGTCCGATCCAGATTCTGTGGTTATGATCGGTCAGGCGTTTCTTTAGCTCCAGTGCTGCATTCTCGTCGAGGCACGAAACCAGGGAGGGCTTGAATTCCCTGATCTGTTGCTCCAAGAGGTCGATATTGGATCCCGCGGCCAATCCCACTGCCTTGAACAGGTCGGGGTGTCGGCGAACGATGTCGAGAGTCTGAACCCCAATGGAGCCCGTGGAGCCAAGGATGGAAATACCTTTCATAGCGCTGCTGCATGCCCCCCGAGTACCAAGTAATAGTAGAGTACCGGAAAAGCCGGTATGAGTGCGTCGGCTCTATCGAGGATTCCACCGTGGCCCGGCATGATGGTCCCGAAATCCTTGACGTTCAACCTCCGTTTCAGTGCTGATGCTACAAGGTCCCCTACCGGGGCTATGACCGCCAGCAACAGGGCTCCCTTGAACAGCACTCCAATGGGTGGAAGTCCCGACCCGACGGCCGCCAAGATGAGCATGCCGAGGAGATTGCCCCCCAAGCCGCCCACAAGACCTTCAATCGTCTTTCGTGGGCTCACCTCTGCGCTGAAATGATGCTTGCCCAAATACTTGCCTGCAAAGTAAGCACCAGCGTCTCCGAGGGATACGACCACAAGTACGAAGAAGACCAACTGGATTCCCGCGTCAAGACGGGCCAGCACGATCGCGTGGCAGAGCGGGACCGTGACGTACGTGACCACAAAGATCATCTGGGGACAGGATTCGATCGTGTTTTGGATGCTCCGGTAGAGGAAGAGATGCAGGGCCAGGATTGCGAGCGGAACCAGGACCACCAGCGCCTGCACTTCCGGCAACGGCCTGAAAGAGAATCCCAGGACAACCACGAAGTTTACGGCCAGCGCCAATACGGTTCCCAGCACGCCGTTCAGGCCGGGCAGTTTTCGAGAAAGCTCCCAGACCGCTATAGAAGTACAGAGCATGACGAGTACGGCTACTCCGGCGACTCGTCCCACGATGAGTACCGGCACAAGAATGGCTATGGCAACCGCTGCCGAAATCACCCGGGATATCAACATGGAGTGTTCCCCTCTCCGGCTTCGACTTGCTCGGAAATCATGCCGAACCTTCGCTGTCGCGATCGAAAGGCCTCTATGGCCTCCATGAACATCTTGTCGTCAAAGTCCGGCCAGAGCACCGGAGTGAAATAGAATTCCGTATAGGCCGCCTGCCAGAGGAGAAAATTGCTGATTCGCATCTCCCCGCCGGTTCGGATGAGCAGATCCGGGTCCGGCAAACCAGCGGTGTGGAGAAAGTCCCCGAAGCGTTCTTCCGTCACGTCCTCTTCTCTCAGCTCGCCGGACTTGAGCGCTCGTGCTACCCGGAGGGCCGCCCGGATGATGTCCTGTCTGCCTCCGTACGAGAGGGCTATGTTGAGAGTCATGGATCGGTTGCCGGCCGTCTTCTCTTTGGCTGCGTCGATCTTTGCCGTCAAGTGGGGAGGAAGCCGGTCGACCTCTCCTATGGTCCTCAATCTGATGTCATTGGCATGGATTTCGGCCAGCTCGGAGTCGATGAACTGAGAAAGGAGCTTCATGAGCCCCGAGACTTCCGTATCAGGTCGCTTCCAGTTCTCCGTGGAAAAGGCATAGAGCGTCAAGGCCCGAACCCCGTTGCGGCGGCAGAATTCGACTGCCCTCCTTACCGACTTGGCCCCCTGGCGATGGCCTTCTACCCGAGGCATCATACGACGCCGCGCCCATCTTCCGTTGCCGTCCATAATGATGGCAACGTGGCCGGGGAATATCCCGGATAGGTCTGAGGGTGAGCTCAACAGGTTCTCCTTGGGGGATTTCACGAGGAGGACGGTGCGGCCAACCGTTGAAAACGGAGAAAAGCCCCCCGCCTTAGTCAATGGAGTGCCGACGATCCCCGGTCCGTCATGTCGCGGACAGATCCGCATATTTGTGCGCACGGTTTTACATTTCCGTGACGTTGCTCTACGATGCTTCCTCAAGCGCATGAAACAAGCAATTCTCGGTTCGGCGACGGGGACGACGGGCCGAGAAGCCCGGCTCCGAGAACTTAGCCTAGATCTCCATGATCTCCGTCTCTTTTTCCGCTACCACGGCATCGACCTTGGTGATGTAACCATCCAAGGCTTTTTGCACTCGTTCTTGCTCCTTGCGCAGATCGTCCTCGGAGATCTGTTTCTCCTTTTTCATGTCTTTGAGCATCTCGTTGGCATCGCGGCGCTGATTCCGGAGCTGAACCTTGAACTCTTCACCCATCTTCTTGACGATCTTGACCAGTTCCTTGCGGCGGTCTTCGGTCAGAGGAGGGAGCACGATTCGGACCACTTTGCCGTCATTGTTGGGGTTCAAGCCCAGTTCCGATTTCAAAATCGCCTTCTCGATGTCGGGGACGGCTTTGGAGTCCCACGGTTGGATGGCTATCTGCCTCGGCTCGGGAATGGAGAGGGTGGCAAGCTGATTGATGGGCGTGGAGCTGCCGTAGTAGTCGACCATAATCCCGTCAAGGAGCGCCAGGGATGCCCTTCCGGTACGTATACGTCTAAGATCACGTTGCAGCGCGTCAATGGACTTTTCCATGGAAGCCTGTAGTTCCGAGTGCAACTCGTCGATCATGGTTCCCTCACTCTGGACACGAAGAGTGTCATGACCCGGGGCCGGCCGCAAGGCGCTTTCCCGGGGCTCTTCCTGGGGAAGAGGAATGGGCGGAAACGACTCAGCGCTTCGTCCGCAACTTGTAATGGAATGGAGAAGAGGTTCTCCCGATTTCCGTCGATAAGTCCCCGTGCGTCCGATCAAGAAACCGTCTCGGGTCAGGCAATGACGGTTCCCACTTTTTCGCCCGCGAGGGCTCCGGCTATGTTGCCGTCGACATGGAGGTCCAGGACGATGGTCGGAATTCCCTTCCTACCGAGGATGTCGATGCTCGTCGCGTCGATCACCCGCAATTGCCTTTCCAGGACCTCCCGGGGGCTAATGGTATCGAAGAAGACGGCATCGGCATACTTCTTGGGGTCCTTATCGAATACGCCTTTGACCTGGGTAGCCTTCACCAACACCTCGGCCTCGATTTCCACCGCTCTCAGAGCTGCAGCCGAATCGGTGGTGAAGCACGGGTTGCCCGTCCCACCCGCAAAGACCACCACAGACCCGCGGCTGACATAATCCAGGGCCTTTTCCCGATCGAACAGCTCGATGAAACCGCCGACCGGGAAGGCGCACATGGCATGAGCGGAAACTCCCTCGGCTTGAAGGGCCGACCGAAGCGCCAACGCGTTGAGAACCGTGGCAATCATCCCCATCTGATCGCCCACCAGGGGAGGCACGCCTACGGATGCGGCGTCCAGACCTCGCATGATGTTTCCGCCGCCGACCACGACGCCCAGTTGGGTTCCCTGACGAAACGCACGGGCAATCTGGCCCGCAATCCAGGCAGTCTTGGTGTGCTCGATACCGAATCCCCGGGTTGACGCAAGCGCTTCCCCGGAGATCTTCAGCAAGGCCCGGCGGTATCTGGGTGTTGAAGGCATGGGGTCAGTTCTGGCCGATCTGGAAACGGGCGAAACGCCCCACGGTCATGTTCTCGCCGAGCTTGGCCATCTTTTCTTTGATCAACTCCTTGACCGACTTGGCGGTGTCCTTGACGAAGGGCTGCTCCAGCAGGCAAACTTCAGTGTAGAATTTATTGAGCTTGCCTTCCGCGATCTTCTCGAGCATTTTCTCGGGCTTCCCGGCTTCCTTGGCCTGAGTCATGTAAATATCTTTCTCTTGGGCCAGGATGTCTTCCGGAACGTCTTCGGGGGCTATCCACCGGGGCGCACTGGCTGCTATCTGCATGCAGAGATCCTTGAGGAGCTCCTGAAAGTCGTCGGTCTTGGCAACGAAGTCACTCTCGCAATTGAGCTCGAGCAGCACCCCGATCTTGGCGTTCATATGGATGTAAGAACCCACTCTGCCTTCCGACGTAGCTCGTCCTTCTCTCTTGGCAGCTTTGAGAGCACCCTTCTTGCGGAGGTAGTCCACTGCCTGGTCGATGTCTCCTCCCGTCTCAACGAGGGCGCTCTTACAGTCCATCATTCCCAGGCCGGTTCGTTCCCTGAGATCCTTCACCATCTTTGCCGTTATGTCCATCGAGATTTCTCCTGTCGATCTGTGTTTCCAACCCGGAACCGGGCGAAATCCTGCCAAAAGTGCTCAGGGAGCAGCATGTTGTCGGGAAAGATGCCCACAAGGGTGGAGAGTTAAGTTCGGCTCCGATCCTCCGAGTCGTGTTCGACCCCCTGCCGTGGGGGAGTCTCAAGACGGGGACAGCCCGTCGGGAGAGGCCTTGGCTTCCCGCCGGTCGTCATCGACGTCGCCCGGCGGTTCGGTTGCTGTCGGAAGCTACGTCTCCGCCGGTCTTGCCGTCCCGTCGTTCGGGATTCACATTTTCCGAGAATTTCACCGCGTTAGGCCTGGGGAGCATCCTCCGTTGGCGCCTCAACCGCCGGTTCTTCAACGTCCGCTACCGGGGCGGGAGTCACGGGCGCCGGCTCCTGTGCGGGGGCCACGGGCACGGGCTCCTGTGCGGGAGCCACGGGCTCCGGGGCACTCTGAACCAACTCCTGTGCCGCCTCAGCCTCTGCCGCCGCCGTCAACGCAGGGATCTCGGCCTCGCCTGCATCCTCTTTGAGAGAGGCTTCGTACTCTGCCCGGCCATCGGCGCAGGCATCGGCGATCTTGGAAGAAAAGAGGCGGATGGCCCGAATCGCGTCGTCATTGCCGGGAATCACGTAATCGATCTCGTCGGGGTCGCAATTGGAATCCACGATGGCAACAATGGGTATCCCCAGTTTTTTTGCCTCTTTGACAGCGATATTTTCCTTCTTGGGATCGACGACGAATATGGCTCCCGGTAACCTGCGCATGTCACGGATGCCCGAAAGGTTCTTATTGAGCTTTTCGTACAGACGTCCCAGGTTGACCAACTCCTTCTTGGTGAAGTTGGTTTCTCCGGGCTTATCGAGGATTGCCCCGACCTGGTTGAGGCGCTCGATGCTCTGCTTGATGGTGGAGAAATTGGTCAGCATGCCGCCCAGCCACCGCTGGTTCACGAAAAACTGGTTGCACCGTGAGGCCTCTTCGTACACGGCGTCCTGGGCCTGTTTCTTGGTTCCGACGAAGAGGACGCCATGGCCGGAGGCAACGGTGTCCTGCACGAACTGGTAGGCCTTCTTGAAGAGTCTGACCGTCTTCTGGAGGTCGATGATATAGATGCCGTTGCGGGCGCCGAAGATGTAGGGTTTCATTTTGGGATTCCATCGCCGCGTCTGATGGCCGAAATGAACCCCTGCTTCGAGCAACTGCTTCATCGTGATGAGTGACAAACGTATCTCCTTTTCGGGTTATTCCTCCATCCCCCGTGACGGCGCCGCTCGGGAGCCGACCCGATGAGAAAGGGATGTGTGAGTTAACCGCTTATTTTGTACCGATCCGGGAGGAAAGGCAAGGGAAAAAAATTCGGGGCGGGAGAAAATTTCTCACAGGCATCGGAGCCGGTGCCCGTCTGCTAGGGCTAGATGAATAGCTTAAGGCGATGCGATAGATAAGAAAGGAACCTCTTGCGCGAAAACTCTGGCTACGTAAGACAATTTTCTTGACCTGTCAACTTGGCTTGGGGTATGTTCAATAATGGTGATAAAGGCCTCCTCAGCTACCCAAGAACCGTTTCGGCAGTGCGTGTCTCCTTGGGGGGAGCAAAGCCAAGTATTTCAATACCTTGCTGACTGTTGTTCCCGCTTACGGTCGTAACCCGGAGGCAGGGAGGGCCCTAAGGATATCCTAGAGAGAGAGTGCTGCTCGCTAGAATGTGCCGTGGAACTCCCTACCGGAGGACGTCAGGAAGATGATCCGGCGACTAGAGCGGTTTACGCAATTGCCAGGATAGTGCGCCATGAGACCGGTAAACAGTTCGGCCCAGTTGCACAAGGACCAATACGATTATTGCGAGGCATTACAGACATGCACGAAAACTTCACCCGTAGGCATCGGCTAGATTACGTGCAAGGTGATCTCCAGTACGAACACGTGCCACCTCGTTTCCGCTACGATCTATTCAAGTTAGTGCAGCAACAATGCGGGAACGAGATAAGCAGTACAATCCAAGAATATTGTTTGTACCGGGCTGCGTCTATCTCCATGAGCGCGGATTACGCTCTCCTTCCACTGCCGATGAAATTCTGGAGCACTACAGTCCAGACTTGTTCGTAGACCTTCTGCTGAGAGCAAAATGGCATGAGATTCTGTCAATGGTTGAATGCTTCATCAATAAAGGCCCGTTGGCGGCCGAAGAACTCAACGAGCTCTTTACTTATCATAATCTCGGGTACGAGGTGGAGGAACACTACGGCATCGCAAAGGTCGTGGTCAAATACACGACTCTCATCGCTGACAATGACAAGATTTTGTCATCAGATGTCCCATTCAAACCGGTGATTGAGGCGATTCATTCGGCCAAGCAGGCTCTGATAGATCCAAAAAGGATTGACATTGCCTCTTCAATTGCACATTCCGTGTTGGCTGTTGAGGCTTATTTGAAGGGTTGGCTTAGCACGCAGGGCCTCAAAGCATCGACACTAGGTGACGCAATTAAGGTCATCAAGAGGAAGTCACTGTGCCCTGTCCACATAGTTGAGTTACTTGAGCAGTTTTACATCTACCGTAATAGGACTGAGAACGTCGGTCATGGAGCGCCCACGTTCGGGGTTCTCAGCAGAGAGGATGCCTTGCTCTGCAATGAAATGGCGGTGTCGTTCATTAACTACTTCCATCGGAAGGCTATTCCCGGTCAAGCGTGGGAGCAGAAGGGTCCCGTCTCACGAGATGCAGGCTGCTGAGCAAAAACTTTGTTCAACTCACCACGGGCTTTCTTTAGGGAGCGACACATGGGGTTCTATTTCCGCAAAAGCATCAGCGTCGGCCCACTTCGTTTCAATCTCTCGAAATCGGGCGTAGGGCTATCGGCTGGCGTTAAGGGTCTTCGACTGGGCGTTGGCCCGCGAGGCAACTATGTCCACATGGGACGGGGCGGGTTGTATTACAGAGCAACCATTCCGCCATCGTCGTCTGTGCCTTCCGACTCGCGACCATCCTCCGTGCAGCCCGTTGATCCTCAAATACCCCCAGGGACACACGCTCCACTTGACGAAATAGAATCGGCAGATGTTGGCCATATCGTTGACTCATCCTCTCGCGAACTTCTGAATGAACTGAACGAGAAACAAAACACCACACGGCTTTGGCCTATCATTGCCGCCTCGTCAGCCGTTTTTCTTATCATGGGATTCTCGTGGGAGTGGCCTCCTTGGTTGCTAATCGTCATGCTCTTTGCGGCTGCCGTAGGCACTTATGTAGCCCATAGTCGAGACGTCCTCACGAAGACCGCCGTGCTTTTCTACGACTTCGAGCCCGATATCGGGAGTGCTTACGGCCATTTTTGCAGGTTAGCAGAGAGGCTGGCAGGTTCCGCGGCGATATGGCATATCGAGGCAGAAGGGAAGGTTCATGATCGAAAGTATCACGCCGGGGCGAGCCATCTGGTTCGCAGAAAGCCAACTTTTGTCCGTAAGGAAGAACCGCCTTACGTCAAGACCAACGTGGAAACAATTGCCATTGGTACGGGGCGACAAACACTATATTTCTTTCCCGATCGCGTCCTCGTCTACGATCAATGTGGCGTCGGCGCCGTTGGTTATCAAGGTCTCCGTGTGAATGTCGAGGCGACGAGGTTTGTAGAAGATGGCTCCGTTCCGAAAGACGCAAAGGTCGTTGACAGAACATGGAAGTATGTAAACAAGTCCGGCGGCCCTGACCGACGGTTCAAAGGCAACAAACAGCTTCCCGTCTGCCTCTATGAGAGTATTTCTTTATCGAGTCGGACAGGTTTGAACGAGCTGTTACAACTCTCACGGTGCGGCTTCGGTGAAGACTTTGCGGAAGCTATTTCCGCTCTCGCAAGAAGAATCCCGAAAGAAGGCAGTGGTCCTAAACCGACAGAATAATCCTCTCGGGCAACTGCATGCCGGTAGCCAGGGTCGTGGATCTTCAGCGTGAGAGTCAACTCAGACAGGTGAAGCGGAGGATGGTGTGAGCATGTTAGGAAAACTCCAAACCCACGAGGTCTTCGGTATATCTATGGAGTATCGTCCGCCCTCGTACATCGACAGAGGTAGGCTCGACACTGTAATTCAGAGATATCTTGCTCGAGATAACCACATTGCCCTCCGAGGAGAGTCAAAATGCGGCAAGTCGTGGCTCCGTCAAAAGAATGTACCGGATGCCATAGTAGTGCAATGCCGATTCCAAAAGACGGTAACAGATTTGTACGTGGATGCGTTGTCTCAGCTCCAGATTCGACTCGATGTTGACAAACAAGAATCCGCCTCACTGAAGGGCAAAGTAACGGCGCAAGGCGAAATTGGAGCGAAGATATTGGCCGCTCTTCGCCTCGGGGCGGAAATCGAATCGGTGGATGGCGAAATTGTAAAGTCCCAGTACGTAGGGCATGACGTCAATGATCTGAAATTTGTCGCTGATATCATAAAGAAGTCAGGTCGGAGATTGATCATTGAAGACTTTCACTACATGAGCATAGATGAAAGGAAGAAGTTCGCCTTTGAATTGAAAGCGCTGTGGGATTATGGGTTGTTCGGGATCATCATAGGTGTTTGGAGTCAGAACAACATGCTCCTTGCCTTGAATCCTGACTTGTCAGGACGTGTTCACGAGATCTCCATAACTTGGTCGAAAGGGGATTTGGCAAGCGTGCTTGACAAAGGCGGTCACGCGCTGGGACTAAATTTTACACCCATGTTTAAGGACCGTGCAGTGGAGCTCTGCTACGGAAATGTCGGAATATTGCAGAAACTTACGCTCGAAACACTCGACTACGCTGGGGTTACCAAGGGAACTTGGGGAAGTCAAGATTTCGATAACTGCGGAGCACTGGAAACGGCAGCCTTGTTTTATGCAGAGCAACTTAATCCGTTATATCAGCAGTTTGCAAAGCGAGTCTCTGGTGGCATCCGGAACAGAAGGGATTCGACAGGCATCTACGCGCACGCAATGGCTGTGATCATGGAGGCTGAGGACGACAAGCTCACGGAAGGACTAAAAATAGATGAGATTTACGAGATAGCTCACGGAAGAGAATCGCGGATACAGAAAGGCAACCTACGGGTCATCCTTGATAAAATCGAGAGTTTGCAGGTAGATGATGACGGGCGAGGGTTAGTTATTGCGTACAACCATTCTACTAGTGAAATTACGGCAGTGGACAGACAGCTCCTCCTATACCGAAAGTTTTGCACGGTGCGCTGGCCTTGGGAAGATTTGGTAGCAGAGGCGCAAGGGACTAAAGAGGCCGTTCCCGGGTGTGGCTCTGACCAGTGGACTCCTGAGTGCAACAGTGATGAATGAGCCGGTCGGAGTCTGACCCGCCATCAATCAGTACAGTGATGAGGACTTCTCAGGGCACTGTAGCATGCAATCCCCTGAGCGGATTTTTTTCGCTTCTCGTGGTGATGTCCGAGGTAATCGCGTTCGCCTTGGTCACTTCCTGGGAGAAGGGGCTTACGGTGAATAGCCGTAGGTTTCAACCTACGGAAACCGGCATCAACAGAGGGGTTGGGACCCTGAAGGGGTCCACCAAGGGTCGTTCGGTCGGGTCCGGATCGCCCACGGGTTGAAACCCGTGGCTAGTGCGCCTGCGAGCGTACTGAATCAGAGAGGTGAAAGTCCTCTCCAGGTCTACGCTACAACCTGTAACCGACTGTAACTGCGTCGCCGTGAGGCGGGGTGGAGAGCAACAGGAGGTGAACGACCAGTCCGTAGGA
>JBGSJS010000087.1:0-114871 GCA_041741735.1 Desulfomonilaceae bacterium | reverse complement strand
GCAGCCCCCGAAATTCGAGGGCAGAAATGTCACCATGGTTCTTGGCCCCAAATAGGGGCGTCGAACGCTTTCCGGTCTCATCGGCTACAGAAGCGGTCTGTTTCAACCTTACGCAGGTTGAAAAGGGGTAGCTCCGTCCGCAGGGAGTGGACCGTCATATGACGGGGTGGGGGATCGGGCCGTAGGCTTCCAGATGACCCCAAGGCTCCCTTCGTTTCCCGCGACTTTCAAAGCACTCCGCTAAAGCTTCGAATATGATTTGATTAGTGCTTTTCCCGCGTATATGATAAGAAAGATTCAATTGTTGCAAGGGCCGGATGTGAGCGCGCGGTCGGTAAGGACGATGAACGAAAGTGAAAAGAGAAAGTTTACTCGCATACCCTTCCGGACGGAAATAAAGATTACCGCAGGGGATAGGGTCATATTCTCAAACGAGTTGAGTAATCTCAGTCTGGGAGGGGCCTATGTGGAGACGACGGGTGAGCCTTTACCCATTGGTGACCCTTGCGTCTTTGTCATCGAACTGGTCGGCCCGGCGACTCTCTTGCGGGTCCGTGTGGAGGGAGAGATAGTCCGGAGCGATGAAAAAGGGATCGGAGTGACATTCACCCAAATGGACCTGGACAGTCTTGTCCACCTCAAACATCTCATCAAAGTACATGCAGAGGACCCCGACCTCATCGACCACGAATTTGTGGAGCACCTTGTCGAGCTCCGATGACGCTCGATGATGCGGAGCACCTCGTGGCGCTCGACTCATGAACAGCAGTGACAAGACCCCTGTACCACCATCACAAAGCGCGCAGTCCCCGACCGATCCGGTAACCCTGGAGGTGTTCGGCAACCTCTTTTCTTCGGTCGCTGAGGAAATGGGGACCGCGTTGTGCCGAGCGGCACTCAGCCCCAATATCAAGGAGCGGAGAGACTACTCCTGTCTCGTCTGCGACGAGGCCGGGGAGCTGGTAGCACAAGCCGCGCATATTCCCGTTCATCTGGGCAGCGCACCCCTTGCGGTGAAGGAAGCCCTTGAAGCGGGGAGCATGAAGCCCGGCGACGTGGTTCTCCTGAACGATCCGTTCAGAGGCGGCACCCATTTGCCGGATCTCACCATGGTAGCCCCGGTATTCCTTGACACATCCCACGAAGCCCCGTTGTTCTATGTGGCCAATCGCGCGCATCACGCGGATGTCGGCGGGATGGCAGCAGGCTCCATGCCGGTATCCGACGAGATATTTCAGGAGGGGATCATCATTCCGCCCTTACGATTGGTTCGGGAAGGAGTTTTGAATGAGGATCTGCTCACGCTCTTCCTGGCCAACGTACGAACGCCCCGCGAGCGCCGAGGTGACCTAAGGGCTCAAATCGCGTCGCTTGACGTCGGGATACGGAGACTGCAGGAGATAGCTCGGCGGCGGACTCCGGAAAAGATGACGGTCTACGCGGATGCTCTCAAGGATCGGTCGGAGAAGATGCTCCGGGCGGTGCTGGCCTCTATCCCGGACGGTGCGTACCACGCTGAGGATTTCCTCGACGACGACGGCTTCACCGGCAATCCGGTCCCCCTGAAAGCAACCGTCAGGATACGGGGCGACTCCGCGGAGGTTGATTTCACCGGGAGCTCGCCACAGGTGCGGGGCAACCTCAACGCAGTGAAAGCCATCACCGTCTCCGCGGTGCTCTACGTTTTCAGACTCATCCTCCCCGAAGAAATTCCGCCCAATGCCGGGACGCTCCGCCCGCTGACCGTCATAGCGCCGGAAGGCTCCATCGTGAACGCCTTGCATCCGGCAGCAGTGGCCGCGGGAAACGTGGAGACCTCCCAAAGAATTGTGGACGTGCTCCTCTCCGCGTTGGCCGATGCGGTTCCGGACCTCATCCCCGCGGCATCCCAGGGGACCATGAACAACCTGACCATCGGGACTGCTCATTCCGATTCGTCCAAATCCTTCGCCTACTACGAAACCACCGGAGGCGGTGCCGGAGGAGGCCCCAAGGGGCCCGGCGCCTCAGCCGTACACTCCCACATGACCAACACCATGAATACCCCCATCGAAGCCCTGGAGGCCGGTTACCCACTCATGGTGGAGCATTTCGGCATCCGTCGCGGCTCGGGCGGGGCCGGGAAGCATCCCGGCGGTGACGGCATCCGCAGGGATATACGCGTTCTCGAACCTGCAACGGTGACGGTCATCTCCGAACGGCGCTCGATTCCTCCATACGGTTTGAACGACGGCTCTCCCGGAAAACAGGGCCGAAATGTCCTGATCCGAGCCGACGGCTCCTCGGAAGAGCTCCCATCAAAGACTTCGTTCAGAGCCGAACCGGGAGACGTAATCTCGATCAGCACTCCTGGCGGAGGCGGGTGGGGGAGGAAATGAGAGGGGACACGGAGAGAACGACATGGCAGTGTCGTTAAGCCTCGTTTCCGAACGTGCGTACGGAGGCGTTGTCCAGCCTCGACCTGTCTGACCGGTCTTTGTCGGCCGGCTCGATAGGAGATCCCGTCAATGGGCAGAGCCCTCTATCCGACTCCTCGACGCGAATAATCGACCGATCTTTGCCTTCACCCCCTGCAGTACCACATAGAGGACCGGGGTCACGAAGATGCCCAGGAGCGTCACGCCCAGCATGCCGCCGACGACCGCGGTGCCCAGGGCCTGACGGGCCGCGGCTCCGGCACCGGTGGCGATGGCCAAGGGCAGCACGCCGAAGACAAAGGCGAACGACGTCATGAGAATCGGTCTGAAGCGTGTCGTGGCGCCTTCAACAGCACATTGAGCCGGGTCTTTCCCTTGCGCTGCACGATTCCGCGCGAACTCTACGATAAGAATGGAATTCTTCGCGGCGAGCCCCACGAGGAGGACCAATCCCACCTGCGTGTAGAGGTTGTTGTCCAGGTGTCGGAGAAGAAGAGCGACCGTAGCTCCCAGAACCGCCAGGGGGACCACGAGAATCACGGCAATGGGATCGATCCAGCTCTCGTACTGGGCAGCGAGAAGGAGCACCACCACCAGCACGGCCAGCCCCATGACGATACCGAGCTGCCCGCCTGTCTTCTTCTCCTCATAGGCCGTGCCGGTCCACTCGTATCCCATGCCGTTGGGCAAGACGGAAGCAGCGATCTCCTCCATGGCCTGAAGCGCCTGTCCCGTGCTCACCCCGGGATTGGCCTCTCCGAAGACCTTGGCAGTGGGAAACATGTTGTAACGGTCGACGCGTTGAGGTCCCAGAGAATCTTTGACCTGAACCACGGTGCCGAGAGGAATCATTTGGCCGTCCGCGTTTCTCACCTGGAGTTTGCCGATGTCCTGCGGACTCATGCGGAACGCTGTGTCGGCCTGAACGAGGAGCTGCCAAGTTCTACCGAACTTATTAAAATCATTAACGTACGTAGAGCCAAGGTACGCCTGCATGGTGTCAAACAGACTCTGAAGGGGGATCTTCAACTGCATGGCCTTGACTCGATCCACGTCGGCAAAGACCGTGGGAACTTCGGCACGAAAAGTCGAAAGGGCCATACGCAACTCCGGGCGGCCGCTTGCCGCGGCGGAAAGTTGGTTGGCTGCCTTTTCGAGCGCAATCGGTCCGAGGCTTCCTCGATCCTGGAGTTGCATCTCGAATCCGCTGCTCCGTCCTACCCCTCGAATGGGGGGTAGTGAAAACGGGAACACGATGCCCTCCTGAATCTTGGAAAACTTGGCGAACAGCTCCCCCATGATGACTTCCTTGGGGCGTCCACGGGGGAGACGCTCATCCCACGGCACCAGCGAAAGGAATCCGCCGCCAAGGTTCCCGCTGTTACCGTCGATGATCGACCACCCCGGAATGAGGGTGAAATTGGCAACCCCATCGATGCTCTTGCTGATCTCGGCCACTCGATCCATGACGAGTTTGGTGCGCTCCAGCGAAGCTCCATCGGGAAGCTGAGCGTTTATGAGGATGAGCCCGTCGTCCTCCGCAGGGAGAAAACCTGTGGGGATACGCATCAGTCCCAGTCCCGTCAATACAATCAAGCCCGCAAAAAGCGTCAGCACCACAGCGGCCCGCCTGACACACAGGGCTACAGTGCGGCTGTACGCGGCCGTAACCCGCTCGAATCCCCTGTTAAACCATCGAAAGAAAACGTTCGGCTCGCCGTGACGGGGACGCAGCACCAGGGTGCACAATGCGGGGCTGAGAGTCAGTGCATTGATTGCGCTCAGAAGCGTCGTGACTGCAATGGTAAGCGAAAACTGACGGTAGAGCTTGCCCGTGATGCCTCCCAGGAAAGCAGCCGGTGCGAACACCGCCATGAGGACCAACGTAATGCCGATCACTGCGCCGGTGATCTGGCCCATCGCGCGAATGGTGGCTTCTCGAGGGGGCAGACCGTGCAAACGCATGTTTCGCTCGACGTTTTCCACCACCACAATGGCGTCGTCCACCACGATTCCTATGGCCAGGACCAATCCGAAGAGGGTGGTCATGTTGATGGAAAACCCCGCAAGGGCCATCACGGCGAACGTCCCGATGATAGATACGGGAATGGTGATCGCAGGAATGAGGGTGGCGCGCCAATCCTGGAGGAACAGGAGCACGACGAGAAAGACCAGGACAAATGCCTCCAGGAGTGTTTTCACCACCTCCTTGATCGATTCCCTCACGAAATCGGAAGCATCGTACACCAGCTTGTAGTCAAGCCCTTCCGGAAAGCTCTTCTTCAGCTCCCGCATCGCGTGCTTGACCTTGTCCGCCACTTCGAGAGCGTTGGCCCCGGGCTGCTGAAATACCACCACGCCCGCTGACGGCGATCCGTTGAGGAAGGACATGGTGTCGTACGATTTGCCCCCCAACTCGACCCGAGCCACGTCCTTGATACGGGTAAATCTGCCCCCGGGTCCCGCCTTGATAATGATGTTTTCGAATTGCTCCACCTCGTTGAGCCGGCCCAACGTGTCCACAGTCAGTTGCACCTGCTGACCGGGTCTCGCGGGCTGTTGTCCGATCCTCCCTGCTGCAACCTGCACGTTCTGCTGTTTGAGAGCGTCGACAACGTCGTTGGTGGTCAGGCTGTTATACTCGAGCCGTTGGGGATCGAGCCAAACACGCATCCCATAGTCTTTTGAAGGATGGCCGAAGATGTCTCCCACGCCGTCGAGACGGGCCAACGTGTCCTTGATGTTGATATTTGCGTAATTGACCAGGAACAGGTCGTCGTAACGCCCATCCGTTGAATAGAGACAGAAGACCGCCACGAAATTGGTGGAGGATTTTTTGGTGATCACTCCCTGGCGCTGCACGGTTTCCGGGAGCTTGGGGGTGGCCCGGGCCACTCGATTCTGTACCAGGATGGTGGCGATGTCCGCGTCGGTGCCCAGCTCAAAGGTTATGCGAAGGGTATACGTGCCGTCGCTCGTACAGGAGCTGCTCATGTAGAGCATGTTTTCTACGCCGTTAACTTCCTGCTCTATGGGAGCGGCCACCGTGTCGGCAAGAACCTGAGGACTAGCGCCGGGGAAGCTCGCGGTCACCTGCACCATGGGTGGAGAGATCTCCGGATACTGTGCAATGGGAAGCGTGAAGACGGCCACCCCGCCTGCAATGACGATCAGTATGGATATTACCGACGCAAATATGGGACGATCGATAAAAAAACGGCTCAGCATGCTATGCGCCTCAATCAATTCTTCCGGGAGCCGGAAGCGCCGGGTGTCCGGGTCACGGACCAGGCCTGCACCGAGACGGGATTCACTTTTGCTCCCGGTCGCGCTCGTTGCAGCCCGTTGACGATGACTCGATCCTCTTGAGTCAATCCGTCCTCGATGACCCGCATGTCGCCCCTCACCAGCCTCCCGGTCTGAACCCTCTTGAAGTTCACCACGTTCTTGGCATCGCAGAGGAGGACGTATTTCCCCCCCTGGTCGGTCAGCACCGCCGAAGCAGGGACAACCATGCTCTCACGGCTTTCCAGGGGTAATCTTACTCGTGCAAACATGCCGGGATAGAGGACACCGTCCGGGTTGGGGAACACGGCTCGCACCTGAATCGTTCCGGTGGACGGATCGACCCTGGTATCGGTGTAATCGAGGTGGCCGGTGCGGGGATATCCCTTCTCGTCGGCCAGCCGCATGTACACCAGCGTCTGTTGATCGGGACGAGACGGATCCACGGCCCTCTCATGGCCTTTGCGCACCAGTTTCAGAAAATCCCATTCACTGAGGTTGAAATAGACGTAAATGTTGTCGTCATTGACAATGGTGGCCAAGAGCGTCTTTTCCGTGGCGCCGACGAGGTTCCCCACATCGACCAGATTTCGACTCACCCGGCCTCCGATAGGAGATCGCACCCGACAGTACTCAAAATCGAGCTCTGCAGCTTTTAGATTGGCCTTTGCCCGCTCAACCTCCGCCTTTGCCTTGTCGCGGGCGGCCTTGGTGTCGTCCAGCTTCAGTTCGGCAACAACCTGTTTGGACTGGAGGTGGCTGTACTTCTCCAGCTCTATCTCTCTGATCCTCAACTCCGCTTTCTGCGCCTCCCAAGCGGCCTTGGCCTGTTCCACGGCAGCCTGGTACGGCCTGGGATCGATCTCGAAGAGCAGGTCGCCCGCTTTCACTTTGACTCGCGGCTCGAAATGCATAGCTTCCAGAACACCCGCCACCCGAGCCCGGACTTCCACGGACTCCACCGCCGTGGTCGTGCCCGTATACTCCAGGTAGGTCGTGACATTCTCGTTAACCGGATTGCTTAGCGTGACTTCCGGCGCGGATTGCTGATGAGGCTTGGGAGCCTGGCCGCAGCCGATGAGTGATGCCGCCGACACACTGAGTACTGCCAGCGTCAGCAATCGAGCGACCGTGGGCAGCGCGTGCGCTCCAAGGACTCGTGAGGTCTCTGCTTTCATTGTCAATGCCCCTGTAATAACCTGGCCGCATACGAAGAGAGCCTGCACCCGATTACCTTAATGTATCGGCAGGTTGACCCTTCACATGGTGGTGCGCCATGAAAACGGCATTCTCGTCGGAATAACATCCTTATACCATTTCGCGATCCAATCGATGGCAATGACGGCATGTCTCTTCCGCTACGAACGGCGCGACCTGACTTCGCTTCAGAGACAAGCCGTCATTGCCGGGAAGTCACAATTCAAATAGCGAAATGGTATTACACTTTACGAGCGTTGTCACAATTTTTCAGAGCGCCCGCTTCGGATGCGAAAAAAATGGCCTGTGCGTTCCCGATAATGGTCTCTCGTATCAATTCAAGCTCACTATGGGCATATTCCTTCCAATTGAGCGATCTTACTACGGCCGAGCGGCAGACGTCGAACGAAAAGACCTGACCGGCGATCGCGTGCACGCACAACTTGGTTCGCGGATCCTCCGCATCGAGGCCCAAGATTCGGCCTGCCAGCTTGAAACAGCATTGCGTGAACGGTTCGATGAGGTCGCTGTACATGAGGTCGAAGCCTTCTCCCCCTTCCAGCAGTTGTCTCAGCAACAGTCGGCCTATCCGGTGAGCTTCTTCAGAGCCGAGTGTGTTCCGGATCATGATGTCCAGGAGACCGCAGAAGGAGGTTCGACAGGTCTCTTTGGAGAGCTCTCCCTTTCTCATTGCCTCTTCGATTTCGGCTACCAGTGCCAAGGCTTCTCCTCCAACTTGCCGGATCGCATGTCGTATCGCTGCCAGGTAAAGCCCATCCTTTCCGCCGAAGTGGTACTGAATCGCGAAGAGGTTGACCTTGGCCGCATCGGCCAGCATACGTGTACTGACGCGATCGAGTCCGTGTTGGCTGAAAAGGAGCTTGGCCGCATCCAAAAGCCTTTTCTTTGCTTCCTCGGGGGCAGGGCTTTTTGCTCTGCGCGTCCGAGGAGATCGTTCCGTCATGATAAACCTCCGGCATAGTCTCCCGGTAAATTTATTTCATTCGATTGAACAAGTCAAGGGTCGCGGAAGTGAGACGCCGATGCCGGGCGTAGACCGGCGATTCCGGCTTTTTCCAAGCTGCTTAACATCGCTGAAAGGAGGGAGGCGTTCTGTAGCGGAGCGCTTTGAAAACTACAGGAAAAGAAGAGGAATCTTGAATTGATCGGGAAGTCACGGATGGCCTCCGCGCTCCGCTATCGCGGTCTGCCATAACCCTCAAGCAGGCGCCGTTACTCTTGGAAAAACTGCACCGATCTCGGGCCACCATGTTGTCGAAAGCGCATTGGCATTCAGTGTAGCACCCTTGTTGCTCACAGATGAGCGACAAACCTCCTTGCCGATCATCCATGTAACACAAGACCGTCGGGGCATCCGGATCTCTCCCGTCGGCCCAAGGAGCAGTGGCTCGTCTCCCAATGGTCAGTCCAGGCTCAGCGGCACTTTGCACTTATTGCACTTCATCGCGCCGCGAAAGACTCTGTTGCCGCACTCGGGACACACATAGCGGGCCTCTTCGTCTCGAATCCATTTTTCCGCACCAAATTCTCGTCGGTACGGTACGGACCGGAGAATCACCTTCTTGCCCACAGCCATGGAGAAATCGTCGATGTGCTTACAGGGGAACTCATCGCATTGATGGCAGCCGGTATATCCCTTCTCTTCCGTGCAGTCCCTGATCTCACACTGGCGGCAATGCATGAATCGTACATCCGATAGGCAGCCATTGCACCGAATATCTTCTATGGACAGAGAGTCGCTATTGGGGAGTGTGCCCTTGCCCGGAGTTCCTCCCTTGTAGAGATTTACCAGCCGCTCCTTCAATTTGTTGTTATTGTCGCGGTGGGCGATGTAAATGGCACAGACACCGCAATAAAGACCACAAGGAGAAATGAAATCGGGATTTGTCGCCATAGCTTTTGCCCCTTCCGATAACTAATCCGACTCGGAAAAACCTCCGATGGCTCATACTACATATGGTGGGCGGGAGCGTCAAACGGATACCCCCGTAACACCATTTGTGTCTTACCTCAGGCCGTTTGTCGGACACACAATCCCTTCTCGTTAGCAGACTAAAAACAGTGAGAAAGTCCATCTTCATGGGGAAGACTACTTCTCGCGGAAAGACCACCCGACCCGTCAACGAACCTCCTTCCTAAATCCCATGATGTCGCGATCTTGCCGATCTCTCAAATCTGCGGCCATCTGCCTAATCTGCGGATTAAACCGTCACCGGGACGACGCCCCTTGTTTGAGTTTTTCCTCTGAAATTTCGGCGGAGTCGGGCACGGTCACCTGCAGGGACGCCAAAAGGTCCCGGGTCAACGCGCGTGCCCGCGGTCTCATCAATCGGGAGTCAGAAGCCGTCTCCGGGACTATCCTCTCTCGGTTGGAATCCACGGAGGCAATGTCGTACCAATTGATGCCCGTGGGCGCGGTTCCGTCGTCGCTCCGAAGAGTTTCCACGAGCACCATCCGTTCGTCCTCTCGCTTGAGAACGATCAAGCTATCCAACGGCACCGGTCCGTCCATTTTCAAGCCCCGACTGACGAAGCCCTTTGCCGATATGAAGGCCTGTTGGCGGACCTCGTTGGGCCATTGCCAAGCGTAGGGGTATATGTACCATGCTCCCAGGTCGGGATCTTTGTAGAGCATACGGACGAATTGCGTCAACCCGATCCAGCCTCGAAAGACCACGGCCCGTTTGTACGTGGAATCCAAATCCACAAAGACGAGATTGGTGCCCTGCTTCACTGCGGGAACTTGGGCGACCAGACTTCGGCACAATTCGTTCCTGATGCGGGATGCTTCCTGCCAATCAGTGATGAGTCCCGCGTGGAAGACCGCCATGAAGCCGATTGCCGCGATGGCAACGGCCTTGGTCGCCGCTCCGAATCTGCAGATCTTCCCTCCCTCGCCGAGGAGAGCCAGGAGAATCCCGATGCCGAACGCGGCGGAACAGTAAATACGACTCGACCAGTTGAAGTTGAACCACGCCTCGTACCCTCGGGGGAGCATTCCCCACTTGGCCAGGGCGGTATCGGCCAATTTCGGTGTGACCGAGCCGTACCCCGCCATCTGGTACGGCAGCATCCCCAGGAAGAGGATGGCGAAGCCCAGCAGAGCCGGATAGAGCCAACCGCTCTCCCCCCAATAAGCGGCACCTTCGGGTTCTGTTCTTCGGGGTGCGGCCCGTACCAGTACGATTGCCGCCGCAGCGACGGCTGCTCCCAGGGCCAAAGCCCGAAGCTCCATCGTCATGGAGGTGAAGGGAGCCGCCAAATAGAACGGCAGAAGCGCAATATAGGACCAGATCAGTTCTCCCGGCGGAAAGAGGCTTCGATGACCTACCGCACCTCCGCCGAGCAAGAGGAATCTAAGAGACAGGGCAGCACCGAATGCCCCGAAGATCCCGATTCCCAATCGGATCAAGAACGCTCGGTTGAGCTCACCGCCGTGCAGACGTTGATAAACGGGCACCGCCAGAAACGGAACCACGAAGAGCAGCATGCTCGCCGCCTCATAGGTCAGAAAGGACAACAGGTAGACGAGAACCGGGACGGCAAGACCTTTCAGAGACGCGGATCGTTCGGCCCAGCGCTGAAACAGCAGCACGGCACACCAGAAAAGGAGAACGCTCAGACGGGAATTGTCCGTGGTCATGACCGGAGTGAGGCAGGAAACCACGGGCATGAAGAAAGCAAAAAAGACCGCCAGGGTTGTCAATGTCCGCCGCCGGGGAAACGCTTTGCCCAAGCATAGTCCCATGATCGAGGCCCCACCGGCGAGGAGCATCAGGGAGCAGAAGTGAAAAACGACCTTGTTGAACCCGAACCAGTGGAACAACGTCAGCCAGTACACGCCTTCCACCGGACGGAGGGCTTCCCGGGCATAGATCAGCACCGATTCGGGAAAGGGATGCCAGTATCCCCAACTGAAAATCCACCAGTCGTCGCCCTCAAATCCTATGTCTCCGGTGAGGAGGGCAACCGTCATGCAATATGCGACGAGGGTCCCGAAACAAAGAAGGACGGGAGAGCCCGCCCGAAGCGATTCTTTCATCTCTCTCCGCTTGTTTCACCAGTGTTTCCTGGTGCCGTTTTCTTTAGATTCTCGGCACGTAAACCGTTGAAAGCTTGTGGATATTCCCGTGTCGTCGCCACCGGCGACCCGGCCGATCAGACGGGCTAAATAATCCTTTTCGCGAATACGGTTCGGGAATGCAGGTGATTTCAGGATGATCCCGAACGATCTCGAGTCGTCACCCCGAGCGAAAGCCGGGGTCCAGCGTGTTCGGAACAGCCTGGATTCCTGCCTCCGCAGGAATGACGGCGAGAGCATTCGATCGTTAACGGACGCCTCAGGGGCGCCGCCAGGGTATAAGAAGCGCGACCGAATTTACACATTCGTGAACTTACCCTCTTACGGTCAGCACTGCGAGAGTTTCAAGACCCCCTCTTCATTCATTCGTCCGCTTCGATGAGCTCCACCCTAATTCCGGCCTTCCCGCGACTTCATAATCCTTTCGTACGCCTCCCGGACTTCTCTGAACCTCGCGTTCACGGCCTGCACGAGGTAGTCGGGCAAGTCTTTGGGTAGGCTGTCCACATGACATTCTTTCACCAGTTTGCGGTATTGGCGTTTAATCTGATCGTCCGAATCGGTTTCGCCGCAACCGAGTATCTTGTAAGCCTCGCCAAGATCGTCACCATCACGTTTCTTTTCCTTGCCCGCTTCGCTGGATTGATCCCGTTGCCTGCGCTGCTCCCCGGAAATCCGACAGATGAGACATTCTCCGTTCACGAGAGATTCCGGAGGACATAGCCTGCCGCACTTCACACACCGCGGTACCGTGCGCTCATGCCGCTCACCCGGTCTCATAACATCTGCTAAGGCTTTGTCGATGACCTTTTTGGCGAAGTTCAGCCAGAATCCCATTCGGTATCTCCATCAGGACCCGAGAAGATCAAATCCGTCTCCGGCACGGTCGGTTGTATCGTGGAGCGCTTTGAAAATTGCCGGAAACCAAGGGAAGCCTTTCGGTCATCAAGGCGGCCTCGGGATGCTTCCTGCCTTCCACTAGTACCGAGTATTGATATCACTCGATTGAGCCCGCATCAAGGGTTACGCAATCCTTAATTCTGATCGGCAACCGAGCGATCAGCGCCCCGTCATACCGGGCGCCAGGGGTCTTATCCGAAAGACATGGAACGGCTTCTCGGAGTCGTTTTTGCCTCCGTTGAGCGGTGGTGACAGGTGGAGTTGGCTTGCAACAAAATAGAGGTACCCATCCGGTCCGAAACTGAAGGATTCCGGCCAGGAGATCCTCGGGTCGGTGAGTATCCGTTTGTAGCTCTTGTCCTGCGTTATTACACCGATAGCATTCACTTCGATATCGCTGATATAGATGTTTCCGGCATTGTCGATGGAAATTCCGTCGCACACCGGCTTGTCCGCGTAACGTTCAACGCGACGGCCCAGTTCTTCTTCCGTTACGTTCGTGTCGAGAAGGTCCGACGCGGGAATTCTGTACAGGCTCTTTCCATTCATCGGTCCGAAATAGAGCCATTTGTCCTCGCAATCCAGAACCAGGGGATTCACTCCGATAAGCAGTTTGAGACGACCCGAGTCCGGGAGTGTAAAGTCAAGGATTCGGTTGCCCATGACGATGTCCACGTTTTCGGGTTCTACGCTGGGGTGTCCGGTGAGCACCTGCCGCGCGGTTCCCGTCCGGAGATTCACCACGATCAGGCCTGAGTTGCCCTTGCCCCCGCTTCGAGAGATGTAGATCGCCTGATGGGTAATGTCCACGGCGAGATCGTTGAGAAAGGCATTGTCCGGCATGAGAGTGGGCAATGTGATTACCGGCGGGGTCAGGTGTATGATTTTATGGAGCACATTCTTAACCGAGTCCCAGGCCACCAGTTTGGGTGATGACCAGCTTCTCATTCCGCTGTCCAGCATCCACACGATGCCGTTGGGATCGCATTGCACGCCGATAACCGAATCAAAACAGGTGTCGGCCTGGGAGCTGCGACGATTCCAGGCTTCGTTGGGGAAGGGAACCGTTTTCCCGTCCGGGGTAAGCCGGACCACCTGCGTTTTCGGACCGTAGAAAGGATGTAACCCTAAGATAATCTGATTGTTGGGAGTGACGGTGATTCCCCCCGGGCCTAGGGGCAACGACGCTACCACTTCGAGCTCCGCTGCCGGAGAGAGCGACACGGTCGCGGTGATCAGTGCGAAAAGCAGGGCTGCAATCAAGACGAGTCGAGGCACATCAACCTCCGCGGCTTCGGCTGCGGGCCGAGCCGGCGATAAGTTTTGTCGCTCCGAGCGGGACAAAGAACTTCACCCTCAGGACAACCCCGTGGCCAGGGAGAAATCAGCGTCCGTAAGATCCGCACCCGTGAGATCGGCCCCGTGCAGATTCGCACGCACGAGGACCGCCCGGCTCAGATTGGCTCCCAGTAGCCCGGCTCCCCACAGCGAAGCCCTGGAAAAATTGACGTCGGTCAAGTCGGCTTCATTCATGATGGCCTTGAATGCAACGGCGTCGGAAAGATCGGCCCGGGACAGATCGGCTCGAAACAGTGAAGCGCCTGACAAATCCGCTGCCGCCATGTTTGCTTGGCACAGGGTGGCCTTGCTCATGACCGCTTCAGTGAGTTTAGCCCTGCACAGGCCTGCCTCCCGCAAATTCGCGTGGGTGAGAACCGCTTCCCGCAAATTGACGTTTCGCATCTCGGTACCGACGAGCCGAGCCCCCGAGAAGTCGCCCATTCTCGCATTGGCCCCGGAAAGATCGGCTCCGCTGAGGTCCGCCTCGCAGAGCACTGCCTGGAAAAGATTCACCCCGATCAGACTTGCCCCGGCCAGATCGGCTTTGACAAACCTGGCTCCGGGAAGCCTGGATTCCGAAAAGTCGCAGCAAGTAAGGTCCGCTTTGTCCAAATTCGCCGAATAGAGACGGGTCTCCCTGAGATTTGCACCGGTCAATTTGGCCTCCCGGAAATCGGCTTCTCCCAGATCGCTCTCCGAAAGGTCGGCCTGTCTCAGGTCCGCCATGGCGAAGGAGATTCCCCGGGTTATGGCAGCCGCCACCAATTCCTTGAGCGAAGACGCTTCGCCCTCGCAGATGACCTCCCGGGTGAAACGATTGCTCACTCTGTAGATCATAGAGACTCCAGTCCTCGCACCCCGTGCCGAAAGACTCATTAAACCGATCGAAAGTCACAGAGATAACGTCGCCGGTCGCTTCTTCGATCCCGCGCGGCGTCACACCCATGCAGGGATCCGAGTCGGCCCGGATCTTTTTTCGATTCTAACGATGAGGCCCGACCGTATGTGCAGAGCACAGTACAGATTGTACCATTATCCGAAAAAATGTTCACACGCAAGTAACCATGCTGCCGCCCATTGAAATTCGCGGCATTGCTCGAGTTCAAAGCCAATGGGCCTTCGATCCGGTCATCGCCTAAGATCGGCCCGTTCGCTTTGAGAGAAGCGGCGTCTTCGTGACATTCATGGCCGACCTGATTGCGGAGCGCAGGAGGCGCAGGAGAGTGGGCTTGGGAGGGGAGGTTTAGGCTGCGCGGATCGGAGCGGAAGGGCTACAGTCCGGAACAAAAACTTGCGATAGTAACCGTTTGTGGCCGGTCCCATGTTTCAAAATCGCGCACTCCGCTTCTCGCGCCTATACACTAACGCAACTTTATCCAGAACAACTTGGCCGCCGCCGGCCCGGCATTGAGCCATTGCGTGGGTATTTCAGACGTCAGATAGACCACATCGCCGGCACGCAGCTTGTACACCGCCTTGTCTACGGTCATCTGCAATTTCCCGGAGAGGAGCATGCCCAGCTCTTCTCCTTTATGAATGAAGAAATGGGAAGGAAGCTTCACGTCCGGGGAGATCTCGATCAAGTACGGTTCCGATCGGGCCTCGAAGTCCACCGGAGTGAGCAGTCGGCCATGAATCGCGGCGTCAGGCAAATCGGGAAACTTTACGTCCGCGAAATCCCCCGACGAGAATACCAGCCGCTTCACAATCTCGGAGCTTCCTTGAAAGAACGTGCTCACATCCACGGACAAGACTTCCGCCATTTTCAGGAGAGCGGGAAGGGAAGGATAGATGAGGTTGCTCTCAACCTGGGATATGGTGCTGGGGGTAACTCCGACCAACCGCGACAGCTCTGTCTGGGAGAGCCCCCGTTTGGTGCGGACCTCTTTGAGGCGGAGTCCCAGTTCCAGTCGGCCTGAAGTCCGTCTTTCATCTTCGAAAGTGACGGAGAGATCCTTGGTCCAGTAATTGAACGGCTTGTAAAGATTGTCGGTACCGCGCTTTTCGGCCTTGAGCACCGTGAGCGACGTCGTCCCTCTCTTGACTGAGAGCTCGATGGCCACTTGAGCGATTTGATTGATCTGGGCGCGGAGCTTGGAAGAATGGGCATTCTTCTCCATGATCCAGTATGCCACGGTATTAAGCTCATAGAGTCTCGGGCACGAATGGGTGTAGAATTGCAGGATCTGCTCCTCGCCTCCCCACAACTCCTGCATTCCCGTAATGCTCTCGAAAACGAAACGCACGTCGTCGGTCATGGCGGCATGGATTCCGTACAAGGCATCCATGACCTGACTCGCCTGGCGGGGCTCATCGACTCTGACGATACGACAGGGCCATTCCGGTCTCGCTTCGTAGTAAAATCTCAGAAAAACCTCAGCCCCGGCCCCCTTGCCCCATGTGAAGCAGTCGAGGATGGTCAGGTTCGGGTTATCCGCGAGGGGTCCGAGTTTTTCCAGAAGATTGCGCGGAGACCTGTCGAAAGTAACGTAGATGATCGGTTTGTTCTGAGACTGAGATGACTGAATGAAGTTGAGACAAAATACCGAAGCGAGGCTCCCCGCGTCGTCGTACCAGACCACGTTGTCTCCTATGTAGAGACCTCCCAGGACCTGATCCAGCCGTCTCACTCCTGAGGCCACCCGCTGCCGCGATGATTGCCCTTCGACCATGTTCGCCCGCTTGTGTGCCGTGCCCTGAAGATGAGAACCATCATTCAGGCTAAGCAAAACCGGCTGTGATGTCAAGACCGACATAATGTCGCCGGAGTAGATCCCAAGCTGTTTTGGCTCGCTCAGTGCCGAGAAAACGGCTTTCCTAACGAATTTCTAAAAAAAGACTTGACGAGAATCCAATGGTGAGTAATACTCACTGACCGATGGCCGTCGTCGTTCCTTAATTCTAGGCAATACCAAGAAACCATCGTGGATTCCCACTCTACGTGGTGGGTGAGAATAACTCTAAAGCTCCCCCTCAACGATGGACGAACGTGATCGTTGAGCGCTGCTGTTCACAGACACCGGAAAGTCAGACTATAAAGGCGCCAAGACACGAAGAAACCTTCATGATGCCCCGTGTGATCGAAGGAACGCTTGAACCGGCCGCAAAGGTCCGGTCGCTATCCTCCGGCGAGAATCCGTGCCTTTCGGTCTCGGTGGCTCGATCGGTGTCCCCCGTCCAAAACGCTTACGGGAAGTACCCGGGAGGCGGGGTGCAAAAGGTCGCGCAGGGAAGCAGCCAGGGGCTGGACTCACATGGGCGCGTTTTCGTGAAAGGCAATATCGACGGCCAAACCGGTCTCTCCTTTAATTATTGCCCGATTGCATACCGGTTGGGGTAGGATTGGCTTGTACGTCCTTTCGGGGACGGCACCAACCATAAGGATCGGAACCGGAGAACGGAGAGGAATTGTCCGGCCCGGTGCACGGAACCGGCCACGCGTCCGTGCGGACCGATCGCCCAAAGGAGAGAAGGAGACCCGATGCCGGATCACGGTCGAACGACAATAGGACAGGCCGGTGTAAGGAGCCAATCGTCCCCGCCCGGCCGAATCAAGATCATGGAAGCCCTTCGCTCGCTTCTGGAGGACAAGGAGTTCACTGCTATTACCACAGCGGAGATCGCCCGGACTGCCGGGGTTACCGAGGGTTTGATTTACAAGTATTTTCAGGACAAGCGAGACCTGCTGCACCAAGTGTTGGCAGAGTATGTAGAGCGCTTCGTGGCACAGATCGAGATGGATTTGAAAGGAATAAAGGGCGCGCTCAACAAGCTCCGGAAAATCATCTGGACCCACTTCTACATGTACGCGGCCGATCGGGTGTTTGCCAGGATTTTGCTCGTAGAGGTGAGAAACGTCCCGGATTACTTCCAGAGCG
Organism: Desulfomonilaceae bacterium; assembly: GCA_041741735.1. Classification (GTDB taxonomy): domain Bacteria; phylum Desulfobacterota; class Desulfomonilia; order Desulfomonilales; family Desulfomonilaceae; genus JBGSJS01. The sequence continues at coordinate 97,751 of JBGSJS010000087.1, read as the reverse complement.
ATGCCTATGCCATCGTCAGGCGTTACACCGACCTTCTCGGTTCCATTATCGAGGAAGGCGTTGCCGAAGGGGTCATCATGGACGATGTTCCCGTAGCATCGATCAGGCAGGTTGTCCTGGGCGGCATAGAGCATCTGTGCCTGAGGCACGTGATCTTCAACCGAGAGATCGACCCGGACCAGTTGCATAACGATCTTTGCGAGATACTATTCCGAGGCATAGCCAGGGGATCTCAGCCGACATGACGGGGAAAGGCTTATTTTGCGGACCGGTCATGGAGACGGAGGGCTGATGGATTACCGGGGCTTCATGGATGGAGAGAGATGGCTCTCCTTCCGGGGAGTCGGATCCCGGCGTCGAACAGGCGCGAGGATTCAGTGGGGGCCGTGCTTCGGAGACATGTGTGAGGACGTTTATCTGTCGTCGTAGCGTTGAGCTACGCGAATTGTCGTAAGGTACCAAGGTTTCAGGAGACAAGGAGGCGGACCATGCATCTTGGAGGACTAGTCGCACGGAACAAGCGCACCGTTCCCGACAAGGACGGCATCATTTACCAGGACAAACGGTACACCTGGGCAGAGGTGGACGACCGGTGCAACCGGGTGGCCAACGCCTTGATCAAGGCAGGAATCAAACAAGGCGACAAAGTGGCCATGTGGATGTTCAATTCGGACTTGTTCATCATCGTTTTCTACGGCATTGTCAAGACCGGCGCGGTTGCCGTGCCCGTCAACTTCCGCCTTGCCCCTCCGGAAGCGGAGTACATTTTTGATAATTCCGACGCGGTCTACCTCATCTTCGACGACGTTTTCGAACCGGCTGTTGCCGAGATGAAGGGGCGGTTGAGCAAGATTCAGCACTTCATGTCCGCGGGGCCCGGTCGATTCAAGGGAATCGACGCGATTGAAGAGATCGCTGCTAACGGGGACGCGGCCGACCCGGGCCTTGAAGTGGACGAATACGCAGTCAGCGAAATCATCTACACGTCGGGAACCACCGGCAGGCCCAAGGGAGCGGTTCTGCTGCATCGCAGTCAGATGGCCGTGACCACTACCGTGGCCTCTCTCTACTCCCTCAATCCGGACGATCGCATTCTCCACGTGGCGCCGTTGTTCCATTCCGCGGAGCTGAACCTTTACCTGAATCCCGGCACGTACATGGGATGTACGCACGTCGTCATGAAAGATTTCGTCCCCACTCAGGTGCTGGAGACGATTCAGAAGGAGAAGATCACTCAATTTTTCGGTGCGCCCATCATGTACCTGATGCTGATGAACGTGCCCAATCTCGACGATTACGACTTGTCGTCGGTTCGATTCTTCGGGTACGGTGCCGCGCCCATGGCCGCTGAATCCGTCAAGCAAGTGATCCAAAAGTTTAAGACCACGAACCTCTTCTGTCTTTGCGGATTGACCGAAGGGGGACCCGGCGGGATAGCGCTCTACCCCAAAGACCAGATCAGGAAAGCCGGCGCGGGCGGCAAGTACATCGTCAATATGGAGACCAGGCTGGTCGACGAGTCCGGCAAGACAGTCACCACACCAGGCGTGGTGGGGGAGCTGGCGATCAAGGGCGAGACCACCATGAGGGAGTACTACAAGAATCCGCAGGCCACAGCGGAAACGATTCGCGACGGCTGGGTCCATTCCGGAGACCTGGGGATGATGGACGAGGAAGGATACATCACCCTTGTGGACCGAAAGAAGGATATGATCATCACCGGCGGGGAAAACGTCTATTCCAAAGAGGTGGAGGACGCCATCTTCGAGCATCCCAAAATCGCCACGGCAGTGGTGATCGGGGTTCCCCACCCTGCCTGGGGGGAGTCCGTCATGGCAGTCGCCACCGTGAAGCCCGAACAGAAGCTCACCCTGGAAGAATTGCGCGACTTTCTCAAAGCTCGCCTCGCCGATTACAAAATTCCCCGACTCATGGAAGTGGTGGATGCGTTGCCGGTAAATGTGTCCGGTAAAGTCATGAAGTACAAACTCCGCGAGCAGTTCAAGAATGCGGCAGGGGCCGCAAAGGCGTAGCGCAGGTGCAAAAGGGCATGTCTCCTCGTCTCTTCGGGTGTGCGTTCGGAGGACTGAAAAAGTGCTTGACTCGGTATCTGTTTCCGAGTACAAATGTGTTTAACGAGGTTTCTCAACTATGACGTCTTTCCGATCCAACGCTCTGTTCTTTGCCTTCTGGGGCTATTATTATTACCCCACCCCCAGTGGAGGATAGCGCGCGCTCCAGCGATCGGATTACAAAACAAGTCTCAAAACCAAAATGCGGAGCAAGCGCTCCGCATTTTTTATTTTCCGGAGGAGTTACCATGGTAATCGTCATGAAGAAGAGTGCAACGGATCAGGAACTGTCCAGGGTCCTGTCCAAAGTGGAGGGGTTCGGTATGAATACCCACCTCTCCAGAGGAAAGATCCGTACCATCGTGGGGGTGGTGGGAGAAAACCGAGGAGTGGAGCCGGCATCCTTTGAATCCTTGCCGGGCGTGGAGCGAGTGGTCCCGCTCCTCGGCCCCTTCAAGTTGGCCAGCAGGGATTTCCGCAGTGAAGACACGGTTTTCTCCATCGACGGCTCCCACATCGGCGGCAAGAAGATCATTGTCATAGCCGGTCCCTGTGCGGTGGAGAGCAAGGAGCAGATCATCGAGACCGCTCTGGCGGTGAAGAAAGCCGGTGCAACGGCCCTGCGAGGGGGAGCGTTCAAACCGAGAACATCGCCGTACAGCTTCCAGGGCTTAGGAGAAGAAGGGTTGAAGCTCCTGGCCCAGGCGAGGGACGTTGCCGGACTCGCCGTGGTGACCGAAGTGACCACTCCCGATCAGGTCTCCCTCGTGGCCCAATACGCGGACGTCCTCCAGGTGGGGGCGAGAAACATGCAGAACTTCGCGCTGCTCCACGCGGTGGGAGAGTCCCACAAGCCCGTGCTGCTCAAACGCGGACTCATGAGCACGATCGAGGAATTCCTCAATGCCGCGGAATACATCCTCAGCCACAACAATCCCCGGGTTATGCTCTGTGAGCGAGGTATTCGGACCTTCGAGACCTACACCCGCAATACGCTGGACATTAACGCCATCCCGGTGCTGAAATCCTTGAGTCATCTTCCCGTGGTCGTCGATCCGAGCCATGCCACCGGAAAACGGGAATACGTGCTCGCCGTGAGCCGAGCCGCTGTGGCCGCCGGCGCGGACGGTCTGATCGTGGAAGTACATCCCGACCCTGAGAACGCTCGTTCCGACGGAGCGCAAAGCCTGCGTCCACCCGAGTTCGAATCCTTTATGGGGGAGATCAGGAAGATAGCCGAGGCGATGGGAAGGGAAGTCTAAAGGCTTCCGGGGTTCTCGAATTGTCGTGCCGCTGCCGAACCGATCGACAGCGGCACCTTCCCCGACCGTCCCGTTTCCCCCGGGAACCGGTTTATGCGAAGATGTTGTCAGGCTTGTAAGGGTGAGCTCCCTCGATCACTTCCACGCCTGCCTTGGCTCTTATCTTGTTCACAAGAGTTTCTTTGTGGGGACAATGGTCCGTGATGCACGGGCCGAGATGTATCTTGGTGGCTTTCTCGTTCATGGGCGCGTTCCAGAGCTTGACTTGAGCAAGTCTCGTTACGATTGTCGCTCCGGGACAGTCTCCGCAATTGAGGAGCCCCATGATTTCCGCGGGCTGGTCTTTGTAGCGAGCGAACTCTCCCTCCCTACGATTGAACCCCACCATGCATCGGGAGCATCCGATGCACACGTCATCCATGGCCTTCTTGCAGCCCACGATCAAGATCTTTTCCATGACGGACCCCTCCTTGAAGATGTAACGCGGAGACTAGCCTCTCGTAGAAGTCGGACGGAGACTTTCGCTAACGTTTATGCTATTCGAGGACTCTTATCTTTCCCCTATGGGCAGGTTCCACTTTCGGGAATAGGACTTGAAGAATCGAGTGCCTCCTCCTTCGCTCACCACCCGAAGGACGCTTGCAGGCTCGGTGATGGTGATACCGCAGAGCATGGTTACCGGGGACCCGGAAAATGCTTCGGGAAGCAGGGGCGTGGACGCGCCGAGCAGGATTGTCTCGCGGCAATTTCGTGCCGCGTCCAGAAGCTCGTCGATGGTATTGTTGATGATGCTCGTGGACGTGATGAGGGCAACGTCCGCATGAGCGAGCCCCTCGAGTCCGTCCGAGGCCGGAGAGGCACCCGGGCGATCCAGGCCGATCTCGTCGTACACATCCACCCGACCTACCCTATTCTCAAGCGGGGTCAGCAACGGCACGAAATACCCTATCATTGCAACACGGTCGGAGGATGAGAGGCGCAGGGCATCCAGCACATCCCCCTCAACGCCGTTTTCGGGCTGCACGTTGGCCAGAGCGTTTGCGGTGGCGAGTCCCAGAGCCGACTTCAGTATTTCCGCGGAGCCGACAAATTTCAGAAGCTCCGATGCCTTTCGTCCTGCCAAAGGAGGGCCGTCCAGGAATTGGCAGCAGCCCCCCGGGACCCGGTCACTGAACGTAAAGGCCACCCCGGTACGACCGTCTTCCAGTTGTACGGCCGAATAGCCGAGACCTATCCGCACGTCTCGAACGAGGATGCCGTCGCAGCGGGGCTCGAGCGAGCCTTCTATCTGTTCGCAGATTCTCATGATGGCGACTCCGTACGAGCCTTTTGCCGAAGGGCGCTCAACAAGGAAACGGTCATTTATTGAGTAAGCTCTCGAGTTGCTCTGCCCTGTTAAAATTCTCGACACTGATTTGCACGGAACTGACTCCTTCGAGGGCTTCTATGGAACGCTTGATGGAATTGGCCAGGGAAAAAGCCATGGGGCAGACCGGCGAGGAAGGCCTGAAGATCAGGGAGACCGTCCCATCCTCGCGTACCTGCAACTCGTGAATAATTTCCATGCGGAGCACATTCAATCCGGTCTCCGGATCGATGACGTCGGACAGCCTTTGTTGCACCAGACCCCGCAGGTTTTCGGAACCGCTCACTGTCTTCTCCTCATCTGCCGCCTCGACGGCTGCAGCGCCACGTGTTTCAAGCCACTGCACTACAAGCGGGCAATCTGTCGTTCCCAGATCTCACGAATAGCACTATTCGCGGGACCGTTGGCCTGTTCCACAATGCACCTACGTTGCACCATTGCCCTCGTGATTTCCGGATCGTAAGGGATTCTCCCGAGAATCGACGCCCCGGCGTCGGTGGCCGATTCCTCTATGCGGGTAGCGATGTCGGCGTTGATATCGGCCTTGTTCACCACGACCGAGACGGGGATCTTGAATCCCTTCACCAGTTCCAACGCGCGGTCCATATCATGCAATCCCGACAATGTCGGCTCGGTGACGATCAGCACGTGATCCGCCCCCGTTACCGAAGAGATGACCGGGCACCCGACTCCGGGCGCGCCGTCAACGAGAATCAGATCGCTCTTTCGGCTCCGAGCGAGCACTTTCGCCTGATTTCGTACGAGAGCCACCAGCTTGCCGGAATTCTCCTCCCCGGGGAGGAGCAGGGCATGCACCATGGGTCCGAAACGGGTTTCCGAAATAAACCAGCGACCGTTTACGGCCTCCTCCATGATCACAGCCGATTCGGGACAGACGTAAAAACAAACAGCGCAGCCCTCGCAAGCCATGGGATTGACACGGGGCTCAGGGGAAATGGCTCCGTAACGGCATGCCTCGACGCATTCTCCGCATTGGACGCAGCGCTCCGTGTCGATACGCGCCTTGGCTCCGCCTCGAAACTCTTCATCGTGAATCGTCCGGGGATCCACGAGAATATGCAGATCCGGCGCGTCCACATCGCAGTCGGCAAGAACCTTGTTCCCTGCCAAATAGGCAAAGCACGCGGTGAGGGTCGTCTTGCCCGTACCGCCTTTACCGCTTATAACGACCAATTCTTTCATAATGCACCCGCCTTGACGGTTCCCGTCGAATTGCCGACCCGATTGCGGATTGCCGCGATCATGTCGAGAAAGAGATTGCCATATTCGGGAGCTGACGTCACAAGGAGAGCTCCTCCGGCATATCCTTCGGCAATCCTTCGGTCATGAGGAATCTCGGCAAGGAGGGGGATATCTTTTTCCAGGCAAAAGGCCTGTACTTCATCATCTCCTATGTCCGACCTGTTCAGCACAACCCCGAGGGGGATGCCCAGCGGCCCCACCGCGTCAACCGCGATGCGCAAGTCATGCAGCCCGAATGGGGTGGGCTCGGTGACCATGACGATGAAATCCGATCCCATCACGGTGTTGATGACCGGACAGGAAGCACCGGGGGGAGCATCGAGTATTGCCGTCTTGTCTTTGTTGATCTTCCCTTTTACCGCACGGATGAGGGGCGGAGACATGGCTTCTCCCACCCTGAGCACTCCCTGCACGAATTCTACGGGACCGGATCGACCGGTTTCCAGGACGCCCAATTCCCGATAGCCTTCCGTGACGGCATTCTCCGGACAGAGAAGCGAGCATCCTCCGCAGCCGTGACACATTTCGGGAAAGGTGAGAACCCGATCGCCGATCACCACGATTGCGCTGAACCGACAGACCTCTCCGCACTTTCCGCAGAGGGTGCATTTGTCCATGTCCACGATGGGGACGGGTATCGTTACGACTTCACTGGTCTCCAAGACCGGTTTCATGAAGATGTGGCAATTGGGCTCCTCCACATCGCAATCCAGCAATTGAGCTTGCGATCCAAGGACCGTCGCCAGACTCGTCGCTATGGTGGTCTTACCTGTCCCGCCTTTTCCGCTTGCTACGCTTATTATCATATGTCTACACACGCCGATGAGATTTGTTGTTGTGGTGTTCTTATGGTTGTCTTCACTCGGTGAATCGTCGGCCCTACGGGAAGGCCTCCGTAGAATCTAACGGATGTTCTTCTTCGTTCCACGGTCTTCAGAGCCTTCCCCCGGAGGACTTTCGTTTTCACCGACAAGATAGAGCCTTACCGCCTCCTGCAACGTCCCCGCGGCCAAGGTGGCACAATGCAGATCCTCTTCCGGCAAAACGCCCACTTCCTTTTCAATGGCAACATGGTCTATGTCGGCGATTTCCTCGGGGGTCTTGTGGAGGGCCAGTTTTGCGGCAGCAGCGCCGCATGAGCTGCTCATTCTGCATCCGTCCGTCCAGTATTTGGCATCCACCACCCGATCGTCGGAGAATCTGAGCGATATCTTCATTGCGTCTCCGCACTTGCCTCTGAGAAATGCACTGGCATCGGGAGAGTCAATGGTTCCTCTTTCAGGGTCCGATTTCACCTGGAGCCACGTCCAAGCCCCGATAAAGACGAAAATCACCGCGGCTCCTGCGATCACCGAGCTCCAGGGAATTGCGTACAAAAATTGAAAATCCGTCATATTCGAGTCACACTCTACTATGAACCGGTCGGCACCAATTGGGTGACGTCTTCTGCCCTCTAGATTGCTTCGTCGCTTCGCTTCCCGCAATGACAGATTCAAAGTGTCATTGCGAGAAGCGAACCAATCTCAGTGGCCGAGAATACTCAACACTGTTTGCGGACCGAATCACCAAACTCGTGTACGTTCACACGGCTCATAAAGACTATTGCAGCCAACTCCGAAACCGGGGCTTGTAAACAAAATCCGCATCTTGGGTTGCACACCGGCACACCGTGCTCTTTCCGGTTTGGGAAAAAGGCCGGAGAAAAACGCTGGGCAAGCAACGTTGCTCCGGCCTTTTCCGACAGACCGGGGAGGAGGATGGTCACGCCGGGCCCTTGTCGGACGACCCGAGCGTCGCGGTCTGCCTCACCGACAGCCAGCCCCTACCAGTGAGCTTCTACATTGGGTTGCTCGGCAAACTCCACTTCGTTACGGATCAGACGGTCCAGACATTCTTTCACCGTACCCGATTGCTCCGCGCACACTTTTATTCCCGCCGCTTTGAGGGTGGTGAAAGCATTCGGACCGCAATGGCCGGTCATAAGCACGTCCACCTTCCGGTCGGCAAGGATTTTGGCAGCCTGAATTCCCGCTCCCCTCATGGCATTGAGGTTCTGAGAATTGTCGACCGCCTCCAGGACCTTGCCGGTCTCGTCCACTATCAGGATATGCTGCGCTCTTCCGAACCGGGGATCGACCTGGGAGTCGATATCCGTTCCGCTAGAGGTGATGGCAATTTTCATCTGTCTCTCTCTCCTTAGGGGTGTGTCAGCCTTGACCTCCGCCGCACACTTGATTTTCCCGAATGATCTGTAGCTTCCCTTGCAACAGATGGTCCATGACCGCCCCAACGGTTTCACCTTCCGGCCCGTAGTAGACGTCGATCCCCACCTGTTGGAATCCCATGAGCGGCCTCATGCCTATTCCACCGACGATGAGAGCGTCCGCACGATTCTGATGGAGGAGATTAACGGGGGCCTGGCAACCGCCCTGCATGTGAGGCGGATTATGCACCACGGAAACGTCCCTGATTTCTCCGTTTTCAACGCGTATCAACGTAAAAACGTCACAATGCCCGAAATGACCTGAACGTGAAGCGTCCAATCCTCCGGGAAGCATTGACGGCACTGCGACTGTTTGGGAAAGCATGTTATTCGTTCTCCTCTCCGTTTCAATTGTGTCAGCATTGTTTTCGGCAACGGACGGCAATGGTCCGCTTCCGACCACCACACGATCGGTCCTTGCGGCCAGATCGCGGAACGCTTGGGTTACCTGCAAACCGGAATCCATTGTCACAACGGGAATTCCCGCGTCACCGGCGAGGACCACCGCCGGGTCGATGGGTATGGCGCCGAGGAACGGAACCCCCAGGTCTTTTGCGGCTCGTTCGCCTCCTCCGGTCTTGAACAGGTCGATTCTTTCATTGCAGTGGGGACAGGTCAGGCCGCTCATGTTCTCGACGATCCCCAACAGGTTCATTTCGAGGCTTTGCGCAAAGACCACCGATTTGCGCGAATCCAATAGCGCTACCTCCTGGGGCGTGGTCACAATGACCGCCCACAAAGGCGAACCCAGGATTTGCGCGATGCTCATGGGCTCGTCACCGGTTCCCGGAGGCAGGTCCACGATCAAATAGTCGAGTGGTCCCCACTGGACGTCGGCCAGGAATTGCTGAAACAACGTGTGCTTCATCGGGCCCCGCCAAGCCACTGGCGTGTCGGGATCCTGCAAGAGAAACCCCATGGACATCACAGTCAAGTTCGGGGACGCCTCCAAGGGAAGCAATCCTGATGGGCCGCCTTGGGGAGCCGCTCCTTCCAGTCCCAACATCTTGGGAATGTTGGGGCCGTGAACGTCACCGTCGAGGATTCCCACTTTGCGGCCGTCGGAAGCAAGTGCGACGGCAAGATTGGCCGCCACCGTGGATTTGCCCACTCCGCCTTTGCCGCTCATGACGACGATACGATGTTTGATGAAGGAGAGCTTCAGGGCAAGACGCTCCTCCATGTGTTGCTGCTGGGCGTGGGCATCGCAGGAAGCGGTGGTGTCACAACTTCCACAAGATTTTTCAGATGAGCATGTGTCGTCTTGAGACATGTATTGTCGGCCTTTCTCCTTACCTATCTCCTGTCAAAGACGTTTCCGGGAGACAACCCCCGTTTATCCACGAGTCATGGTCGCTCCGCATTTGGGGCATTTTTGGTTAGAACAGGGATTTCCCGCTTCATGGGGCATCTTTTCCCCGCAACCCGGACAGATGCAGTCTCCTCCGGGGCCTGCCCGGCGACCGCCTCCCCGTCCTCCGCCTCTTCCTTGACCTTTGCCGGATCCAGGACCTTGACCCGCCGGCCCAGTCTGATCTCCTCTCGGCATTTTGTCCTTATCCTTTCCTCGCGGTTCCCGTATTAGACTGCCGATGCCGCCTGCCGGTTCCCGAAGATAAATTCCTCATCTCCGCAACTCCGCCAAATGAGGGGTGGTGGGAGCGAAGACCGGCGGTCGGCGCTTACCCGTTCCGATATTCCGATCAACGCCCCACTCCCTGACACCCGGAGTCATAGGGCCTGCCCCTTCTTCTCCAGCTCCTCCAGGCGATTCCTCAACGCGATAATTTCATCTTGGGCGGCCGCCAGTTGGGTTTTCAGCGTCGCAGTTTCCTCCAGGGGCGCAAGGATGGTCTCGTCGGTGAACTGATACTGTTGCCGCCCCATGCCTCTGCCGCCGAAGCACCGGCCTCTTCCTCCACCCCAGGGGGCGCCTCCACGGCCTACTCCCTGAAGCACTCCTGCCTGGGCGCCGATACCGGCACCTCTCACAAATCCGCATCGACCCAAGCCGCGTCCTGTTCCGGGACCGGCTCCCAGTGGTCCTGTTCTATCTAACCTTGGCATGGCTTACTCTCCTTTGATGTGAAAGCTGTCGCATTACGCCGACCCGAGCCTTCCCGTCGCATTCGCCTACGCCGTCTGCACATGAGGGTTCCCGGCATGGCATACTCAGGGTCGGCAATCGTCCTGTCCTTGAAGGCAGTGAGGATCTTCGGCACGTCTCCGGCCAGCCATGCGAGAAGCCTGATGCCTCGCAGATGAATCTGATCCTCGATCCAGCAGGATATCCCTCCGCAAAGCAGCACATCGATATCCATCTCCTTGAGACGTGCCGCCCTCCGCTGAGCGGACAATCCGGACCAGTCTTCCTGGGCTATCATCTCCTCGGTCTCGGCTCCCAAGGAATAGACGAGGAGACGCCGGCAGGTGTCGAAGACCGGAGCGACACGGCCCTGATGCTCGGGGATAGCAATCTTCATGGTTGGCTCCCGCTTGGGAAAGAGCAAGTTCCGTGCCGGAACCAACACCCGGCTTCCTGTAGCCCTTTTGGAGGCACATGTGGTCGTATTGCAACGGTAGGCTTAAGAGAAGAGGTGCATATTGCACCGAATTGTGATGCCTGAAGGTTGCTCGATGCACCGAAAGGCTCAACCCCGAGGTCGATCGGAGAGGTCCCGAAGCACGCGCCGCTGATGTGAAGCCGCACGCAGCTACCCTCCTCCGGTTGCCGGCAGTGCTCTGAAACGGGCTATTTTCCCGAAATCATCCCCCGGAAGAATCCCCAGTTCCAATGTGCCACGGTGAGCATGAAAAGGTACGTGAAGAGCACCGCTTTACCGACGCTCCCTGTCTTACCGAGGAGCCAGACGGGGATGACGACCGGAGGAATACAGAAAAAGAGCGCCAATAGCGGCCGATAAAAGAGGATTGCCGACACGGCGACCAGTCCCAGGGCCAGCGCCGCCGGCACCGCGTGGATTTTCCGGAACATCCCGTATTTTCTCACCAACGGCCACTGGGATTGCCCGTACCTCCGCATCATGCGGGCGAACCCCGAATACGTTCCCGGGCGGTAATGCGCTACCGACGCGGCAGGATTGTATATCAGCTTATACCCTCGGTTTCTGATCTTGAGGTCCAAATCGACGTCTTCGCTGGGAAAAAGATCTTCTTCAAACCCGTCCACTTCCTGAAGGACCTTCTTCCTGTACATGGAACAGCATGAGGGATTGTGCTCCGTTTCTCTCAGCGATCGATCGGTCTTGATGTATCCCGTGATAAATCCGATGCACTTCATGAACTCCTGAATCCGCTTGCCGGTTACACTGTCGTCTTCAGGGCTTTTCTGATCTCCTCCCACTCCGCCCACCTCCGGGCTCAGAAACCCCCCTTCCAACTCCTGCAGCCAGTTGCGGTCCACGACGCAATCGCCGTCGGTGAAGGCAACAAACTCCCCGGCAGCCAGATTGATGCCGATGTTTCTCGCACGCGACGGTCCGCCCCTGTCCAGTCGTACCGTCTTGACGCGGGCATAGCCCTCGCAAATCTCAGGGGTGCCGTCCGTGGAGCCGTCGTCGAGGACTATGATCTCGAAGGAGGGGTGATCGAGAGCCGTGAGGGAGTCGAGACATTTGCCGATGGTACCACGGCTGTTGTAGACCGGTACGACCACGGTAACCATCGGCCCGTCTCCGGTCATTTCTTGCGCTTCTCCGTGATCAGGTACGAGAAGAAATTCTTGGCCCCGCGCAGCTTCCGATACAAATCGGATTTGCTCCGGGTCTGAAAGAGGAATTTCAGCATGTACGTAGGACGGAAATAGAAGCTCTTTAATCCTCGGTCCACCGCTTGCTTCACCGCGTCCGTGCTCAAACCTGGATAATCTATCACCGCAGCCTGTTCGCCGTCTTCGAGCCAGCGGTCCCATTGCTCGGTCTTCAGGAGGCCTTGCTCCTTACAATAGGCAAAATATCCGGTCCCGGGGAAAGGCACCGCCCCTGAAAACTGCACGGTGTGCAGTCCCAGATCCAGTGCAAACCGTATGGTCCTGTCTATGGTCTCCTCGGTTTCACCGGGAAATCCGATGACAAAACACCCGTGGACGTCTATCCCCGTTTTATCGGCCAGCTCCATGAACCGACGGGCGTCCGCTACGGTCTCTTTTTTGTTCATGCGGGCCAGCATGCCGTCGTCTCCGGACTCGAACCCGACGAGCAGTTCCCGGCATCCGGCACGTTTCAAACAGCGGAAGAGCTCTTCATCTGCCGTGTCGGTTCTCGCATTCACGGAAAAGGTGATCTTCAGCCCTCGTCGCAGGATTTCTTCACAGATTGCCATTGCGTTGGACTTGATCAGGGTGAATGTGTCGTCCTCGAAAAAGAACTCACCCCCTCGCACCACTTGAGGACACAAGCCGATGTCGTGCTCTATCTCATCGACTACCCGGGCCGGTGAGCGCAGCCTCACCTTTCTTCCGTGCATCACCTGGGGCCACAGGCAGAACATGCAGCCGTGAGGGCAGCCTCGTCCGGAAAAAATGTCTATGTACGGATAGAGCTTCGATCCGTCGAAGTAGTGCATCAGGTCCAGATGATGCCATGCAGGGTAGGGCAGGGCGTCAAGATCTTCTATCAAGGGCCTGTTCATGGTCTTCTTGGGGGCCCCTTCTTCCAGGTACCAGATTCCCGGGACATCCTCCAGACGCGGGTAGCTCTTGACCACATCGCGGACGGCGTAATCGTACTCCCCCACGCAGACGACGTCCACCAGACCTCCCCCGAGCACAAGTGTTTCCGAAGGGAGCGACGATACATGGGGCCCTACCATGATGGTAACGGCTGAAGACTCTTCCTTACAGATACGTGCACAGTCTATGTCCGAATAGATCGACGGAGTGGTGGAGTCCAGAACGACGAAGTCGGGCTTCTCCCTTTTCACCAGCTTGCGGAGGTCCTCCTTGTCCCAGTCCAATGCCGGGAAATCAAATAATGTAACCGGGATGCCCGCCTGTTCGAGGACCGCTGTCGCGTAGGCCAGCCAGTCCGGTGCCCTCAGGACCCTTCCCCTTGTCCTGGCAGCCCAGCGTTGAGACCGGTTGAACCCCTGCACGTACGGTTCGTTTATCACGAGCACTTTCATTTCGGTTCCGCATCCGATGGAGGACCGCTCTCTCGGGGGTCTCTACTCTTGGGTCGATTCCGGGGGATCCGGCCTGTCAAGTTTGAACATCCCGAGAAAGAACGATGAGAAAACCACTTGGAATCCCAAGGCTATTACGGTAGTGGCTATAAAAACCGCATGGGTTGAGCCCAAGTACCCCCGATGCCGAGTCAGCCACGTCGTCAAGATTGCGGCATCGGCCAAGATACCGAGCCATATCATGAGAGCCCCTACAACCAGTCCCATTTCCAGAGTAAACCAGCTCAGGAGTCTCTTGAAAATTCTGCCCTGCATTTCAAAGGATTCGTTCATGGCAAAGGCTTTGGCAAAGGCTCCCAAGGAGAGGATTTGGAAACCGAGCAACGAGCAGAGACAGCCCAGAGCAAGCCAGTGCACCCCCATGTAAAAGCCGGAAACCGTCACGGGGCCCCTCAGGAGTAGGGCCTGCAAGAGTGCCCCGGGAACGAGGAGGACGATTCCGGGTATGACATAGAGATAGTCGGGAGCGTACAAAAGCAAGAGCCGGACCGTTCGCCATCCATCGCGAAACGATCTGAGATGGGGCTCCCGGGTACGCCCGTCGGGATGGAGCGTGATGGGGATCTCGGTAATCTTGAGGTGCCTGTTGGAGGCCTTGATCACCATCTCGATGGCGAACTCCATGCCCGTTGCCTGGAGTCCCAGTCTGTTGTAGGCCTCTTTGGTGAAGCCTCGCATCCCACAGTAGGCGTCGCTTACGCCGGTTCTGAAAAAGAGATTCATCAGGCCGGAGAGGAAGGGGTTGCCGAAAAACTTGTGAAGGGCCGGCATGGCCTTGGGAAGAATGGTACCCCTGAGTCGGGTGCCCATTACCAGATCGTAACCCTCCCGCAGCTTTTCGATGAAGGGGCCCATGCCGCTCCAGTCGTAGGAATCGTCGCAATCGGCCATGATGCAGTAGGTGCCGCGAGCCTCGCTGATGGCAGCCTGCAACGCGGAACCGTATCCTCTCACCGGTTGATGCACGACGCGGGCACCCAAAGCTTCGGCTATTTCCACCGAGCCGTCCGTGGAGCCGTTATCTCCCACGACCACTTCACCGCAAACCCCTAACGATTGAAAGCAGTCCATTGCTTTCCTGATACAAGTGCTCAACGTTTGAGCCTCATTGAGGCAAGGCATGATTGCCGAAAACTCTATAGCCCTGACAGAGGCCGTCATTGCCGATCTCCCGGGACGGCGCCGTGCGGGATGAGTCGTGCCGGCACCCGATTGTCGTTCAAGTGTATGGTCGATATCGCGCGAACCGTGATCTTCGTATAAACGCTTTTGCGGCAGGTTTCAAGATGAGGCGGGCGAATGTTTCCAATACGATTGATTCAGGGCGGGAATTTGCGTCATCCGGCTTTCGGCCCGACATCGAGGTACGTCCCCCTCACCAGTAAGAGCTCCACGACCTCGGTGTGTCCGGCTTCAAGGGCCGCGGAGAGTGCCGTCCTGCCTCCCCCGTCCATGAGGTCGTGAGCGCCTCGGTCCAAAAGGGCCGACGCCAGCCGGAAGTTACCTTTCACGCAAGCCCAAAAGAGAGCGGTTTTCCCGTGCTCGTTGACGATGTTGACTGCCGCACCTTTCTCCAACAGACTCAAGGCTGTTTCGGTGAAATCACCGTGACATGACCACAACAGTGCAGTGGAGCCGGACTTGTCCGCCGAGTCGATGTCGGCTCCGGCTTCCGTCAGCATCTCGACGATGTGAGCAAAGCCTTTTGAAGAAGCTATGATCAGGGCGTTCTTGCCTTTTTCGTCTTTCATAGCGACCGATGCGCCCTTTCGAAGGAGAAAGTCTACGACCCGTTCATGTCCCATAGCGCATCCGATCATAAGAGCGGTTCGTCCCTTATTATCCGGCGCTTCCACGCGGGCACCGGCACGCACCAGCAAGCCGACCACGTCGGGGTGTCCCGCCCCTGCCGCGGCCATGAGGGGAGAGTATCCGTCCTTGTTGCGGGTGTTGCAGTCCGCCCCCGCGGAAACAAGCAACACCGCGCATTCGCAGAAGCCTTTGAAGCACGCAAGCAAAAGGGCCTTGTCCAAACTCCCGAGGTCTGGAAACGACGACGACGCCCCTACGGCGACGAGGTCCCGGACGGCGGACACGTTGCCTACTTCAATAGCTTTGAGGAGCTCATCCTTCACGGACGTTTCCCTATCTTCCGGAACAGCAGGTTCTCCGGTCCGAGCAATACGAGAGCAAAAGAAGCACGCCGAGACACGATCGAATGGAATCCTCCCGGCAATTCACCGGCCCCTGGTCCGTTTCTCCTCTCGTGGGGTAAGCGCTCCGGGGGTCCGGTAGTGTGTTCGATCATCCCCAATTATAGTGCCGCTCATTGAAATTCGCGGCATTCTTCGAGTTAAATGCCGACGAGCCTTCGACAACATTGTCGCCGGAGATCGGCGCAGTTTTTTTAAGATTAGCTGCGCCTGCTCGAGATTTATGGCAAACCGCGATGGCGGAGCGAAGGAAGCTATCCGTAGGCCTCCTCATGACTCCAAAGCTCTTTGCGTTTCCCGCAATTTTCAAAGCGCTTCACTGTAGTTCAATCGGGTGTTGAGGAAAATTCATATGCAACAATGACGGAGCTTGTGCTCGTCGGTGCTTGAGCTATCACCACACGGACGTTCCACCGTAAATCAGGTGCCGACACATTTGCCCCGGATCCATGCCGCCTCGGCCGACAATTTACTCCGGGTCATTCGGAGGACGGCGCCGGGGAATTCTGCCCGACATGTCGGTATCCTCCCAACGGTAGCTCTGGATCACTCTAGACAACTCCTGACTGAGCTGCTTGCCGTCATATGGCTTGGGCAGCACCCCCTTGAAGCCATAGTCTGCGTACCGGGACATGACCTCATCCTTGGAATGGCCGCTCGAAACAATGGCCTTGAGGTGAGGATCCAGCTTCAGCAGCTTTCGCATTGCTTCCTTTCCCCCCATTCCTCCGGGAATGGTCAAGTCTATGATGGCCACGTCAAAAGGCTTGTCCGATTTCAAGGCATCCACGTACAGTCGGATTGCCTCTGTTCCGTCGGCCGCACAGGCCACGTCATAACCTAAACTGGTCAAGAGCTCGGCAACCAGGTTTCTGATCATCTCTTCGTCGTCCATCACGAGAACTCTGCCGGTTCCCCTGATGGGGCCTTCTTCACTCGATCGAATCTTCTTCAGTTTTGGCGGGGAAGCGGGGAGAAAGAAATAGAATGTGGTTCCCACGCCCACCTTGGACCAGACGGTGATATGGCCTTCATGCTTCCTGATAATCGAATAGGAGGTGGCCAACCCCAAACCGCTCCCCTTCTCCTTGGTCGTGAAATAGGGGTCGAACACCTTGCGGATGTGCTCTCTCGCAATACCTCTACCGTTGTCGGAGATTGATATTCTGACGTACTTGCCCGGCTTCAACGGCAGCGAAGCGTCTTTCCCGAGCCGCTCGTTTATTGCCCGCACGAGTATCCTGCCCCCTTCTTCGGGCAAAGCCTGCACTGCATTGATGATAAGGTTATTCACAACCTGACTGATTTGGCCTGCGTCCATGTGAACGTGCCACAGGTCCGTTGGAAGGGAAAAGCCCGTTCGGATGTTGACGCCTCTGAGAACAAACGCGGCACAGTCTTTAAGCAATTCGGAAATGGAAGCGGTCTTTTTGATGGGAGCCCCACCTCTGGCAAAGGTGAGCAGTTGTCTTGTAAGCTCCTGGGCCCGAAACGTCGCTTTGGCCGCCACTGCCATTTTGTCGTGGGCTTTGTGCCCCACCTCGAGGTACGTCTTCGCGAGGGAAACGTTGCCGAGAATCGCAGTTAGCAAGTTATTGAAATCGTGAGCGATGCCCCCAGCGAGGATGCCCAGGGACTCGAGCTTGTGAGCCTTGAAGATCTCTTCTTCAGTCTTCTTCTTGTCCGAGATGTCCCGGCGAAGCCACCAAAACCCCAGGAGGTGCTCATCGGTGACGTTTCCGATGAGTGTATTCTCGAAATGACGGGTGGCTTCACCCGGACCGGCTTCCCTGGTGGTGAAGAAATGCTTGGGATACCCTTTTGTGATCCAAGTCTCGAAGACGGGTCGTCCCTTTCCTTCAAAAGGGAGAAGCCGCCCGAGCTCGAGACCGATCATCTCCTTAACCTCGGAGAGCTTGCACACCCGCGCAAATTCGTCGTTGCCGTCAACCATCCGAGCCTTGCGGATGGCCTCCACCTGCACGTGCGGCGGCTGACGACACGCAAGCGGCTTGCTGATTGCAAACTCGCCGATCCCTATGGGGAAGAGGTTGACCAGCTTTTTGTATTTCTGAATAGCCAGAAGTTCTTTCTGGGCCGTGAGGTTTTCAATTTGAATGAGGACCAGCGGATCGTCGCCGAATCTGATGGTGCGCAGATGGAGTCGCCCCCAGATCTTGGCCCCGCAAATGTGCAGCATTTGCTCGCGAATTTCAGGCTTTCGCTGTTCAAAAACCTTCTTGAGCAACAATTGGGCATTACGGGCGTCTTTGGGGTTGGAAAAGAGAGAGGAAAAGGTCAGCTTCTTGAAATTGATGTCGTATTTGGCAATGCTTCTGAAGGCGTTGTTGGTGAACTCGACGGCTTGCGATCGAGAAACGATCAGCGTGGGGACGGACATCGCCTCGAGCAGCTTCCCGAATGTCGAGTACTGCTCCTCTTTGAGGTCAAAGCTCCCGCTGGTAAACGTTTCGTCCCTAAAGAGCGTGGAGAGATCGATGGTTTGTGTGGGCTCTTGATCAAGCCCTACAAATCCCAGGCCTGCGATACCGCCACCCTTTATTTCGTCGCCGGTCCGGTCCTTCTGGTCCATGACGCCGCCTCTGTTCCCCCTGCTACGAACGACGAAAGCAATCGGTTACCCCGATCCGCCACCGATACCGTTTCGCGATCGAATCGATAACAATGACGGCATGTCTCTTCCGCTACGAACGGCACGATCTGACTTCGCTTCAGAGACAGGCCGTCATGAGCGGGGAGTCACATCTTTGATTGCGAAACGGTATGAGCTTCCGTTTTGACCGAAGCCTCCAACTCTCCCTTGAATCGGCCGCTACAACCAAATAGGCCCTGTTTCAATCGAACGAGCCCGCCGCGAAGTCTCAGGAGGGCTCAATGGGTGCATCAAACGGCACCATGATGTCTGAGAAGATCCACCGCCGTCTTGTACCGTCTCTGCACGGCCAATGTCAGGGCGGTCCTTCCCTGGGAATCTCTTCCGGCGACCGGGGCCCCGTGGGCCAGGAGAATCCTCAGTACGTCCACATGCCCCATCTCTGCGGCTTTGAAGAGAGCCGCCCCCAGCTCATGCTCACGCCAGTCGGCTTCCTTCCTATGCAGCAAAAGCTCCACCAGCCCTGCGTGGCCTCCTGCCGCTGCCAGTGACAGCGAAGAATACCCGATTTCGTTTCGTGCCCGGATGTCTGCGCCAAGCTCCAAGAGTGCTTCCACCACTTTTTTGCGGCCCTTGAAGGTTGCACGCATGAGAGGAGTGTTGCCGTTGGCGTTGCCGTAGTCTACCCTGGCTCCGGCCTCCACGAGTCGCCGCACGACCTCGACGTGCCCGGCACCGGCTGCTTTCATGAGTGCGGTTTTGCCGGTCCGGTCTTTGGGATCGGCAGGGGCGCCGGCTTTGAGGAAATCTACGACGATTTCGGTCCAGCCGTTGCTCGCAGCGGCAAACAACGCGGCACCGAAAACCAGTTCTCGGTTTTCCGTCGCACCTTGTCTTTCCAGAAGCCTCCCGACAAGGGTACTGTGGCCGTAACGGGCTGCCTGCACAAGGGTCTTTCCCCAACCCTTGTCGATGGGCGGCAGTTCCGCACCCCTTTGCAGCAGAAGCTCCGCCGCATCCAGGTGATCACCTCTCATGGCTTCTGCACATGCGGAGCCCCCGGATTGGTCTTTCAGATGAATGTCGGCTCCTTTGTCCGCCAGCAATGCCACTATCTCGGCATACCCCGAAGAAGCGGCGGTCACGATCGGGACGCCCCCTCGAAGGTCTCGAGCGTTGGGATCCGCGCCCTCGGCCAGGAGTATTCTTGCTACCTCGAAGTGTCCCTTGGAGACCGCTTTCATGAGGGCACTGCTTTGATAGCGGTTCCGGTGAAAGAGGTCGGCTCCCACCGACACGAGCAGCTTGAGAATCCCGGCATGTCCCCTGGAAGCCGCTCTCAGCAGGGCCGTGTTTCCGTACTTGTTCGAGGCACGCACGTCGGCGCCTCTTTCAACGAGGAGCTCGACCACGGCTTCCGAGTTTTGAGCGACCGCCTTCATCAAGGCGTCTTCTCCCGTGTTGTCGGCCGCGTTGATGTCGGCTCCGGCGTCCAAAAGTAGCCGAGCCACTTCCGTGTGGCCGGCGTGAGCGGCGAACATCAAGGCCACGTTGCCGTGAAGATTCCGAGTGTCGGCTTCGGCACCGGCCGCCAGTAAAATGTCAACGATGTCCGTGTGCCCTTTGTAGGCGGCTCTGATAAGAGCCGTGTTGCCGTACCGATTCCGGGCTCGAACGTCCGCTCCCATGTCAACGAACATCTTGACCAGGTCCCGGTGACCTTTTGACGCGGCTTTCATCAGGGCCGTGTCTCCATAATCGTCAGGCTCGTCGATCCATGCGCCGGACATCAGGAGATATTCGGCCGTCTCCAAGAAGCCGCTCGCGGCAGCGGCAATGAGGGGCGTCTGTCCTTCGGAATCCATCGCGTTGGGATTGGCCTTCCGATCCAACAGGAGCTTTACGAGATCTATTCTGCCCCATCGAGAGGATTCCACCAGCACCGACGTAGTGAATTGCTCGTCCTCGGTGAGCTCGGGTTGGGCAAGCAAGAGGAGTCTTACTACCTCGGGATCGTACTCGATGAGTCCGTAGTTCAAGGCCGCCTTGGCCGTTCGATCCTTCAGGGAAGGATTCGCTCCTCTTGCGAGCAGAAATTCCACCAAATCGGGATATCTCGAAAGAGAAGCCAGCATCAACGCCGTTCTGCCCTCGGCGTCCGCCGAATCAACAGGAGCGCCCGCGGCAACGAGCATTGCCGCTATCGAGACATGTCCTCCCAGGCATGCTTCGAGAAGCGCCGTGTTGCCGTATTTGTTGAGAGAGTCGATTTTGGCCCCACGACTCAAGAGGAGCTCTACCACCTCATTGCGGCCCTTGTAAGAAGCTCTCATCAGGGCCGTATTCCCATATTTGGTCTGCCGGTTGATGTCGGCGCCACGGTCCAGCAACACCTGCACGACATCTTTGTGGCCTTGATAGGCGGCCTCAATCAACGGAGTGTCACCGTTCTTGTTTCCCGCTTCGGGATCGCCGCCGTACCCCAACAGCATGGCCACAATAGCGGCAAGTCCGCCCGATGCAGCCTTGATGAGTGGAGTATTGCGGTTACTGTCGGCAATCTTCTGGTCGGCTCCCCGCTCCAAAAGGATTCTTACCGCTTCCGTCTCTCCGGAGAGACAGGCCTTGAAAAGGGGCGTTTCCCCGTAAAGGTTCCGGTCGTCCGGAGCGCTGCCGTTCTCGATAAGGAGCTCCACTACCTTGGCGTTGCCCCGTGCAACCGCCCAGTGAAGCATCCCGTACCCGTAACGATCTTTCTTGTTCGGATCGGCCCCTGCTCGGAGAAGGAGTTTTACGATGTCATAGTGACCCCAAAAAGCAGCCTCACTCAGTGCCGTTCTACCGTCCCGGTCCCCCTGGTTGACCGAAGCCCCTCCGTCCAAAAGAACCCGCACCGACCGGCTATGTCCCCAGAGACAGGCCTCCATGAGGGGCGTCCTACCGTCCTTGTCGGTCCCCTTGCCGTCGGCTCCCCGCTGAAGGAGGAGCTCCATCACCTCGACGTGTCCTTTTGAAGCAGCGTAGAACAGAGCGGTCTTTCCGCTGTTGTCCCACGTATTAACTGCGGCTCCCCGTTCGAGCAGCATGCCGGCTATTTCCGGATATCCCTTGAACGAGGCCCGCATGAGCGGCGTGATTCCGTGCTCGTCGCAGAGGTTGGGATCGACCTCCAACTCCAGAAGTGAGCGCACCTCGGATGTGTCACCTTCGCCGCATACTTCGAGAAGCGACAGGTTCTCATCCGAGCGCTCACGGGTGGAACGAGCACTAGCTTGAGCATTCGCAGGTGTCTCACTCAAACCGTCTGTCTCCATCCCCATCAGCAGTGTTGTACCAAAACCTTCCATAGGACGGTCACTCTCGGTCTTCGGAGCGGGACATCTCGAGTTCGGGAACCCGCAGTAATTTTCCAAGGGGAATAGCTCGAATCATCGCATTACGATCAATTCTATCCCCCTTGTCTTCCCCCAAGTCGATCGATTCACATTTCTCGCAGATCAAGCCTCCACAATTAGCAACCGGCGCCTATATTATCGAACGTCCTCGAGTTGGTAGTTCCCGTCGCAGCAGGTCAGGATTCGGATCCTTCGACGAGCCCTCTTGAGAGCGCCCTCTATCGCCGTTTGCTTCACCATCGGCTTCTTGGGGAAATCTGTCAATGGTATCAAGATGCCGGTAAATTGGGTATCCGAAATACCCAATCGCTGATTCCCCTTACGTTGTACTCGATGTCCAACTCCTCCTCTCAACTTGGGCTATCGGCCTCTATCTTACTTTTCGTCGTCGCCATGCGGGACAGGTTGTAGACCACGTTCCGTCGCTCTCTTTCGTAGTGTGCCGTTTCTCTGGAATGAACCGGGCGATCGTTTCGACGTCATCGACTGATGCCCGTTCATCCGGATAAAAAGCTACGATTCTGAAGAGGAGACCTTGATATCGTCCCGCGGTGCGCATGACGAAGCTGTCTGAAAATAGTGTCTCCAGTGATTCGGACGTTTCGGCGACCACCTGCTCTACGGTCTTGCAAAAGAAGTGCCACAGGATACCGGGAGCACTATCAAGTCCGTATGTGACTGAATTGTATTAATGTTGTCGACATAGGATGCGGGGGAGAGGGGTGGCCATCGGTTTCTCACAAAACCAACTCCAAGGACAAATAACTCATCGTTAAGGCTGGTTTGAAGCGCAAACCGTCTGTAAGTCCGCCCTAAGGGGTGTGGATTTTTTACACCAAAAGAGGCAGGTGCTGTGTTGTTTTCACCAGTGCAGCCCTAAAGCCCCATCGTGATTGAAAGAACCTCCGGTAGGGTCGAAGCATAGAGGTACCGGCTCGATGTTGTCCCCGGATTTCCGAAGGGCTTCCAAGATTGTCGCCCGCCCGCCCGGAGCGCGTCATCCGTGGAGCCTCCCTCGGTCAAAGGCCCGGCGAAACGGAAATCACCCTCTTCTCCCTTTCCTCATGCACGTGTCCAAGGCCTCGGCCACGGCCCCGTCCGGATGTGCGCCCCGATCCGGCCGCACAGACCAAGGACCTGAGCGGGCACGGCAATTTCGGAAGCGTCCGGCACTCCGGATATCTCCCCGGCATCCACATCAATTCTTCATGGTGAATTTATATCTAACTTACTTGTTAGTAACAAAACTTGTTGACAGGTTTCGCAAACCGGTCTAGAGTCCACCTAGTCAGCCAGACCGCAAATCCCCCCGGTGGGCTCCAAGCCCCCGCGGCCCGTTCGTCCGCCGGTCTCTAACCGTGCCGGTCGAAGCACGAATTGAGCTCAAGCTGCCGGACCTTTGGACCGTGCCCGGGCGAAACGGTGTGGGTCATGCCCGTCAACCGTCGACGCGGCATGATCGTTCTGTGGAGCAAGAGCCGAGCTCCGGAAGCCGGAGCGGCTCCGGGGGGATATGCACATCGACCCTGTGCTCTCGTAACCGGAATCGGCCTTAAGCCGAAGAGAGCATTTCAACAAGACAGGATCATGTCATTGACCAGAGCTCCAAAGACCCGCGAAAAAGCGGAAAGGCTGTCAGCCCCACAGCGGAAGGCTCAAATTCTCGCCGCGGCCCGTTCTCTCTTTGCCGGCAAGGGGTACACGGAAGTAACCCTTGACGAGATTGCGCAGCGGGTGGGGGTCAGTCGGCCGCGCGTCATTCAGCTTTTCGGCTCCAAGCAGAGCATTTACGAGGCGATAGCCGAATCGGCATATGCGTCCCACCCCATGGACCAGGATCTGGCCGATCCGATGGCACGGAAAGACGACCTCGCGGTCTTTCGGATATTTGCGGAGCACGTTCTTACGCATACGGCCAACAAGGAGGATCGGGAAATTTTCAAGATCCTCATGTACGCCAGGCTCAAGGAAGATCGCTTTCATCGGTTGCATTTCCACAAGAAAGACACGCTGATGATGGGCCGCCTTTGGGATTACGTGGGCATGAGGATGCAAGAAGGAGTATTGAGACCGATGGACCCCCGGCTGGTCGTTTATGCATACCAAGCGATGATATCCAATCTTGCCATCTATAAAAATGTGTTAAAACAGATGGAATTTGTGAGCATCGAAGAGTTGAGCCTCCGTTGCGCCGAAATCTTCCTGTCGGGCCTCTCCTGCGGCGGGGTCCGCGGACCGGGGATCGGGGAAGAAGCGGAGGAAAGGGGACAAGAGGCCGGCGGGCCCACTCTGAAGGCTCCCCGATCGTGAGGGCCCAGCCTCCCCTGCCGAACATCTAATGTAGTATCTCGGCAATGTCTCTACCGTGACAAGGAATCGGTCGAGGTACGGCATCCTCCGGAGCGCAGCCGGGCTGTGCCGTTCGTAGTGGAGGAGGATACCTCACATCGAAGCGGCGTAAACTGAACATCAAGTATAGTGGAGCGCTGTGAAAATTGCGGGAAACGAAGATAGCCCCCCGTTGAAGCCTTCGAGCTCCGCGCGGAAAGGGCGGGATGTACGAGGAGAAGTCATGGGACGCAAACGTTATGTGGACCTCAGTATCAGTTTACAAGCGGATCTGCCGAGCGATCCCCCAATGATGGTTCCCAAGATCGATTACATGGATCATGCCAAGGGGGGAGAGCAGATGAAAGAGTTCTTCCCCGGGGTTGAACGGGAGCACCTGCCGCGGGGTCTCGGCTGGGCCGTGGAATTTATCACTCTTACCACGCATAGCGGAACTCATTTGGACGCTCCCTATCACTATCACCCGACCATGGACAACGGTGAGCCCGCTCTCACCATAGATGAGATCCCCCTTGAGTGGTGTTTCGGCGATGGGGTCGTTCTCGATTTTCGACATAAAGCCGACGGCGACCGGATCACCGCCAAGGATCTCGAGGCGGAGCTCAAGCGGATAGATTACACCCTCAAGCCTTTTGACATCGTGCTGATTCAAACCGGGGCGGACGCAGCCTGGGGAACGCCCGAGTATCTGGTCAAAGGGGCCGGAATGGACAGGGAGAGCACGCTTTTCCTGACCGAAAAGGGCATAAAGGTGGTCGGTATCGACGCGTGGAGCTGGGATCGGCCCCTACCGTTTCTCGCCAAAGAATTCCGGGAAACGGGAGATCCCAAAGTCATCTGGGAAGCACATTTTGCAGGTATTCAGAGCGGTTACTGTCACATGGAGAAACTTGCCAACCTTTCCGCCATAGGAAGGTCCACAGGGTTCACCGTCTGTTGTTTTCCCGTGAAGATCAAGGCGGCAGGCGCGGGATGGTGCCGGCCCGTTGCCATCGTGGATGAAGCCGGTTGACGGTTGATCTTCATACTTGTTGAAACGATCGTGCTCACCGGTCGAAGCGACGGCCCCACAGCGCGACGGACTATGTTACTCTATTGATTACGCAAAGGCAGCGGTATTCGGCTTCGGACATACCGGCATGAAGCTCCCGGTTCCGATTGGGACCGGAAAGGTCGTGGCCGCTCCCTCTATCGGACAAGCACATGGCTATGCTGAAAGGCACTAAGATTACCAAATGTTTTGGGGGTCTCATGGCCCTCTCTGCAGTGGATTTCCACGTGGACCAACGGGAAATCGTAGGGCTTATCGGCCCCAACGGCTCGGGCAAGACCACCTTGTTCAATGTAATTTCCGGATTGTACAAACCCGATGGCGGAGAGATCACGTTCCTCGGAAATCGGATCAGCGGTATTGCTCCCCACAAGATAGCCGCCCTGGGAATTGGACGAACGTTCCAGATTGTTCGACCTCTCATGGATCTCACGCTTATTGAGAATGTGACCACTGCAGTTCTTTACGGGCGGGAAGGGTTGAGCAGCATGAAAGCAGCCCGCAAAAGAGCCTTGGAGATTATCGAGTTTATCGGCCTTTACGATAAAAGAGACAGTTTGCCGGGACAGCTCGCTCTGGAAGCCCGCAAAAGGCTGGAGGTGGGCAGAGCCCTCGGTTCCAAACCGGAGATTCTTCTCCTGGACGAAGTTTTTGCAGGTCTGAACCCCAAGGAGATCGAGGGAGCCATAAATCTGACTTTTCGCATCCGGGACGAGCTGGGGACTACGATTTTCATGATCGAGCACGTAATGAAGGCGATCATGTCCGCGTGCTCCCGAATCATGGCCATTCACCACGGTGACAAGATAGCGGACGGACCGCCGCAGGAGGTGGCCAATCATCCCGAAGTAATTCACGCCTATCTTGGGACGGAACATGCTGGAAACTGAAGGTCTGATCGTACGATACCAGGAGCTGCGAGCCCTGCGAGGCGTTTCCATCAAAGTGGAACAGGGGGATCTTGTTGCTCTGATCGGGTCCAACGGGGCAGGAAAGACCACGCTTCTCAACGCGATCTCCGGGTTGGTCTCCGCGGACGAGGGAACGGTCCGGTGGCTGGGAAGCTCCATAAAGGGGATGTCCCCCGATGAGATCTGCGGTCTCGGGATCGTGCAGGTACCTGAGGGACGAAAACTCTTTGCCGACATGACCGTGGAAGAAAACCTCGACATGGGGGCGTATCTTCGAGCGGCCCGATCCAAGGATGCCGAGAACCGGCGGCTGGTTTTCGACCTTTTTCCCCGGTTGTCCGAACGGAAGAAACAAAGAGCGGGAAGCCTCTCCGGCGGCGAGCAACAGATGCTGGCCATGGGGAGGGCGCTTATGGCGTGTCCAAAGCTTCTCATGCTCGACGAGCCTTCTTTGGGATTGGCCCCCATTGTGGCTCGGGAGATCTTTCGCATCGTCGGGGATCTGAATCGCTCCGGCATGACCGTGCTCCTGGTCTCCCAGGAGATTCTCCAGACACTCTCCCTAGCCAGGCGAGCCTATTTATTGGAAAACGGACGCATCACGCTCGCAGGGGCCGCTGATGTGCTTCTGGCAGACTCAAGGGTAAAAGAATCGTATTTGGGCCTGTAAGCGGACGGAATCGGGACCGACGTTCATTCACTATGAAGGAGGAGAAAATGATGAGAGCAGCCGTACGGACCTTTCTGATTTTGGCAGCAATCGTTGCGGTAACCTCGGGTCTTTGGCTCCACGGAGTCCAGGCAGCGGACAAAGCCAAACCTATCCTAATCGGCGGATCCCTCCCATTGACGGGGAAGTTTGCCGAGACCGGCGTCTGGATCGATCGAGGGATGAAATACTGGGCCAAAGAGATCAACGAAAAGGGTGGACTCTTGGGTCGTCCGGTGGAGCTGAAGATTTATGACGATGAATCCAACGCGGGCAAGGCCGTGACGTTTGCGGAAAAGGCCATCACCGTAGACAAGGTCGATCTGCTCTTCGGCGGCTACCCCGGCACCGCGGCCCGTGCGGTCATGCCCGTTGCCGAGAAGCACAAGTTCGTCTACGTTTCCATGGGCGGACACATGAAGAGCTTCGAGCAGGGTTACACCTATTCTTTCGGCGGACCGCCTCTCATGGGCGAATGGTGGTATGAGGGATTCTTCCAGTGGCTGGAGACGGTGCCTGCCGATCAAAGGCCCAAAAAGGCTGCGATCTACACGATGAACAATCCGATCGGAGCGTCGTTGACCGGCTCCATCGACAAATGGACGAAAAAGTTGGGCATTGAAAAGGTAGTCGAGGAAAAATACAATCTTCCCCTTCCCGACGCTACGCCCCTCATCGTCAAAGCCAAGCAAATGAATTGCGACATCCTCTTTTCCAACGGTTTTTTCGCCGACGGCGTGATGACCGTGCGAGCGGCCAAGGCGCTGGGCTACAATCCCAAGGCCATCGTGCAAGGTATCGGGTCCGTGGTTCCTGCGTGGGTGAAAGAGCTGGGCAAGGACGGCGACTATGTGTTCTCCGGCACGGTGCTGCACAGCAAGCTCAAATATCCGGGAAACGAAAAACTCAACAAATACGTTAAAGAAGTTTTCAAATTGGACGGATATCCCCTCTATTTCGGGTTCGGATACGCCTGGATGCAAACTCTCACCCAGGCTGTGGAGGGCGCCAAGACACTCGATCAAACCAAGATTCGTGACTGGCTCAAGAAGAATGAGGTGCAGACAATTTGCGGTGCCATGAAGTTTGACGAAAAAGGTTTACCCAAACCGCTCAACTTTTGCACGCAGGTGCTTAACGGCCAAGTAGAGCTCGTTTGGCCCAAGGCGGTGCAGACGGCGAAGCCGGTCTATCCGAAGCCTCCATGGAAGTAGTGCAGTGTGGAATCGGGGAGGGCTCGCTCTCCCCGGTTTGATCCATATTCCTCGGCGGTTGGGTGATGCAGGGATTCTTCCCGCAGGAACGCAAAACGGTCGCACGCTGATTGCCCCGGCAACCGGCCGACAAAACCGACAGGGACTCCAAAGTCCCTTGGCTTGACGGACTGCAAGATGAATACGGTTCTGATCGTCCAATCCCTCATAAGCGGCATAATGATGGGTGCGGTTTACGCATTGCTGGGTATCGGTTTTTCGCTTACATGGGGTGTGATGAAAGTCATCAACATCGCTCATGCGACGTTCGGGCTGGTGGGGGCTTTTATCGCCTACTTTCTGTTGAACCGCTGGGGAGTGGATCCGATCGTATCCCTTGTTATAACCGTCCCCTTTCTCTTTGTCGCGGGCTGCGTGATTTATCGACTCCTGATAGTGCCTATCAGGCGATCCAAGGAGATCATTGTCTCGTCGATGATCCTTACCTTCGGGGTGGCTATTGTCCTGGAGAACCTCTTGCTGCTCCTATGGGGCCCGGAACCCAGGCTCCTCACCACGTCGTACACCACCAAGGTTATCGTCATAGGGCCGTTTTACTTCCAATATCCGTGGGTGGCGGGATTCTTGATGGCGGTCGCCGGCGTGGCCATTGTCCACCTCTTCTTGATGAAGACCTACACCGGCAAAGCAGTACGTGCCGCTTGGCAACAACCGGAGGCTTCCCAACTATACGGTGTGAACCTCAAGCGCATCAGTATGATAGCCTTCGGATTGGCCGTGTCTTCAGCCGGTGCGGGGGGTGTGGGCTTGGCAATGTTGTATTCCTTCGAGCCCCATTCCCACAATCTCTGGCTCATCTACGTCTTCCTCGTGGTTATTGTGGGCGGAGTGGGCAACATTCTCGGCACTGCGGCCGCGGGCGTCATCATCGGCATCATCACGGGTCTTTCATTAGCGCTACTGCCATATCAATGGGTGAATCTTCTCACCTTCGGCCTGTTGATGATCATTCTCGTCGTTCGGCCCCAGGGACTCTTCCGGAGTGAGGTATGAACATGGAGCGCGAATCTGCCGCTAAGCTTGTCCGCACCATAATCGTCCTCCTCGTTGTCGGCGCCTTGGCCGCGTTTCCCTTCCTTGCGCCTCCCATCTACTTCATATCGTTCGGCTTTATGATACTCATGTATGTGACCCTCGCGACATCGTGGAGCATCATCGGCGGGTACGCAGGGTATCTCTCCTTCGGCCACGTTGCTTTTCTCGGAATCGGGGCCTACACGACGGCTCTCATCACAAATCACTTTGGCCTTCATGCTCTGGGAACAATCGGAACGGTTCTCCCTGCAGGACTGGTTGCCGCGGGGATTGCGGTCGTGGTGGGATATCCCTGTTTAAGACTTCGGGGACCATATTTCGCGGTCATTACCCTCTGTTTTGCTTTCGTCGTGCACTTGGCCGTGAAGAACCTGAGCTTTATGGGAGGCTCCGACGGTTTGTGGATTCCTTCCATGAAAGTGCCCATCGAATGGAACCGACTGATCTTCTACGAGCTCATGCTGATCCTTGTGGTGGCGACCACGGCAGCGAGCGCATACATCGGAGGATCGAAGTTCGGCGCAGGGCTCAGGGCCATCAAGGAAGATGAAGAAGTTGCCCAAACCATGGCAGTCAACGCCCCGGCGCTCAAGAGCCTCGCCTTTGCTCTTTCCGCGTTCTTCGTGGGCGTGGCCGGAGGACTATACGGCTATTATTTGGAGTACTTTCACCCGGATACCGTTTTTGACGTCAATATCTCCATATTGATCGTGCTCATGGCACTATTCGGGGGAGGCGGCTCCTGGTTGGGCCCCGTCGTGGGGGCCACGATTTTGTCGCTCGTCAATGAAGGGCTTTCAACGTTCGTGAATGCCGAGCTGGCTCGGATCATCTACGGAAGCCTGTTCATTGTGGTCATCATCTTCATGCCCAATGGCATCATGGAATTCTTCAAGAAACGGCCGAAGACCGTCGGGGAGAATTTACCCTCGACCTGACGCTGACGCGACCGGAACGCACCCTATTCTCTCAGCTGTTCGACGTTGAGAAAGAACGCCCGGTCGGTACGACCCGAATCGGCCGGCCCTCGACGGCGAGACACTCCCGAAAGGAGCTACCGGTATGTCCCTCTGGACGATCACGCCGCTGGTGTACGGCACCATTGAAGTGAAAAAGGATCAGTTGACTACGGGTCTGGACGTCGGTCTTCCGCTGACCGTGCCGTATCTCGGCTTCTACCTGAATGACGGGTCAAACAAGTTGTTGTTGGACACCGGCATCAACGCCAAGTACATCGTGGACGGCAAGGCGTGGGCCGGCAGCCCGGCAGAAGGTGGAGAAAACCACGTGCTGGCTTCCCTCGACGCGATCGGAGTCAAGCCGGACCAGATAGACTGCGTCGTGTACAGCCACCTTCATAATGACCATGCGGGAAACTGTCATCTCTTTCCTAAAGCCGTCCATGTCTTTCAGGAGACCGAATGGAAGGAGCTCCTCGATCCGCTCCCTTCAATGCGCATCAGGGGCGATTTCGATCAAAGCCTCATCCCCGAGCTACAAACTTTGAATTGTCAAAGACTCGTGGGAGACGTGGAGCTGCTCGACGGGCTGCAGCTCATTTTGACCCCGGGTCATACCGCAGGGAGCCAATGCGCCTTGGTATCGACCAAAGACGGGGTCTACAACTTGGCGGGCGACACGATCCACGTCCTTCCCATAGCCTTTCCGGATATGACCGAGATGACGCTCATGGACGGCACAACGTCGGCCATCACGCCGGCGCCGCGTCACTGGGGCTCCGCTGTGCCGTCAAGCCTGGTGTACGATCATTACGCGTGGTTCCGCTCAATTTACCGGATCAAATCCATGCTCAGGGAAAGGAGATTTCTCCTGCCCGGTCACGAGCCTTCCATAGTAGGGAAGACGTTCGGATAGATTCCGGGGACCAAACTACATGTCTGCGCGCGCCCCTTCGGTTTTCAGAAGGACCGAAAGAGCGCTTTGAATAGGGCTCCCCTGTGAAGGGGTCCATTGAAGGAGCTTAATATGGAAAAACTTATCATTACCGCAGCAATAAGCGGTGCTGCAACGATTCCCTCACTCACCCAGTACCTTCCCATCACGCCGCAAGAGATAGCGGATTCGGCCATCCAAGCGGCTGAAGCAGGGGCGGCGATCGTCCATATCCACGCACGGAGACCGGAGGACGGATATCCTTCCTCGGATCCGGAGCACTTCAGGGAAATTTTGACACGGATTAAAGAAAAGAGCGACGTGGTGATCTGTATCACCACCGGCGGCTCCGTTCTGATGACCGTGCAAGAGCGTGCGGCGGTGGTCCCGCTGTTCAAGCCGGAGATGTGCTCGTTCAACATGGGGTCCATCAACTTCGCATTGCACACCGCGTTAGGCTCCGTCAAAGAGTTCAAATACCCGTGGGAAAAGCAATACCTGGAAATGAGTAAGGGCTTCATCTTCAAAAACACGTTTGAAGATTTCGATTACCTCTGTCAGGTCACGAGGGAAAATCAGACCAAACCCGAACTGGAGATCTACGACGTAGGCCATCTCTACAACCTCGATCACATCGTGAACGAGGGCAAAATGCTCCCGCCGCTCCATCTCCAGTTTGTCATGGGAGTTTTGGGAGCCATTCGTGGTACACCCGAAGACCTTACCTATCTGGTTACCAGGGCGACGGTTCTCTTCGGAAAAGGGAACTTCACCTGGTCGGTAATCGGTGTGGGTGCGGCGGAGATCAACCTCTCCACCATGGCTATCCACATGGGAGGCCATGTGAGAGTGGGACTTGAAGACAACATCTACCTTAAGAAAGGTGTGTTGGCCAAGAGCAACGCTGAGCTCGTGGAAAAAGTCGTCAAGCTGGCAGGAATGCTCAATCGCGAGGTGGCAACGCCCGACGAGGCGAGGAAGATCCTCGGACTGAAAGGCAGAGAAGCGGTAAATTACTAACAGTGTTCTCCCAGTGGTCTATTAGTCCTTCGGAGATTCGGAAATTTGGCGGAATACAATGAGGTGAGCGACGCGAACCCCGTCGGCTGAACAAACCGTCCCGACTAGTGTCACGTTCTCGAAATAAGGTCTGCGAGTAGCATTTATATCAGTCAGGCATTCCGGAGACTTGCAGATCCTATTTACACACCGAACTTCCAGAACGTAACACTAGCGGTTCCCTTCGGTCACCCCATTTTCCGCTTTGCGCATCGCGCAGTAAAAAGCCCGCTCCTGGACGCAAAGCACACCCGGCACCTCGCGGGGAAAAGTTGCCCTTTCCCTGAGGGGCCGGGCTTCATCCGGCTCCCGGTGCCGTTCACCACGTCCGAGCGGCTCCGGCATCACGTATTGCGTCCCAAACGGGGCTCCTAAAAATCATCGTAGTCGTCGTAGCACTTGTACTCGTAGCCGTCCCAAACCCAATTGCTGCAATAGGTAGGGGTGTAATAGTAGCGTCCATGACGCCACGAGCGCCTGTGGTGCCCGTTCCAGTTTCCATGGTGTGCCTTCATTCCGTGGTGCTTCCCACCGCCACCGCCACCGCCGCCTCCACCCCCCTTGACCAGCACGGCATGAGGCGATGTCGCCGGCGTGGACGTGGAAAGGAGTGCAAAAGGACTACCGGAAACCTGGCCCGCATAGACAGGACCGGACGAGACCATACTTATTGCTGCAGCCACTATTCCCACTATAAGGTACGCTGTCGGTGCTCTCATATTCTTGTCCTCTCTCTCCGAGCCCGGAACGGCTGACGAGGGTCTCCCCCTGTCAATCCACACCCCAGGCTCTTGACTTAAACGGTATGCACGTGTTGGGCGAGAGTCAAACTCGTAAACCATGAAACTCTTTGACTCGTGGAGAGGATGTACTATAGTGTGCACGGTCCTCGAATCAGCGGAGATGCTCGGAGCGGATAGACCCATGGACGCGGCAGACAAAGCCGGCCAGACGGCAAATATCACCCCCATGATGCGCCAGTACCTTGAGAACAAGCGGCGACATCCGGATGCCATTCTGCTTTTCCGCATGGGGGACTTCTACGAGATGTTCTTCGAAGACGCGGGCAAGGCTTCGAAGATTCTGGATATTGCCCTTACCACCCGAGACAGGCACAAAGAGGAAAGCGTCCCCATGTGCGGGTTTCCTCATCATGCGGCCTCCGCATACATCTCCAAGCTATTGGCCGCGGGTGCGCGAGTCGCGGTCTGCGACCAGGTTGAAGACCCCAAAGAGGCCAAAGGGATTGTCAGGCGGGAAGTGACACGGGTTCTCACTCCCGGGCTCACCGAAGAGCCCGGCACGGTCAAGGCCGACGAGAATCATTTTGTTGTGGCTCTTGCCGCCAAAGGGGACCACGTGGGGATGGCCGCATTCGACCTCTCCACCGGCGATTTCCTCGTAACGGGAACGACAAGGTACGCACTCGCCGAACAGGAGCTCCTCCGCCTGGACCCCAAGGAGGTGCTCCTCTCCGAGCGCCTCGCCGAAGACCACCCCCTGAGAGGAGTGGTAGACGGCTCCTTTTACGTGCATCCGGTGGAAGACCGGCTCTGTGATCCCCAGGGATGTTCGGATGTCCTGAAGGAGCAGTTCGAGGTGCGGAATCTGGAAGGCTTCGGCCTGTCGGATGATACCGCTCTTACCATAGCAGCGGGAACCGTCATCGGGTACGTGAGACAGACGAGGCCGGACACTCCCGTTCACATCAAAAGCCCGCGGGTTTACCATCTCGGCAACTACATGGTCCTGGACCACGCGACTCTCAAGAACCTGGAGATTTTCAAGAACATCAGGGACGGAACCTCAACCGGCACGCTTATCCGTCTCCTGGATCGCACATGCAACCCCATGGGCGGCCGCCTTTTGAGGCAATGGATCTCCTACCCTCTGCTCGATGTCAAGGAAATCAAGCGCCGCAGCGAAACGGTTGATGGATTGGTCCAGGACACGGTCCTCAGAGGAGAGCTGAGAGATCTCCTGAAAGATATCGGAGATATGGAGAGGATCGCCGCCAAAATCTCCCTGAAGAGCGCCACCCCCCGGGATCTCGTGCAGCTCCGCTTCTCCGTTGAAAAGCTTCCCGCTGTCCTCAAGCTTTTGAACGGGCTCGACACCGAGATAGCAGAGAGCCTCCGGCAGATGGACGATCTGGCGTATGTTGCCCATGCCATCGCCTCGGTCCTGGTGGACGCTCCACCGGCAGGCCTTAAGGACGGAGGGGTTATCCGGGAAGGATACGATTCCCGGCTGGACGAGCTTCGTTCCATCAGCACCCAGGGCAAAGAGTGGATCGCGCGAATTGAAGCCACTGAACGGGAGAAGACCGGCATCCCCAATCTCAAGGTGGGATACAATAGGGTTTTCGGGTACTTCATCGAGGTGACCAAGAGCCACCAGGACAAGATCCCCCAGGGCTATATCCGCAAACAGACTCTCGTCAACGCGGAACGGTACATTACGGAAGATCTCAAAGAGTATGAGCAGAAGGTTCTCAATGCGCAGGAAATGAGTCTGACCCTGGAAGAGAAGATCTTTGCCGCGCTCAGAACGAATCTCCAGGAAGTGATTCCGCGAATCCAAGGTACTGCGGCATCGATTGCCACGCTTGACGTTCTTCTGTCATTGGCCGAGACGGCCGCCCTGCGCGCCTACACCCGTCCCGAGGTCGATGAAGGAGATGAGATCCGCATCGTGGAAGGCCGCCACCCCGTGGTGGAGACCTTCGATCACGGGGAAAGCTACGTCCCCAACGATGTCCTCCTCAACCGTACCACGGATCAGATCCTCATCGTCACCGGGCCGAACATGGCGGGGAAATCGACGTACATGCGACAAACGGCTCTCATCGTGCTGATGGCGCAGATGGGAAGCTTCGTGCCGGCCAAGGAATCGTCCGTAGGAATAGCGGATCGCATCTTCACCCGGATAGGCGCGGCCGATTACCTTGCCTTCGGCCAATCAACCTTTATGGTGGAAATGAACGAGACCGCTGAAATACTCCATAACGCCACGCAAAGGTCACTTGTATTGCTCGACGAAGTCGGCCGCGGTACCAGTACGTTCGACGGCCTCTCCATAGCCTGGGCGGTAACGGAGTTCCTCCATGACAGACCCGACGGCGGCCCCCGAACGCTCTTTGCCACCCATTATCACGAGTTGGTGGATCTGGCTCTCATCAAGGAGAGGGTGAAGAACTTCAATATAGCTGTCAGAGAATGGAAGGATCGTATCGTTTTCCTGAGAAAAATCGTTCCAGGTGGGGCCAGTCGCTCCTACGGGATTCAAGTTGCCGGACTCGCGGGCATTCCCGATCAGGTGGTGGCTCGAGCAAGGGAAATTTTGGCAAATCTCGAAAAGAACGAAATCGACCCTACCGGACGCCCTTCGATCTCTCGGCCGCGAACCCGGAAGAAGTCCCCCCGAGACGAAGTCTTTCAGCCGGAGCTCTTCGCCCGTCCTGCAGACGACCTCTTCGACGAGCTCAACCGCACCGATCCCAACAATCTGACGCCCTTGGACGCGCTAACCACCCTGTGCCGCTGGAAAGAGAAGTATTCGCCCTGACCCGACGACGAAAGCCTGGTTGCCTTCCGGATGGGTTTTGCGCTCTACATGATCCTCCCTTACGCCTAGACTTGTCAGGTCAGCCGACCAGATCTCGTGCCACCGCGAGGAGGTTGTCGATGTCCACGGGTTTCCTGATAATCCTATCAATCCCGCATTCATCGTTGCGGTGATCTTCCTCCGCGTGGCCTCCCCAACCGGTGAGGAGTATCACGGGCGTCTTGGGGACTCCTCGCTCCCGGCAGAGCTTCCGTATCTCGTAGCCGACCTGCCGACCGTTGATCTCCGGCATGGCAAGATCGCAGATGACAACGTCCACGTTGTTTTCACGATAGAGCTTGAGGCCGTCCGCACCGTTCAAAGCCGTCAGAACATCCTGACCGTACTCCATCAAACCGGTCCGGAGCGTTGTCACCACGTCTTGGGCATCGTCTATAACGAGTAGGCAGAGCTTCTTTTGCTTGGCGTGGTGCTCTTCCCGTTTCGGCACTTCGGCTACTTCCTCGACCAAAGGTAACCGGACGGTGAAGACTGTGCCCGCCCCGGGCGTGCTTTCGACGGAAATCCGTCCTCCATGTCGAGAGATGATGCCGTAACTTCCGGCCAACCCCATTCCTATCCGAAGGAATCCCTTGGTGGTAAAAAAGGGCTCAAATATTCTGGGCAGGTGCTCCGGTTCAATGCCTGCTCCGGTGTCCTCTATCCTGAGTACTACGTGGTTGTCCTGCGCCACGGTCTCTATCCTGATCTCGCCCGATTTCCGCAATGCCTCCACCGAGTTGTGGATCAAGCTGAGGATGGTCTCAACGAGCTCGCTCTCAGTGCCTCGAATCCGGCAGCCCGATTGCAGCTCGGTTTTCACTTCAAGTTCGATCCTGTTTTCCCGGGCCATTGTCTGCCATCTTGAGCGGCTCATCTCCACAACCCGATGCACCGTATCGGAGAGGTCGAAGACCGCACCTTGGGGCGAGGGATTGGAACGCAAACCGGCAAAGAGCTGAAGGTGCCTCACCGTTTGCGCGCCCAGACGCGAGCTTTCCAGAATTCTATTGAGATTGGGTCCGATTGCCTCGAACTTACCTTTCTTGACATTCTGCTGGGCCAGTTGGCAGCTCACCACCATTACTTGGAGCAGATTGTTGAAGTTGTGGGCAACGCCGCCCGCTATTTCCCCCAAGGCAGCCAAACGCTGTGCCTGAATGAGGTCCGCCTGAATCCGCTTTTGTTCCGTGGTGTCCATGAATGAGGCCATGAAGCATACCGGCAGCCCCGATCTGTCTTTGACGACATTTGCCGACAGATGGACATCGAAATTGGAGCCGTCCTTTCTGCGGCCGATCAATTCACCTACCCACCAGCCGCTCTCTCGCAGGGAGCTCTCCAGCAGCCGAGTATCTTCGCCGGTGCTCCAAAGGGTCTCCACCGGCAGCCCCAA
This sequence comes from Desulfomonilaceae bacterium, assembly GCA_041741735.1. Taxonomy (GTDB): domain Bacteria; phylum Desulfobacterota; class Desulfomonilia; order Desulfomonilales; family Desulfomonilaceae; genus JBGSJS01. Next base: position 60,818 of record JBGSJS010000087.1, on the reverse strand, counting down.
AGCTTCTCCCAAACCTTGATATCCCCACATGGAAAGGAAAGCCGGATTCACATAAGTCAACCGACCGTCAAGGTCCGCTATGGCAATTCCATTGATGGAGCATTCGATGGCATTGTGCTTGATCTGTAGTTCTTGCTCGGTCTTCTTGCGCTCGGTGACGTCGGAGATGATGACCTGTTCGGCGAATCTCCCCTGATACGAGATCGTCTTGACCGAAATTTCAGCGGGAAACTCTTCCCCGGTATTCCGCTTGAGCATCGCCGAGTAATACTCGGGAACCGTCTTCTCGGCACCACGACGACCTTCAGAATAGGCAGCAAGCCGCTCTCGCTCCCGTTCGGGCACCAGTGACATGGTGTCCCGACCGATCATCCCCTCTTTGCCGGAGAATCCGAACATCCGGAAACCGGCCGTGTTTACGAAGGCCACCTTGTCGTCCTGGAAGATGGCAACCGCCATCGGCAGCGTTTCGATGAGGAGTCGGTATTTCTCTTCACTTTCCCTAAGAGCCTGATCCGCTCTCCTGCGGTCGGCCACATCGTGAAGAATGCAATGCCATTGCGATCGGCCAAGCTGGTCCAGGCTGGATATGAAGTGGGCCGTTACCGGCAAGCAAAAGCCGTCGTCTCGTCGGATCTCCAGATCCAGGCCATGAGGTTTGCCGGAGAACGCACTCAGGCCCAAGGTACCAACAAAATCCGCCCGGGAGTGGGGTGCCAGCAGATCGTCGAAATTTCTCCCGAGGATCTCTTCCTTCGTGAGTCCGAACAAATCCAGACATTCCCCGTTACACTCTATGATGCGACCTTTTTCATCCAGAAGTTGATAGGCCCCCGGCGCGTTTTCGTAGAGCACGCGAAATTTTGTTTCCCTTGCTCTAAGCTCACGATCGAGCCCATGTTTGTATATGGCCGTTTCGATGGCGGCTTTCAGGCCCCGTTCGGAGAATGGCTTGGTAAGGAATCCGTAGGGCTCGGTGAGTTTGGCCCGGGCTACGGTCTTTTCGTCCGCATATGCGGTCAGAAACACCACAGGGATGTCAAGATGCGATCGAATCTGTTCCGCTGCATCAATTCCATCCATCCGCCCTTTGAGGCCGATGTCCATGAGGACCAGCGCCGGTTTGGCTTCCTCCGCCGTCTTCATGGCCTCTTCCCCGCGTGAAGCGGCTGCGACTCCGTATCCGAGATCCATGAGACAGAAACGGATGTCCTCCGCGGCCAAGGGCTCGTCTTCGACAACCAGAATTTTCCTCTCCCCCACGGTAAGTCCCCCTCTCTGCTCCGTCCCCGTCAGCCGGGAATGCAGATCCGGTAAACCCCTGAAACCGGCTCATTTCACCTGTGGAATCAAAAATTGCCCCGGGGTTCATCCTGCTCGATGACAGAGCTTTGGTAAACGTCTCTAAGCACTTGAAACATTGTCGAATATGTGGGGATCATTGCGCACCTGACGTCGCCGCCCCCGTTGATCCGATCAAGCTCAACTCGCCCATTATGGAGAAAGTCGGGATGTTGCGAAACAATGAGAAATCATCCCTCAACTTCGCTTGATTTGTCAAGCGTTCTGAGCCAAGGCAATCGGCCCGGAAAGCCGCGGCCGAAAGATTGCCCGAGAGCTCGGGCTCATGTGTCGTCGCACCTCGAAAAAAAAATCCCCTTTGTCGGTGTCGTCGGCCGAGCCGGGAAACCTTTCCATTAGACATTCCGTCCTGTTTCTGCAATGATAGTGTTGCTCACTGAAGCTGACGGCTCACCGAGAGAATGGAGCGGAACTAAATGGCCGACATCATACTCACAAAAGAAGATTTTGACCACATCGATGCTGCCCTGATAAAGGCTCGCACCCAGAGCGGAGGCAGGGCTGTGATTCTGGCGGACAAGGCCGGGCAGCTCGTGAGCTGCCAGGGTGACTTGGAAGAACGAACCGCCGTGTCTCTGGCTGCTCTGTCCGCTGCGGACTATGGGTCTGCCACTGCAATCGCAAACCTGTTCGGCGAAAAGGAGTTCACCGTCTGTTTCCGCAAAGGGGTGGACACCAACATACACTTTGCCAGTCTGGGAGAAGAATGCATCCTCATCACGGTTTTCGACGACAGCACAAACCTCGCCCTTGTGCGGGAAGAAGCGCGAAAAGTGTTGGAGGATTTACAGGCTATGTTCGGCTAGCTTTCCATCCGGGCACCGACACGGCGGGAGTGGTTTCCGGGGCCGATCGGGCCCCGAAGCTGCCGGACCCCGTCATTTGGTCAAAGAGGAAACCTGACCGGGCGAAAGACCTTGCCACACTCCTCGTCTATTCTCTCTTGCCTCTTCTTCGAGAATCTTATAACCCGTGAAGGTCACGTGGATATAGTCTCGGGTTACGAAACCGAACCCCCGCTTGATGAGGTCGGCGTTCAGATCCAGAGGCTCTCCGGTTCCCGAAGGAATCAGAACATAGGCCAAGAGCCTGTTCTTTTCGTCGTACTGATCCCATCTCCTCGCCCAAACTTCCACGTCTCGGTCTTTCAGGAGATTCTCAATGTAGGTTGTGGCCCTTTCCCAAATATTTTCTCGTGCGTTGTACGAGAGCATACTCGGACTGAGGGTCTTTTGCCGCACCCTGTTGTGAGGAGAGCCCACCCCAAGGAGGCGTACGGTAACGCTCCGGCCGTGTTTCAGCATGTTGAGACGCAGAATGTTCGGCCCTTCAACTTTGACGAGCTTGGCCCTGTCGTAAAGTCTGTACCTGGGGCTCGAGAGCCAGAAGGTCTCTGAAAAGCACGGCCCGCACAACGCAACAAACAGTATTCCAGCCAAGAGCCAAGCTCTGTACATACCTCTCCCTCCCTCGATTCGCTTTCGTTTCCAGCCCTGAAATCGGCGAATCCGGGAACCACTCGGATCCGGTCTCGTATCGTCGGCGACTCTGAGAGGCTTCTTCTGCCCCTCCGGCAGTGCCGCGCGGCTATTTCTTCCCGCGAACCAGTTCTTTGAGAGCCTTGGCAGGTGTGAACCTGGGCACTCTCATAGCGGGAATGATCATCTTTTTGCCGGTGCGCGGGTTGACGCCGTCGCGGGCGTTCATCTCCAGTACCCTGAAGGTTCCCAGCGTGGAGATCCGAATTCTCCCCTTCTTGTCCGTCAACGAGTCGTGAACGGTCTTGACGATAGTATCGAGGACCTTTTCGGCGGCTTTCTTGGTGATTTCGGCCCGCTCAGCAATACGAGCTATGATTTCGGGCTTGGTCATATCCACTACTCCTTCTCTTTTCGGAACATTGCACTCGGTGCCATATCGTCGGCCGGGAGAGCCGGCCCGTTGTAGAGGAGGCCATCTGAGAAAGGGCCCGGCCGCAGGGCACATCGAACCATGGGCCTGCAGGCGGGAACGTCCTGACCCTTCGGCAGGACGGCAACTCTCTCCGCCGGTTGATTGCCCATCCCGATACCCCTCCGGCCCCGACGTACTTCGGGACCCTTAGCTCAAGAATCAACTCACCTGACGCCAACCGCCGGAAGACCTTCCCCCGGACCTCCGGCGTACCAGGATTCCTGAGACGGCCAATAGCGGCCCTCAACCTCCCTTACTATGCGGAACGATTCGAGCGAGCGTTCCCCGGTCGGAAAAAATGACAAACCAGTGCACCCTGATATGCTTGCAAGATGTGAACCAATATGAGCTGAAAATCATGCCCCGAATATGGGCCTGGATTCGTAAGCGCTTCGGTAGATGGCACGAACCTTGCTCAGAGCGCCACTCTGTCAACAATATGGACAACAAACGACCATCTGTTTGACAGAGAGCGGGTATTTTCCCTGCTTCGTACGACCTTGCCCCTCTGTCCCATGGAATTGCACCGGAAAGGCTCCCGTCCTTTGCCTCGGCCAGAACGACAATGGTTGCTCTCCGTTGGCGAATCAGTTGCGATCCACTGCGGAAGATGGTATACAGCGACGGGGAAAATTCCGACGCGCTGCTAAGAGCACGGGAGCATCCGAGCTCGAAAAGACGTTGGGTTCCGTGGAACGGCGGTTTCCGCCGGAATGCAAGGAGCAGGGCTCATGCAAAAGATAGTTATTCGAGGCGGAGTGGCTTTGGAAGGATGCGTGGAGGTGAGCGGCTCCAAGAATGCCGCGCTCCCGCTCATGTGTGCCGCTCTCCTCACCGAAGACGAGATGACCCTGCACAGAGTTCCGGTGCTGAGGGATATCCGCACCACGAAGCAGCTTCTCCTCCAACTCGGTGTTCAGCTCGACGACTTCGCCCCGGGGACTTTGCGATTGAAGGCTCGCGAGCTTACCGAGCATACGGCTCCGTACGAGCTCGTGAAGACCATGCGGGCATCCGTGATGGTTCTCGGACCTCTCATGGGACGCGAGGGAAGGGCCAACGTCAGTCTTCCCGGCGGCTGTGCCATCGGAGCCCGGCCAATAGACCAGCACCTCAAGGGTCTGGAAGCCCTTGGCGCGACGGTGGAGCTGAAAAGCGGGTACGTTGAGGCCCGAGCCAAGAGACTCAGAGGATGTGAGTTTACCTTTGACCTGAAAACCGTTACCGGAACCGAAAACCTTATGATGGCGGCTTCTCTGGCCACGGGAACCACGGTCCTCCGAAATTGCGCCATCGAGCCCGAGATCGTCGAGTTGGCCGAAGTGATCAACCGCATGGGCGGGAGCATCGAGGGAGCCGGAACCGATACCCTGATCGTTGAAGGCAGGGATCGGTTGCACGGTGTGGCACACGAGGTGATGCCCGATCGCATCGAGGCGGGAACATACCTGCTGGCCGCTGCGATCACCCGCGGAAACGTGCGTGTCACGCGATGCGTCCCCCAACACCTGGAGGCCTTGCTCGAAAAGCTTGAAGATGCCGGACTGAAACTGGAGATAGGCGAGAATGAGATCGGAATCGCCTCCAACGGGAAGGTCAAGAGTCGAGACGTGGCAACCAATCCCTTCCCCGGCTTTGCCACGGATTTTCAGGCTCAGTACATGGCCTTGATGGCCTTGGGGGATTCCCGGTGCAACGTTACCGAGAACGTGTTCGAGAATCGCTTTATGCACGTTCAGGAGCTCGTACGAATGGGCGCCGACATCCGGGTATCGGGAAGAACAGCCAGTATCGACGGCGTGCGCAGGCTTTCGGGAGCTCACGTGCAGGCGACCGACCTGCGAGCCAGCGCCTGTCTCATCGTGGCGGGTCTTGCCGCCGAGGGGGTGACCGAAGTGCACAGGGTCTACCACCTGGACCGCGGGTACGAAAGGATCGAACAGAAGCTCTCTGCTCTGGGAGCCCGGATCACCAGAGAAAAGGACGACATGGTGTGACCGCTGCGTTGACGAGAGCGGTGCGAGAGAAGAAGACGATCCGTTCCTCTGAAATCCTCCTAATGACCAAAGCTCGTGTCCGTATCCAAGGAAATGAAACACAATGAGAACCGCCCAGCTATCTCGTGACACTTCGGAGACCGGCATTCAGATTCGACTCCTCCTGGAAGGGACCGGCAAAGGAGAGATTTCCACGGGTATCGGCTTCTTCGATCACATGTTGGACCTTTTCGTGCGCCATGGCCTGTTCGATATGGAAGTAAAGGCCACGGGTGACCTCCATGTTGATTATCACCACACGGTGGAGGATGTAGGGATTTGCGTGGGTGAAACGTTTCGGCAAGCCGTGGGCGACAAGAAAGGAATTCGACGGTACGGATTTGCGTCCGTACCCATGGACGAGGCTCTGGCTTCGGTGACACTGGACCTCTCCGGACGTCCTTTTCTCGTATACGCAAACCCTCTGGACGACCGTAGCGCAGGGACGTTCGCCCTGGATTTGGTCCCTGTTTTCCTCCAGGCCCTCGCGGACAGGGGAGGAATGAACCTTCACGTGACGGTGCATTGCGGTCAAAATCCTCACCATGCGGCCGAAGCGGTCTTCAAGGCGCTGGGTAGGGCAATGAGGCTGGCGGTGGAGCTCGATCCCCGGGTCGAAGGTATTCCCTCAACCAAAGGGGTGCTATAAAAGGTTTTAGGAAAGGTCTGCGGTAGCGAACCGCCTTGAGGTTATAGATGATCTGTGTTGTCGATTATGGTATGGGAAATCTGCGAAGCGTCCAAAAGGGCTTGGAAAAGGTGGGCGCGGTAGCAAAGATCACGCGCGATCCCGCGGAAATAAGGGACGCCGAACGCCTGGTGCTGCCGGGAGTAGGTGCATTTCCCGAATGTATGAAGAATCTGACCCGACTCAACCTCGTCGATCCTATCCTCGAATTCATCAAGTCCGACCGTCCGTTTCTGGGGATTTGCCTCGGGTTGCAGCTCCTTTTCGACGAGTCCGATGAGTTCGGCATACATGAAGGGCTCAAAGTTATTCCCGGCCGGGTAACGGCTTTCGAGCGGGACATGGGCTTGAAGATACCCCATATGGGCTGGAACCAGGTTTCTTTCACTAAAGAATCCCCGATCTTCAAGGACATTGAGGCTGGGTCCTGGTTCTATTTCGTCCACTCCTACTATGTTGCCCCGGCAGATCCGGCCGATACGGTGGCCGAATCTGAATACGGGATCAAATTCACCTGCGCGGTCTCCCGCGGCAACGTCTTTGCGGTGCAGTTCCACCCGGAGAAGAGCCAGGAGATAGGATTGAAGCTGCTGAGAAATTTTGCTGATCTCCGTTGAGATGAACCGTTCCCGATCCCCGGAGTCTTATGAACAGAGAACAGATCACTCCCTATCGCATACGGAAAATCATCATCGAGGAATCCAAACGTGCCCACGTGGGGCACATCGGCTCGGCTCTCTCCGTGGCCGATATCCTCGCCGTGCTCTTCGGCGCGGAACTTCGGCAATGCGGAACCGACGATCCGCAGAGAGACCGCTTCATACTGTCCAAGGGGCACGCCGCGCTTACCCTCTACGCGGCGCTTCAACTTAAGGGGATTATCGACGAGGATCAGCTTCACACCTATTGTGGGGACAACAGCCTCCTCGGGGTGCATCCCGAGCACCATCTCCCCGGAGTGGATTTCTCGACGGGATCGCTGGGGCACGGCTTGTCGGTGGGAGCCGGTGTGGCTCTTGCCGCGAGATTGAGCGGAAACGACTATCGGGCATTCGTCCTGGTGAGCGATGCCGAGTGCAATGAGGGCTCCCTCTGGGAGACCGTGATGTTCGCCGCGCACCACAAGCTCTCCAATCTGGTGGCCATTGTTGACGACAACGGCCAACAGGCCTTCGGCAAAACCAAGGATGTTATCGACTTAAACCCGTTGGCCGAAAAATGGCGGGTATTCGGCTGGGATGTCCACGAAGTGGACGGTCACGATTTTGACCGCCTGCAGAGCACTCTTCGCTCGTTGAATACCGAGAGCGGCCCGCCGCATGTGCTCATTGCCAAGACGGTCTGCGGCAAGGGGGTTTCGTTCATGGAGGGGAAAGTCGCCTGGCATTACATGCCGCTCACGGACGACCAGTACACCATGGCCTTGGAGGAATTGGAGGCCGGCCGAACATGAGACGCGCGTTTGCCCAAACCCTCTGCCGTATAGCGAAAACCGATCCTCGCGTCATGCTCTTGACCGCGGATCTCGGGTTCATGGTACTCGAGGATTTTGCCGATGCGTATCCCGACCGGTTCTTCAACGTGGGGGTAGCGGAAGCGAATATGATCGGACTGTCCACGGGCCTGGCTTCCTGCGGGTACATCCCGTTCGTGTACTCCATCGCCACCTTTGCGTCCATGCGCGGGTACGAGCAGATCCGCAACGGACCCGTATTTCATAATCTCCCGGTCAGAATAATCGGAGTGGGAGGCGGTTTCGAGTACGGTCACGGTGGATTCACCCACCACGCTCTGGAGGATCTCGCCATCGCTCGGATTCAACCGGGCCTCACCGTGATATCGCCGGCCGATTATCGTCAGGCCATTGCCGCCATCGAGGAGACGCACACCTTGCCCGGGCCGATCTACTATAGGATCGGAAAGAGAGACGACTACGTTCTGCCCGGCCTGGAAGGTCGTTTCCGGCTGGGGCGGGCGGAAACCATCACCGAAGGGGATGACCTGTTGATCGTTTCGGTGGGAAGCATCTCGTCGGAGGCTTTTTCCGCAAGAGAGAAACTTGCCGGGCTGGGCATCAACGCTACCGTGGCGGTAGTCTCATCGCTTCGCCCTGCACCGAAGGAGGATCTCAGAGAGCTTCTCGGGCGATTCTCCGTTGCGCTCACCGTGGAAGAGCATTACGTGGACGGCGGTCTCGGGTCTCTGGTGTGCGAGACTGCGGCGGAATCGGGAAGCGGCTGCCGAGTCGTTCGATGCGGCGTGCGCGAGATGCCGGGAATATGCGGGGGAGAGGCCTTTCTCCGCGATCGTTCGGGGCTTTCCGTGGAAGGCATTTTCGGGACCGCGTTGGCTGCCCTGGATGAAGGAGCTCGTTCGTTCGGAGGCTTGGGCTGAGACGGACGGAGCACACCGGCAGGGGAGCTCCTCGGTGCTCCCCGAAGTGAACGCTCCGACCGCACTGCATGGCGTCACGCCGCCGCGAATTCTCTCTTGCCGGGCAAGGTTGCCGGGAGGGGGCTTTTGGGATAAAATCATCCGCCTCCGTCCGGGTCCGAGCAATTGCGCGGTCGTGAGGGCGTGTTCCCCGGAGAAGGTAAAGAATGAGTGAAATCCCGCGAGTCTCGGTGGTTCTGCCGGTTTACAACCAGGCAGATCATATCGAGCAGATCGTTAAAAATTATATGGCGGCCCTTGACGCGCTGAAGTACTCCGTCGAGATGGTCCTGGTGGTAAACGCCAGCCGGGACGGTTCCCTCGAGTGTTGCAGAGAGCTGGAGCGGGAGCTCGATTCCGTTCGCGTGCTGCACAACGAGGAGCCCGGTTGGGGGCTTGCCGTTCGCACAGGCTTGGCGGCCTCTCATGGGGAGATTCTCTGTTACACGAATTCCGCGCGCACCGAACCGCATATCCTCGCATTGCACATTATTCTGGCCGCTGCCAACCCCGGCATGGTCATCAAGGCCAATCGCCGATTGCGTCATCCGTTCATGCGGCGTGTCGGTTCCGTTCTCTATAATGTCCAGTGTCGAACGCTCTTCGACCTGCCGGTATGGGACCTGAACGGAACGCCTAAAGTTTTCGGTCGAGATCTTTTTCCCTTGCTGAATCTGAAGGAAGACGGGGACCTCATAGACCTGGAGTTCATCCTCAGGTGCAAAGAGCTGAGCAAACAGATCCTCGAGGTACCGATCGTCTCTGCGGTGCGGCACGGAGGGGAATCGACGACCAACATAGGATCCGGATTGAAGATGTACTGGGGAGCGTTCCGGATGCGTGCCCTGATGAACAATGATAAGGAGAAGTGAAGCCCTATGACCGCGGGCACGGTTGAGGATCGAGAGGCGATGTGGGAGAGCCGGAATAAGGAATTCCGCGATCCTGCGGAGATCATCGGGTACCCTCATTTGATGAGCGCGGCCGATCCGAAGCTCCTCGAATACGAGACACGCGGCAAGTGGTGGGAAACGCTCTCCGATGCCGGTTTGACCCTCCTCGTGACCCGTGAGTACGAGCACCTGCTCCTGGCACTCCACGCCGACACGAAGAGCGGTCCGGAGATCTCCGCGTTGAGGATGCCCCATCCTTCGGGTCTGACGGTAGACAGAGCCCGGGGAGTGGTGCATGTCGCCGCGACGAGAAATCCCAATCAGATATTCGATCTCGTGCCGATCCAAGAGCTCATGCCCCGGCTGGATGTGACGGCCCTCGGCATGAACGAGAAGATCCTCGTGCCCGTACGAGCGCGTTTTCTCCCCGGTTGCCTCTATATTCACGATCTTGCGATGATAGGCGATCGGCTCCACGCAAATTCCGTCGGCCAGAATGCAATTGTCCGGCTCCCGGATGCAGGCGGCCATGAACGGGTTTGGTGGCCCAAATGCGTGAAGAGGGACGAGGGCCCCATCTTCGGTCGCAATCATTTGCAACTGAATTCCATAGCCGCGGGGGCGACCGTCGAAGCATCGTTCTTCTCCGCTTCCACGGACGAGATCACCGATCTCCGGCCGGGAGACCCGGCATTTCCCGTGGACCGGCGTGGAGTGATATTTTCGGGAGCGACCGGAGAGCCCATTGCCCGGGGTTTGACGAGGCCTCACTCGGCGCGACTTTGGGAAAATAGGATCTGGGTGGATAACAGCGGCTATGGCGAGGTCGGCTTTGTGGAAAAAGGGGGGTTCACGGTCGTCTCCCGTCTTCCGGGATGGACAAGAGGCCTCTGTTTTTGCAATAAGGTAATGTTTGTGGGGACTTCGAGAGTGTTGCCGCGGTTTACCAGCTATGCCCCGGGTCTGGACCCCAAAGAGGGGGTCTGCGGTGTCCACGCAGTGGACGTGAAGTCCGGAGAAATCCTGGGCAGCATCATCTGGCCCTACGGAAGCCAGATTTTCGCCGTGGAATGGGTCCCGAAGGATTTTGCCGCCGGGCTTCCGTTTCGCCCGGGGCACAGACCGCCCGGGGAGAGAGAAAAAGCACTCTTTTACGCTTTTCGACTGCCGGAGTTACTGGAGGACTGATGGATTTTCGACTGTTGATGCTTTCCGCCATGTACGAGAACGGAGGCAATACCGTTCATCGTTTCTTGGACGGACACCCCGAAATGTTCGTTTATCCCTTTGAATCACAGTTGGGCACTGCTCTGGTCCACGATCATCTGAGCTCGATGTTTCCCGTGAAGTACCGCTGGCCCACATTCGCGCTCGATGCTACACCGGTCCGGGACTATCGGTCCATCACCGATGAAGAGTGCAAAGTGAGGGCCCGCACGCCAAAAGTGAGCAAATTCCGCCATATGCCTTTCGACTTGAACGACGACGAGCGGTGCGAAATCTACGTCGGCATGATCGCTGAGACCGGACGATCTCGACCCGGCAACGTGGCCGCGTTCCTGCGGGCAACCCTTGAGGCGTGGAAAGACTATGCACGAACGGGCGAAGAGAAGGTCTACGTCGGGTACAGCCCCATCATCGCCGTCGATGCGGATAAAATAGTGGAGGATCTCCCCTCCGGTCACGTGCTTCATGTGGTAAGAAATCCCTGGTCCGCGTACGCGGACACGAAGAAGAGGCCCGTGCCCCTCTCGCTGGAGCGGTACCTCACCGCGTGGTGCACTACCCAGTATCATGCCCTGATCTTCAAGAAGATCTATCCCGAGCGCATCCACATCGTGCGCCTGGAAGACGTGCTTGCCGATCCCGTAGCCGCTCTCGGCGCGGTGTGTACGAAGATAGGCGTTCGAGCGGCGGAGACTTTGAGCGTTCCCACGTGGAATGGAAAGGTTCTGGAAGAAGTCTATCCATGGGGAACCATTCGGCGGGCCTCCCCCGAAGCGAACCGGGCCACCGCGGAAGAGCTCTCTATGGAGGAGCGGGAACGGGTGCGCATCTGGACCGAGCAGTACCTGGAAGTCTTCGGATATACGGGTTTTCTCGACTAGAAGCGACGACGATGGGCGGATCCCGTCGAACGGGTCGACTGATGCCGGGGGCGGGACACGTCTTTTTCGTGAATCGTCAGTGGATGAAGACATGCCGAAGGTGCTGGTAACCGGAGCTTCCGGGTTCGTGGGGAATAATCTGGCCCGTTTTCTCGTCAAGCGGGGTGATGAGGTACACCTCCTCCTCCGGGAGGCAGCGAATTGGCGCCTCAAAGACATGGGTGACGACGCGCGCGTCCATAGCGTGGATCTGCGCGACCGCGACGGTGTTCACCGCATCGTCAAAGCTCTCAAACCCCAATGGGTGTTCCATCTGGCGGCCCATGGCGCATATTCATTCCAGACGGACGCAGAGACGATCTTCCTGACCAACGTCATGGGAACGGTGAACCTGGTCCGGGCCTCCCTGGATGCCGGAGTCGAAGTCTTTGTCAACACCGGCTCGTCCTCGGAATATGGATTTAAGGACCATGCTCCCAGAGAAACCGAACTTCTTAAGCCCAACAGTCACTATGCCGTGGCCAAGGCCGCGGGAACGCTCTTCTGCGGGTACACGGCCAGGGCCACGGGGGCGCGCATACCGACGCTAAGGCTCTATTCGGTTTACGGACCTTACGAAGACCCAACGAGGTTCATGCCCACCATCATCCTCAAAGGAATGGAAAACCGTCTCCCCCCCCTGGTAAATCCGGAAGTTTCGAGAGACTTTGTGTACGTGGACGATGTGGTCAGGGCGTACCTGCTGGCCGCCACAGTCGGTGACCAGGAACCGGACGCGATCTATAATGTCGGCACAGGTAAGCAGACCAGCATCCGGACGGTAGTGGACACGGCCCGCCGCGTGCTGGAAATCGCCGAGGAGCCTCAATGGGCATCCATGCCCGACAGAATGTGGGATACCGACACGTGGGTCTGCGACAACAGCCTGATAGGCGAGAAACTGGATTGGCGGCCCGAGCTCTCTCTGGCCGAAGGCTTCTCAAGAATGGTGGAATGGTTCAAAGCAGACCCGAATCTCACGGAGCTCTACCATTCGATGCGTGATCCCGGTGCGCGTTCAGCTTAGGGGGCGGCATTCAGGTGTACAAGGGTGCTGCGGCTTGTGCGGCCGGCAAAGACGCGCATCCTCGAGAGCCTATTGAAGGGCGCCGTTTCAGGAAATGCGGTCCCGAGAATCCCCTTCTCCGTCCCGCGAAAAAAAAACGGCCCGGCGCTACCGGGCCTCAACAGGGCATGGTTCTTTGTGGTGTTGGATGTCTTATAGCAAATAATCCGTAGATTGTCAATGATATATGATGTTTTAGATGATACATAAACGTTAACATACCACAAATACTGGTTAACATGGCTTGTTTCCCTATCCTCACCTTCGGGTTCGGCTGCGGGTGGTTTCAGCGCAACAGGAATCCGGCGAGCAGCATTGTCTGATTCGTCGGCGGGCGTCTCTTCGGTGATGCTGTACAAGACTGCGGCCGTTTTCTGTCGTTCCATGGCAAAACATTCCTTATATTTTTTCGGGTAGACAGTTGAGGCCGGCGGCTCAAGATCCGGCCGTGAATGCCGCAGAGGACGCAAGCGGCACCCGGGATGTCCGGGACGGATGTTTCCGCCTGCTTCGAGGAGTTGTTCTAAGGGAGCGTTTCAGAAATTGCGGGAAGCGTCGTCCATTCACCTTTTCATTCTTGCATCGGCCGCCAACTCTGCATATGGGAATCCGGCACGCTTCGTTCGTCACCCAAATGACCGCGGTCACGGGCGTCTTGAGAATGCCCCATCCTTGTTTGCACAGGCATACGTACGTGCTCCGGATGGATTATCGCTGATTGGACGCCGTGTAGCCCGCTATAAAAAAGGTTCTCGGATGCATGGGAAGAGAACATAACGGGCCGGCTTCTCAATCGGTATGTGTGCACCGTCCGGCTCGATGCGCTCGAATAGCGTCTATTCTCGACTATTAATCTTGATTTCAGCCGCTTGCGTGTGATATATTGACGAAGGAGAAATAGATCATACAAGAGGCAATGAGAGTCATAGGCGACTATGCCGGGAGTTGAGTAAGGCTCGCATAGTTCGGCGAGAACCGCGGGTGGTCGAACAGAAGACATGAGGTACGACCATCGGGCCTTCTCCGATTCGTCTCGGAGAGGTCGTTACGGGGGCTTCTCCGACCGGGCTCCGTCCGGCTGCTACTACGGCTCCACACATTGCTGGTGTCCGCCGGCCTGACCGTGAAGGCTGAGAAGCGAAACAGGAGGACCATCGGGCCCGCCGGCTCGAGGTCATGAAGGACCCGGAAGCATTACCCAGGAGACGCGACCCTGAAAACCATCCGGTCAAAAGAATCATCCGATGAGACTGTCGGACCTGAGGAACGTCGGGACAACGAATATCCGGAAGATCTCTCCGAGGTGATGGACTTTTCCCGGTACGATCTTCGTACGACCCTAAGGCTAATAGTACTGAGCGGAGAATCGCGGAGAGTAGACGTTAGAAGAGGCAGCAAACACGGATCGATTTACATCAAAGACGGGGAGATATATCGGGTGGTCACGGATGAGCTCGTGGGGGACGAAGCCCTGTTCGATATCCTCTCCTGGGACAAAACGGCCCACGACGACGTGCAGCAGATCGAGATACCCCAGGGAAACGTAAAGATTTCGACCAACGTGTTTCTTAACCTGATGAAGAACCAGACCTATTGAACACGGCGGCAGGTTCCGTTTGAGAATAACCTTCCCGATGGACCCCACAGAGCGTGCGTTGAGAAGGAAGGAGCCATTAGACTTGAAATGTTCGGCAGGAAGTCCCCGTGCATACTTCCCGTAAGGTGACCGAGACCCGGTGGAGATCGGGGTGAGTCGATGATGGACAAGAGGTTCTTCAAAGTCCTCCCCTGACGCGGTGGCGGTTGCCGGCCGAAACCCCGGGAAATCACCGCCTCCGGAGGGGTAGGATGACGACGAGACCGTACCCGGCTCACGTGGAAACCGTCATCCAGGAGTAGCAATTGTCGCAGAAAAGGATACTCATAATTGAGAAGGAAGAAGCTCTTACCGAGTACGCCGGAGAATACCTGAGCGGGTCGGGCCTTGCCTGCACGGCCGTGAGGGCTCGTTCGGTGGCGGAAGGGCTTGAAGCACTGAGCGGCAATTCCTTCGATCTTGTGGTTTCCGATCATGAAGGCCCGGGCGACAGGGATGGAATGCAATTGTTGCAAGGAATTCGTGAGCACGACATCACGGCGCGGGTCATTCTCCTGGCCGATGCCGGACTCGTTGGGGACCAGACCAGGGCCTTGCAGGAGGGATGCACGAGTTTCCTGGTACGGCCTATTTCGCGGGAAAGACTTGGGGAACTGCTGCGGAACATGCTGCACCCGCTTCAGGGATTCACCGGAAGACTTGTGGGCATGAGGCTGGAAGACGTTATCCAGATGCTCTGTTACAGAAAGGACAGCAGTGTCCTGTTTGTTTTTCACAAGACGGGAAAAGGGGGCATCTATGTCGATAACGGAGGCATTGTTCACGCCGAATGTGATACCATCATGGGTGTCGAGGCGTTCTACGAGATCGTGGGATGGGAAGGGGGCGAGTTTCTCTCACAAGTGCTTCTGACCGTGCCTCCTCGAACGGTCTTCATGGACTGGCAGAGTCTCCTCATGGAGGGGATGAGGCAAAAAGACGAGATACGCCATGCCCTGGGGCCGACAACCGTTGCTTCGGCTTCTGCGACAAAAGCGTCGGCGGAACCCGTAAACGGCAAGGCCCGCCGAGCTGGAGAAGCCCTCTCTGAGACGACCGAGCCCGCGAAGCGAATCATGATCGTCGATGATTCCCGCTTCATCAGAAAAATAGTGCAGGAGATTCTCCAATCAGATGCCGGTTTGGCAGTGGCCGGATATGCCACCAACGGTCAGGAAGCGCTGGCCAAAATAGACGAGCTGAAACCCGACTTGATTCTGCTGGACTGGGACATGCCCGTGATGAAGGGGAGCACAACCCTGATGCACATCATGATAAGAAGCCCTTGTCCGGTAGTCATCCTGAGCGGATTCGTAGGGGGCGTCGGTGCCAATCCATTCGATCTATTGTGCCTGGGCGGGGTCGATTTCCTGCGCAAGCCTCAAAACAATTGGCGCACCGACGGCCGCTCCGACGACTTGGTAAGACGGATAAAAGAAGCGTGTGCAATCAAATTCGAGCGTATTCGGCGCGTCAAGATACCCCCCTTGGCCCAGGGACAGGAGAACCGGAGCCCAAGACAAGACGGACCGCGGTTCTTGACCGTATTGGGGTCAGCGACGGGAGGTTGCACGGATATCATTCGGATCGTGCCGCTCATCCGAGAGGAGATCCCATCGGCCGTGGTAATTCTTCACGACATGCAACAGGAAGCCATCGGAGCCTTTGTGGATTATCTCAATAGAAGAAGCCGTCTCGAAGTGTGCTCGCTGGAATCGGGCCAGCCTTTGGCCCAAGGAGTCTGTTACCTCCACCCGGCCACAGTCCCCCTGGAGCTCCGGGACCAAGGCGGGAAGATCTCTGCCAAGATTCTTTCGGACCTGCCCGGATCGAAAGTGCTCGATCATTTTCTGATCTCGGCCTCAAAGGTCATGGGAAGAAATCTCTTGGCCGTTTTGCTGTCCGGTGGACCGGGCAGAGGGGTGGAAGGACTGAGAGCGGTTAAACAGATGGATGGCATATCCGTCGTCCAGGATCCGATGTCCAGTGTCGATCCGAGAATGGCCGAAGCCGCCCTCCAAGAGGGTATTGTGGACTACAAATGTTTGGCGGACAACCTAGCCGAGACCATTCAAGACCAGATCAGGCAGGAGGTGACGGGAGCCTGATCCCGTCCCATAGTAACACAGGAGAACTACCATGAACGGTAGGGAACAGACGAGAAAGACGGGCGCGGAAACAGACCAGTACGTTCAGATGATCAGTTTCAGCATCGGTTCGGAGCGGTTCGGAGTGAAGATCCTGGTGGTCCAGGAAATCATCATGATGTCCAACATTACTGAAATTCCCAATGCTCCGGATTTCGTGGAAGGGGTCATCAACCTGCGGGGAAACATCATTCCTGTTCTGGACCTGAGGAAACGGCTGCGCTTGCGCGGTTATCGCGAACCTGCACGACACCAACCCGGAACCCGAATTTTGGTGGTGGAGATCGATGGAAACGTGACGGGATTCATTGTTGATGCGGTGGCCAAAGTCATTACGGTCCCGTCCTCAAAGATCACCCCGCCGCCGGACATCATCGTGGCCGGGGTGCAAAGTCAATACATCAGCGGAGTAGTCCATTTGGACGAGGGTATTCTTATCATCCTCGATTTCAGAAAGATTCTCTCTTTAGAAGAGAAGGACGCATTGGGGAGCGTTGCCAGAATAGCTCCCGCCTCGGCCGAGCTGCTCGGCAGGTAAGGACCGAGGCCGGCGCCGGCGTTGCCCGCAGGCGAGAAACGTGCTGCGGTCCGGCGGCTCACGGAACCTTAACCGGAGGACCTGACTACGAGACAGTCTGGACAACACATTCCCAGGAGGAAAGGTCAATGAAGATCCTGCAATCGGTTCGCATCGGAAGAAGCGTGCGCGGCAAGCTGCTGCTTTACTTCATTTTGATAGCCCTGATTCCTTTCGGCATCGTCAGTTGGCTCGCTTACACCACCCTCACCACCGAAGCCGAGCGAGCGGCCGAGCGCGATACCAGAACCATTGCCGAAGCTGCGGCCCAGACCCTCAACGTGTTCATGTCGGAACGGTGCGGAGATATCGAGACCTGGTCGGAACTGCGCTTGGTCAAGGAGTCCCTGGAAGTGGCCGAAGTGCGGGAGGATGCTTCGGAAACTCTCAGAGGCTTCGTGAAGATTTACGGCACGTACGAGGACGTCTTACTCCTTGATGCCAAGGGGAATTGCGTCTCGGCAAGCTATCCCGGCGCCGTGGGACTGAATTTTGCCGACAGGGAAGTGTTCAAGGGCGCCATGGCCGGCAAGCTTTACCTCCGGGACTTCCACTTCTCCGAGCGCATCAAGAAGCTCAACCCCAAAAGCGATGGGTGGACCCTCTCTTTGGGTTATCCGGTGAAAGTCGGCGGCAACGTGGCCGGTGTGATCGTTTCCAATCTTAAATGGTCCGTCATGGAGAGTCTGATCAAGGGCATCAAGGTGGCAGAGACAGGCTACGTATATGTTTTGGACAAGCAGCCGAGGGCTATTCTCCATCCGGTAAGGGCCCTTTATCAACTTCCGCTGACGGACAAGAAGATCAATCTTCCCGATCTGGAGAGAGCGGTCAAGAGCAAGGAGCTCAATATAAGTTACGTCTTCACCAACCCCACCACCGGAAGGGCGGACCAAAAGATCGTCGGTCTGTCCTATCCAAAAGCATTCGGTTCATTCCCCGGTCTCGGATGGATCGTTGCCGCCGGAGCGGACCGAGGAGAAATTTTGGCCTACCTGCCTCGTGTTATCCGGACCAACGGTATCATCGGTATCATCATCGTCCTAGCGGTTATCGCCGCGACGATCGTCGTTGCCCGTGGTATCGCTCGGCCCATTGCCGCTATGGCGGACACCATGACGAATGTCGGTGAGCAGCTCGACCTGACTCTGAGATCCCCGGTGACGACGCGAGACGAAATCGGGGCTGCGGCTACGACGTTCAATACACTTCTCGATCGGCTTCAGACGGCGTTCACCGCAGTGCTGGAAGGTGTTGCCAAGGTGCGTGAGTCCTCCGCCACGGTTAACGAGGTCACCCAGAACATCGTGGTCAACGCCACGGCACAGGCCGAACGTGCCCGAAACGTGTTGGAGCGGGTTACCGCAATGGGTGAAACAGCCCAGGAAGTCTCCTCGAACGTGCGGGAAACCCAGAGATCCGCCGTGAGCACGGACGAATCCATCAGAAAGATGGCCGATGACCTCCAGGATGTTGCCATGCGAGCCCAGGGCCAGTTCCAGCAGAGCGAGGAAGGTGGAGTCATCATCGGTGCGATGGGTGATACCGCCCGAGAGGTCGCCGGAAAGGCCCAAGAGCAGTTCAACGCCGCTCAGGCAGCGGTGGAAGCCGTTAACATGGTGGCCCGAGATATCGAGGAGCAAGCCAAGAGCGCCTCGGAATTGGCCCGACAGTCGGAAATTACCGACCGTTATTCAAGAGAGGGAGGAGCGGCCGTTGATAAGGTCGTTCAAGGTATGAGAGGCATCGCGGAATCTTCCGAACAGATCAACGACATCATGGTCGTTATTTCCTCCATCGCCGAGCAGACAAACCTTCTGGCACTCAACGCGGCCATCGAAGCGGCCCGAGCCGGCGAGCACGGCAAAGGTTTTGCGGTCGTCGCCGACGAAGTCCGAAAACTGGCCGAACGAACGGCTGAATCGACCAACGAAATCGGAGAGCTCATCAAAGAGAGTAATAAGAGGGTCGAGGAAGGAGAGCGCCTTTCCGCAACAAGCCGTGACGCTCTCGCGCAGATTCAGGACGCGGTTCTCAAGACGAACCAGCTCATCGGAGGGATTGCAGAAGGGACCCAGCGCCAGACCCAGATTGCCGGTTCCGTGCAGGAAACCATGGAAAGACTGACCGCTCTCGCCCAGGACATTTTGGGTCTGACGGGAGAACAGGGAAAACGTAGAGAGGCGGCTGAATCAGTTATGGCCTCCCTCAGAGAAGAAAGCCGGGTCATCGTGGAAAGAGCCGCGGCCGAGGTGGAAGAGGCATCCGGCATTACCGTGGCCATGGGCGACGTTACCGATCGAGCCGATAACGTTACAAAACTTACGGGTCTTCAGACAGAGCGTTCCGCTGTGCTTCGTCAGATCATGTCCGAAATGGCCGACGTTGCCGCCCTGAACGCCCAGGGTGCTGCCGGGGCTTCCGGAACCACTCAGGACCTCGCTCGAATCGCTGACGAGCTTGCCACATTGGTTGAGCAGTTCAGAATTTCAAGGGATATATAGATACGGAGCATAGAACAAAAATAGAATATACAGAGGCGTGAGGTGTGTAATGGGCTTGCGGGTCCTTGTAGTGGACGACTCCGGCTTCATGAGAAAGCGTATTGTGGAAGAACTTCGAGCCGAGGGTCTTTCGGTGGTGGGTGAAGCGAAAAGCGGAGACGAGGCTGTGGAGCTCTTCAAGACTCTCAGACCCGACCTGGTGACCATGGACATCACCATGAGGGACAAAGACGGCATAACGGCCGCCAAGGAGATCCTCGGGATGTTCCCTGATGCAAGTATACTCTTTTTGACCATTCTCAAAGACGAAAAGTATCGTTCGGAAGCAGAAAGAATTGGTGCCAAAGGGTTCCTCAACAAAACCGATCATCTCTCCATCGCGCAATTCATTCGGGAGATGGATCGGGAGAAATAACACCAATGGCCCCTCATCCAAACAAAGACGGACCGGTACCCGGCGCAAGAAGGAAGAAACCGTCCGGCGGAGGTACTTCCTTACTTCAACGGTTCCTCATTATCGACCAGGCGCTGATGGCGGTATGCGGTCTTTTGGCGGTAGTGGCCATTGCCTTCAGCATCAAATTTGTTGTGGACGTGAACCGGGAGATGACAAAGAGCGCCGGAATTCATGAAATGCTATCTCCCGAAGAGAGCAGCGTTGCGTACCGAGAGTACCGGACCGTGCTCCATACTTGCAGAAATCGTATGCTCTTGCTTTTAGGAATAACGATCCTGTGTGTAGGGGCCATCACCTATCTGTTCGTGAAGAGCGTCTTGATTCCGCTCCGGACGGTGGCCCAGGCCGCAAACAAAATTTCGAGAGGGAACCTCAACGTGACCGTCCCGACCAATCCGAGCGGAGAAATAGGTCAGTTGGGTGAAATAATAAACGATCTGTCGGTCAATTTTCAGGAAGTGCTCCTTCTGACCGGCACCGCTGTAGGAAACTCCTTCTCGGCCATCGAGAAAATCGAAACGCTGTTGAAGTCCGACAACTGCGCAACCACGGAAGAGTTGCTTCAGCAGGTCCGACTGCTGAGAAAAGATATGGAAATGTTGAGCTCCGTGGTTAAGGACTTCGAATTCTACCAGGCCCGCTTCGATGGACGACAGGCGATCTCGGATGGATCCGGATCCGAGCCCTAGAATCCAGGGCCGGTCGGATCCGCAACGCCGGATCCGCGCAACGTACACGGGCACTGCGGATACACCGGGCGACGGCCGACCGAAAGGGAAAGAACATGATCGACACTGAAATTCTCCAGGATTATAGCAGCGAAGCACGGGAGCTCCTGGACGAGATGGATAACAGCCTCATGCGTCTGGAGAAGGAGGGAGAATCTCCTGACCTTCTGAACACCATTTTCCGTGCTGTGCATTGCATTAAGGGCTCGGCTGAGTACATCGGTCTGGAGCGTTCCGGTACGCTCACCCACGGGGTTGAAAATCTCCTGGACCGGCTCCGGGAAGGAGCCATTCCGCTGACCCCGGAAGTCATGGATTTCCTGTTTCGGGCGAAAGACCTCATTACACGCTTGATCAACGAGGTTGAACGAGATCACGAGGAAAAAACCGAGATCTCTGAAATAATGACCGAATTAGACCTTCACCTGAGCCAACGACCCGGTGCCGGTCCGGTGCGCGGGGACCAACCCGTCTCCGAAGAAAAGCCTTCCGTCGCAGAGGAACCGGAAACATTTCCGGAAGAGCTCCGGGAGGCGAGCTTGGAAGGGGTAACAGAAGAAGCCTTTACGGGATATCCTGAAACCGAAGAGTACCCGGAAGAGGTCGCAGGGCGAGAAAAAAGAAGAGAAGAAGAGGTGGGAGAGGACTCCTTCGAGATGTTTCCGGAGGACCTCGGAATGGATCTGAGAGGAGAAGAGGCCGAAGAGGCCGAATCCCTGTTTGAGCCGGATGCCCTCGGGGAAGATGTGGCGCCCGACGAAGAGGATGCCCTCAGTGAGACACATGATGCACGCATTGAGGAAGCTCGGATGGGGAGTGCCCCGGAAAGTGCTCTCTTCGAGAAGATTGAAGAGCCGGCACCGACCCTTGACGAAACGGTTACCAATGTACTAAACGTCTCTCTCTACCTGGACGACTTGCAAGACGGTGTGAGTCCCGGCCAAGCCTATGCCGCCATATTGAGCAACGTGCGGACGGTGAAGCAATCGATGCAGGCTGAGGACTCGGAAGATGCCCTGGCCATACTCGATCTTATGGAAACCCGCCTGGGCCTGATCGCATCGGATCCGAGTCGCGTGACATCGGATGAGGTCGAAGCCCTCCGTTCGTTGCTGCACGATTTGCGCCCATACTACCCCAAAAATCTCTTTCCTCTGGAAGAACGCCCGGCCAAGGACGAGGCCTCACCGATTGAAGAGGAAGCCGAGGAGATGGTCTCGGGGCCGTCACCTCTTAGGGAGAAGCTCGAACAGATACCCGGTTTGGAGAGAGCGGCCGTGGAGGCCATTCTCGCCCAAGGTTTCACCGACCTTGAGGACGTGGCCGGCATGGACGTGGGAAGCCTTTCCGGTATTTCGGGAGTGACGGTGGCTGCCGCCGAGGCCGTTTTGAAGGCCGCGGGTGTTTTGCCCCAGGTTCAAAGGCCGCAGCCTGCAAGACAGGTCGAAGAGCGGTCCCTTCTCGCCGACGTAGACGACGAGCTGCTCCAGGAGTTCGAAGGGATTTTCGGATCCGAGCCTCAAGCTGAACCTGCTTCCTCCCAAAATCGTCCGCTCCGGAAGGCGGGTCGCGCCGGCGACCTTGTGGAAGAGCTGGGCGTTATCGGCGAGGATGCCGACCGTGAGATTATGGAGATCTTTCTGTCTTACGGCTGGGAGATCATGGACAAGCTCGGACCCGTCGTCGCCGGCATCGGCAAGGGCAAAGCCGAACGGGCCGACATGGATCGATGCGCAGACCTGATAAAGTCTATCCGTTCCTCTTCGACATACATGGATTATCAGAGCCTTGCGGCATTTCTTGACGAGTGGTACGAAAAGACTCTTTGGGCTTCGGAAAGGCTGGAATCTCTCGCACCGGAGCAACTCTCCTTTATGGAGGAAAACCGATTGCGGTTCCAGGATTTCCTTATCGCCCTGGATCAGGCCCTCAATCCGAAGGCAGCGCCTGTTGCCCCGGTTCAGCCGCCTATCAGCGACCGGGCGAGTGTGGAACCGAAGCCTCAGGAACAACCGCCTCTTCGGCCGGTTCCCGAACAGCGACGTCCCACGGAAGCCGCCGTCCAGGCATCTTCTCCGCCTGTGCCGCCCCCGGCGCAAGCTGCCCGAGCTCGTGTAGAGGAAACCGCGCTCAGAGAAGCCCCCACCGAAGAACTGGTGCGGGAGGAGCCTCAATCCGCTCCAACCGGTGACTATGAGCGGAGAATGATGAGCGAGCCCGGTCTCTCCGAGTCGGCTTCTCCTGAAGAAGCAGGCGCCCCGTCCGATTCGGAAGGCGTCTCCCCACAACAGGACTTGACGCAGGAGGGCGCGTTGGTGAAAACCATGCGCGTCGATTCCGCAAAAGTGGATCTGTTGCTCAACCAAGTGGGGGAACTGGTGGTCAACAGGTCGTACGTGGAACAGCTTTTCTCGGAATTGAAGAATCTTCAAAAGACAATGGTGGCCGGTCGAGAAATAGGGAAGAGGGAGGTCGGAGCCATCAAGGACATCACCTTGAAAGTTGCCGAGGCCAGCCTGTCGCTCGGACGAGTGGCCACCGACATCCAGGAAGGCGTGATGAAGCTCCGGATGCTCCCCGTTGGACAGCTTTTCAACCGGATGCCGCGCCTGATCAGGGATCTTTCCCGACGGGTGGGCAAGGCAGTGGGCCTCGAGGTGTACGGCGGCGATACGGAAGTCGACAAACGGGTCATCGAGCAGATTTACAACCCATTGGTTCACCTGATCAGAAATGCCGTAGACCACGGGATCGAAGACGCCGAGACCAGAGCAAAGCTTGGTAAGAACGTTGAGGGAGCAATCAGCCTCAGGGCGTACTCCGAGGGCAACCAGGTGGTCATCGACGTGGAAGACGACGGTGGAGGCATCAACTCGGAAGCCGTGATTCGCAGGGCGGTTCAGAACCGACTGCTGGAGGCTCAGGAAGCGCCGAACATCAGCAATCAGGATCTCTACAACTTTCTCTTCCTCCCCGGTTTTTCCACCAGCAAGAAGGTCACCCGAACTTCCGGCCGCGGAGTCGGCATGGACGTAGTGAAGAAGGATGTGGAGAAAATCAACGGCCACATCGAGATCGAATCGTGGGAGAGCAAGGGGACTCGCATTTCCATTAAGATACCGTTGACGCTGGCCATCATCCAGACCTTGCTCATTCGAATCGGCAAGTACGTTTTTGCCCTTCCCTTGACGGCCGTACGGGAAATCATCCAGATATCTCCCCATGAGATCACGACCATCGAGGGCTTCGAAGTCATCAAGTTTAGAGAAGAGACTATTCCGGTTCTCAGAATTAACGAGCTGTTCCACCTCAAGGAATACGATGCCTCCAGTCATCCGAAATATCTGGTGCTTGCAACTGCCGGCCTCAAATCGGTGGGGTTGTTGACCGAAGATCTTTTGGGAGAACAGGATGTGGTCATCAAACCGCTTGCCGAACACGTCTGCGAAATCAGAGGGTTAGCCGGATCGACCATTTTGGGGGACGGTCGGATCGCTCTGGTGCTCGACGTCTCCGAGATGATCGACGATGTCGTGGCCCATCAGAGAATGATCAGTCAATCCGGATTCTTATACCCACGGAACGATGAGGCACACGAAGGCAACCAGACTGTGACATTTTAAAAGGAACTCGTACCCATGGGCCAGCTCATAGCTATCGTCAGCCAGAAAGGCGGGGTGGGAAAGACCTCGACGGCGGTCAACTTGGGATCCTGTCTTTCGGCGATCAAGAGGAAGGTGCTGCTAGTCGGGCTGGACCCCCAATGTGGCTTGGCCAAGTGCTTCGGCATCGAGGAGGACAATATCAAGGCCGGACTTTTTGACATAGTCAAGGATGGTATACCCGTAGGCCAGGGGATTTTAGGGGTCCATCCCCGTTTGCCTCGTCTGGACATTCTTCCGGCCAATATTCGGACAATGGCCGACGAAGCTATGTACGCGAACTTTCTCGACAGGGATATCGGTATTCTGAGTCGAACGCTCCGCGAGCTGAAAACCAAGTATGACTTCATTTTTCTGGACTGTCCGCCGAGACTGGACAACCCCACTTTTGCTGCACTGGTCGCGGCCGATTCCTATCTGGTGCCTGTCCAGTGCGAGTACGCTTCCATGGGAACCGTGGGCCGGGTCCTGAGGGCTGCCCTGGAAGTCAAGAGACTGCACAACAGCAAGCTTGGGATTTTCGGCTTTCTCATCACCATGGCGGACAAGCGCTCCGGATTCACCGTCAAGGTCGTGCAGGAAGTACGGCAATACCTGAAGGAGAGGGTGTTCCGAACCATAATCCCTCGCGATCCCCGATTGGCGGAGGTCCCCTTTCGGCGTGCCCCGGTGATCGCATACGATATGCAGAGTCCCGGAGCACGGGCTTACGTACAACTGGCCAGAGAAATACTGGGAGCCTCGAGGTAGGGCCGACTCACGCCAAGGGGGGCGGCGCCCGCTTGAGACGTATGGTAGACCCGATAGAGGAGCGCGGGAGGACCTCGGTAGGTTTCCGATAACCCCGGGGATCCTTTCGTTTCCCGCAACTTTCGGAGGGCTCCGCTATAGCATGGGAATTGATTTCAGGATTCGAGAATATGTCCAACGGCAACAACAAGATCCGGGTACTGGTGGTTGACGATTCGGTGCTCATGAGCCGCCAGATCAGCGGAATACTCAGTGACGACGAAATAATCGAAGTGGTGGGACGTGCCAAGGACGGCCAGGAAGCCTTGGCCATGGTGGAGGAGCTCAAGCCCGACGTGGTCACCATGGACGTGGAAATGCCCCGGATGAACGGCATCACCGCCCTCAAGCACATCATGGTCCGTCATGCCGTTCCGACGGTGATGATCAGCGCCCTGACGACCGAAGGGGCTCGCACCACCTTCGACGCCCTGAAGTACGGGGCAATCGACGTGATAGCCAAACCGTCCCGACGGGAAGACGTGAGCCTGGATGCCCAGAAAGCCGACATCATCTCCAAAGTAAAGCGTGCTGCAGCAATCAGAACGGGGAGATCCAAGTACATACGTATGTCCCATGCCCAGCCCGCCGGAGTCAAAACAGACCACGGGCCGGCAGACTCATTGACGAGAATAATCGGCATCGGCACGGGAACAGGCGGATATTACGGTCTTCTACGGATCGTGCCCGCCCTTTCGCCGGATTTTCGGGAGATCCTCGTTGCGCTGATCCGGGTGGCCGCGCGGTACGTGGCTCCTTTTATCGCCTATCTTGAATCCCAAAGCGCCATCCCCGTGCAGGAGGTGCACGACGGCGATCCTCTCAGGAGAGGGGTTTGCTATGTCTGCTCCAGTCAGGACGAGGTAGTCTTGGCCGATGACGGTTCGGGGGGAATAAAGTTTGTGGTGAAGGGTTCCGAGTCCGGCGCCGTAGAGGGACCGCTCGACTCGTTCTTCAGATCCATGACGGCATTCGGTGACCGGTCCGTGGGCGTGATCATGACCGGTTCCGGAAACGACGGTTCCCGAGGCCTCCTCGAGATTAAGAATTCCGGGGGTCTCTCCATCGCCCAGGACATCAATAACTGTCTCGATCCCCAAATGCCCCTTGCCGCATTGGAGAAGGATGCGGTGCAACGGATCCTTCCCGACTATCGAATGGCCGAATTCTTCCTCAAGCTCACCGCCACGGATACATTCAGTTGATGTAGGCTTGAAATTCCTGCGGTAGTCGGCACTGCGGGGTGGATGTACACCTACCGATTGCCCGGTTGATCCCGCGATTCGGGCAAAGGAAGCGCGGTCCCGGCGAAATGACACGGTTTCGCGATCAAGGATGTGACTTCACGGCACGGACGGCTTGTCGATCGGGTCGCGAAACGGCATGAGGCGCCGACTCCCATCGAGAGTCCATCGACCTCCCGCAAGACGGAATGCAAAACTTGACCGTAGTCCGTCCCCCGTGTTACAGAGAAAGGATAACTTTTTTCAGACCCAGTAGGGGTCTACGGTACGGAGCGGAGGTCTCTCAAATGGCTGATATAAGACCCTTCAACATGGTTCACTATAGCGGCACGTGCTCAAGCGAGCTAAGTAACCTGATCACACCACCTTACGACGTCATCTCCGAAGAAGAGCAGGATGCATTTTATCAGACTCACCCCCTCAATATCATTAGACTGGTCCTGGGAAAACAATTCCCTGACGACAATGAGGGAAACAACCGTTACACAAGGGCCGCAGCGACCCTGAATCAGTGGATGGCCGACGGAACATGGGTCCGCAAGCAGCGCCCCGGATTGACCGTTTACCGAATGGAGTTCGATGAGCTGGAGAACGGAAGGCTCACCATTGACGGCCTTGTGGCCCTCGTCAAAGTGGATGATTACGGAAAGGGCAAAGTCCTTCCCCACGAGAAGACGTACAAGGGCCCCAAGGAAGATCAACTGCGCATCATGAAGGCCTGCAAGGCAAACATCACCCCGATTCACGCCTTGTTCGACGATGAAAACGACGCTGTGGTCGAGGAGTACACCCGTTTCCTCCAGGGAGCCCCCGAGCAGGAGACCACCGACGCCAACGGGACAATTCATCAGACCTGGACCATCGACGATGAGGGGACGATACAGCGAATTGTGGGCCTTCTCCGTGACAAGAGCATCTTTATCGCGGACGGACATCACCGGTATGAAACGGCCCGGGCGTACACGGAAGAGGTGAATGCTTCAGGACGGGGAAAGCCGGGAGGAGAGCATGAATACGTAATGATGTATCTCACCTCCATGAGCCATCCGGGATTGACGATCCTGCCTGCGCATCGCATGATCAAGGGTCTCAAAGAGATCAACATGGCGGAGATTCTCGGGAGGTTGGAGCCTTACTTCCATGCCGAAGCACTCTGTTTTTCGGAGCACGATCGGTACGAAGTGGCTCAGAGACTGATCCAGCGGATCCGTTCCTATGCCCAGGTGGGAGGAAAATTCGGGATGGTGGTGCATGGAGAGAACTGTTTCCAGCTCCTCCGCCTCAAAGACTTCAGAAGTATCACTCCTCTCATGGATTCATCCATACCTCGGACCCTGAGAAATCTCGACGTTACCATCCTTCGAGAGGTCATCATCGGGTACGGTCTCGGACTGGACAAGGACGACCCCGAAGGGCACATCGAGTACTCTCCGCTGGTTTCAGATGCGCTGAACAAGGTGATGAAAGGCTCCGTGCAAATGAGCTTCATCCTGAAT
Source organism: Desulfomonilaceae bacterium (assembly GCA_041741735.1). Classification (GTDB taxonomy): domain Bacteria; phylum Desulfobacterota; class Desulfomonilia; order Desulfomonilales; family Desulfomonilaceae; genus JBGSJS01. The sequence continues at coordinate 33,000 of JBGSJS010000087.1, read as the reverse complement.
CCGACCCGGGTGGATCAGATGCGCGTTTCCGCGGAGTTGGGACACAAGTTGCCCCATAAGTCGACCTATTTCTACCCGAAATTGTCATCAGGCCTTGTGATGAACGTGTACGAAAACAGGTGATCGAGACGCGGTGGTGAGCGCTCTAACCGTTCGGCCATCGGCAGTGCCCGGAATTGCAAGTGGAACCTATTTTGACAGGCGAGTCCGTCAACGGTCTTTTCCGGAACAAAGTTCAGGTCATTCAGGCCGTGCGCGGTTATCGGGTTTCCGAGGACGCAGTCATACTCACGTGGTTCGCCAGGCCTCGACCCGGCGAGCTCGGACTTGACGCGGGGACGGGCTGCGGGGTCATAGCATTCGGCCTGGCAAAGAAGGAGCCGCACTGCCGAGTGGTCGGGGTGGAAATCCAGGAAGGCTTGGCCGACCGAGCGAGTAGAGGGGTGAGATTGAATCACCTCGAGGACCGGGTTACCGTGGTCCGGGGTGACGTCCGGCACGCGGATCTTTTTTTCCAGGGCGGGTCCTTTGATTTTGTGGTCTCGAATCCTCCATACTACCAGCCGGGACGCGGACGCATAAGCGTGCTTCATGAAAAGGCACTTTCCCGACACCAGCTCATGATGCCCCTGCAGGACCTTTTTCGAGTGGCCGGCATCCTGCTGAAACCGCACGGAAGGTTGTCCATGATCTATCCCGCATCGGAGATGGGGTGTATAACCAAGGTTATGAAAGAAACTGGATTCGAGCCCGCTCGTATGCTATGGATTTATCCCCATGAAAGGGCCGAGGCAGGCTTGGTCTGTGTGGAAGCTCTACCCCGTTCCCCGGGCACGGAATTGCTTGAACAACGCCTCGTTCTCTACAGGGGACCCGGTGTGAGAACACCGGAAGCCGAGTCGATCATGGCGGGCGAGGAGATTCCCGAACCGCAGAAATGCGGCTCCTTGTTACACGGTTGAAAGGTCCTCCATCGTCGGATGATAGCTTAACCGCGGCGATACGACCACACGATCCGAGTGTCTCCCCGTCTTGCGGGATGTTCCTAGGGAGAGCAAGGGCGGCGTCACAACGAGCTCTTGGTCATTTTCGGAAGAACGGTCCTCTCAAGTGGGCCCACTGGAGGTGAATATGGAAGAGTTCAGAAGAATTAAGAGACTTCCTCCCTACGTGTTTCAAGTTGTCAACGAGTTGAAGATGAAGCTGAGACGTGCGGGCGAAGATATTATCGACCTCGGGATGGGGAATCCGGATATTCCCACTCCCGACCATATTGTGAAGAAAATGATGGAGGCGGTTCAGAATCCCAAGAACCATCGCTACAGCGCGTCCGCGGGAATTCCCAAGCTGAGAATGGCGTTTGCAGATTGGTGGAAGCGGCGCCACGGAGTCGATCTGGACCCCGATAGCGAAGTCGTGGCTACCATGGGAGCCAAGGATGCCATAGCACATCTCGTGCTGGCAACGGTTACCCCCGGAGACGTGGTTTTCGTTCCGTCGCCCACGTACCCGATACATCCGTACTCCGTGGTGATTGCCGGCGGCGATCTGAGACACGTGCCCATCAGACCGGACAGCGACTTTTTTGAAGATCTGAAGACCGCGGTCCGTCTCACGTGGCCTCTTCCGAAGATGTTGATCATCTCTTTTCCCCACAACCCCACGACCATGGTGGTTGACGAGGATTTCTTCAAACGCATTGTGGATTTTGCCCACGAATACAAAATAAGAATCGTCCACGATCTCGCTTACGCGGATCTCACCTTTGACGGGTATCGTGCCCCCAGTTTCCTTTCGGTTCCCGGAGCCAAGGAAGTGGGAGTGGAAATCCTCTCGCTCTCGAAGAGCTACTCCATGGCCGGGTGGCGGGTGGGATGCGCTGCGGGAAATGCCCAGATGATTGAGGCCCTGAGAAGGCTGAAGAGCTACATCGACTACGGTATGTTCCAGCCGATCCAGGTCGCGGCAATTATCGCTCTCAACGACGATCAGAGCTGCGTGGCCGAGATCGTGAATGAGTACAAGGACCGTCGTGATGCCCTGTGCACAGGCCTCAACGATGCCGGTTGGCCGGTGACGCCGCCACTGGGAACGATGTTTGTCTGGGCGAAAATTCCTGAGCCTTACCTCGGAGGGGGCTCGTTGGAGTTCTCGAAGATCATGACCGAGCAGGCCAAGGTTGCGGTGAGTCCCGGAATAGGGTTCGGCCCCTTCGGTGACGAGCATGTTCGGTTCGCCCTTGTGGAAAACAGGATGCGGATCAATCAGGCGATTAGAGGTATTCGCCACTTCCTGAGCCAGCCGGAATTCAAGAGCGGCGAAGAGCGGGATGCAGTGCGGTCCGCTGCAGTCTGACGACGTATCTTCCTTATGCTCGAGTCGCAATATGCGGGTAGAACGGGCACTGGACGCGGGGTCTGTGTATGAATGAAATTTCCATCGGGCTGATCGGATTCGGTACTATCGGATCCGGCGTAGCAAAGGTCCTTCAAGATAACAAAGATATCCTCGAGGCGAGGGTCGGGCTTCCGCTGAAGCTCAAGCGGATCGCCGATCTTGACGTGGAATCCGACCGCGGCGTGGAGGTGGATCGGTCCATCCTGACCACCGATGCTATGGAAATCATTCGGGATCCCGAAATTTCCATTGTTGTGGAGCTCATGGGAGGATACGAGCCGGCTCGCACGTTCATCCTCGAGGCTCTGCGCCACGGCAAGCCCGTGGTCACGGCCAACAAGGCCTTGCTGGCGGAGCACGGGCCGGAAATCTTCCGTGGAGCCCACGAAGCGCGGGTGGACATAGCCTTTGAGGCTGCCGTGGCCGGAGGCATTCCGATTCTACGCAGTTTGCGGGAAGGCCTTGTGGCCAACCATTTTGAGAAGGTTCTCGCCATTCTCAACGGGACCTGCAATTTTATTCTCACGGCCATGACTGAGAATCCCGGCGGCTCGTTCGATGACGTGCTCAGGGAGGCTCAGCAGTTGGGATACGCCGAGGCCGATCCCGCTCTGGACATTGACGGAATAGATGCGGCGCAAAAGCTGGTCCTGGTGCTGGGATTGACCCACGGCTTTCGCGTACCGGTGAGAAGTATTCATGTGGAAGGGATTCGAGGCATCGACCCCTTCGACGTACTCATGGCAAAAGAATTCTCTTACAAGATTAAGCTCCTGGCGATTATCATAAGCCACGGTCCCGACGTGGAGGTGCGGTTGCATCCGACGATGTTGCCCGAACATCATCTCCTCGCGCAGGTGGATGGGGTCTTCAACGGGATCTACCTGCAAGGGGACATGGTAGGAGAACAGCTCTTTTACGGTCGAGGCGCGGGCAGCAAGCCCACGGCCTCTGCGGTCATCGGCGATGTCATTGAAGCGGCACGGAACATTATTCGAGGGGAAGCCGGACTCGTGCCTCCCCTCGGGTATCCGGAGAAGTGGAAAGCTCCGGGCCGAGTCATCGACATCACAGAGGTTCGAACCAACTACTACATGCGGGTGCAAGCGCTCGATCGTCCGGGTGTTCTATCAAAGATTGCCGGGATCATGGCGGACCATCGCATCAGTATCCATTCGGTGGTGCAGAAGCACAGACATAGTTCCGGAAACGTCCCTGTGGTATTCCTCACCCATCAGGCCAGGGAGGCCGACATCCAGGACGCGCGGGCCAAGATCGGTCAACTGGACGTGGTGGAGGGATTGCCCGTAATCATAAGGATTGAGGACGACAAGCTGTCCTGATGGGATCTTGAAGGAACCGTGCCGTCACTCTGTCGCGGACCGAAATCATCTTTGGGAGAACAATCATGTGGAAGGGTGTCATCAGGTCTTATCCTGATTTCTACCACTTTGAAAACGATCGGCATATCGTTTCGATCCTCGAAGGGAATACGCCCCTCATCCCCGCGCCCCGGCTGGCGGAACGGATCAATCCGAAACTCTCCATTTTTCTGAAATTCGAGGGCCTGAACCCCACGTGCTCTTTCAAAGACAGGGGTATGACCGTTGCGGTATCGAGGGCCGTCGAGGCGGGCTCCAAGGCGGTTATCTGCGCGTCCACCGGTAACACATCCGCTGCTGCGGCAGCTTATGCGGCACGTGCGGGAATCAAGGCCTTTGTGCTGATCCCTCAGGGGAAGATCGCGTTGGGCAAGCTTGCCCAGGCCATGATACACGGCGCCACGGTGGTGCAGGTCCTGGGAAACTTCGACGAAGCACTGAAGCTCGTCCGGGAAATATCGGACAACTATCCGATAACGCTGGTCAACTCCATCAATCCCCACCGCATCGAAGGACAGAAGTCCGCGGCGTACGAGATCTGCGATGTTTTGGGCGAGCCTCCGGACTTTCACGCGTTGCCCGTGGGAAACGCCGGGAACATTACCGCCTATTGGGCGGGGTACAAGGCGTACAAACAAGCGGGAAAGATAACATCCCTGCCCGAGATGATAGGCTTTCAGGCAGAAGGGGCGGCCCCCATCGTTCGGGGCTATCCCATCGAGAAACCGGAAACCTTTGCCACTGCCATCCGCATCGGCAATCCTGCATCGTGGAAACAGGCGGAGGCGGCCAGGGACGAATCGGGAGGGCTCATCGACATGGTGAGTGAAGACGAGATCCGGGCCGCGTACAAGCTCGTATCCTCCTTGGAAGGCGTATTCTGCGAGCCGGCTTCGGCCGCTTCCATTGCAGGGGTTATCAAGAAGAACAAAGAGGGTTTGTTCGCCGGCGGCGGGCGCATCGTCTGTACGCTCACCGGACACGGGCTGAAAGACCCGGACAGTGCCATACAGTCGTCGCCGCAGGCAACGACGTGCGAACCGGAAATGAAGAAGGTGTTGGATGTCCTCGGATTCTAAAACCAAGTATTTGATCCTCGTGCCCGACGGCATGGCCGATTCACCCGACCCCTGTCAAGAGGTCGATACCCCGTTGAAAGCCTCGAAAACCCCGAATATGGACCGCGCGGCCTCCGCGGGGAGCATGGGGTTAACGTGGACCGTGCCGGATGAGATGGAGCCGGGCAGCGATGTGGCGAACCTCTCGCTCATGGGATACTCCCCGTTGACGGTGTACACCGGCAGGGCTCCCTTTGAAGCGGCATCCATGGGCGTTGAGTTGGGGCCCGACGACCTGGCCTTCAGGATGAATCTGGTCACTCTCGACCGAAATTTCACCCTGATGGCCGATCACAGCGCGGATCACATCTCCACCCCGGAGGCTCGGGAGATCGTTGCGTCTCTGGCTCCGTACATCGAGTCGCTGGGAATGACCGTGGTTCCCGGAGTCTCGTATCGGAATCTCCTCGTGTGGGAGAACGGCCCGGAAGGGTGCGTCACCCATGCTCCGCATGATTTCCCCGGAGAGCCGGTTGCCCCCATTCTCCCTTCAGGGAATGGTGCAAGCCAACTCCTGCAGTTGATCGTCAAGTCCTGGAAGATTCTGGTGGAGCATCCCGTGAACCAGCGGAGAAAGCAACGCTGCCAGGGTGCGGCAAACTCCGTGTGGCCGTGGGGGCAGGGGAAACCGCCCAAGCTGAAAACCCTCCGCGACCGGTTCGGCATAGAGGGGACCGTCGTGGCTGCCGTGGACCTGGTGCGAGGGATAGGCAAGTACGCGGGTCTGCGTGTCGTGGACGTGCCCGGTGCCACGGGGTATCTGGACACCAATTACCAGGGGAAGGTGGACGCCGCGCTTGTAGCGCTGGAGGATGGGGATTTTGCCTTCCTCCACGTGGAAGCTCCTGACGAGGCCGGGCACTCCGGGCAGAGAGACCTCAAGATGAAGGCCATTGAGGATTTTGACGAGAAAGTGGTGGGTCCCGTGCTCAAGGGGCTCGAAGCTTTCGACCAATGGAGGCTCATCATCGTCCCGGACCACCAGACCCCGGTTGCAACGCGAGTCCACACCAAGGGACCGGTGCCGTTCATTTTGCTGGACTCCAAGGACTGGAGCCCGACCAAGGAAGCGTCGCTCGTCTACTCCGAAGAAGCTGCCCAGGCAACGGGCAAGACCGTGCCCGAAGCATCGACGTTGATCGAAGTGCTCCTGGGCAGAGAATAAGAGGAAGCCGGCGCTGCGGGATTGAACCGCACATCAGGGCACATCCTTTCGGAGATCGCCATTGGGCGGGCGGGACGTGGGAGTGATAGCTCCCGCCCCGGTGCAAGAGTCCATGATCAGGCAGTCCTACGGTCGCTGATCGGGTTGACCGTCTTTTCACGCAAAAGCCCATCCTGTAACGTTTGGGCTCCTGATTCCTGTTCCCGTAAGAAGGCTGTAAAGAGGGTAGTGCCCCAATAGCCTCCACGGGGGTTCCGAGACGGATCGTTCTGCCACGAAAGACCTCGGAAACGAGGAGGCAAGCCAATGCTCAAACGGCTTCATCTCAAAAACGTGGGGCCTTCTCCGGAAATGGAGATAGCGCTCGGGGAGCGGCTCAACCTCCTGACTGGGGACAACGGCCTCGGAAAAACCTTCCTCCTTGACATTGCATGGTGGGCCCTCACCGGCTCGTGGGCCGGTCAACCGGCATGGCCGGACCCGGATTTCGGCGGATATGCCGAGATAGGTTACACACTGAAGACGCTACAAGGTGGGGAGCAAGACTACCGTCAACTCTACATTCCGGGGACCCAAGATTGGCCATGGAGCGCACCAGGTCACATGAAAGACTTGGTTGTTTACGCCCGAGTTGATGAAGGCTTTTCCGTGTGGGACCCCGCACGGAATTATTGGAAACACCAACCCGATGGCTCTCCGCCGGATTGGCCGGAAGTCTATCATTTCACGCAGGAGACGCTTTGGAACGGATTGGATGAGCGAGGAGCACTCAAAATGGGGTGGCGAGGGGATGCCCCAGAGGTTGTGAGAGAAAACCGAGTTTTCTGCAACGGCCTGATCAGGGATTGGGTGGACTGGCAACTGGAAGCCAGGGCTTCTTATTCTTCTTCTTTTGAATTCCTAATAGGTGTTCTCCGCAAGCTGTCCCCTGATCCGGCGATAGAGATCATAGAACCTGCCGAGCCCAAGCGGGTCCTTGCAGGAGATGCGCGTAAGATTCCAACCATATCGTTGCCTTATGGGACAATTCCTCTGATATATGCATCGGCAGGCATGAAACGGGTCATCTCGTTGGCTTACGTGCTGGTATGGACGTGGCACGAGCACGTGGAAGCTTGTCGCATCCTACGGCGTAATCCGGCTGAATCGCTGATCCTCTTGATTGACGAAGTGGAGTCACACCTTCATCCCAAATGGCAGCGGTCAATCCTTCCTGCGTTGATGGAAGCGGCCAAGGTTTTGAGCAATGAGATTCGTACGCAAGTGATAGCCACCACCCACGCACCCCTGGTGCTGGCCTCAGTAGAGCCGTTTTTCGACGCTGAGAAGGACACGCTTTCACTCCTTGAAGACAAGGAAGGGCGAGTAACCTTGCGGCAATTGGATCACATCCGATATGGTGATGCTGCCAGTTGGCTGGTCTCGCCGGTGTTCGGACTCGGAAGGGCTCGCTCCAAGGAAGCTGAACGAGCTCTGGACGCCGCGTATGCGTACATGCGCAATGACGATTTGGAAAAGTTCGACGGTCTCCGGACGGGGGAAGCCATTAATGCTGAACTGGCCCGAGTGCTGTCGGAAAGCGACCCGTTTTGGCCGGGCTGGCGTTTTCATCTCGAGCGGGAGCGGCCGCAATGATCCACGTTGATCGGCCTCCGGAGCCGTCGGATTTCCACGCGAAGGTTCGGAATCCCGGACTGGCGTGGCGCATCCTCAACTCGGACAAGACCCCCAAAGATTTCTGGACGAGATGTAAGAACGAGCTTGCCGAAGGTTTCTTATATCTGTGTGGATATTGCGCTATGTTCGTTCCCGTCAAAGATGGTCAAGTGGAGCATTATCTGAGCAAGTCCAGATATCCCGAGAAGGCCTACGAGTGGGACAACTACCGTTATGCTTCTCCAAAGGTGAACCAGTGGAAATCAGACAGCAATGAGATTCTCGATCCCTTCGAAGTGGAGGACGGATGGTTCGAAGTACAACTGAGCTCTCTGCAGTTGATTGCGACAAAACAGTTGCCGGATACCAAGCAGCCTTTGGCAAAGTCTACTCTGACAAGATTGCGCCTGGGCACGGGAGAAGATCTGATCAAGGAGCGTCGAGCCTATTACCGAGAATTTCTCAAAGGGGATTGCACTCTGCGCCATTTATCAGCCAAAGCCCCTCTCATAGAGCGAGCGGTTAAGAAGGTTCTTCGAGCTGTGGTCACACCACCGGAAGACCGTGAAGTGTTCGACCTTCTCGTCGCAGGACGCTGCACAATGGGAGAGGTTGAACGAAGAGCCTCGGGACTGGCAGCAGTCTTGCTCCGCCAACTCCCCCCTTGTGGAGAGAATCCGGATTATTGAGTGAGCTATTCGAGGTAGAATGTTGAGCGCCGTGTGACGTACAGCTTCAGGTCTCTACGAAAAACGCGCGACCGGATACTCATTTTTCTGGAAAGTTTGAGGCGCTGCGGGGAGCCATGCGCCCATGTCATGGAGAGCCGAGGTGCGGAGAGGTCCAATGAACAATCGATCTCTCGTCATCATTTTCAAAGAAGCTCGTTGGTGTGGTATTCTAAAGAGGAGGGTTAGAAAGCCCGCACCTGGTTCATTCAGACGGCATCAAACAAGGAAGAAACGGCGAGACTTGGATTGAGCCTCGAAGCAGTCAGAGCAGGGTTTGCTGGATGGTCCCCGAGTCGGACCGTGCAGAATAGATCGACAGACCGGCGAGTTCCCGCAAGAGGGGTCCTAGGTGCCCTTTGGGCTCAACGGAGGAGCCTACGCACATTCCCGGCAAAGGTATGCCGGCAACCACATCATTGGAGGTCACGATATGGAACAGTGGAAATCGGTGGATGAAATCCTCGACTTCGCCATAGGGCAGGAAGTGGAAGCCAATAAATTTTACACAGAGCTGGCGGGTAAAATGGACCGCGCGTGGATGAGCAAAATCTTCAACGAATTCGCCAGAGAGGAATTGGGTCACAAGCGGAAGCTCGAAGAGATAAAATCCGGTAAGCGCCTCGTTCCAGCGGAAAAAAAGGTACTGGATCTGAAGATCGGCGACTACCTGGTTGACGTGTCGCCCGATGCCGAAATGGATTATCAGCAGGCGCTGGTCCTGGCCATGAAGAAAGAGAAAAAGGCCTTCAAGATGTACACCGATCTCGCAGCGGCAGTGACCGAAGAGGATCTGGAAGCCACTTTTCTGGCCCTGGCTCAGGAAGAGGCAAAACATAAGCTGAGATTCGAGATCGAATACGACGACAACGTCATGACCGAGAACTGAGAGCTCAATTTCTCTCATGAGCTGACGCTCCCCTTCGCTGCGGGTCTCTCTTCTGAAGAATTCGCTCCGCTTTGATCGATGCCGCTGTCGGTCCGTCCGGCGGCGGCATCGGCATCTCAATAACCGGGGACCGGTCGCGGGTTCGACCCCAATACGTTCATGCGGGCAGGACGTGAAGGAATAAGTCGCCCCGCAATACAGGTCTCTCTGTTTGTCTTTCATAGCCCTGACCTCAAACCGCGTCTCGATGCCCCTTCGTCATCGTGCAGTACGCGGACTGAGAGGAGCCGAAGTCACTATGCCCAAGAACAAGATTGTGATGGCCTTGATTGCTCTGGTTGTGCTCATTCTCATCCTCGTATGGATTCAGGGTGGGTTCCACTCCAAAGTCCCCGGCGGAAACACCCCGCTGCCCGGCAAACAACCGACGTCGCCAAAGACCGTCAAAGCAAAACCGGTCCGCGTGTCGGGTGAAGTTACCGTTTCAGGAACGGTGGTGGCCCGTGAAACGGCAAGAGTTGCAGCACGCATTCAGGGTTACGTGGTGGAGCTTAAGGTGGACGCGGGGGACTCGGTGAAGAAAGGGGACCTGCTCCTGAAAATAGACTCCCGGGAGCTGGTGGAGCGTGAGAACCAGGCACGCGCGGCCCTGGAAAGTGCGAAGGCGGATCTTATCAAGGCCTCAAACGATTACGAGCGTTACAAAGTATTATTCGAAAAGGAGTCTGTTTCCAAGAAAGACTACGACGACACACTGGCCCGATACGAAATGGCCCAGGCCGCCGATGCAAAAGCCAAGTCCTCAGTGGAAGAGGCCAAAACCTTGCTCTCCTATAGCGTAGTGACGGCTCCCTTTGACGGAGTGGTGGGCGAGCGGGAGATCAACCTCGGGGATCTGGCCACACCCGGGAAGACTCTGCTGACCGTGTACAAGCCCGGAACCGTTGAGCTCGTAGCCGCGGTGGGCGAACAGTACGCTCCGTTCCTCAAGGAAAAGACCGAAGTTACCGTCAGCATCCCGTCAGCTAACCTGAAGGAAAATACGACGATCCGCGAGGTGGTCCCTCAACGCGATGAAAAGACCAGGACCATAACGGTAAAGGCACCGGTGTCAAAGGCTCCCGGAGTCGGCCCGGGCCTGTACGGGACATTGACCTTCCGCACCCGATCCTCCGATGTAATTGTTATTCCCAAACAGGCAGTAACCGTTGTGGGGCAATTGGAAAGCGTGCGCGTGGTGGAGGGTGGTACCGTGAGGATACGTCACGTCAAGACAGGAAGGTCCCTTGCGGGCGACACTGTGGAGATCCTCTCCGGTCTCAATCCCGGTGAAGAAGTCGTCGTCGACAAGTGAACCCTCATGCCAACTCCCATAGCGAAAGATAGAAATCTTGGAGAATGCCGCCCGTGGCTGCGCCTCGGGTGAATCAGAGGCCTTATAGGATAAGTTGTTCTTTCTTCATTATGGAGGGGGAGACTCTTCTTCCCCTCTAAACCTCCCCCATACGGTGGCTCACCCGGTGGAGAGCTCTTACCCGAGATTTTTATATGATTTCGCGATCGAATCGATAACAATGACGGCATGTCTCTTCCGTTGCGAACGGCACGACCCGGCTTCGCTTCAGAGACATGCCGTCATTGTCGTGAAGTCACATTCTTAGTTGCGAAAAGGTATGAAGAGTCCTACGAGCGGTGAATCGCAGAGAAGGTATTTGGAATAGAAGAGCACCGCGTTCAGGGGCACGCTAAGACTCAGGACGATGGAGAGAACGGCCAAGCCGACGACCAAGGGCTTCGTGCGGGTCCGCCTGCCTTTGCGGTACGATACCACCAAGAACGACAACATCAACAGGATAGGCAAGAATTCGCAGTAGTAACGTGCCGTTATGGCCACGGTTAACGAGATGGAGAGCACCTGAAACCCAAAGACCATCCCGAGTACCAGGTACCGTTCCTTCAGGCTCTTACTCTCAAAGACGCCGGCCCCCTTCACCAGCGGGAAGAGAGCCGGAATGGCGATCGGAATCAGGCAGAAGATCGAAACCGCAAGCTCATTGGAATGGACCATTTGATAGGGCAGGAGGGCCACGGACTGAATCTTGAGAACATAGGCGGGGAGCAGCAGATAGGGGAATGCTGAAATTATGGCCGGAAGCTTGAAGAAGATGTTCCAGAGGTTCAGCGGCAAATGATCGTATCGAAAATAGTTGCCCGCCTTGAAGTAGTCATGGAACACCAACGACTGCTGATTGTGCATCCCGAAATCGAACGGGGATCCGAACCTGCCGACGTTGTAGGCCAACAAAACGCCGAGAGCGAGAACCGCTATACCGCCGGCGAGAACCGTCGGGAATACCGCGTTGCGAAGAGTGATCCCGCCCCTGCGCCTGAAAAGATCGAAAACAAAGTAAAGCCCCAGCACTGCTATGGCGGGTACACAGGCCGCCCGGCTGGTGACGGCACCGGCGAAGGAAAGACCGACATAAACCCCATCGGCTGCAGTGGCGCCTCCGGGCCGGTTGAGCGCTCGAAAGACCGTGTAGACTGAAGCCATGAGGAAGAACACCTCAGCGGAAATGGCTTCGTGATGGACCGAGGGCACAGTCACCATGAACAGGCTGTACCCGTTGAGCATCATGACAGCGCCGAACCACCATGAAACAGATCCAAACTGTGTTTCGTCCCCTGACGGAGCAACCTCCCGTAAGGCCAGGGGGAAGAGCGTGCTCGCCGCTGCACAGAAAAGTACGACCATCAAACCGGTAGGGAGCCCCTTCCCAACGAGAAAGTAAAACGGGATTCTCAGCACGGCAGGAAGCGGTCCGGCATAAAGATACGCCTTGCCGTCGACGATGACGGTGTCCTCCACCGTTCCCGGTGGAAAATGGACCCGTCCGTGCGCCATGGCCTCGCCGAGCATGTTGTACGTGGGGTAATATCTGCACTCGTCAAAGCGGAACGTTCCCCCGGTCATCCATGCCGCATAGATGAGGCAGAGCAAACCAAAGACCGTCGCAAATCGGGAAAGCGAACCCATCACCACTCCGGAAGGAGATATCGGCACCGTAGCGTAGTCAATTCCCTTGTGTACGTCAATGGTTGGATTTGAACACAATCCACGGTATAGTTGGACCCAGGAATTATGGGAAAAGTATAGGATTGTCAGCCGCGGACCTGTGAACGGTGGAAGAAATCATAAGGGACCGTGAAGATGAAATCAGAATCGCTTGGCAAAGCCACTTTGGAGGTTGAGGTCACCAACATCTCGCGGCTCGGCCTCTGGCTGCTGGTGGACGAGGAAGAGCTCTTCCTCCCGTTTGACGAATTTCCGTGGTTCAAGGAAGCGGCCGTATCGGCCGTACTAAACGTCGAGCGTCAGGGTAAGGAGCATCTCTACTGGCCTACTCTCGATGTGGACCTGACATTGGAGTCGATCAGGCATCTGGAAAGATATCCCCTCGTGTCCGGGGCAAGCGCCCAACAATCGCCGACACCGGAATCGTCGCAAGAGTGAGAGTCTTCCGCCGCAGCCGGCGCAATGGTATCGATGGCTGCCAAAAGCTCTCCGGGTGCGTCTGCGTGCTCTCAACAACTTCCGTCAGCGCCTGATTTCGTATGGACATGCTATCGACCGGCCGTCGCCCATCACTTCTCTGGAAATCTCAATGAATGCCTTCAAGGCTGGAGAGAGCCATTTCTCTTTATGCCGAATCATGAGTATGGCCGTCTCAGCGCCCTCGTCTTCCCATTTCAGAACAGACAGCTCCCCCAGCTCGATCTCTCTCCGTGCCGCTATTTCGGGAATCATAGCCACTCCCGGGGTTTGACCGAGGCAGGCCTTCAGCATTTCTATGCTATTGAATTCAAGGAGAGTCTTCGGCTCCACCCGAGCTTCGGTCAACATCTGCTCGAAGACCATTCGGTAGCCGCAATCGGCCTTTGCCACAAAGATCGGCTGATCGGCCAAATCCTCTATAGAGACCCGTGATCGCAGCATTAAAGGGTTACCCGGATCGGAGACCATAAGGAGACGCTCGTAACGCAACGGTTCGGCAACAAGGGCTGCCGATTGTATGGACTCGGCCAGCAGGAAGGCCAGGTCGGTGACTCCCGTCCGCAGCTCGTGCTCAAGACTGTGGAACGCGCAGGTATGGAAATCGAAGCCGACCCTCGGAAAGCGTTTCCGAAACTCCCCGACAACCACCGGCAAATAGGTGTTTCCAATGCTTTGCGGCACTCTTATGGTCAGCGATCCCTCCGGCTGTTTCCTTGCCCTTACCTCAGCCAAGGTCTCCGCTTCTATGTCGAGCATCTTTTGCGAGTACTGAGAGAGGAGCTCTCCCGCCTCCGTGAGCACTATTCGTTTTCCCAATCTCTCGAACAATCTGACCCCGAGATCTTCCTCCAGGGCTTTGATTTGTGCAGATATGGTCGACTGGGCATAGTTCAAGACCTCGGCAGCCCGATGGAAGCTCAACAGGGTAGCCACGGTCCGAAAGGTCTTCAATTGTCGGAGCTCCATTGATTCACTCCATTAGATCGAAAAAAGCGATTGAAACCACCAAAACGACTCGTTTGACTCCATCAAGTCGATCGATTAGACCGTAACTCAGCATTTGATCTTAAGTCAAGGCCGCCTTCGCTTTTTGAGAAAGGATTTTCACGATGTTAAAGAAGACAGCCCTCTTGGGATTGTTACTACTGGTGCTGCCGACTTCCCATTGCCAAATCCCGGTTTATTATGAATAGCGTCATTCAACCCGTCTATAGGGGATGCTCGGCTCCCCTATGGTACTATTTCGCACTTCAACAGGTAATTCGGACGGCATGTCACTTCCGCTGCGAACGGCAAGCCAGGCTGAGCTTCAGAGACATGCCGTCCGTATCGTTGAGTCACATTCTCAATTGCGAAAAGGTATGAATCCTCATGCAAGCGACGGAAACGTTTGGATACCGCCTTGACAGATCTGTCATAAGGTGCGTTCATGCACGAAATACGACAGAAAATACCCACCGGCGGGAAACGCTCCTGCCGAACGGGGAGGAACCGATCGGCGACCCTACAGGGAGACAAAGGCTCGTCGGTCTTCTCCGCAATTGCTATTCTAATGCGAGAAAACAATCTGTGAAGAGAGCGCTCGGTCATGTTGAAAACCCATTCGGACCTTGAAGTCTCGGTTGCGCGCCGTTCCCGTGGCGGACCCCTTTGGCTCCTTGCCGCGGGTGCCGTCACGGTGTTGCTCTGGCAGGTGCCGGGCGGCAATTATGTGCTGTATCCGTTTACCATTCTGGCCACATGGTTCCACGAGATGGCCCACGGACTGGCGGCTTTGATGCTGGGGGGGAGGTTCGCTCAGCTCCTCGTGTTCTCCGACGGCTCCGGTGTGGCACAGTTTTCGGGACCGCTCATGTTGGGAGCGATGGGTCGCGCGATCGTTGCCGCAGCCGGTCCTTTGGGGCCCCCCATTGCCGGGGGAATCCTGATTCTGACTTCCCGGAACATGAGGGCCGTTTCTCCGGGTCTGAAAGTCTTGGGAGCAGTCCTGCTAATTTCAACGGTCATTTGGGTGCGGTCCCTTTTCGGACTGGTCATGATCCCCTTGTTGGGTGCGTCGATTCTTGCCGTAGCCGTCAAGGCATCGCCCCGCGTGCAAGTATTCGCAGTTCAGTTCCTGGGCGTCCAGGCATGTGTGAGCACCTACCGTCAATTGGGTTACCTGTTCAGTTACTCTGCCGGTCCTCTCGGAATTTCCGACACGGCGCAAATGCAGCAGGCGCTGCTGTTGCCCTATTGGCTCTGGGGAGCACTTTTGGCGGCAGCTTCGCTCCTGATCCTGGTGGTGAGTCTTCGGATCGCGTACCGTCCTCGGCCGGGAGCAGCCTCGCTGTAGCAAGGGCGAATCCCGCTTTCCCGGATTTCCGATACGACCGGCGGCACTCCTCGCATAGAGGCGGGCCGCAAGAAAGAGATTGCATGAGGGTGCTATGGTTGAGTGCCGTCCCGAAGAACCGATGAATCATCAAGGTCAGGGGTCTGCCATGTGGGGCCCCGAGACCGCGAGCTACCTTTTGGCCGCGCCGGCCGTTCCGCTCGTCCTGTATTTCCACTTGCTTCCCACGGTATTCGCCGGCCTGGCCGTGCACGTTTTGACCGTCAAACTGGCTCTCCGGCTGCCCCTGCGATGGGGTGCTCTGGCCCGCAAGTTCGCCCTCGCTGCCATTGTGATTCTTGTCGTTCTGGGGCTCTGTGGAGGCTGTCTTGGGATCTGGTCCTTCCTGCACGGAGGTCGCGGCATGGCGGGCCTGCTTGCGTCCATAGCCGAAACCCTGGAGAACCTCAGACGCACCCTGCCTCCCGATATGGCCGACGCAATACCCGCGACCATGGACGATCTTCGCTATCAGGCAACCTCGCTGCTGCGGGAGCATTCCCATCGGATCTCCAAAGCCGGAATGACGGGGATCAAGACGCTCGTTCACGTGCTCTTCGGGATGGTCATCGGAGGAATGACCGCGCTTCACCATTTCGATGCTACCGATCGGTGTCCGGCTTTCGTTGCCGCCCTTCACGCTCGGACGGGAGCCCTGGCGACGGCATTCGATAAGGTGGTCTTTGCCCAGGTGAAGATCTCGGTCCTCAACACGGTGTTCACGGCCCTCTATCTGCTGGTGATCCTCCCCCTCTGCGGGATTCGTCTGCCGATGCTGACCGTCCTTATCCCCTTGACCTTCGTGGCGGGACTGCTCCCTGTTATCGGCAACCTCATTTCCAATGCCGCCATCGTTTTGATTAGCCTCGGCGTGTCGCCGGCCGCGGCCATGGGCTCGCTGGTCTTTCTGGTGGCAATCCACAAGTTGGAGTATTTCTTTAACGCCCGCATCGTGGGCGGACAAGTGCAGGCCACGGCATGGGAGCTGCTCTCGGCAATGCTGGTGATGGAGGCCATTTTCGGCGTTGCGGGTCTCATTGCGGCACCGGTGGTCTACGCCTGGATCAAAGGGGAGCTCAAGACGAAGAGTGTGATCTGATGACCCATCTCAACAAAGGACCCACGGCACTGCATCCAACGGCCCCGACCTCAACGGCCATTAAGGTCGTGACCGTCACCGTGCTCGTCATCAATATCGGTTTGTTCGGTGCATGTTGTGTCAGCGGATGGGCCGGTGTTCCTGCCGTTGTGCTCACGATCGTAACCCTGGGGTGTTATCTTCGCGCTCCGGTGGGATACGGCATAGCCCCGGAGGGCCTCACCGTCTTCTTCCGTTTGGGCTCCAAGAGTTTCGGCCCGGTAATGAAAGCCTCGCCCGTCGTGTCCGACGTGGGGAGGAGTGTGAGACTGTGGGGCAACGGCGGACTGTTTGCGGCCACCGGGATATTCAGCAACCGCGCGTGGGGAACGTTCAGGGCATATGTGACCACGTCGGATCGAGCTCGCTTCGTCCTGGTGGAGACTGCCGCCGGGAAGGTCTTGGTAAGCCCGGGGAGCGTCGAAGAGTTTATCAACGCCGCGACCGGTCAAGGGACCTGACACGCTCTGTCGTTGACATGCCGGATGTGCCGTTAAGCCACGTCCTTAACGACGAGATACTACTACTCTCCGGATTGCTCGGCGGCGGAAGATGTCACGACGTCCCCTGCCCGAAACTCAACCCGGTTGCCTCCTTTTTTCTTCGCCGAGTCCAAAGCGCCCTCTCCGGCCTTCATGACGGTATCCACGTCCCACACTTTGCCGGCATCGACGGAGACGGCTCCGAGACTCATCGTCAGTTGGACCTCATGTCCCGCTATACTGGCGCGGCATCTCCCGACGGACGAATGGATTCTCTCTGCAAGTTGCCTCACATTCTCATCATCGCAACCAGGGGCAACAATGACGAAGCTCTTCCCTTTGCCGAGCCCTACAGCGTCGTACGACCTGACCGATGAGTGGATTCTTCGGGTGACTTCCCTGCGCAACGAATCATCGGTGAGCTTGCCCGACGGCCCTTCGACCCCACTCCAGCGGTCCAGCTCCGCGGTCAGCAGACCTACCGACGTCCCTTGCCTCAACGACCTGGCCAATTCTTTTGCCAAAATATTTGTAATCGCGTGATTATTCCACAGTCCCGTCAGAGGGTCACTGACGCCGTGTGAGTCGTAGTGATCGAGAAATGAGAAGAAGATTCTCTGCAACCTGACAATGCGGCTGCCCGCGCGGATCTTCATCTGGAGCTGGAGAGGATCGATGGGCCTGATGAGAAAGTCGTCCATTCCTGCTTCCAAAGCGGCAATCACGTCGGCCTCTCTATTCGGGGGAGCCGACAGGATCAGGTACATGTGCGGTCTCTTCTTCAATTCCCTGATCGCAAAACAGATTTGTCTGCCGTCCATGCCGGGCATGTCAAGATCCACCACCGCGAAATTGGGAGGATCGTTCTCTTGCATGGCCTGCCAGACCTGAGCTCCGTCTCCACAGACGACGACTTGGTAGCCCCATTCGGTGAGCCGTTCTTCAAACAGACTCCGCGAAGCCGGATCGTTCTCGGCAACCAGGATTCTCATCGGCTATTCTCCCCCGTTGGCTCGTCAATGCCTTTCATTCTGTATTCCCCGTCTCTCGCGATCCGGGGAAGGTTGTAACCCGCAACCACGAATGCAATCTGCATCCGTTGCACCATTTCTCTTGGGGTGCCTCCACCTTGGTACTTCATTTCCTAAATACGGCCCTGGATGGCAATCGATTTCAGGATGATCCCTGATAAAGTGCCGCTCATTGAAATTCGCGGCAATCTTCCCGTTGAAGGCCAATGAGCCTTCGACGGCATTGTCGCCGGAGATCCGTTCGGTTTTTCCAAGAGTAGCGGCGCCAGGGATGAAATGCGCGACCGAACTTCCGAAATCGAATACTTGGACTTGCGCCATTCCGAAGCCCCGACGCGCGATATCCCCCCGCTGGGTTCTATCTCTCCCCGTTCAGGGTTGTCGCAAAAGTTGTTGAACGACTTGAAGCAATCGCGAAACGTCAATGGGCTTCTTCACAACGAGATCCACACCTGCTTCCGGTCTGGCTTCGCTCGTGCCGGACTCGATGATCAGTACGAACGGGGGCTTTGCCACCCCCATCTCCCCGCACAAATCCCTGATCGTTCCTGCGATCTTCCATCCATTCGTTTCAGGTTGGCTCAGGTCGCAGACGATAACCGAGAATTCTCCCTCCAGAACGGCTTTCATGGCTTCGTTGACCGAAGACACGACGGTGCTGCTTTGGCCGAGCTTGTTGAGTCTTTTCTGCACTATCCCCGCTACCGGTTCAACATCGACGATGAGCAGAAAACGCAGCATTTCTTCCTTGGAATCCGGCTGACCGACACCGGCTATCAGGGGCTCTGTCGTCTCGCCGGCAACAGCTCTGTTCTCCGTGGTGTCTCGCCGGATCCGGCCTTGTATCTGTTTCAACTCGGTGACGTCCTCAAACCAGAGCCCCAGCAGGTCGCCGGGCATGGAAAAAGCCCGAAGCCTGAAGAATCGCTCAATTTCATCGGTCTTGAAAACGGCTTCTTCCATGGAAAAAGTCTCACCGGTGGCCATGGTCCGCAAGAGGGCCTGCGTGAGTCCCTGCATGCGGGCATTGGGCCACATCTCATCAAATTCCTGACCACGCCATGAATCCACTTGCATACCGGTGAGACGGGTAGCCTCGCGGTTTGCGTTGACAAGAAATAACTCACCCGGAGCCTGGTACTGATAGATGAGCAATCCCGAAGGAATATTCTGGACGATATTCGACGACGTCTCCAGTAATTCTCTCAAGTTGTTCTCTGCCGCTTTGCGGGCGGTGATGTCGAGGGTGTATTCGATGACCCTCGTCACGTTGCCTCGGCTGTCGAAAATGGGATACGCATGGATTTCAACAACCAGCGGATCACCTTTCTCGTCGAGGTGAATATGCTCCACCACGACAGGCTTCTTACTCTCTTTGACTTCCTCGACGGGACAAGGATGCTCCACGGAATCGCACGGTTCGTCCCGGCGGTGCGTGACCGCGTAGCAGGTTGACGGCAGTCCGGACCGGGATATCCCTGAGGCGGTGTTGGCCATGACCACCACGTACGTGTCCACGTCGATCACATAGAACGGATGAGTCAAGGACTCCAGAACGCTCTCCAAAAACTCGTTCTGCTTCCGTATCTCTTCTTCGGCTCCCTTGCGCCGGCCTATCTCCAGTCGCAATTCCTCATTGGTCCTTGCCAGCTCAGCCGTCCGTTCGCGAACTCGGATTTCCAGCTCGTCGTGAGCTTTTCGCAGCGCCAGCTCGGCCTGCTGTTTCTGTTCCAGCAGATGTTGCCTTTCCAGCGCCCCTTGGATAACGGACGTGATGAGATCGAAGTATCTGTTCTCGGTGTCCTTTATGATGTAGTCGCTCGCCCCGAGCTTCATGGCCTCCACGGCCACACTTTCATCTCCCGCCCCCGTAACCATGATTGTTGGGGGCAACGCGCATTCTTCCGAAAGGGCCTTGACCACCTCAAGTCCGGTGAGACCGGGCATGTTGTGATCTACGCAGAGTACATCGTACGATCCCGACCTGTACGCGGCGAGGCCCATTTCTCCATCATGCGCGAGATCCACTACATATCCCGCCGCGGTCAATCGCTTTTGCAGCAACCTCCCCGTCGCCGGATCGTCTTCGATGCAAAGGATTCGAATGGGCTGTTTATTGTGCATGCTAAGGTACTCCGTTAACGAGCTCCGGCTGTCGCACATGTCCGAGCACCCGGGTTCCGCCGGACGACTTCGCCGGAGCAATTCGGACTCATTCGACGGGCGTCGCCGCGGCCGCCACGGAAGAGCAGCGTGCTC
This sequence comes from Desulfomonilaceae bacterium, assembly GCA_041741735.1. GTDB lineage: Bacteria > Desulfobacterota > Desulfomonilia > Desulfomonilales > Desulfomonilaceae > JBGSJS01. Next base: position 12,825 of record JBGSJS010000087.1, on the reverse strand, counting down.
AACGAGGCGGACGGTCGGTTCCCGTTCCCGGGGATTCAAAGTTTGTTCGATTACCGCACTCAACCCTATCGCACTTAAGAGATGGAGCACAAGAGGTTCTCAGGCGGTTCCGCCCCCTTCTTCAGCGAGGCGGTTGGAAATCGTGAAGATGAACGCGGAGCCCACGCCCGGCTCGGACTCGCACCATACGGTGCCCCCGTGACGACGGACCAACGTCAGCACATAGGCTAGACCCATACCTTCCCCCGGCTCCTCACGTCTCCGTCCGCGTTGGAAGGGCTGGAAAATTCTCTGGAGGTCGGCCGTTTCGATTCCCACGCCGTTGTCCCGTACCCGGAAGATGGTTCGGTCATCTTCAATCCAACCCGCGATCTCCAATTCGCCGGGCCGGGATCGATCCAGGTATTTGATGGAGTTGTCGGCCAGATTACCCATTACCTGCTCCATGGCAGTCCTGTCCGCGACAATTTCCGGAAGCCGACCTACGGAAACTCTGAGGCCTCTTGTGGCGACCTGGTGCGCCAGACTCTTGAGAACCGCGTCGACCAGCTCGTTCATGTTTATCCTTTCGAGTGCGAGCTCTCTGCGGCCCATTCGGGATAACTTCATGATTTCCGCAATGAGGTGGTCCATGCGGGAGATAGATGACTTGATGAACCCTATCGACTCGGGAATATCCGTATCGATGATGAATTTGAGTCGCGCTCTCGCCTCGGGGCTCACGCAGTCGTTGACAGCGAGGACTTCTTTGGTGACCGTGTCGAGGGATGCCTCCAATTCGTCGGCAAAACCCCTGACATTCGCCAATGGAGCGCGCAGATCGTGAGAGACGATGTACGCGAAACGCTTGATCTCTTCGAGCAGGCTTGCCTGTTGTAATTCCTGGTCCTTTCTTAGGGTGACATCTTGAGCGATTCCTGCCACTCGCCGAATTTCGCCTCGTTCGTCCCTGACGGGGAATGCGCGGTCCCATATCCAGCGTATCGAACCGTCCGGTCTCCTGATCCGGTATTCGACATCATAGTCCTTGTTTCCCAGGAGGAGCTCCTCATAAGCATGGTGCACACGATCACGATCGTGATCGTGAATCAATCGGTCGAATATCCCCGAGCCCATCGAGAGATCCTCATGCCCGGAACCCCTGATCGATTGGAAGGCAGGGCTCACATAGGCAATTTTTCTCGGGTTGCCCACCTCAGTCATCCAGAAGACATCATCCGTGTTTTCAGCAAGTTGACGGAATTTCTCCTCACTCTCCCGCAAGAGCTCCTCTGCTCTTTTACGTTCGGTAATGTCCTGCACAATCCCTACCGAGCGGACGATCCTTCCTGAGGAGTCCCGTACGTGCTCGCACTTCTCGTGGACGTGTCGGATCTCTCCCGAATCCTTTTTCACAACTCGATGGTCTATCTCGTACGAGTTATTGCCTGCCCGCACCGACCCTGAATACGCGGTATCCACGGCAGCACGGTCATCGGGATGCACCCTGTCGAGAAAACCCTCGTATGTGGCAGGGAATTCATGCGGTGCTACCCCGACGATACGGTACACCTCTTCGGACCATACGAGTCGATTGGTTTCGAGATCGATATCCCAGGACCCGACATGGGCAATCTCCTGTGATCTTCTCAGCAGTTCCTCGTGGGCTCGAAGAGCTTCCTTGGTCTTCCTGTAGTCGTCGATGTCCCGGGAAATATGGACACAACCGCTCAGCCTGCCGTTCGAATCAACGACCGGGGAGACTTTGACATGAAACGTCTTGCCCAGTCTCTCATCGAAAACTTCCTCCGAATGCTCTTCAAGATCTTTGGAAAGTTTTTGAAACGGACACCTTGGCGGACACACATCCGTTCCGTGAACGGATTGGAAGCAAAAGGTTCCCTTCGATGTTTCCGCAGAAAGTCCGAAGGTCTCTGCTGCGGCCTTGTTCAGAAGGATAATTCTCTGTCGGTCATCAAGGATCATGATCAAGTCGGAGACGGCATCGAACGTCCGTTCCCAATCCCCCTTGGCCCCGGCGAGGTCGGTCAACGCCTTTTGATGATCGGTGATGTCCCTGATCACGGTAAATACATGGGCTCCGTCGGTTTCTTCATTTGCCGCAGAGGTCGATATCGAGCAGGTCCGTTTTTCACCCCACTTTGTCGTTACCACCCATTCTTCGGCACGCAGGTCCTCACCCGCCATGACACGTTCGAGGCGCTCCGCCATGCGTTGTTCATCGACCGGGTCGGGACAGACGGTCCTGCACCAACCTAAGCGATTGATTTCCTCCAACGTGTACCCGGTGATCTCTTCCATTCGCCGGTTCCAGCGAAGGAAGAAGATCACCGGGTTTCCGGGAATACGCTTCCACACGGCAAAACCGTCCGCGTTTTTTTCCGCGAGGTCTTCCATTAAGGCCAATGAATTTTTCTTGAGGCCCTCCTCGGCAAGAGTGGCCTCAGCGGCACGGATCCGGTTTCTCTCCGCCCTCGATTTCAGGGGTTGGTCCTTCATGAAAGGCTTTTCTTCTCCTCGAGACAATGTTTCCGACGAATTGGGCGCGACCTGCATATTACGCCAGTTTGACTGGTACCCTCAAGTCGGCGGTCGGTCAAGAAAAATCGCTTATAAAGCGCATCTAGTCCCTAATCTATCGGTAGCCGCGAGGGTTTCCCACGCGTCACGGGGGATCGCCCGCAACCGATCCATCCGTTGAGAGGGGCCCATTCGAAATTGCATTCCGGTGAATGGTGACGTAGATTAGTCAGCAGAGTCGCAAGAGATCTCTGCAGCCCGGTGGGGGATGAAAATGGCCACGATTAATACCAAGTTCTTGGAATTCATTCGAGCCTTTGCCGAAATGGGGAAGGATTCCACCATATTCCCAAAGAGATGTCGAACGTGTGGCAAAGAGTACTGCAGCTTTCCCGAGTACATACACCGGACGTTGCCTGTGGCCCACGGACTCGAACCGTACACGGATGCTCTGGACCAGATCACCACCATGCAGTACCGAAACTGCCTGTGCGGGAGCACCCTTGCGATCAACTTGACGAAGGAGTCCTATCCCCTCCTCGAGCGTTTCTGGAACATGATACAGAGTGAAGCAGAAGCAGCGGAGAGACCGTTGAGAGAAATCGTGTTGGAGTTTCGGGAGCAGTGTAATCAGTACATCATCGAGCAAGCCGAAGAGACCAAAAGGTGATCTATCGCGGTGAGCGTTGATAATTGCGGGAAACGCAGAGAGCCTTGGGGTCATCAGGAGGCCTACGGATAGCCTCCTGCGCTCCGCTATCGGGTCTGCATCAGTCTCAAGTCTGCGCCGCTAATCTTTGGAAGAACTGCGCCGATCTCCGGCAACAATGTTGTCGAAGGCTCATTGGCCTTCAACTCGAGAAGTGCCGCGAATTTATGTGAGCGGTACTATCGGGCCGGTGCCCTGTTTGCCTTCCCCCACGGTGATCATGTTACGTAGCTTCCCGGCCGTTTCGGCCGACCTCGGCACTCCGGACCGCGCAATGATCTCCGTAACACTGGGAGAGGCCTTGCGCCTTCTTGCGGCATCCTCGTTTCAATCCGAGTACGCGTACAGCCCAAGAATGCCCGCCGCTAGCCGGTCCGGACTGAGCCATTCCCGACCGTCCACAATTCGATCTCGTAGGCTTAATTTGTGAGCCGCACGAGAGATCTCTACTCTCGTGATACCGAAGCACGGCCGAACGAGGAGCTTTCCAGGCTCGTAGGGGGCCAAGCCTCTTCCTGTATTACTGAAATTCACGTCCTCACCCGGGTACTCGGAGGTTCCCCGTTGGGATTGAAAACATTAGTGAATTTGTTCACATGAACATTTAATTCTGCTGTAATACTATTCTAACATTCCGGATGGAATGTAGGAGAGATCGATAAAGAACCGTCAGGCCGCGGTAGTGTCGATCCAATTGAGGAGGAGAGAAGATATGAGTTACGAAGTTCACACGGTGCCGGGAAGACTGAGAATCAAAATTCCGGGTATGAGGCGAAATGTTCGCCGTGCACAAGAGGTCAACCACCGGCTGAACAGCCTCTTCGGGGTCGAATCGACGTCCGCCAACACCCTGACGGGCAGCGTCATCGTCTGTTACGACCCTGAGGTCATTAGCCCCTCGACCATTCTCACGTTCCTCTCCCGTGAGAACTATATTGATCCCGCAAAATCCGTTGCCATCGAGCAACCGGTGGACGATACGTTTGCGAGGGCGAGCGAGGTAGCGTGTAAGGCTCTTCTCGGGCTGGCACTGGATCACGCATTCAAGGGATCGCCGCTATCCATACTGGCGGCTTTCATTTAATTTCTTCGGCCAAGCGGGGCCCCTTTGGGGGGGCACCACGCTCTACCAGTCAAACGAGCAGCCTCATTTCTTGAGGAGCTCAACCTTATCCGTCACCTCCCACGGCAACTCCATATCAGACCTTCCCACATGCCCGTACGCGGCAATCTTGCGATAAAAGCCTCCCGACGACATCGACGGAAGCTTCCGCAGATTGAATTGCCTCAGAATTCCCCCGAGCCTGAAATCGAAGTGCTTTTCCAGGAGATTGGCGATCTCGTAATCGGGAATCTTGCCCGTTCCCATGGTCTCCACGTGAAGGCTCACAGGACCCGCAAGCCCTATGGAATAGCTGATTTGCACCTGACACTGGTCTGCCAGCCCCGAGGCCACAACATTCTTTGCAGCGTAACGGGCAGCGTACGCGCCGACCCGGTCGATTCGCAGCGGATCCTTTCCGCTGAGGGCTGCGCCGCTGTTCCGTGAATATCCCCCGTAGGTGTCGATGGCGTTCTTCCTCCCCGTGAGGCCTGAATGCACGGAAGGTCCACCCAGTTTCAGAGGCCCGCCGGGATTGACGAAAAGCCTAGTCTTCTTGTCCGGCGCAATGGGCTCGTCTTCAAACGCGGCTTCGATGACTGCTTCGATGATGTCGCTTCGCAGGCGCTCTTGATTAGGGTACGTCCTATCCTTCTGGCTGGAATTGACCGTAATGCTGTGGATTCTCACCGGGGCTCTATTCTTATATTCCACACCCACCTGGGTGGTACCGTCCGGGGCCAGATAGGGCAGCACATTCTGAAGCCTTACTTCCGTAAGTCTCCTTGCCAGTTTGTGGGCAAGCCATATGGGGAGAGGAATCAACGTCGGTGATTGATTGCACGCGAAGCCGAATAACGTCACCTGGTCGTAAACGAGGAGCCGATCGATGTCTTTTTCGGTCATTTCGCCTTCATCCGGAAAGGTATCGTGCTCCCGTTCCATTTCCTTCAAACTGGTGAGTATGCTGCAGGTTTGAAAGTTGAATTCCTGATCCACATAACCGATTCGACGAATAACCTTCCTTGCCACGTTGGGGAAGTCCACCTTGAGACCCGACGCAAATCTTGCTGCAATGAAAACAATAGACGACGAGACGGCACACTCGGCGATAATCCTGGCATGGGAGTCGTGCTCGAGAAACCGATCCACTATGGCGTCGCTGATCTGGTCGCAGAGCTTGTCAGGGTGTCCTTCGGTCACCGATTCAGACATGTGTATATAGTTCTTTTTCATATCCTCGCCTCAGACCGTTTTTTTGTTGCTTCGTTCACCAACAGAGGAAGTACTGACGTGGCCCCGACCACGAAGATGTCGGAGATGTTCAACGGGGTAATACCCAGGAGGCTTCTCAGACCCGGAATAAATTGAGCCGCCAGTTGCAATCCGAGCGAACTGACGATTGCGATATTCAGGTACCTGTTGGGCTCGGATTTCTCCGAGTCGAATATACTTCGCTTCTCCGATCGACAAGTTATGGCGTGGAGAATCTGGGCCGTTGTAAGACTCTGAAACGCCATAGTTCCTGCGACGGGTCCCATGCCGTATCTCATCACTCCGTAACCGTATGCAGCGAGGGAGGCCGTGGTCAAAGTCGCCGCCTCGAAGGTGATTCTCTTGAAATCATCCGATTGGACGATCGGTTCATGGGGATCTCTGGGCGGACGATTCATCACATCCGGCTCCGCCGGCTCCATGGCCAGGGCAAGCCCGGGGAATATATCCGAGACGAGGTTTATCCAGAGCAGTTGCATTGCGTTCAGGGGGTATCCGATGCCGGTTGCCGCGGCCACGAACATCACCTGGATTTCGCTGAAATTTGTAGCAAGCAGATAGTGTAGGGTCTTCCTGATATTGCTGTAGATGGTTCTCCCGTCGCTGATGGCAACGATCAGGGTTTCAAGATCATCCTCCTCAAGCACGACATCCGCGACCTCCCGAGCCACATCGGTACCGGCACGCCCCATGGCGATCCCTATGTCGGCTGCTTTCAGAGCCGGTCCGTCATTGATGCCGTCACCGGTCATGGCCACGACTTTGCCGGAGCTCTGCAGGGCTTGAACGATTTGCAGCTTGTTGGAGGGGCTTACCCGGGAAAATACGTGAACCTGCTTGCTTAGAGCCTTGAGCACGGCCGGCTCGGTGCTTGAGAGGTCGGTGGAATCGAGAATTTCCAATTGCCTTCCATTTGAAAGCCCCAGCTCTTGTCCGATTGCATAAGCCGTCGGTCCTTGATCTCCGGTGATCATAACCGTTTCCAGCCCGGCACCATGAAAGACTCGGACCGCTTCCTTCACCCGATCCCTGATCGGATCGGCCATTCCAACGAGACCCAACCACGTGAAGCCGTTCTCCGTGTCTACCGGCTCGTCGGAGCTTCGGGAGGCGTAAGCCACGCCAAGCACCCGCAAGGCGTCTCCGGCCATGCCGTCATTCTCGGCTTCGATGCGGTCCCTGTCGTCTTCGGTGAGGTCAATCCTCACACCGTTCTTGATCTGGTGCCGGCATTTTGTCAGCACTTCCACCGGGCTCCCCTTCATGGCCACCAGCCGGCCCGGGTTGTCGGAGACATGAACAGTGCTCATGTACTGACGATTTTCAGATCGGTACATGGTCTGCAGCAGCGGATGTTGACCCCGGAGAGCCTCAACATCCACCCCCGCAGCGATTGCCAGGTGAATCAGGGCATTCTCCGTTGCCGACCCGTTCAACACATACTGCCCTCCCTTGCCGGTATCGATCTGCGTTTCGTTACAGAGCACGCATACATGCATCAGCCTTACCAGCTCATCGCCGGCCAGGGGATCGACCTGGGACTTGCCGACAAGGAACCGCCCTTCATGAATCTCGATATGCTCCATGCCGGAATAGACTCTCAGCACCGTCATTCTGTTGTACGTAATCGTACCGGTTTTGTCAAAACAGAGGGTCTGAACCGAACCGAGCGTGCACACCGCATCAAGGTTCCGTATGAGCACCTTGTGCCGCCTCATGCTCTTGATACCGAGAGCAAGGGTGGTCGTCGCAACAGCCGGCAGGCCTTCCGGAACCGCTGCAACCGCGAGGGAAATGGCGGTCTTGAGCATCTGCACAAAACCGTTCCCGCGAAGCAGCCCGATAAGACCCACCAATCCGCAAATGGCGCCTGAAATTACAACGAGCTGGTTCCCAATCGTGTCCAACTGCCGCTCGATGGGAGTGTCAGGGGCCTCCGCCTCTGCAACGAGACTCTGGATCTTGCCTATTTCGGAAGATCTGCCGACGGCAACCACCGCCGCCAGTCCCTGGCCTCCCGTGACCAGCGTTCCCGCGTAGACCATGTTATTGCGATCGGCAAGGGGGATGTGCTTGCCCTTCAGGGCCTGGGTTCGCTTGCCCGCCGGATTGCTCTCCCCCGTAAGGGCCGACTCATCGATCGTCAAGTGAGCCGCCTGCACCACTCTGGCATCCGCGGCTACATACGTACCGGGCTTCAGGATGAGAATGTCTCCAACCAGGAGCTCTTCCGCGGCTACCTTTTTCAAAGCTCCCTCACGGACTATCTCCGCGTAGGGCCTTATGAGCTGTTTCAGCGAGCTTATGGTCTTTTCGGCCTCATTTTCAGTCACAAATCCGATCACGGAGTTGATTCCCACCACGGCCATGATAACCGCCGCATCGGCGATCCCTCCCGTAAGCGCGGAGAGCACCGCTGCACCCCCCAAAAGCGCAACCGGCAACGACTGAAACTGTTCGAGAAAGATTGCGAGCTTTGATCGTTCAGGCGGTTCGGGAACAACGTTAAGGCCGTAAAGATCTCGGTTCTTTTGCGCTGCCTCCGGAGAGAGACCCGACTTGACGGATGAATTTACTGCGGCAAGAATGGCCTTCCCGTCCATGAGATGCCACTGCCGCGTCTGCCGCCCGTCGACCCCTTCGACACGTGCGGCCACCGGGACAAGCTTGCGAACACGATCTCGGGGGACCGGTAGTCTCGCCGTCTCATCGTCCAATTTCCGTTCCGGCGGCACACCGTTGGCTCCCGCTTCGACGTCCCTGAAATAATCGACTGCGACCTCCTCCAACATTGAAGCGATCATGCGCCGATTACAGTCAGGGTTGAAGCGAACGAGAACATTTCCCGTGAGAATGCTTGCCGAGACATCGTTCACTTCCGCACTTTGAAACGGGAGTGCCTCCAGGCGTCGCTTGAGAACCGGGGACCGATAAAGACCGGTCACCTTGTAACGAATTCTTCCTCTAATACCGTTATGAATTTCCCTTACCAACTATTCAACCTCATCGGACGCAACAACAATTAAACCAAAGAATATGTTGCTCCGTGCGATTCATGTACTCCGGATGAACGGAGTGTTATGCGGTCCAACGCGAACTGAAGGCAGCTTCAATCGTCGTCCGCTTCGCAAACATCTTCAGGCGTTCTTCTGCCGCCGTCTCATTCATTCGCCCGCACACACACGTAGGAGCAACGCGTAATACAAACCAAGTGCCCTGCGGGTCTCGCGACTCTTCCTCAGGCAATTCGGCGAATTCAAGAAACCACAGGGCTCACGAAAACAACTGCCGGAACGAACGTTTAGCCTTGACACGACGGATGGAGCCTTCGATTTTCACCGTAGTACCCGTCAGCCGCGCTCTTGAGCCGGGCCGCTCCCTCATTCCAGGAGGGCTCCACAAAAAATATTACCCGTCCTTTGAGAGATTTTGATCCTCGTTATCCCGTCGGATGCGATGCACGATCCTTATCAACCGTGCGCCCTCTCCCGCGGTGGGTTATGGGCCTAGGCCTCTTCTTTCTTGGCCGAGGCGAGCTCTGCAACGACTTCGGACTTGGCCTCCGCTGCCAAGTCCTCCACCATCTCCACTCCCTCGGCCAGCATCGTGCACCCTTTTTCGTAGACCATGATGCCGGTCTTCATTATTGCCTTCAAAGCCGGTTTTGCCGCTGCAGCTACAACAGGGATAACCACCGGAGCTACGAGCAGCCCCACTCCGATTGCGACACCGGTCCAGAGGTCGGCTTTTGGTCTATAATCCCATAAGGCCATCCGAAATCTCCTTCTTGCTATAGTGCCGCTCATTAAAATTCGCGGCATTCTTCGAGTTGAAGGCCAATGAGCCTTCGACACCGTTGTCGCCGGAGATCGTCGCAGTACTTCCAAGATTAGCGACGCCTGCTTGCGACTTACGGCAGATCCGATAGCGGAGCGCAGGAGCTATCCGAAGGCTTCCTGACGCCTCCATGGCTCTCTCCGTTTCCCGCGATTTTCAAAGCGCTCCGCCATATCAAATCATTTGGCAGTGCCAAGATTTGTCTGGCTCAATATATTTTTGAATTGTTAAAATTGTGTTAGCTTTTTATTAAAACGCTTGGTTCGAATATTTTCTTAGAGGCCGCAAGGCTTTGCCTGACCGTCAGGTATATGAACATTGACCTTGAATCAAATTGTTTGACGCTTTTCCGGTCTTTCGCGTGGAAAACGGGAAAGACCGCGCCCACCAAGTCGGTGAAGCTCGTCTTCCGCCATGGAATTTTCCCAAGGTTCCTCTGCCCCTTCCCATCCCGGACGTCCTGCAGCGTCGTCTCCCCGGAGCCTCCGAACACATAATTGCGGTCATTGAGACCGTGAATACAGAGTGAGACTCTCTTTCAGTTTAACTGACCCGATGTGAATCCGTCAAACCCTTTTTACTGCGTACCCGTTTAAGTAAATGCGATCGCGTGCTCGCTGCAACGCTGTTGAGATGAATAAGATCTTGTCTTACCGCGTCGTCACACCGATGAAGACAGGGGTGCGGAGTATTCCGAACAGACCCGATGCCTGCCTTTCCAAGAATGAAAGAGCCGAAATGTAGCCAAACTTGAGAAACAGAGAACTGAGCTCGCCGCCTTCGGGAATCGCTCTCCCGGCGCATGAGTAACAAAATTAAGAAACTGAAGCTTTGGGACACTGCGTAATATAGGGTTTTGGAGAAGCGCCGGCGAGAAGATCCTTCATCCCACATATTTCATGTAGTATGATGCCGAAACGAGCGCATGCTCGGGACGTTCCTCGTCGGTACGGGGAACTTCGCGTGGTTGGCTTTGTACTCCTTTTTGGAAATAGGGTGGCGGAAGGCAATCGATTTCAGGATGCCCCCGAATGATACCAAGTCGTCACCCCGAGCGCGAGCCGAGGTCCGACGGGCGGCCCTGAGTCCCGGATGAGCTGTGGCTCGTCTCACTCCCATTGTAGAGCCGACTTCAGACTCGAAAACGGGACCGGGCTGAAATCCACCCGGTTTTATCGGCTTTTTTCATATTGGATGAAACAAGGTTTCCGTAATGGCTGGAAGATTCCTTCTACCGCTGCTCATCGTGCTTGCCGTGGTGTGCATGGTGGGAGTCGTCATCAATAACCCTAACACGTCTTTTCTCGTGACGTGGGGCGGCGCCCGCTGGATTGTAGCGCCTCATGGGGTGGACTTGCAGCCTCACAAAGCGGGAAGACTCGTCTCGGTATTCCGCACCCGGTTTCGTGTTGATACTCCCCCATCTGAGGCAATTCTCCACGTGAATGCGGTCGGCGCTCCTGTGGTGTGGCTCGACAATCACCTCCTTTGGCGACCCGGTGCGCCGCCGAAGACCGTCAAGACCGCGCTCTCCCTTGATATCCGCCCGTTCCTGACCCCAGGTCTTCACGAGATCCACGTCCAAGTAGACCGTACCAGAGGATTTCCCCTCCTGAGGGCGTTCTGCGATTCGCTGAAGCTTGCAACGGGAGAGAATTGGGAGGTGGGGCATGACGGCAGAAATTGGACAAAAGCGTGGGACGCGGGGAGAGATCTGTCGGCAGAGATTTCTTCCAAGTTTCCAACGGTTGACAAGGCTCTGCTGAGTCTCTGGTGGGTTTTTCTGCCGGTGTTTCTGATCGTATTCCTCTTGGCTGTCGTGTTCTATCGAGACGGCAAGCTCGATGGAGACAGACCCCATCGGCCGGTCGCGAGCCTGATTCGGTGGCTCATCATTGCATTTTGGGGAGTTCTGGCAGTGAACAACATGGGGAAAATCCCCCTGTACGTCGGGATGGATGCAATCCAACACTACCAATACATTGAATACGTGTGGGAAAACAGGAGTATCCCCATAGCTACCGAAGGGTGGCAGATGTTTCAGCCGCCTCTGTTTTATGTGCTGAGCGCACCGCTCTTCGGATTGCTCAAAAGTCTTGTGGGTCCGGCCAATACGGCCTTTCTCCTCCGAGCAACAAACCTTCTCTGCGGACTTCTGCTGGTTGAGCTTTGCTATCGGGCATTGAGGTACGTGTACCCCGACAGAGACGATCTCCAGTCCATGGGGACGATTCTCGGGGGGCTCCTCCCCATGAACATCTACATATCCCAGGTCGTTGGAAACGAGCCCATGGCCGCTCTCTTCGCAGGAACGGCCGTGGTAATCTGTTTGCGATGGTTTTCCACGGGCACAGTGCCCTCCAAGTCAGCCGCCGTTCTCCTGGGGCTTGCGGTGGGGCTCTCAGTTCTGACGAAGCCGACCGCGCTTCTTCTGGTCCCGGCCATTTTTCTGTGTATGGCCTATCTCGTGTTCACCTGTCATGGGCGGACAAGGGAATCGGCTGCAACCCTTGCCCAACATACGGCAATCTTTGTGGGCGTAGCAGCCCTCGTTTCGGGCTGGTATTACGTGAGAAACTACATGCTCATGGGCCATTTCTTCGTTGGAGGATGGGATCCATCGGGCAGCACGGTTTGGTGGCAATACCCGTCCTACAGAACCTTGCACCAGATCACCACATTCGGCGAATCGCTTTCCAGGCCCATGTATTCCGCGGTTCACGGCATCTGGGATTCGCTTTTTTCCACATTTTGGGCGGATGGCGGTCTCAGCAGCGTCTGTGCCTACAAGGGTCGTCCTCCATGGAACTACGACCTCATGCTTTCCATGCTCTGGTTCTCGCTCCTTCCGGCCGCAGGAATAGCAATCGGCATCATATCGGGTCTCACCGGAACCGGGGAGCCCATGCGGAGCAAGTTGTTCTTTCCGGCCGTTTGCGTCGTCACGTACCTGCTTGCCGTCTTCTATCTCTTTCTGGTTCTGCCTATTTACAGTACCGCAAAGGCTACCTACACCATGGGATTGACTCCCTGTTATGCGGTTCTGGGCGCGGCGGGTCTGAACGTGCTCATGCGGGGGAGGATTTCAAGGGGAATAGTCTTGGGGCTTTTCGCCTGCTGGATTATATGCGCGTGCGGAGCTTTCTTCGTTGTTTGACGGCCGGCGGCCGCGCACATTCTTAATTGCGAAATCTATAAAAATCTCGGGTAAGAGCTCTCCGCCGGGTGAGCCAACGTATGGGGGAGGTTTGGAGGGGGAGAAGAGTCTCCCCCTCCATAATGAAGAAAGAACAACTTATCTTATCAGGGCTTCTGATTCACCCGAGGCGCAGCCACGGGCGGCATTCTCCAAGATTTTTATCTTTCGTTGTAACTTCTCAGC
>JBGSJS010000086.1:0-16612 GCA_041741735.1 Desulfomonilaceae bacterium | reverse complement strand
CCATAAAACCTATCTTGTCAAGCATTATTTACTATAGCGTGGCACCATGTTTTCGGCTTCGGGAAAACTCACTCCTCGTTATTTCAACTACATAAACCCTTTCATACCCCCAAAAACCCCGACAACTGTAGAAGATGGGTCAGAAGCCCCGGGGGCTGTGCAGGTGCTCCAGCCGGCGAGAAACGACGAGCAGAAGGGTAAACGGTCCTTTCTCCGGCTTCTCGCTCTCCACATGCGTTATCGACGGAATACGCCGAATGGCCGCATCCGGGCCCTGGTCGGCTTTGCCTTTGTGGTGGGCGCCTCGCCGGGCTCCAGGCGCGGATTTGCACTCTCCGTTATATTGGGTATCAAGTCCGAGGAGCGTCATAATGAATCAAAAAACCGACGTCTTACCATGAGAACGAGGGTACTCCAGATGGTTCGGGCTATTTTCATCTTCGATGGCCCCTCCTTGAAGTCATAGCGAAGCACAAACGGTAATTCGGTGAATCGGACTCCCAGCTTTCGTAGCCTCAACAGAATGTCCACCATGCAGTGAAACCCCTGCTGCTCCACGAATCCCTTTCCATAGACATCCAGCGCACGCTTTACCACGGAAGCCCGGTATGCTCGAAATCCGCAGGTGTAATCCTTGACCCCCTGGATTGGGAACACGAGGTGAAAAAGCAGAGAAGCTACCGAGCTGAACATCCGTCGGCCGGCCGGAACACCTACCACGCGAGCCCCCGGTTGATATCGCGACGCAATGACTACATCGTACCCCTTGTCCAGCTCAGCCAACATGCCCGGAATGACGTCCGGAGGGTGAGTGTCGTCCGCATCCATTGTGACTATGACGTCCTGAGTGCGCGCACTCGCCGCTGCTGCCATGAGTCCGTCCCTGATGGTCGGTCCGAGTCCCTCATTGTGGTGGTGGCGATACATTGCAATAGGAATTCCCCTGGCCTGTTCGGTGAGAACTTCGACCGTTCCGTCGGTGCTTCCGTCGTCTACAGCGATGATCTCGTATGCATGGCCATGCTCTTCCATGGCCTTCTTGATCCTGTCGAGCAGAAGAGGGAGCCGGCCCTCCTCGTTGTAGCAGGGCAGAACCACCACGACTCGTGTCTTGTCACCCACGGGGACCGTAGGATCCATTTTCTAAACCGCCTTCCATAACATAGAAGAGAGGACGTCAATTCGGTACTCGATTGCGCCTGTAGACCGCGAAATCCTTGAAGCGCGTTACAAAATGGTACGATTTCAGGTATTGACCCTTCCACCCGATCCTATCGAGATACTCGTTGATTCGGAATCCGGGGGGACATCCCTGACATTGAGCCGAGTCAAGTATGGCAATGAGCTCAGGTTTCCGGACCATGACATCGCTACCCAACTCATCCAGAAAGCGTTGCTCTTCAGGAGTCCGCTTGCTCCTACCGTCTTCCAGCGGGCCCCGGCCGCCGTACGTCTCATGGCCGTGCCAGAACATGGCGATGGGAAATGCCTGTATATAACGACTTCCCGGAAAGTTACCCGTGTACAAGAGGGTAGGATAGGCCGGCGTTGCGCCGGTTGAGATAAAGGTGATTTTTCCTCCAGGGCTACCGTGCTCACGGATGAAGGCGATCCACTTCTCCAAGGACGGTCGCACCGCACTTCCGTTCGCCAATCCCTGTCGCGTGAGCATGATGTCACCTGCAATAAGGGAAATGCACGCACCTATGACCAAGGCAGTTGCCGCGAGTGATGAAGGCAGCCCGAGAAATGTTCTCCTCTTCTCCGACCAATCTTCAACAGCCACGGGGAGACAGCACAGAGCCAGTGCCAAGAATGCGTATGCAGGGACCAGTTGGTAATTCCATCCTTTATGCAGCACAACAAAACAAGCGAGGCCCAGGAGCGTCCCCAATCCACAGAGCTCCACGTGCTTTGCCAGGGCCGGCTGGGAGATCTTCCGAGCCGCCAGGATGAGACCGAGGCCGAGAAGCGGCATGGCAGGCATACCATAATGCTTGGGGAATCCGGCAGCCAAGAGATCACTGAACGAGCAATTGTACACCCAGTAATGCTTGGCCACAAACGGCATCCAGCGACCCAAAAGCTCCTCGTTCATTGCAGAGGGGACAAAGAGGAAGTGGCCGGCATATACAAGCGCACAGCCCGCCACAACCAAGGCGTCCGAAGAGAAAAGAGCGGTAAAGCGCCGAGATCGCACGAGCATCCAGGCCTCGAGAATCGCAGCAATCCCCACAAAGTGCGGTTTCATCAACAGCAATGGGCCCAGCAACAAGCCGACGGTAAGGGAGTACCCGAAGGGGATGCGATGGCCGCTGTGCCGAATCTGGCGGCAGACCATCCATGGTGCATAGGCCAACACGAACAAATGCTCTCTTTGACCGAACCCGCCGATAGGTATTGAGAAGACACAAAAAGACAACCATACTGCAGAGACAAAAAGCTGAGCCGACGGTGAGAAAACGAACGGAGGCTTCCCGAAAAGCAGCACGAGAGCGGCTGTGGAATAGCAAATCAGGAGCAGAATCAGTGTATGAAACGTATTCGGGAGGTCTATTCCCGTAAGCCCTGCCAGTGCGACCGGGATGGCGTGAACGTAGTGGGTAATGGGAGGATTCATCTCCACGTAATCAACGTAGGGAATTGCACCATGGAGAATCATTCTGCCGCAGTCCAGGAGAATCGCCGAGTCGTGATTGAGGGGGATATCCGAACAGTAGACCATCCATACGAGGCAAACCACGCTTGCGACAATTGCGAAAAAAGTGGCGGTAATCGAAAGTGTACGCTGCATCTGTCAGGCTCTCGTTAGTTTTGCCTGCGCCTATCGGCAGATCTCGCCAAATCCGGCCGCATTTGGAGCAGCGCTTTGGACAAGACTCACTGACGGCAATAAGGGGTGTTCACGCTAATTCTGCGGCGTTCGGTCAGGAATCTGGTCTCGTCATTGTCCACCGACACCCCGGAAGTCACCGGATTTCCCTCTCAGCGGGAGGACGGCAATACCTTCGCTGCGCTTCTAATAAAGCCTCTTTGGGACATGGGCCGAGCTTACATCACCGTACACTCTCAGTCAATCCCAATGCCCTCCTCATCGCCACTGCACAGCTCAGCGACACAGTGTCGAAGGCAAGACTCCTGCCTCATGGAAATCCCACGTCCGTAGCCTTCCTATTACCCTCCAAGGCCGGTATGCCGGCCTTGACGGGCATCGGCCCGGATCGCAGTCTCGAGACGTTTGGTCTTTTCCGATTATTGGTTTATTCTTATAATGTGGTTAGGAAAATCCGGCTCAAGGAACCGAGGTAAAAATGGACCTGGAAACTTCCCTCTATGCGTTCGCTTGGATAGCGGGTTTCGTCATTTTCCTGCTGCGCTTCGGGAAATTGTACCGCTGGAAGTCTCGTCAAGCACGGGAGCTCCCGGAATGAAAACAGTCTACTACGACAGTCGTGGTCCCAGGAATCAGCCGGGCTTTCGAGGCGGAGGCTCTTGCAGACTTCCTCGATGGATACACATCCAAGGGTTTTGACGTAAAGCTATGGCTTTGAATTACGGGACCGGGTTCTTCCGATCGATCCGTGGAACGATGAAATCCTACCGACGGGCCCCCTCATGGCCCGTCAATTCCCGAGCTCCTCAACCAGGTGTCGGTACTTCTCATGGATCATATTCCTGTCGAATTCTCGGTATTGAGAAAGTAACCGCTCCTGATCGTCCAACGAAAGGTACTGCATCATGGCAGGGAAGAACACCTTGTCTTCCTTTTCGATGTGTTTAGGATAGAAGCTCACGAGCAGCTCAAGCCTTGACACCACCGATTCCAGGGCTGAATGGTCCCCGGCGAAATACCGCTTCTTCGCGTCCACCAGCTCGTCGACCGTCTTCCGTCCCAGGATGTGCTCTTGAATGAGCTCGCCCATGATCCTGTTTTCCTCGCCGGTCATGTCCTTCTTGGCCAGCTCACGAAAAAGGATGTCCTCCTCTTTGCCGTGGTGGGTCCTGTCCGCATATACTCTTATGAAATCGACAGCGTTGTCTATGAAAACCCAGTCGATCGCATTCGTGCCCCGAATGCGTGCAGCCTCCTTCTCTATGAGTTTGAGCATGCGTTCGATGAGGCGGTGCTCGATCATCAGAGGCGCTCTGGCCTGCGTGGGCAGATTCTCCTTTCACATGAGTGTTGGTCTACTAATCTTCCTGAAAGCCGGAATCAAGTTTGGGCGAATTGCTCCTCCAACAGTTTCCGTCCATGAAACTCCAGACACGATTGAAGAAGATATGTTCCCGGCGACGTTGCCGGCCGGTAAACATTGCTTGCAAGCAGCCAACATGTTTTAAAGGAGAAACGGTATTTCGGGGCTCGGTTTCTGACGAGGTAACTCACCGCGTTTCGCAATTAAGAATGGGACTTCACCACACGGACGGTATGTCTCTGAACCGATGTCAGGTCGGGCCGTTCGCAGCGGAAGAGACATGCCGTCCGAATGAGCTGTTGAACTGTGCGGTATCCGGATGGAAGACCCGATAGCGGAGCGCAGGAGGCTGTCCGCGGGTCTCTCCCCATAACTCCGACGCCCTCTTCGTTTCTCGCAATTTTCAAGGCGCTCCACTATGGCATCTTTAGCCCTTCATGAGCTTTTCCACTCGCTTGGAAAGCATTTCCGATGCCGTCAGGGCGAAGAGTGCAACGGCAATGGCCACGATACAGAGTCGCATGGCCCCCGCTTCACCGTCGGGCACCTGGGTGAGGGTATAGAGAGCCAGGGGCAAGGTCTGCGTTTGCCCGGGTATGTTTGACACAAAGGTGATGGTGGCGCCGAATTCCCCCAGACTCCTGGCAAAGGCCAGAATGAGACCCGTAAAGACTCCCGGCACGATCAGCGGCAAGGTGATGGTGAAGAATACTCTCACCGGTCCCGCTCCCAATGTGCGTGCCGCGGCTTCAAGCCCGCGATCCACCCCTTCGATGGATAGCCGGACGGCCCTGACCATGAGGGGAAAGGACATGACCGCGGCGGCGACGGCCGCGCCTTTCCAGTTGAACGCGAAGCTGACCCCCAAAGTCTGGTACAGCCAACCCCCAATGAATCCCTTTCGGCCGAATGCGACGAGCAGTAAGTATCCCGTTACCACTGGAGGCAGCACAAGTGGCAGGTGGATGAGTCCGTCCAAGAGCACCTTACCGGGAAAACGCTTGCGGGCGAGGAGCCAGGCCGTGAGGATGCCCAGAGGAAGGCTCCCCACGACGGCCCAGCTTGATACCCAGAGGCTGAGGCGAAGCGCTTCGGCCTCCAGGGGAGTGAGGTACGGCAAATTCATTATTTCACCGAGAAACCGTATTTCTCGAAAACAGTCTTCGCTGCAGGGGATTTCAAGAATTCCAGGTAGCTCTTGGCTATCGCTGTCCCCTTATCTTTGATAAGGGCCACGGGATATACGATGGGAGGATGAGAATCCTCGGGGAACACTCCCACCACCTTCACCTTTTTCGTTATCGCCGCGTCGGTGGCGTACACCACGCCCAGCGGGGCCTCACCTCGTTCCACAAGCGCCAGAGCGGCTCTCACATCCTTGGCTCGCGCCACCTTGGGCTCCACATCCTTCCAGACACCCAGCTTCACCAACGCCTGTTTCCCGTATATTCCAGCGGGGACATGATCCGGATCCCCCATGGCGAGTTTGTCGTTACCCAGCACCTTGGGCAAATCAAACTTCGGTCCCACGGTAATCTTGACTGTTGAGGATACGGGAGCAATCAAAACGATCCTGTTGCCAAGCAGGTCGAATCGACTCTGCGGCTCGATGGATTGCTTCTCGGTCAAATAGTTCATCCATTTCGGATTTGCCGACAGATAGACGTCCGCAGGGGCGCCTTGCTCGATCTGTTTTGCAAGGGTGGAGGAAGACGCGAAGGAATGGGTGACCTTGGCTTTGTTTTTTTCTGCAAACAACTTGGAGATGTCGGTGATCGCGTTGGTCGTGGAAGCTGCGGCAAATATGGTTACCGAAGCGGTTTCCGCCGCATTCACGGCGAAGCCGCCTCCGATGCCCGGCAAGAGCATCACACCCAGCACCATGGCCGCCGCGCGAATGAGGAACCGTCTGTGCATGAGAATTCTCCTTTCCAGCAAATACCATCATGAGAGATTCGGACGAAAGCCAAATCTCCCGGGTAATCTCCGGGGTCCGGTCCCTGCGGACCCAAGAGTCGCCCTTCGAGCCTTCAAACTTGTGTAAGGGAGACCCGATAAAGTTGTTGTTTCGGGAAAGTCTTCCCCACTGCGAAGGGCACCGGCCGTCTTCCCCGCCAAAGCGCTCCGGAACCGCCCTCGGTCTGGGATATTGCCGCTTTGACAGGGCATCGGAATGACCTCTCCCCGATTCGCTCCGCTCTTACCCGGAGCGGCCCGATGCCTTCGTGCAGGACTCCCGGAGGCTTCTCGCCGGCACAGAGTGGGAGAGGGTAGGGACCACGACCAATCACATGATTATTCATAATATGAGTAATAGCATATTGGGTATTTCTCCGACAAGCACATTTCTCAGGGAGCTTTTACCAAAGCTCCTAATCCTGCATGGACGTAGGCATGATTCGTGCCAAGACCACAATGGCTCCGGTTGTCTCCCAGACGCACCCTAACCTCACGTGGCTCTATTCCGGCGAACAATCTTGTCGAAAATGATCGACGTTTTTGTAAACCTTTCCAAATTCGTGTAGGACTGCTTGAAAAATACTGCCCAATGACCGCGGAAGGTAACCGCCGCCTCGCTCTCATTTCTCCGGGTTACTCTCCTAGATTTCGAGAATAAGCTCCACATTCACGAAATCTGTTTCCCACCGTTGACTCGATCCGCGGTTTCATGCTATGTACTATTCAACTTTGGAATATTCGATTATGACCCATGGCGCACGACACAAAGCAGCGTAACTTGGCAGACTTCCCCGTACTGGGACTTCTCTGTGAGGGGCCGACCCACGGGTACGAGCTCTGCAGTGAGCTCCGAGACCGACTGGGAGAAATATGGACCCTCCGGACCAGCCATGTCTACGCTCTCCTCGCCGGGCTCGAGCGGGACGGTCTTGTGCAGCACGAAAGGGTTGACCAGGAGACGCGGCCGGCCAAGAAGATCTTCAGCATTACCGACGAGGGAAGAGAGGCCTTCCGCATATGGGCACACTCGCCGGTTTTCAATGTGAGAAACGTTCGGCTTGAATTTCTGGCGAAACTGCATTTCGCCCGTCGGGAATCCGCCTCCGCTCTGAACGATCTCATTGCAGAACAGTTGTCCGTATGTAGCTCGACGGAAGAACGCCTCGAAGCAAAAAGACTGCATTGCAGCAATCAAACCGAACGCGAGGCTCTGGATTTCAGACTTGCCATGGTGAGGGCTACTGCCGACTGGCTGATCGACATGCAATCAGCGGAGGGGGCGCCGGGGGTAGTGAGACGGAAGAAGGCCTCCAAAGGGTAGGCGTCGGGCCTCGTCATTTCAATAATCCGGACAATCAAATTGCAAAGGCACCACGTTCGGAAGAGGGACAGGCTCCGGCTCTCTTGAAAATCGAGGAGAGAACACCATGATATCAGGGCTCAACCGCAAGGTTTTTACGCAGCTCAGCTATGGACTGTACATTGTGACCTCACACCTTGACGGGCGTTTGAACGGACAAATAGTCAATACCGTCCTCCAGGTGACGTCCGATCCCCCCCGAGTGGCAGTAATCATCAATAAAGACAATTTGACCCATGACTTTGTAATGAGGAGCAAGGTCTTCGGGGCATCAGTCCTCGGAACATCGACCCCCATGACATTCATCGGCCTGTTCGGATTCAAATCGGGCCGCAACGTGGACAAGCTCTCCCAGGTTCGATTCATTCCGGGGAGCACGGGGGTTCCGTTGGTCACCGAGCACTGCCTGAGTGTGTTGGAGGCACGGGTCATCGACGAGGTGGATGTGGGCACTCATACCCTGTTCGTGGGGGACGTGGTCAGCGCGGAGGTTGTTGATTCCGGGGAGCCTTTGACGTACGCCTACTACCACACCAACCTGAAAGGGAAGTCCCCGAAGGCTGCACCAACGTATAATCCGGAGGGGTGACCGAGGAATTCCGGCAACCATTCCGGGAGTCGAGGTCGAGGAAGGTTCGAGTAGTCGGGAGCGGTGCCCAAGGGGACGAAGCACGGATGCAATGACAGTCCCGGCCCCAAGAGCACCCTTCCTGTTGAGCCCTCACAAATAGGATTCCATAATCATTCTCAGTTCCGCGACATCTACCCCTCGGGCTGCGAGCGGCCCTTCGGTCGCTGGAGAGAAATGATCGTCGAACGCGGGGCGATCGTTCCGGTATAAGACACCCAGGGGGATGCCGTCCGCCCATTCATCGGCCGCTTTAATTGCCGACACCCGGTTTGTGGGATCGTGATCCTCGGCGAGAGGATAACATCGCTCCTTGTACCATGCGTACGTGTTGACCTTGTTGAAGGAGACGCACGGTTGCAGCACATCGATGAGAGAGAGCCCGCGATGCTCGATTCCCTGCCGGATCAGCTCCGACAAAGGCTCAGGCTCCCCCGCGTATCCTCTCGCAACAAAACCTGCCTGCATGGCTACGGCGACCGTCATGGGGTTGAACGGCGCCGAGAATACTCCCCGCGGCTGGGCTTTCGTCACAAAACCCTCTCCGGTGGTGGGGCTTGCCTGTCCCTTGGTCAGGCCGTACACTTGATTGTTGTGCACGATTACCGTCACATCTATGTTTCGCCGAATAGCCGCAAGCAGGTGATTGCCCCCTTCGCCGTACATGCATCCTTCTCCGCTCTCCACGATCACCGTGAGGCCCGGATTGGCCAGCTTGGCTCCCGTGGCTACGGGGAGGGCGCGGCCGTGCAGTCCGTTGAAAACGTTTGCACGCAGGTAGTGGGGAGTCTTTGCCGCCTGACCGATGCCGGACACGAAGAGAAGCCGTGACGGCTCCAATTCGAGAGCGACCAGAGCCTGCTTCACCGCCTTCAAGATCGAGTGGTTGCCGCAGCCCGGGCACCACGCGGTCTCGAATGTTCCGTAGTCGTCCAAGGTAACCATCTGCATCGCTCCTTCACAGAACGTCGATTGCGCGCACAACAAACTCGGGTGTTATGGGTAATCCGTCGTACCGCAGTACGCGTTCCTCAATGAGAAATCCGGTCTCTCGCCTGATGAGCCGAGCCATCTGGCCCGTAGCATTGCCTTCCACGCACACCACGTGCCCCGCGGTCCCCAGAATCCCGCTCAACTGCTCTGAAGGCAGCGGCCACACCTGCGACAGATGAACGGTTCCCACCGTCCTTCCCTGCTCCCTGATGCGGGTCGCCGCTTCAAGCACGGCCCCCTTGGTGGAGCCCCAACAGACGAGCAGCACGTCGGGATTCTCGTCCCCGGTCACCTCCGGCGGGACGGCTTTCGCTCTAATTCCGTCAAGTTTCCGTAACCGCTTCTCCACCATGGGGCCTCTCACAGAGAGATCCTCCGTCAGATGGCCGTCTTCGGTGTGCTCGTCGCTGTCGGCCACCACCAAGTGCTCGCATCGCTCCCCGGCCCGGCATTGCGCGGGGACACCCGGGAGAAGCCTCGGCGAGACACCGCTCTCGGTAATGGCGTAGGTGAGAAAGGAATCGTCTGATTGGGCACCGGTCCGACAGGGATTCACCGCAGCGAGGTCTTCCAGTGGAAAGGGCTCGACGGAACGATAGGAATCCGCCAGGAATTGGTCGGTCAGGACAAAGGCGGGCCCGTTGAACTCGTCGGCGATCCCAAAGGCCTTGCGGGTCAGATAAAAACACTCTTCAACCGTTCCCGGGGCAAATATGGCCCGCGGAAACTCGCCGTGCCCCGCGTGGAGCACAAACTCAAGATCGCCCTGCTCGGTTCTCGTGGGGAGCCCGGTTGCCGGTCCCGGTCTCTGGGCAACCACCACGACCACCGGGGTTTCGATCATCGCGGAGAGGCTCACTCCTTCGGTCATGAGCGCGAATCCTCCACCCGATGTAGTGACCATCGCCGGCGCCCCTGCAAAGGAAGCCCCCAATGCCATATTGATGGCCGCGATCTCGTCCTCTGCCTGCTCGACGACGATCCCCATACGCTGGGCGTTCGCAGCCAGGCTTATGGCTACGGAAGTCCCCGGCGTCATGGGATAGAATGAACAGAACTTCACTCCTGCAGACATGGCGCCCAGAGCTATAGCTTCATTGCCGTTCAAAGTCAGCCGGGGCCCGATCGATTCGGCCGGAGGCAATCTGGGAAAAACTTCCGCTCGTTCGGCCATCCATTTGAAGCCCTGAGCCAAGGATTCGCGGTTGGCCGCCGCGACGTCTTCGCCCTTCTTGCCGAAAAGCTCGTCGAGGAGGCCGGCAACCCGCTGCAAATCAAGACCGAGAAGCTCTCCGATTACCCCCAGGGCCACCACATTGGAGAATTTTCCGGCAGCGAGGTCCTTGAAGGGGACCAGCAGATAGGGACGGCCGGGCTGACCCAAATCCGCTTCCACAACCACAATACCTCGCAGCGATAGCTCCGGCTCGTGGAGATCGACGGTATCGGCATCCAAACACACAAGGATGTCGATTGCCTCCTGTGGGGCAGGTACGTCTTCGGTCGAGATTCGGATCGCGTACGTGTTGTGCCCCCCGCGAATCCGTGACTGGTAACTCTCGGTGACCACGACCGAGTAACCGCTACGTACCAGGGCCTTGGTGAGCATGTTTCCCAAGGTGACCAGTCCTTGACCTGCTGCCCCACCTATCACCACGTTTACGGCATCGTGTTTCATGTCCCCTCCGGCGGGCTTCGGCCCGGCTCCGTACCCACATCTAAGAATTGCGTCTCGACACGGACTGTAGCGGACAGCAAGTCTCGGGTCAAGGTGCGCCGGGCTTGCGCCGCGAACTCTTCGTCGCTCTTTTCCCGTCCGGGGACTTGACGCACGCACTCCCTTGGCTTTAAAATATTGAGTTTGCGCAATGATGAAGCAAGGCCGTTCCGGCCGAGGATCACGTTATGATAAGGCTCGTAAAAGGATTCCACGACATCCTGCCCGACGATGCGACCAAATGGTCGTTCATCGTAGACACGGCAAGGACTACTCTGGAAAGATTCGGCTTCAGAGAGATCGTGCCGCCCATCATGGAGAAGACCGAGCTCTTTGAGAGGGGCATCGGTCAAGTCACGGACATCGTCGAAAAAGAGATGTACACCTTCGAGGACCGCAGCGGCGAGTCGCTGAGCCTCCGGCCCGAAGCCACGGCAGGCATCCTCCGCGCGGTGGCAGAGCATTCGCTCCTCCGCAAGGAATCTTTGCTGAAGCTGTACGCCATAGGCCCCATGTTCCGGCGGGAGCGACCGTCCAAAGGGAGGTTCCGCCAGTTTTTTCAGATCGATGCGGAGGTTATCGGCGACGATTCCCCGTACACCGACGCGGAAACCATTGCAGCGGCCCACGCGATCATGACCAATATCGGCGCCCGGGATCTCGTTATCGAAGTCAATTCGGTCGGTTGCCGGGAGTGCCGGGCCTCGTACCGCGACCTGTTGCGCGGATTTCTCAAAGATTACCTCAACGATCTCTGCCCGGACTGCCAACGGAGATTTCATACCAATCCCCTGCGGGTGCTGGACTGCAAGGTCCCAAGATGCGCGGAGATAGCCCTGGATTCGCCGCTGATCACCGAGAGCCTTGACCGGGCGTGTCAAGAGCATTTTCAGGGCGTTCGGGACGGCCTCGACCTCCTTGGCATCCCGTACCGGATGGAGCCCCGTATGGTGAGAGGGCTGGATTACTACACGCGCACCGCTTTTGAGATCATCCACGGTGAACTGGGAAAGAGTAAGGCGGTGGGCGGAGGCGGACGGTACGACAGCCTTCTTGCAGAGCTCGGCGGGCCGGATGCTTCAGGCATCGGCTTTGCCATCGGCCTCGAACGCATCGCTGTGGGAATTCCCGACGATGAAGGCCGATTCGGACGCTCCATCGACCTGTACGTGGCCATTCTCGGGGAAGGGGCCAGGCCGGAGGGCTTCAAGCTGGTCAATCGGTTGCGTGAGGCCGGATTCTCCGTGGAAGCCCGTTACTCCACGCCGAGCCTCAAGTCCCAGATGAAACTGGCGGACAAGCTCGGTGCCGGAAACGTGATCATGCTCGGTGAGGAAGAGCTGAACGGAAACGCCGTGAAGATACGAAACATGAAGACCAAGGAACAGACCTCGGTGGCATTGGACGACGTGGTACATTACCTGCAAGGAGACCGGACGTGACACCCGATACCGTGGAAGAAAAATCAAGCACTCAGCAAATGAAACCCGATGCACTCAACGGATGGGAGCGCACCCATCCTGCGGAAGATATAAGCGAACAGGATTTGGGCGACCAGGTGATCGTCATGGGTTGGATACACAGGCGACGCGACCACGGTGGAGTGATCTTCGTCGACCTGCGCGATCGCAGCGGGTTGGTCCAACTCGTGTTCAATCCCGAGCATGCAGAGGAGATTCACGCTCGGGCCCATGTGTTGCGGTCGGAGTGGGTGGTGGCGGCTCGCGGGGAGGTACGGCATCGCCCCGAGGAATCGATCAACCCCGACATGAAGACGGGAACCCTGGAAATCTTCGTGGACGAGCTCAGGATTCTCAATCGCTCGGAATCTCCTCCCTTCCCCGTGGATGAGGATACCCCTCCCACCGACGCGGTGCGCTATCGGTACCGGTACCTGGACCTGAGACGCATGGGCGGGGTGCGGGAGAATCTGCTCGCCAGACACCGGGTCAACACGACGATTCGGGAGTTCTTGTGTCGGGAAGGTTTTGTGGAGATCGAGACCCCTTTCCTTACGACGAGCACACCGGAGGGTGCGAGAGATTACCTCGTGCCGAGTCGAATCTCCCAAGGGTCTTTTTATGCGCTCCCCCAATCGCCCCAGATTTTAAAGCAGCTTCTCATGGTGGCCGGGTTCGAGCGTTACTATCAGATCGTGAGGTGTTTCCGGGACGAGGACTTGAGGGCCGACCGGCAGCCGGAGTTCACTCAGCTCGATATGGAGACCTCCTTCATCGACGAAGACAGGCTTTTTGACATCATGGAGAGACTGATGTCGGAAATCTTCAATGAAGTTAAGGGTATAAGCCTGACGCTTCCCTTTCCCACCCTCACGTACGAAGATGCCATGAGACGCTTCGGGCTGGACAAACCGGACATTCGCTTCGGCATGGAGCTTCATGAGATTTCGGATATTCTCGGAAATACCGGGTTTGGCGTCTTCCGGTCCGCTGTGGATTCGGGCGGGATCGTCAAGGCTCTCAAAGTAGAAAAAGGTGAACGACTGTCCCGTAAGGACTTGGACGACCTGAGAGACTTTGCGCCGATTTATGGAGGCAAAGGGGTTGCCTACACGAGAATAAAGGAAGGGGGCGAGTGGCAGTCTCCCATCGCCAAATTCCTCTCCGCGGAAGAGCGGGCGGCCATTAACGAGCGAGTAGCCGCCGTGCCCGGGGATGTGGTGCTCTTTGCCGCGGACTCGGTCAAGATAGTCAACGATGTGCTGGGTAACCTGAGAAACAGCCTTGCCGCTAAGCTCGGGGAGATTCCGGCCGATGAGTTCGCTTTCGTCTGGATCACGGAATTCCCCATGTTCGAGTATGACGAAGATGAAAAGCGCTTCCAGGCCATGCATCATCCGTTTACGTCTCCGCGGGAGGAAGACATGGACCTCCTCGAAGAGAATCCCGCTGGAGTGAAGGCCAGGGCGTACGATCTGGTGCTCAACGGGTCGGAGATCGGCGGAGGGAGTATCAGGATTCACAGGAGCGATATTCAGGACAGGGTGTTTGCGGCTCTGGGTATCGACAAAGAGGAAGCTTCGGACAAGTTCGGGTTTCTCCTGGAAGCCTTGAGCTACGGGGCTCCCCCTCACGGAGGGCTCGCAATGGGGCTCGATCGGATCATGGCCATCCTCACCGGATCGGAGAGCATCCGGGACGTGATAGCTTTTCCGAAAACCCAAAAGGCCGTGTGTCCGCTCACAGGGGCTCCGGGGCCGGTGCGACCGGAACAGCTCAGGGAATTGGGGTTGCGGCTGATAACAAAGAAGTGACGGCGCCGAAGCGACGACGACGGCCGGCCGTGGCGAAACGAACGGACAAGCACTGAAGGCTGGTCCGGCCGCTCCCGCTGTTGACTTCTCGTTTAGACGTTACTAAGGGAGACATATACTCCGGTGCTCGAAAGGAAAGTACGACGCCGGAGGAGTATGAAAGTGAAAATAAGAATATGGGGGGGAATGCCACGCCGGTCGGTGAAACCGGCCGTTATCAGGGCTGTCTGCATGAATTGGTCGTGGAGCGCGTGCGACAGGAGATATTGAGCGGGAAGGAGATCAGCTATGGCCACATGGGACCCGAAAAAGGGAGTCCTTTACCACGAGTTCAACAAATTTCATAAGGAGCGATTCCTCCGGGAGGTGGACAAACCCAACCTTCTGAGAGACATTTTCCCTTATTCAGAAATACCCAAGGTCGATTTCGACTTTGCCATCCTGCCCATTAATCCGGCGAGGAACTTCCTGATCACGGATACCACGTTTCGCGACGGCCAGCAGGCAAGACCCCCGTTCACCGTGGAACAGATTTGCCGGCTCTTCGATTTCCTCCATAAGCTCTCGGGTCCTCGAGGGATCATCAGGCAGTCCGAGTTCTTTCTTTACACCAACAAGGACAGGGAGGCGGTGGAAAAATGCCGGGAGAAGGGTTACCAGTACCCTCAGATAACCGGATGGATAAGGGCCCACAAAAAGGATCTTGCCAATGTCCGCGCCGTGGGGCTCACTGAAACCGGCATTCTGGCTTCGGTTTCCGACTACCACATCTTCCTGAAAATGGGACTGGATCGACGCAAGGCCATGGCAAAATACGTCGACATGGTTCGAGCAACCATCGAGAAAGGTATAACCCCACGCTGTCATTTTGAAGACGTAACGCGGGCTGATATTTATGGATTCTGTGTGCCGTTGGCTCAAAAAATCATGGATATCAGGGAAGAGTCCGGAGTGGACATCAAGATACGCCTTTGCGACACCATGGGATATGCGGTTACGTACCCCGGTGCGGCTCTCCCGAGGAGCGTTCCCAAGTTGATCCGCGCTATGACGTCCGACGCAAACGTCCCTGAAGACCTCCTCGAATGGCACGGCCACAATGACTTCCATAAGGGAGTTGCCAACGCGGTTCATGCGTGGCTCTACGGATGCTCCACGGTAAACGGCACCCTCCTGGGGATTGGTGAGAGAACCGGTAACACCCCAATCGAGGCCCTTATGATCGACTACATGGCGCTCAGAGGCAGTGCCGACGGCATGGACACCCTTGCCATCACCGAGATGGCGGAATACTTCGAGCTCGAATTGGGGCATCACGTTCCGGACAACTACCCGCTGGTGGGCAAATCCTTTAATTCCACCAGCGCCGGGGTGCACGCCGACGGGGTTCTCAAGAACGAAGAGATTTACAACGTCTTCGACACGACCAAAATTCTCGGCCGTCCTCCTATGGTGAACATCACCGACAAGTCGGGTCTGGCAGGTGTCGCCCACTGGATCAACACCAAGATGGAGGTCTCCAAAGAGGAGAGGATCGACAAAAGCCACCCGGCCATATCCAAGATCTACGATGTCGTCATGGAGCAGTTTGAGAAAGGCCGGGTCACCGCCATGTCCGACAAGGAGATGATGGCCGTGGTCAAGCGCCACATGCCGGAGCTGTTCATCTCCGACTGGGATCGCATGAAGCTCATCGCTCGGGAGATGGCCTTCAAGATTGTGGAGCGTTTCACAGCATCCGAGGAGATGAGCTCAGGCAAGCCCAAGTCCATGGAAAAGGTCATGAGGGACTTCATCAACCTGTATCCCTTCATTCAGTATTGCTATGTGGCCGATATGGAAGGTAAAAAGGTCACGGACAATATCACCGACATCACGGACAAGTCAAAGTACGTGGAATTCAAGCCAAAGGAAGACTTCTCCGACCGCTCGTGGTTTATCAAACCGCTCAAGGACGGTAAGATCCATGTGGTTGGGCCGTTCCAGTCGAGAATCACGGGAGCGCTGTGTATAACGGTTTCCGCTCCTCTGCGCGACAAAAAAGAGAAGATGAATGGTGTGTTCGGTGCGGATATCCGCCTGGAAGAGCTGCTCAAGGTTGAAAGGGAATTGATGGAAGAGCATGGCATGGAGTTCACGGAAAAGGATATTCGCAACCTGACGAAGAAATACAGCAGTTGATGTCTGCGTAATCATTCGGGCACGGGGAGACCCAGCCCCCGCCCGCACTGGTCATTGCGAGCCGTGCGAAGCAATCTCATCGGATCGGCAATATCGGCGACCGAGATTGCTTCGTCGCTCTGCATAAGGCATCCTGCCCTGATAAGATAAGGGGTCAAAGATGTGAGGTGGACCCCTTTGTCAAGACAAAATTTGAACTTTTTTAAGGTTGAAAAGTACACCTCGGTACTGGGTGAATGTCCCTGGTTTCCGGCTCTTGGGTACCGGTACCCGTGTACAGCTGGTACGGGGTCTGGTACCCGAG
>JBGSJS010000085.1:0-112261 GCA_041741735.1 Desulfomonilaceae bacterium | reverse complement strand
CTCGGGTACCAGACCCCGTACCAGCTGTACACGGGTACCGGTACCCAAGAGCCGGAAACCAGGGACATTCACCCAGTACCGAGGTGTACTTTTCAACCTTAAAAAAGTTCAAATTTTGTCTTGACAAAGGGGTCCACCTCAGCTATCTTCAGTAAATCATACGGTAATAATCCCGGGAATCGTTATAGCGGAGCGCTTTGAAAATTGCGAGAAACGAGAGAGCCTTGGGGTCGCCGGAAAGCCTGCGGATAGCCTCGTACGCTCCGCTATCGGGTCTACCATAAGCCGCAAGCAGGAGTCGCTGCTCTTGGAAAAACAGCGACGATCCCCGGTGACAATGTTATCGAAGGCTCATCGGCTTTCAAATCGAATGATGCCGCAAATTTCAATGAGCGGCACAATGAAGGAGATAGTGGTGCAGGAAACCTATTACGATCCGAAAGATCTTGCAAAATTTCCGGAAATTGGGAAAGAGGCGCCGGAGTTGGCCAAGAAGTTTTTCGATTACTATTCCGCCGTCTTCGCCGAAGGGGAATTGACCGAGCGTGAAAAGGCCCTTATCGCATTGGCCGTGGCCCACACGGTGCAGTGCCCGTATTGCATCGACGCCTATACTCAGGCATGCTTGGAAAAGGGGTCCAACCTGGCTGAAATGACCGAGGCCGTTCACGTGGCGGTGGCTATACGAGGAGGCGCTTCTCTTGTCCACGGCGTCCAGATGCGCACGATAGCGGATAAAATATCCATGTGAGCGCAAAAGAGACCGCGCCCCGACGGAAAGAATAGCGTCTAACATCATGTGGCCTTGAACGTCGTCTCAACGTTAGGCTCGGCTCAAGGCCATTACCATGCATTCCCCGGCGCCGGTGCCGATAGATGGCCGACTTGAGGGACGGACAATGAGACCGGACGGTAGGAAGTCAGGATGCGGGCTCGCCGCGGTGGAGGAGGTGGGGTGCCCCAACGGCTTTGCCCTCACTCTTCAAGAGCACGGCATTGACTTGGTGCGCGAGGAGACGACCACCCTCCAGGTCAACGTGGGACTGCTCTGCAACCAGGTTTGCAAGCACTGTCACCTGGATGCCGGGCCCGGAAGAACGGAAATAATGGACCTCCCGACGCTTCGGGCAGTGGCCGACTACGCTCGGCGAGGCGGCTTTCGGGTAATCGATGTGACCGGCGGAGCTCCTGAGCTCAATCCCCACATCCTGGAGATGATCGAGCTTTTTTCCGCATCCACCCGGAGGATGATGTTCCGTTCCAACCTCACCGTGATCGGGAGCGAAAAGTACAGGCGCGTTTTGGACGCCCTTGTGAGGCATGGAGTGGTTGTCGTGGCATCGCTTCCCGCGTTGAATTCCTCCCAGCTTGATTCCCAGCGGGGCAGAGGCGTGCACGAGCAATCCATTGCCGCCTTGGAGCTTCTTAATTCCGTGGGATATGGCGCCCCCGAATCGGGCTTGGAATTGAATCTGGTCAGCAATCCCACCGGCGCATTTCTTCCGGTGTCTCAGGCTCAGGCTGAAGCCAAGTTTCGGGTCGATCTGCACCGGAAATGGGGCATTGTCTTTACCAGCCTTTTTACCTTCGCCAATATGCCTTTGGGCAGGTATCGGCGGTGGCTGGAGCAATCGGGCAATTTTCGCCGGTACATGGAGAAGCTTTCCTCCAGCTTCAATCCCTGCACGGTTGACGAACTGATGTGCAGAAGTCTCGTTTCCGTGTCCTGGGACGGATATCTGTACGATTGCGACTTTAACCAGTCGGTGGACTTGCCTTTGGGCGGCGCCAAGATCCACGTGTCCGAGATGCCGGGCCCTCCCGAGCCGGGAATAAGAATTGCGGTTTCGGATCATTGTTACGCATGCACGGCAGGCTCGGGGTTCACGTGAGGTGGTGCCATTACGGCCTAGTCGAGTCCGTGACCATAGTGAAGATACGTAACGGCCGGCCTTGCCGGATCGGAGAGTCCCGCGGAGAGAGCGGACGTATGACTGATAAGAAAGCAATCGTGCTTCTGTCGGGCGGAGTGGATTCCGCCACGTGCCTCGCAATTGCAAAGACCGAAGGCTTTCGGGTCTATGCGTTAAGCTTCCTGTATCAACAGCGGCACAGCGTGGAACTGGAAGCAGCACGCAAAGTTGCGCATGCTTTGGGCGTTACCGAGCACCTCATCCTCGATCTTCCCCTGGGGCGCATAGGCGGTTCGGCCTTGACCACGGATCTAGCCGTACCGAAACACGCTACAATCGAGGAGATGCAGACAAGTATCCCCGTGACGTACGTACCGGCCCGGAACACGATCTTTCTCTCCTTCGCCTTAGCCTGGGCCGAAGTTCATGAGGCCGAAGACATCTTCATAGGAGTAAATGCTCTCGATTATTCCGGTTATCCGGACTGCCGCCCCCAGTACATTGAAGCCTTCAGCCGAATGGCCAACCTCGCCACCCAGAAGACCGTCGAGGGCGCCATGAGATTCACCATTCACACTCCCCTCATCGACATGTCTAAAGGGCAAATCATTCGGTTGGGAACCGACTTGGGGGTTGATTTCAGCCTCACCCATTCCTGCTACGATCCCGATCCTTCAGGGGCGGCATGCGGCAGTTGCGATAGCTGCCTCTTGAGGAAGAAGGGCTTTACGGAAGCAGGAATTCCCGATCCCACCCGTTACTCCGTTTCCCGATAAGATCGATAACGTGACGGCGTGTCTCTGAAGCGAGGTCGGGCGGCACTACTCCCGGCTATGCAAACCTACCCGCTCACGCGCAGGTCGCTGGTGTCGATGGTCCTCGACAGACGGGCGACTATCTTGTCGAGAGAAGGGCCCACATAGAGATTGATGGCGGGCCTGGGGGTGTGAAGGGCGGCCAGGAAGGTCTCGTTTCGGCAGTGGATCAGCACCAGGCGGCCATTTTCAGCCTCGGAGTCGCCGTTCTCCTGAAAATTGGCCTCAAAGGCTCGATTCTCCAGATATGCGGCCCATCCGTGACGGGCGATGAACTCCAAGGCCTGCTCCCGTTTGCTCTTCTGTTCATCCCCTCTTCTTCCCGGAGCAATTGTCGCAAGCATCTTTACCGCTCCGCGATAGAGGACTTTCTCGATCACGAAGGAGTATTTCTTGCCGTGAAGGACCACCTTGAACTGAGCCCCTCGAAGTCGGTCACGGTGCGTGGAGAACAACTGCATGGCCCAGGCGTGGTTCTTTTCGGGCTCCTCGAGCACAAACGTCTTAATGTTGTCCTTCAGCCTTTGAGGACCCTGAGGAAAGGCGTCAGCGCCTCGGTCGACCCGAGGGGCAGCGGCGGGGGCGGAAGAGCGATGAGCCTTCCAGGCTTTGAATTCATCTATGGTGAGCAGGCCCTGGCGAATAAGATTCTTGAGCAGCTCCTCGAACTGGCCCATGCTCAGTCCGTATTTGACGAGGAAATCCTTGCTGCGCAGCCCCGCGTGGAAATCCTTCAAGACCTCCTCGACTTTGACCTTCTTGGACTGGGATTCCACCGGGTCAAGAGAGAAGTCGTCGAAATCGTCAAATGTTCCCTTAGGTGAGGTCATAGGACGGAGAACCACCGTGACCAAAAGCGTTTCTTACGCCCGAGCGTGGTCGGCTCCCTACGGACTGAAGGTCTTTCAGGCATACGTCTGCTCCGTCGGGTTCCGCCATCCTCAACCGGTAGAACCGACATGAAGTGCATCGGCACCCTTCATGACCTGCAAGAGCGCTGAATTTCAGAGGTTGATTCCCAGGGGATGCTTCCCCCGGGATGAACCGCTCCACGGGTCATCAGTCTCGGGGCAATAGTGGCGCCCTCAGACCGGCCGTCAGACAGGCTCTGCAGACACCATTTCTCATCATAGCACAACACTGCCGCTCATGGACAGAGAAAACTCGAACGATCCGAACCGGTAACAGAGGAAACATGACGCCGTGTCTTCGATTATGCTCCCTTCACCCGGTCCCACCCCTGTCTGAGACCCTCAGGGTAACTCCAGGATGGGGGTGTCGGTCAAGAAACGCTCCAGTATCCCGTTGAATTGGTCGACTTTTTCCATCATGACCAGGTGTCCCGCCTCAGGGACTACACCCATTCGAGCGCCCACGATGGCGCTTTGCAGGAATTGGGAATACTTCACGGGAGTGAGTCGGTCGTCTTCACCGACAATGACGCATGTGGGGATGGTAATCTCGCTGATTCTCCCCATGACGTCGAATTCGTTGCAGGCGCTTAGATCTCCGTGGAGAAGTGCTGCCGGGGCTTGGAGGTACTTGCTTCGCATCTTCTCCCGCAGCGATTCGCCCGTAGCCGGGGAAAGACAGAAGTCTACGAGCATATCCACCGCTTTGTCCTTGTCTTCTTTAAGGCCCTCAAGGAATGCCGGATGCACCTTGAGACGCGCGCCCGAGCCGACGAGGACTATCCCTTTCAACCAGCTCATCCGGGCAAGAGCCAGCCACAGGACGATCGCACTCCCCAGGGAGCATCCCACGAGGATCACTTTTTCGAGCCCCAGGGCGTCCACGAAATCAGCCACCCAATTCGCGAGCACCGGTACGCTCGTTTCACCGGGAGGATCGGACTTCCCGTGCCCGGGTAGCTCCAGAGCAATTCTGACAACTCGGTCGGTCAGGCCGTCGAGCTGCCCTCGCCAGTCCTCTCGGTCCCCGCCGGTTCCGGCAATGAATACCAGTGTCGGCTCCGATTTGTCGAAAGCAGCCGGTTGAGCCTCATAGGACAGTTTACGGCCTGAAATGAGTACTTCTGCCATGACACCTCACCATGGAGCGAACGCCCCGCTGCGGATTTTCGGTCGGCCTTCATCAGGCGAGGTTGATGCCTCTGGGAACGATTACCACGCCGCCGGGGGAAATGCTGAATCGGCTTCTGTCCGTCTCGGGGTCGTGTCCGATCGTGAAGCCTGCAGGAACCGCAACATCCTGGTCCAGAATGGCTCTGCGAACTCTCGCTCCGGCTCCGACATGAACGCCGTCCAGCAGTACCGACTCCTCCACCGTGGCCCCTTCATCTATCCGGACGTTATGGGAAAGCACCGAACGCCTCACCAGGGCCCCCGCAACAACGCAACCGCCCGATATGACCGAATCATGGATGCCTTCCGGTCCCTCTGCGACTTGGACGGGTCGATCCCGAGTTACCACCTTCGCCGGCGGAACCTGGACCTGGTAGGTCCGGATCGGCCACGTCTCATCATAGAGATTGCATTGGGGATTGTCCGAGCAGAAGTCCATGTTGGCCGCCCAATACGCGTCCAATGTGCCGATATCTCTCCAGTACCGGCCGGCTTCGTTGTTGGCCTCTTTGAAGTTGTGCACAAACACTCGATAGGAACGGAGCATGCCGGGTACAACATCCTTGCCGAAGTCGTGAGCGGAAGAGCTGCTCTTGGCGTCGGCTATGACACTCTTGACCAGTGCATCGGTGTTGAAGATGTAAACCCCCATGGAGACAAAGGAGACATCGTCTTTGCCCGGCACCGGCTTCGGATTGGCCGGTTTCTCTTCCCAGGTCGTTATCCTGTACCGGTCGTCACAGCCGATGACGCCGAAAGCGGTTGCTTCCGACCTTGGCACCTCCACCCCGGCCACGGTCAACTCAGCGTTGCTCTCCATGTGGAACGCGAGCATGTCGTTATAGTTCATCTTGTAAACGTGATCCCCCGATAGGATCAGCACTCGTTCCGGTCGCTCGCGCTGGAGAATGTAAATGTTTTGATAGATGCTGTCCGCGGTACCGCGGTACCATCGATCCACATTTCTCTGCTGGGGAGGCACGCACTCGATGAACTCGCCCAACTCGTGGTTGAATACGCTCCACCCGAGCCGAACGTGTCGATCCAACGAGAGGGACCGGTATTGGGTGAGCACGTAGATCCTGCGAATATCCGAGTTAAGGCAGTTGGACAGGGTAAAATCGACGATGCGATAGATCCCGCCGAAACGGACCGAAGGTTTGGCGCTTGCCTTGGTGAGAGGGTAGAGCCGCTCTCCTTTGCCGCCGGCCATCAAGATGCACAGGGTGTTCTTCATGTGATTCTTGAGACTCATTCGCCCAGTAACCTCTTCACCTCTTCCTTGAGCTTGGAAGTGTCCGACGACTTCACCACGTATGAGTCGGCTCCCCAGGTGGTAAAATCTTCTTTGTAATGACTGTAGGCCGTGTTGAGTATCACGGGAATACCTTTGTCCTTGCCCAGGATCTTTTCCAATGTCTCAATGCCGTCCATACCCGGCATCTGGATATCGAGGACAATCAGGTCCGGAGGATTGCGCTCAACCGCGTCGAGGGCTTCCTTGCCGGAATGGGCCAGGGTTACCGCGTATCCTTCATCTTCCAATTCACTTTGGTACAACTCACAGATGTGTATCTCGTCATCAACCACAAGGATCTGCTTCATGACCAGCCTCATATAGTGCCGCTATTGAAATTCGCGGCATTCTTCAAGTTGAAAGCCGATGAGCCTTCGTTCGAGTTATCCCCAAGGGTCGGTTCGGTCTTATTGAGAGCAGCAGGGCCTTCTCGATCTTTATGGCGGATCCGACAGTGACGTTCCGTATCACGGAAAGGCCTTCGCGTGTTCCAGGAGCTCAGTCTCCTTTTTCCGCATAGTTCGAAGCGCTCCACTATAACTCCAATTGAGAATCCATTTCGTTCGCGCAGCTATCCGGAGACTGTCGGGACGTAAAGGGGAGCTGAGATTCTTAAGAAGGCTTTCACTCCGGCTCCCGAGGCACCCTCCGGTCGCGCGGCATAATACTGTTCCGATCAGGGCGTGCAATGTTGGCCACGTGCAGAAAAATACCAACCATAACACAAAAGAGCAACCGTTTTTCATCTCCCGTCTCTGATGGAGAGCGGAAACGATCTCTTTCACACCGCCGGAATTCGAACGGTTCCGCCCATCCGTACGGTGGAGGGGGCCTGCTTGGGCTCGTCGCCGTCACTCCCGGGGGTCCGGGTCTTTTCCAGGGCGGAGCGCACATCAGCACGGATGCGATTGGATAGAGTGCGGACCGCCTGATTGATCGCAGCGACGACAGATTCGGGGGAATCATTCAGGCTTGGCACCTCTATGGTGTAATGCTTTTTCATTATGCTCGTCTTGGCTCCCCACCCGGACTCGAAATCAAGGAGACTCACCTCCGCCTCGAGTTCCGCCCATGCTTTACCACCGTCTTTCCTACCCTGGAGCTTCAACAGAGTGCCTTCGAGCGCGTACCTGTACTGGGCGCTGCTGGTTTGGTCTACCGTTTTGTCGAACAATCCCGAGCTCTTCATGTCCCTGATGATCAGGTCGGTAACCATGTCCGCGGGATTTTGCTCCCATCGGTTACGTTGTTCGCGCTTCCCCTCCCCTTTCGATTCTGAAATTACCAGCTCCCGGACATCTACCGAGTCGGCCAGTAGAAATCGGTAAACCATCAACGTGTCGGGGATGGTCGCGACGAAATCCCGCTGTGGACTCGGGTAATCAAAGGCGTGGTAACGGATGGCATCACCGCTCAAAATGGCGCATGCCGACACAAGAACCCCTACACTTAGCGTCCATGCTGCGTATAGACGGCGTTTCCAAGAACATGGATGGATTGCCTTAGAACAGCCTTTCATTTCAGACAAGCAAGCGATAATATGATTTACCCTGTCACGTGAACAACCTTTTCCTCGAAAAGGACTTTCCCGTCAAGTCTCTTGTCGCAGTTTTTTTCAGACAGCTTCACTACCGGTGTCGTACAAAGCTTTCCGTTGCTGCCGATAGATCCCTGTACGAGCTGGTACGAGCGGAATAGGCGACCTATTTCCACTGTCACGCTTGTTGCTGCCGGGCTCGATCATGTGTCGTCCGGGTCTGTTCGGAAGATCCGGATGCCCGGTCGGGTTTGCTCTGAGTAAACATCAAAGCCCTTAACGAACCGTTCTACTTCTTCTTATCCTGTTTTTCGCCGCCCCATCCGAAGATGGTGCCCAAAGGAGCCTCATTGATCCTCCGGCTGAATTTGTCGAGGTTGTCCGCAACTCGATCCAGCTTTTGACTCAAACGGTTGAGGTTGTTATCGGTCCTGCGAACCAAGCGATTGGCGCTCCTCGCTGCCTCCGTCGCTTCATTCAACAATTCGCCGCTCTTGTCCAGCGTACGATTCACGCCTTTACCGATTTGGGCCCGGGTTATCTCCTCATTGAGCTTTTTCGCAGCATCCTTTATTTCGCGCACGGCCTGTGCCGTATCGGTTCCCAGAGTGTCCACCTTGGGATCCGAAAGCATTTTGTCAAGCTTTTCCGCTACCCTGGTCAGGTGGTAGGAGATCCTTTCCACGTCGAACGACTTCAGCCTTTGGAACACATTGTCCAAGGCATTGCCGATTTCGCGTATGTCCGAGGGATATGTGGTTATCACCGGATATCGAGGCTCAAAGTCGAGACGAATAGGCTCCTTTTTCTGATCCCGACTCATTGTATCCATCTCCAGATACTTCTGACCGGTCAACCCCAGGAGGTTGACCTTTATGCCCAGATCGGGGGTGACGTTGAAGTTCTTGTCAAGACGTATCACGACCTCGATCAACCGGCCTCCCGGAGCCAGTCGAATGCTGTTGACTCTCCCCACGGAGACGCCTCTGAACTTCACGGGGCTGTCCGTCTCCAAGCCCTGAACGCTCTCACTGAAATAGGCTACCACCGTCTTGGATGACTCCAGGTAACGCGAAGCCCCCAGCCAAATGACCACTGCTACTGCCAGCAGCAGACTGGTCAGCACAAAAAGCCCGATCTTAAACTTTTCCGCCTGGCCGGCCATACTTGGCTCCTCGCGATCTCACGGCCGTTGCCGAACTTTTTCCACGGCGTTTCACTCGAAAGTCTTCTCTTTGCCCAACGGTGCGGGGGCTCGCCTTCGGCACGGTCAATCAACTCTCCAACGGCATTCGGTTGAAAAAACCGCGCACCCGGGGATCTTCCGATCTGTCTCTCAGGTTCTCCAGGCTCCCTTCAGCAATGAGCTCCTTCTCTTCTCGGCCGAGCATTATCGCCCTGTGGGCCACGGCATTGATGCTGGCCAGCTCATGAGTCACAATGACGATTGTCGTGCCGAACGTTTCGTTGATCTTCACGATCGTCCGGTCCAATTCGGCACTGGTTACCGGATCCAGGCCCGCGGACGGCTCGTCAAAGAAGAGAATCTTCGGGTCAAGAGCCATGGCACGTGCCAAAGCCGCACGTTTTTGCATCCCTCCACTCAGCTCCGAAGGGAGCATCCTCTCCTTGCCGGCAAGCCCAACCTCGTGGAGCTTCAGTACGACCAATTTCTCGATGGTGCCGTCGGAGAGGTCGGTGTATTGCCTCAGCGGCAGGGCTACATTCTCGGCAACGGTCATGGAGCTGAACAGCGCCCCCGATTGGAAGAGTACCCCTATGCGACGAAGCACCGGGGCGCTGCTTCCGTCGATAACGGACTGCATTCTTTCCCCGGCAATGAAGACCTCCCCTCGTTGCGGCTCGAGCAGCCCGATCATGGCTCGCAGCAAGGTACTCTTACCGCAACCCGATCTCCCCAGAATGGCCAGGACCTCCCCTTCCATCACGTCAAAGGAGATATTGCGCAGAATGACCTCGCTGCCGTATCCCACAGTCACATTTCTCACCGAGATGATCGGCCCGGAAGATCCGTTGTCCGTTTCCTGCGCCATCCTGTGGTCCTGCCTCCATTTCCGGCCTACACGTTTGAGGTTACCACAAACTGGGAGCGTAGTAGAACAATACGGCGAAAATGGCGTCGGTGATCGTGATGACGAATACACACGTCACCACAGCGGAAGTCGTTGCAACGCCGACGCTCTCGGCGCCTCCTCTCACCTGGAACCCCCTGAGACACCCTATTATGGCTATCTCAACGCCGAATACCAAGCTCTTGGTAAGTCCTTTGAGCACGTCGGTCAATTCCAGAACCCGGTGCACCTGGTTGTAGTATC
Organism: Desulfomonilaceae bacterium; assembly: GCA_041741735.1. Taxonomy (GTDB): domain Bacteria; phylum Desulfobacterota; class Desulfomonilia; order Desulfomonilales; family Desulfomonilaceae; genus JBGSJS01. The sequence continues at coordinate 102,279 of JBGSJS010000085.1, read as the reverse complement.
CCACCGGAGTGAGATCGAGAGAAACCATCGCCACCAAACATCCGCCCGCCACACCGAGAAGGTCCGCAAAGAGCGTAAGGCAAGGGAGGGCGAACGCAACGGCCAGAATCCGAGGTGAAACCAGGTATCGAATAGGATCGATCCCCATGACCCTCAGGGCGTCGATCTCCTCGTTCACCGCCATGGTGCCGATATGTGCGGCGTATCCGGCCCCCGATCTTCCCGAGACGATGAGAGCCGTCATAAGGGGTCCCATTTCCAGACAGATCGCGAGGCTCACCAGATCGGCCACGAAGATGTTGGCGCCGAACTTCTTGAGCTGAATCGCAGCCTGAAATCCCAGGACACCTCCCATGAGAAAGCCCAGGATCGCAGTTATGGGTACAGCATTGGCTCCGGCCCGCTCGATGAGTTTCCACAAGCGTTCCCAGCCGGCTCTCGACGGACGGATCAGGTCTCTCGCCAGAGCCTCTACACAAGCCCCTATAAACGTGAGTATATCCCTGGAGTTGTTGCCGAGGGCCACAAAGCCCTCTCCGACCTGCGTCACGAAGCCCGGCTCCGACAGGGGTTGAAGGATTCCTTCGGTCTTGTAGTGCTCGAAATCCACCAGCGCCAGCACGGTCTCGATCCTCTTGGGCACCTGCATCAATCTCAACGTGTTGTTGACCCGGTGACACGCCTGGAACATCTCCACGAGTATCGCCGCACCGGAGCTGTCAAAGTACTCCACCTCGTTGAGGTCTATCACCACGTTCTTCAGAGGTTCGGTTTCAATCACCCAGAGGAGCTCTTTTCGCACCAGGTCGGCATTGTCCATCTCCACCTTTCCCGCCAGGATGATCCGCAGCTCGTCAAAAGCTTTGTCATCAACGCGGATGGAAAAAGAGCCCTTCACGTCGGGCTTCTTTCCGTTATCGGCGTCGAGGGGAGGCGCAACATCGGTTTCCTCGGACCGCGGGCCTCGCCGGAGCCTCAATATATCTTTCAGCCGCTGCACTGGGCCTCCACCGGTTCTTGGTCTTCCGAGAAGAAAAGCTCTATCTGCGAGGGATCGCGATGGAGCGGGCTCCTATGGAGGCTCTCCCGAAAGATTTTCCCGTAGGGCTTGGTCAAGATGCGCAGATCGAGTACGCAGAGGACTCCCCTGTCCGATCGCGTGCGGATGAGTCTTCCCAACCCCTGCTTGAGGGCAATGACCGCCATGGGCACCTGGAAGGAATAGAACGGCGCCTTTCCTTCTTTGCGAAGCTTCTCCAACCGGGCTGCAATCACCGGGTCGTTGGGAGAGGCGAATGGCAGCCGATCGACGATCACGCAGGAAAGGGCCTCACCCTGCACGTCTACTCCCTCCCAAAAGGACGAGGTGGCGAAAAGAACCGAGCCCGGCGTCTCCCGGAATTCCGTCAAGAGACGACTCTTCGGTTTGGAGCCCTGAATGAGGAGGGGGAAGGGTACTCTTCCTTCCATTAGCCGGTGCACCGCCTCCATGTTGCGGTACGAGGTAAAGAGCACAAAGGCCCTGCCCCGGGTACGCACCAACACTTCTTCCACCACGGGAGCCAGAGCCTCCGTGAACCGCGGTGAATTGGGCTCGGGGACTCCCTTGGGAATGTAGAGAATCGTCTGCCGCTCATAGTCAAAGGGCGAATCGAGGATGGTCTGCGTAGGCTCCGGAGCTTCATCCAATCCCAATCGGGATCTGAAGTAATCGAAGTTTCCTCCGGACGAGAGCGTCGCCGAGGTGAAGACAATGGACGGAACCTTCTCATAGAGCCGTGGTTTCAGGAGGCCTCCCACTTCCACCGGAGAAGCGTGGAGGATCAAGTTGCGGTCCCGGCGCTCCGCCCAGCACGCGTAATCCCCATTCTGCTCGTCGGCCAGGATGGTTTGCACCTCTCCCTTGATCTCGTCGGCCCTGCGCGCTACGGTACGAAGCTCCTCCGAGACTCCGGGAATATTGCACACCATGGAAGAGAGCGAATCAAGACTACTGTAGAGGAGGTTCCGGACCTCCGCGGCAGCGGGGTCAACAGATTCCAGCAGCACGCCGAATCCGGAGATTTCCGCAAAAATACCGAAGAGTCGGCGTCCCAGGTCCTCAATGTCGGTCAGGTGTTTGTGGAATTTCTCTTCTCTGACTCCCGCTTCACCGAGCTCGCTCTTCGCATCCCGGACGAAACGGGTTATCTTGAAGAGGCTCAGGTGAAAGCCGAAATGCTGGGTGAGGGCTTCTTCCAGGCCGTGGGCCTCGTCAACGATCAAAGCTTCGTACCGAGGGATCACCTCGCCGAAACCCGTTTCCCGGACGGCCAGATCCGAGGCGAGCAGGTGATGGTTGACGATCATCAGGTCCGATTCCGCGGCCCGAGCCCTCATTCGCGTGACAAAGCATTCGTCCTTGTCGGGACATTTCTTTCCCAGGCATGTCTCGCTTGAAGAGCATATCTCCGGCCAGATGGGGTCGTCGTCGGGGAGATTCGCCAATTCCGCCCGATCACCTTGACCCGTCTCCCTGGTGGCCCTGTACCAATCCACGATCTCCTTGAGCGATCCTGACTCGCCTATTCCCTCCAAATGGGGCTGACGGAGGAATTTAAGCAATCTCGCGTGGCAGAGGAAATTCCCCCTGCCCTTGAGAAGAGCCGCCTTAAGATCGGGAAAAATCTTTTCCCGGACAAAGGGGATATCCTTGTAAAAGAGCTGTTCCTGGAGATTCTTGGTCCCCGTGGATATGGCCACCTTTTGCCGGGAAAGTGCCGCGGCGATGAGGTACGCCAGGGTCTTACCGGTGCCCGTTGGAGCCTCGATGACAAGCCGATCCTCTGACTCGAGAGCCTCAAGCACCTCTATTGCCATGCGGACCTGCTGTTTCCGATGCTCGTAGGCAGGCACGGATTTGGCGAGGATACCCCCCGGTCCCAGAATCGCCTCTATTTTCTTTTTCTTGTCCATGGGCCGGCTCATAGTAAGACCATCGGTGCGTTTTCCTTTGATCGTAATGTCAGAGAAATCACAGGGCCTCCCCAATCAAGTCAAAACCCTAGAGGGCTTTGAGCCGATCTGCGGTACCGGGATGCGGCTCTCCCCGCATTCGACGCTTCTCCCGAAACTCGCGGGCTTTCTTCAGTATTCCTTCAGCCCACAAGGGAGTGCCCAGTGCGTGCACGTGAACGTAGGTCCCGAGAACGTTGGCAGTACAGATTCCGTCTCGCTCCCGATCCATACCGTGCCCTCTGAGAACTCGGAAAGCATAGGCTGCCTGGTTCCCCTCCAGACCGGTGACGTAGGAGTAGTGAAATTCGTGACCGGTAATTCGGGTCCCCGCTGGATAGAAAGGGTTGGGGCCCGTCACCTCCACCTCGATATACCCGTGTCCCTGAGGCTTCCTCTCCAACACCGTGTGAACCGGGAATATCCCTACCATGGGAAAAACCTTGGAGTCGATGCGCAAGTCCCGGGATAGGTACATCAATCCACCGCATTCCGCATACACGGGAAGACCTGCTCCTACTTGGGCTCGAAGAGACTCCTTGAAGATTTCATTCTCGGCGAGGCGCTCCGCATGGGTCTCGGGGAACCCGCCCCCGATGTACAGGGCGTCCAGATCCGGGAGCTCGGCAGGGAGGAGCGCTGTAACCTCCACCAACTGAGCACCGCCTCTGCGAAGTGCCTCCAGATTCTCCGGATAGTAGAATTGAAACGCGGAATCCCGCAACACCCCTATGCGGAGCCCCGTTTGAGCCTCCGACCTGATTGTCGGTACCTCGGCGGACGCGGGAGCGTCAAGGGGTCCCGCTGATGTCGCCAAATCCATCAAGCGGTCCATATCGACGGACTGCTCCACCACCTGGGTAGCATCGGCAACAAATTCGAGGGCCCTCGGATGTTCGTACAGGGGCAAGAGCCCCAGGTGCCGCTGGGGGAAACTCTCCGGAGAGATCTTTTTCACCGAGCCGATCACCGGAACGCCGCAGCACTCCTCGATGGAATCCCGTAGAACGCTCTCGTGACGTGCTCCGCCCACCCTGTTGAGAATGACGGCCTTCAAATCCAGATCCGGGTCGAGCATTCGGCATCCCAGAACCATGGCCGCCACCGTTCGGGTTACCTTGGTGGCGTCCACGATGAGAATGACAGGAAGTGTCAACATCTTGGCCAATTCCGCGGTGCTGTAGCTCCCCTCCGCATCCACACCGTCGAAGAGTCCGCGATTGCCTTCAACCACGGCCACATCAGCACCGACCGACCTTTCGAAGAACGAGGCCCTGACCGTCTCTCTGTCAAAAAGATACGCGTCCAGATTGGAGCATTCGCCTCCTGCCGCAAGACCCAGCCACCCGGCATCAATGTAGTCGGGGCCCTTCTTGAACACTGCTACCGACAGCCCACGCTTGCGCATGGCGCCTACCAAACCCAGCGTCAGAAACGTCTTGCCCGCCCCTCCCTTGAGGGCTGCGACGGCTATTCTCGGTAAATCGGAACGTTCGCCCATGATCTTCGGATACCACTTCTCCGGCTCCGCCAATAGCGGGCCTTGCCATTACTTGGTGCTCGACTTTATACGTTCGGTAGCGCATTACCCACGGGCAGCGCTACCAAGGGTCTGTTCATCAGCGAACGCTCTCTCAGTCGTTCCTGAGGAAGCAGGAATCCAGGCTGTTCCGAATCCTGGCCCCCGGCTTCCGCTCGGGGTGGCAAGCCTCGCTAACAGCCCGCAGCATCGGTTCCACGGATTAGTTTCGTCACGTGGCGAAGCCCTGTGCATCCACGGCCGAGAGATTTTCCTCACGCGCATTGAAACGCGCGGCATGAAACTCCCGGGCCCTCTTCATCAAACCTTTTGCCCACAACGGCTCTCCCAGTGCGTGCACGTGCATGTACGTGCCCAGGGCTTTTCCTACGCATATGCCGTCCACGCTGCCGTTCATGCCATGTCCCCGGACAACGCCGAACGCACAGGCATGCTGTGCCGCGTCCATTCCATCGACCGACGAATAGTGAAACTCGTGTCCCGTAAGCTCGGCAGAAATGGGATAAAAGGGGTTGGGAGCCGTCACTCGAACCCGGATGTATCCGAGCCCCTGGGGTTTTCTCTCCATGACCGTGTCTATGGGGAACACGCCTACCATGGGATAGACCTTGTCATCCATACGCAAGCTGCGGGAGAGGTACATCAGACCGCCGCACTCCGCGTATACCGGCAATCCGTTCCTGATTGCCATTGAGAGCGACTCCTTGAAAACCCGGTTGTCTGCCAGCCGCTCGGCATGGGTCTCAGGGAACCCGCCCCCGATGTAGAGAGCATCGAGATCAGGGAGCTCTACGGGTTCCAAAGCGCTGATTTCCACGAGTCGAGCACCCGCGACCGACAGCGCTTCCAGGTTTTCCGGGTAGTAGAATTGGAATGCCGAATCCTTCATGATTCCGATCGTCACGCGCTCGAAACCGGTACCCCGCCTCAAGGGGAGGGACTCCGTATTGCCTGCGACATGCAGTTCCCCTGCCGTCCGGGCAATCGAAACCAAGGCGTCGAGATCGACGAAACGCTCTGCAAGATCCGCAGCATCTTCGACGAATTTCATGGCCGCAGGATGTTCGTGAAGCGGGAGCAAGCCGAGATGCCTCTGCGGAAAATTGGGAATGGCGAGCTTTCTCACTGCACCGACCACCGGGACGGACGCGGCTGTTTCTATTGAATTCCTGAGCACCGCCTCGTGTCGTGCTCCCCCTACCCGGTTGAGTATCACGCCTCCAATCCGGAGATCCGGATCGAGGGCTCGACACCCGAGCACAAGGGCGGCAGCGGTTCTCGTCATCTTGGTGGCGTCGAGAATGAGGACCAAGGGCGCTCCGATGGACTTCGCCAGCTCAACGGTGCTGTACTGACCCTGTGAATCAACGCCGTCAAAAAGTCCTCGATTCCCTTCCACAATGGCAACATCCTTGCCCTGAGACCGTCGTACGAAAGATTCGGCCGACACCTCCCGCGGGAACAGGTACGAGTCCAGATTGTAGCAATGACCTCCGGCTGCCAATCCCAGCCACCCGGCGTCTATATAGTCCGGGCCCTTTTTGAACGCGGCGATGGAGATGCCCCGTCGCCGCAATGCGGCCACCAGGCCCACGGTGATAAGCGTCTTCCCGGCACCGCCCCGGAAAGCAGCGGTAACTACTCTGGGAACATTCGTACGCATGAGCGATTGCATACCACAATTCTCTTGTGTTGTAAGCACCGGCGTTCACGCCTTGTCAGGCAGGTCCGATTTCTTGGGCCACGCGATAGAGCTCGAAAATGTGATCGGCGAGATGCTCGATCACTACCGGCACGTCGGGAGCGTCCTCGTCGTACGAGTCTGCGACGGCTGCCAAGAACCCGGCTACCTCTCCCGGCGAGAGTACCGCCAGCCTTGCGAGGAGCTCGTCATAGAAACCACGGTCGCAGGATCCCGAATCCACCTTCCGCTTCATGGCCTCCAGGAACCCCCTAACCGTAGCCTCTACGCACGGATCGGCAGCCCACGCGATGCCTCCCGTGCCGTCCACTCTGTCCAGTCTCATTCTCACGGTGAGGTTGGCCAGAAAAAGCAGGAGTGCGGTCTGTTCGTCGGGCGAGTCGTCACCGTCCAGCAGAATTCGTGAAGCGTACTGGCGCGCGGCGATCAGCTTGACCCGAATCCCCTCGGGCATGCGGGAGACCACAAAATCCCCGGCTGCGTGATGCCACGGGAAAACTTCTTCAAATGATCGCGTGTCGTAAAAGAACGTAAGGATGAACGCTGCTTGCCGGTGAATCTCCCGTATCTCCTCATCCGATAGAACCGAATAACCGTCGTTCAAGTCCCAGAGCACGGCATTCCCTGCTCCGGCTCCTTCACGGTCGGAGAGATGGAACTCATGGAATCCATCGAGCCAGTCCGCAAGGAACATCCGAGCCGGCAACCGACCGGGATCTGCGTTTCCCACGGGCCCTTCGCCTATGAAATGCACCCTCGGAACATAGTCGGTATCGCACTTCGTCCGGAGGAGAGACAACGTCCTGAATTCGCCCTCCAAACGGGTCCTGCCTCTCTCGGTGAGGGCGACGTTAACAGCGAAGCGGGCAGACGAATCCCCGGAATGGACCGTTACTCCTGCTGGATGGTAATCGCTGCCGTGCTTTTCCGCGACAATGTCGATGCGGTCTATGTGGCCGCCGCACGAGGGGTTTCTTTCGCGGAAAGCGGCCTGAAGATCGTCAAAATTGTCCAGGAGGAAAGTCTTTATAGCAACAAGGTAGTCGCGATAGGTCACGACGGACCCCGATCCATCGCCGTCATCGGGCCTCTCGAAGGGAAGCTTCAAGTCGAGCAATTCTTCGTCAAAGGGAATCGGTCCTCCCTCGACAGACCGAAACAGACGGATCTCGGGCCCGGTATGATTCTCGTCACCGATCATGTGCCTCTGCTCTTCGCTGTTACCGGAACGAACGGCTGCGTCGACCAAGAAGGACGATCGAGCAACCATTATGGCTCCTTTGCCGCCGAGGTTCAAGGTGATCGCAAGGCTTCACGCACGTTTGCCTCAACGCGAATCCCGTCAAGAGGTACCTCCTTGAGTCGCCCGTCGTACCGGGATACTATCGTACGTAGTGCTCGATTGCTCAACAGGGCCTATGTGCTATGAAAAAAGACGCTTCCCTCATTGCAACGAACGCGGACCGACTCCGAGAGCTGCACGAGCGGGTACACGAGATGTTCCGTCTGCAACCGCACGGTCCGGAGCACAAGGCTGCCTGTGCAGAGTTTCATCAGGCGTACGATGAATTGGCCTTCCCCGGAGGACTTGAAGACGGGCTCCGGAAACTGAAGCGGTGCGATCCAGCCGCGGTGGAGTCGGCCATACGCTTCCTTGACGTAGATCCTGTCTTCTTTCGGTCGGGCTACATCAAGCAAGAGATTCTCCGGCGTCTCAAGAAAGCACTTCTGACGCCTGCAATGCGCACAGACCTGGAACGGCTGATCGTACGCAGCCTGGAACAATCAGGCAGTCGGGAATTTATGGCCTATGCCAGGCTTGCGGGCATTGTAAGCTCTCAGGATGGAATTCAAGCCCTGAAGCTGAAGATGGACCATCCGAATCCTGAAATAAGGCGTCGTGCACGCCACGTGCTGCATGTGATACAATCCCGGACTGCAGAACCCAAACAGCGTACGTCCGGGACGATGTGACTTCCCGATCGGTGAGGTGGAGATGGAGAAAATCGGTTACGTATTGTTGGCTCTTGTGGCTGCGATCTGGTTCGTGGCTATCGTGGCGGGCATGATTGCGGCTTTCCCCTTCGGGCTTATCGGGCTGATCGCCATCGCGGGGATCGGCCTTCTCCTTATCCGGGTTTTTCGCGATCGGCTGGCCAGTAAAGAGGATGATTACTATTCGAAGAATGTTCAGCAGTAGAAAGGGGCAACCGCAATGTTCATTACCACTCAGGACGAGTTCGCAGATTATCAGGTGGTTCAGACTCTCGGGGTAGTCAAGGGAAATACCGTGCGCGCTCGCCATGTGGGCAAGGACATCTTGGCAGGCCTCCGAAACATGGTAGGAGGAGAAATCGTCGAGTACACAAAAATGCTTGCCGAATCTAGAGAGCAGGCCATCGATCGCATGATAGCCGATGCCCGAAGGGTGGGAGCTGATGGAGTAGTCTGCATGAGGATGGTAACGTCCACCGTGGGACAGACCGCGGCGGAAATCCTGGCCTATGGAACGGCGGTGAAGCTGAAGAAGAAATAGGAAGCGGTCCGGATGTGTCCGGCCCTAGTACTCCTTTTCCGAAATACGCTTCCGGGAGGCAATTGATTTCAGGATGACCCCGAATGGTCCCGTGTCGTCATCCCGAGCGAAAGCCGGGGTCCGGCGTGTTCGGAAGTGCCTCGATTCGTGCCTCCGCAGGAATGACGGAGACAGCGTTCGTTGATGAACAGAACAGCTACCTTGGCACGGCCGGGGCTGAAATGCGCCACCGAACCGTTTCTCTCCTACGCGCGCGAATGGCCGGAGACTATCGTATCGGTTTGTACGCCCGCCTCTTCCTGGACGATTTTCTATTCTGATAGTCCATGAGCTTCAGACCGCCCGCCCCTATTCCCCACATCAGCAACCCTATCCAGCAGGCGGCGGACACGTAGAAGGGAGCCCAAAACTGCCGGTTGGCAATGCCGTAAACCACGGCGATGAGGCACATGGCCATGGCCAAGTACTTACCGGCCTGCCCGGCATAATCCAGCACTTTTCTTGCGTCCATAGAGTACTCCTCCCGGTATTCCGTCCCCATGTTCCGTCAACGTATCATATCGGGTTCGATTGCGCCACGTTATAGAGAGCTTCTGAGAAAGGTCGTCCGTGAGTGGGCTGAATTGTCAGGAGTCCGGGGGGTGCGAAACCACGAAAGGGGACATTTCCGTCCCCTTTCATCAAACGCGTTGATTGTCGAATTCTTGGCTTACCAGTATGCTCCGAACACGCCCCCGTCATTGGGGACGGCAATCATCGTGAGCGGCAGAGCTTTCTCCTTACCGGCCATGGGAGCGAATCTCCGGGGGGCACCCTGGCCGAATCCCATGGGACGGCCTCTTCCCATGCCGTATCCAAAACCCGGCGGCGGCCCGTACCCGGGTCCGAAAACCACAGGCGGAACACAAATGGGAGGTGCACATGCCATTCGAGGAGGCCCGCACGCTACCCGCATGGGACCGCACTTCGGTCTGCAAAGGCCGTCGATAAGGCAATCCACGGCTTTGAACGGAAGGGCTACCACCCCCACCACCAGTTGACAGGCACCCTTGACGATCATGGCCAAGGGGTTTGGCCTGCACATGGGGGGAGCACATCTCGGAGGAGGACAGCAAAGAGGAGGCGGACATGCCGGGGGCGGGCACAGAGGAGGCGGACATACCGCCGGACCGCACCCCATCGGAGGACAGACAGGACCTCCCGCCGACACCGGGTACACTCCTATTGCGGCAAACAACACCACCGCTGCGAACGCGACTACAATTCGCTTACTCATAAGCTTTCTCCTTGACGGAGGTCACGGGACGGCTTCCAGCGTCTCCCAAAACCCCTCTATTGAATCTACCCTGAATGCCCGCACCCTAGCAGACTCCGTATCAACGTGTCAATCAAGAAAATGGGTCCGGCAATGCCCTCGGTGCGAAAAATGGCTACAGCAGTAGGTTATTCCGACTCATCCACCCAGACCGGCTCTTCGTCTTTGATCTCGGGCCCCGGCCGCCTGGGAAAGCCCACTTTCCCGCATCCAAAGTCGGGGGAGCTGCAGGAACCGAGGTCTTTCACAACCTTTTGGGAGAATGTATTCCCGGAGGGCTCCCACTCTTGAATCATCACGTCCAAGATCGGCTCGTGGTTCTTGTCGAACCGAATCTTGCCCCTGGGCCCGGTAATGTCGATCCCTTCGATGAACCCGGCTATCTCGGAAACGTCTCCCGTCCCGACCGCCCCTTCCTTCATGACTCGGGCGATAACCTGGCCGATGTCGTAGCCTTCTGCTGCCCGACAGACGTACGGTACTTCCCGGCCCAACTGTTTCTTGAGGCGATCCTCGAACTCCGCAGGCTTTTTCATCGTTGTGAGCGTCTTGACCCCTGCGCACGAAGAGCCCAGCTCCTGCAGCGTATGAGGAAATGCAGTCAAGCCGCCGGGACCGATTACGGGAACCTGCTTCGGCAAAGAAGCACCGCTCCACGCTTTGAGGAATTCCCGGGCACTTTGCTGCCTGAACGAGGCGAATACGAAATCCGGCTTGGCTTTGGCGGCTGCGGACAGCACCGCGGCCATGTCCGCTTCCTTCGAGGCTGCCATGACCCGATCGCCGAAAGAGCCCCCGGCCCGGTCGAATCCGTACGCGAAAAAATCTGCTTCTTCGTTTCCCTGGGGGTCGTCGAGACCCGTAATAAATACCCGGCGTCCAAGACTCTTCAGAGCCCAGGCAGCCAATGGTTGAGAAGACTGCCACGTGTTGGGACACAAACGAAAGCTTGCCGAAGTGCACATCTCTCCGGCCACAAGCCGAACACACGGATTGGTCACAAAGAGAATCGCCTTACCCGCTGTCAGGCCGTGGACGATCTTTTCCGATCCTGCCGGCGTGGGAGGCCCTATGAGAAACCTCACTTCATTATTCACCGCCAGATCGGTCAAAGCCTCCAGCGTGGCTTCATCGTTGGGACCGGAATCTTTACGAAGAATCTCCGGTACCGGAGAGCCATTCTCCTTCCAGAAGAGGTCGAACCCCGCGGCCAAGGACTTGGCTTCATCGCTCGAAGGGCCGCCCTCCGGCAAAATGAGGCCCACCTTCAGTGCCGGAGAGGTCTTGGCTCCGGCCTGTGGAATACCCAGCACCAGTATAGCTATCGACGCGCCGGCGCCTATAAGAAATTCCCGACGTGACGGATTGGACGGCACATTGCGGCACCGAGTTCCCAAATCCGATGCGCAGGATCTCTCGGCATCGGTCCGGTGCCCGTGAGGCTTGGTCCCCTCCCCTGCTGAAGTTTCTCGTTTCAGCATATTCTCTCCCGTCCCTCTTCCCCGACGTAATGGGTTTTCGCAATGATTTCATTGACGAATGCCCTTTGTTGACCGGCATCCTATCCCAAACCGCGGTTCGTGTAAAGAAATCGCGATTCGTCCCGGGCTTGGGGAGCGCCCACCCGAACCACGGTTCCCGTTTCCCGACGGCCGAGCGGTCATCCGGGCCGCGCCGAACCTGCATGAAAATAGTGTATTTGAGGGACTATGACTGAACGATCTACCGGGAAGGGGGACTCATCGGAGCTCCTTGAGGATACAGCGGGGATTGGTAATTGCCGGGAGGGCCGGGTGGGGTCCCGGGAGCGGGAACCGGAGAAGGAGCACCTTCTTTGATCGTCTTCCCCAGAGCGGACACTCCAGCGGAAAGCGCGTCGAAGAAATCTTTATGATTCTCCCGGAACTTGCTCAAAGACTCCAGGGTCTTGTCAACCTGCCCCACGACGGGATTGCTGCCTTCCGCCAATCCCTGGGTGAAGGGCACAACCACTTGCCGGCCAACCTGTTTGCCGGCCTGGCGCATCTTTTCGGGAAGCTCCGATCGCCTCGGGTCTTCCGCAAAGGCTTTGATTTGCCCGAGAAGGGCTCCCTTTACGACCGGATAGAGCTTCTTGGAAAAGAGCTCTGCGTCCTTTTCCAACTGCTCGTTGGGGGTCTGTTCCAGGCTCTGCTTGATCTGTTCTCCCGCCGCTGATGCCGCCCCCCGTACGAACGGGTTCATCTTTTCAACGGCCTGCCTTCCCTGGGACTCCGTCAAAGAGCCCACAACAAGCTTCACCGCACCGTACACGGCAAGGAGGACCACCAGAGCGATCCCCACGTACTTGGCCACTCCGATCATTTCGACTCCTATAAGGAACCCCTCGGACATGCTTGCCCGAGGGGTCTCGTCTCAAAGACCAGGGTAGCGGGTCAGGGCATCGGGCGTCCCCACGAATACTGAGGCGGATACGCCTGACTCACCTTAGACTTGCGTATGGGCTTGCGCATAGGGGGAGCGCACACGGGAGGAGGACATTCCATCCGTACGCACACAACCCTGCAACTGGGCGGAATGAAAGAATCCTGCGAGCACTTCACCATGGCCTGCTCCGACGCATGCTGCGGAGTGGGCCCGGCTCCAAGATAGAGCGCCCCGCGAAGATTCTTGGCCGTAGCCACAAACATTCCGGCATACCCGGACATCGCGGTCATAAGAACGAATGCTATGCCCAGAACGAGAAGCATCAACTTCCTACTCATCTCATACCTCCATTATTCCATTCATAACTGTTATTTCGGGAGCATTCAAGACATCTGACAGCCAAAACTGCGGAAATGTTCCTCATTGGCGATGGGCGCTCGCCTTCACAACACATGTCCGCTCACCCAGCTCCCGATCTCTTAAACTTCTTCCTCGTCGTTGAACGTAGGTTGCCCCGTGGCTTCCAGCACGCTTCGCCACAGCCTCCCTTTGATGTCCACCTGTTTGCGGCCGCTGACCACCAAACGGATGGGAACGTACACGAACTCTCCGTTCCAGCTTCCGACCATGATGTTGGTCATTCCCGCCACTCCCGCGTGCACGGCATTCTGTCCGAGAAAACCGCAGAAGACGGAATCGTTGGCCGTCGCCGGAACAGACCGTATGAGGTAGCTCGGATCGATGTACTTGAGGTTGATCTCTATGCCTTTTGCCTCGAAATAATCCGAGATCCTCTTCTTGAGATAGAGTCCGATGTCGCCGAGACGCGGATTTCCCGACCTGTCGGTTCCATCAACCGCGCAGTACTTCTGTCCCGCGCCTTCCGCCACAACCACAACAGCGTGCTTGCGATCGGCAAACCTCTGTTCCAGGACTGCCAGAAACCCCCGGGGACCGTCCATGACAAAGTCCGCTTCCGGGATGAGCACGAAATTGGCGTATCTCTTGTCCAGAGCGGCACTGGCCGCGATAAAACCCGCGTGGCGCCCCATGAGCTTCACGAGACCGATGCCGTTGGGAGCTCCCAATGCCTCGACATGCGCGGAGCCGATGACATCAGCGGCTTTGCTCACCGCCGTGTTGAATCCGAACGACCGGGAGAGCAGATTGATATCGTTGTCAATGGTCTTGGGAATCCCAATGACGCCGATCTTCACTCCCCGTTCCCGAATTTCGTCCGCGATTTTCGCTGCGGCCCTGAAGCTCCCGTCTCCTCCGATCACAAAGAGAATTCCGATATTCATCCGTTCCAGGGAATCGACGATCATTCCAATATCTTGATTGCCTCTGGAAGACGAGAGAATCGTGCCGCCCACCTCGTTGATCTCTGAAACAACGTCGGGAGTGAGCTCTACGAGGGGATGTCCGTACGAAGGAATAAAACCCTGCAGACCGTACTTGATGCCCGTGATATTCCGAATGCCGTACGAGTGGTACAGCGTCAGCACCACGGAACGAATGACATTGTTGAGACCCGGGCAGAGACCGCCGCAGGTGACGATGGCGCACTTAAGCTTGCTGCAGTCGAAGAATATCTGTTTCCGCGGACCGGCTTTGGCAAACGACACCGGCTGCCGGCCTTCCTGAAAGTCCTGCTCTACCTCTTCGGCGGAGACTCGGTACAAAACCCTTTCCCGATTGTCGACGTACCGCTGGGACTTCAACGGGTTGTCAATTCTCGGTTCGCCTAGGGTTTCTACGGTCGTGTCCATTATTCAGGTACTCCGACGAGGTCGCAAGTCCTCGTCTTGGTTCGGCCAAATCTTCTCATATACCCGGAATGGTTCACCATACAACATGAGTAAGAAAAGGTCAATTAAAAACACTTATTAGACTCAACCGCTCATTGAGGGGAGGAAGTGGCCTCCTAACTCCACTTACCATTAAGACAAAAGACTACAATTACAAGCTGTTGGTCGTTTCCCGGGACCGGTTCGACGATTTTTCGGCTTGGAGAAAGGCGCATAATGAGTCAGCGTTGATCTTTCCGGAGCATCGGTTCCGGCCGGTAGCGCGGGGATTCGCGGATAGGTCGGGCTTTTCTTCGGGTGTCTGAACGCGGTCATGGATCGAGCCCTGCCCCGAAGGTGGGTCACACATTGAACCGAAACAGGATGATGTCGCCGTCCTGTATGGTGTAGTCCCTCCCCTCCAACCGTAATTTCCCGGTCTTCTGGGCCGCGGCCATGGAGCCTGCCTCCTTGAAGTCGTCGTATGACACGATCTCCGCTCGGATGAACCCTCTCTCCATATCCGAATGAATGGTGCCCGCGGCTTTGAGGGCGGTCTTTCCTCGTTCGAGCTGCCAGGCACGCACCTCAGGCTCTCCGGCCGTAAGAAAGACTATGAGATTCAGTAATTCAAAGGACTTCTTGATAATGCGCTCCTTTGCGCCCTCCTCCAATGACAGATCGTTGAGAAATTCGCGTGCCTCCTCGGGGCTGAGCCGTGCGATTTCCGCCTCGGTGTCGGCGTAGAGCTTGTCCACTTCCACCGTCGGCTGGCCCTTCAGTTGCGTCTTCACCTGCTCCACGACGTTGGCGATGGCTTCGGGATCCTTGCCCTCTCCCGCATTGACCAGGATGAGCTCGGGTTTAGCCGACAAGAAAGCGAATCCTCGGAGCTTCTCAGACTCAGTTGCCGCGGGAAGGAGGCGCAGAGGCTTCCCCTGGTCGAGCAGCTCTCGGGCTTCGTTGAGCAGGGCGAATTCTTCGGCCGGTTCCTTCTTGCCCTTCTGCATATCCTTTTCGACTCGCTCCAATCGCTTTTCCACCGCGGCCAGATCCGAGAGAATCATCTCCTCTTCAACGGCAGTGAAATCCTTGAGCGGGTCGGCGGGTCCCAACGTCGGGGAGTCGAAGAACCGGACACAGTGGAGCAGTGCGTCCATCGGCCTGATGTGGGCCAGGACCTTGTCCCCTATGGAGCGTCCCGGTTTTCCCTCGCCGGTCAGTCCGCCGATGTCCATGTACTGCACGTTGACCGGCGTGACCTTTTTCGGCTTGTGATAGTCGGCGAGGAAATCCAGCCGAGGGTCCTCGACCTTGACGACTCCCAGGCCCGGTTCCTGGTGCCCTTTACGATCTCCGGACTCAATACCTCCGGTGAGGGCTCTGAAGACGGTGCTCTTTCCGCTTCCGGGAAGACCTATGATGCCAAGCTTCAATTGAAAGATCCTTTCCCTCTGCCGTGTTACGGGCACGGCCGCCATTGGAAACCCAAGCCTGAAAGAGGGTTTGGTATACCTCTTCCTCGCTTTGAGCTAAGAATCTTGAACCCAAACTGATGATATGTCAACCGGGAGGAATGGAGACCAACCTATGACAAAACCCGGAGGAGATAAACTCCGCCCGGGTCGAATAAGGTTGCGGGCAAAAAAAGAGGCTCAATTTTTCATTGAGCCTGGACAAATCGAATGTAGAGAATAACTTTGTCGGCATCGGTCTTGGACTGCGTGGGCGCACTGACCTCGGTGCCGGCTCCCGCCGCGACCGCTCCGTGATTAACGAGCTCAGTGGTAAGCGACCCATAGGCGCTGGAGGGAATAACCACGCCAAGCATACGTTCGCCGATCCCCGGACGCGGCTTCTCGAGAACAAGCCGGCCGCGAATGTTGGGCAAAATCCTCTTGAGCGACTCGACTGCCTGATCGACACTGGGGCTCTCCACGGTCAAGTTGTCGGCACCGATGGTGTCGGCTACGGTGGGAAAGTACCCCGAGGTCATCAGATTGTGGCTCCAGGTGCTTGGTGTCGATGCGAGAAGCCGAGATGGAGTGCCGAGAGAAGGTGAAGAGGCGGGATTCGGTAGACTGGAGACCGTTGTCCCTTGAGCAATGGGGTCGGTGTGCGTGCCTCCCGGGGCTACCCGCTTCGCCTGAATCCCCGCCGAAGAAGCGACGGAGGAACCTTGCACGGCGGTCATTGCCACGCCCGTGGACAGGAGATCCAGGGGCGAGTTGTTGTAGATCACGAACCCAACAACGACGATGGCCGTCAGAGCGGCAAGCCCGACAGGAAGGGGCATGGAAGGGGAAGAGGAGAAGAGGGTTCGAAAAAAATCCCGCACGGGGGACGAAGGAGATGAGTCATAGAGCCCTGCACGGAGCCGAACCATCATGTCCGCCGGAGGGGAAACCTTTTCCAGGTTTCCCAGGGCCTGCACCGTGAAACCGTACCATTTGAATTCTTCCCGACAACAGGTACACGTGTCGAGATGCTCGGTGGCCAGTTTCTTGAAGTGGGAATCTACCCGTCCCTCGTGCAGCTCCCCGAATAGATCGCTTATTCGCTCACATTCCTTCATGATAGGACCTTCTTCAGTTTTTCTTTTACAACCATCCGCGCTCTATGTAAGCGGGATTTGGTAGTTCCTTCCGGAAGGTTAAGGATCTTGGCTATCTCCTCATACGAAAATCCCTCGATGTCCCTCAGGATCACGATCTCTTTGTGATCCGGGTCCAGCTCGTTTATCGCGTCTTGCACTATCTTTTGCATCTGGTGGCTCGCAAGAAGGGTCTCCGGATTTGTGGAAGTATCCGGAATGATTCTCTGTCCGGAATCTCTGTCGTCGTCGTTTTCACTATGTACCCTGCCGGCGAAATAGCCCCTTCTCTTGAGATACTTGAACTTATTCTTCCCTCTGTTCGTGGCGATCTGAAAGAGCCACGTGGAAAACTTCGCGTCCCCGCGAAACTTCTTCAGGTTCTGGTAGGCGGCGGTGAAGATCTCTTGAGTGAGGTCACCGGCCTCCTCGGAGTCGCCTACGAACCGATAACAAAGGCTGTAAATCTTCTTGTAATACTTCTCAACAAGAACGTCGAACGCCTCACGCTCTCCTTGTACACTCCTCCTCACCAAGTCTTCGTCATCGTCGATCCCGGTTTTCGTTACCGAGGACAAGACCAGACTCACGATATTCAGACACAAGCAGCCGAGAATTGTTTCAGGGGAAGCTATCACTTGATGGATTTTTCTCCGTGAAAAATCTCACTGAAAATAGGGAACCCTGCGAAGAAAGTCAAGGAATAAGCGGCCGGAGACCGTTGAGAGCCATTCGAACCGCCTGTATCCGTCCGGGACTGCCTGCGCGCAATTCCCTCCGAATTCGGCATAATTACATGGAGCCCCCCAGTCCCCTGAAAGCCCCCCCACCGAAAGATCATGTCATCTCGCCCCTGAGTGACGGGGGAGCCCGACCGGCTGTTGTTGCTCGGCGCAGCAGCTCACCGCCGGTCCTGACAGACCGTACATGCCCTTTGTGAGCCGAAAGGTTGACCCCTTTCACGCTTTGATGTTGAATTGAGCCCCATGTACAGGGTATAAAAAATGGTTCGGGAGAGTACGGTCGCGTCCATTGCGCGCTCCGGGCAGGATCAGCTTTTCCACGATTCGCCGTCGTCGAGGACGGGTCTTACGCGGCAAACCGCCGCTTGGGAGTCCGCCCGGTCGAGGTGTTGACGGCTACATCTCATTCTATGGAGGAGATCCATGTATTTGTCGAGGAGGGTAACAGAGACCCCCCCTTATCTATTTCATCTGATCGATGAGAAACGCAAAGCCGCCCAGGAAAAGGGGATGGACGTTATTTCGCTGGGCATCGGCGACCCCGACCGACCCACACCTGATTTCGTACTGGAGCTTATGAGCGAAGAGATCCGCGATCCCCGCAACCATGTCTATCCCAGTTACAAGGGAGAACCGGACTTTCGCAGGACAGTGACGGGATGGTTCTCGGAGCGCTTCGGCGTGGATCTGGATCCCGACAAGGAGATCATGGCCGTCATAGGCGCCAAGGACGCTGTCTCCCATTTACCCTTCGCCTTCCTGGACCCCGGCGATTACGGGCTGGTCACCGACCCGGGATATCCCGTCTATGAAGCTGCCATGGGATTCGCCGGAGCACGGGTGATCCGGGTGCCGCTGAGCGAAGAAAAGGGATTCGTGCCGGACCTGGACACGATCAGCCCCAGCGACGCGGACAAAGCGAAGATCATCTTCGTGAACTACCCGAACAACCCGACTTCCGCAGTCGCGGATGAGTCGTTCTTCGAGAAGCTTGTCGCCTTCGCCCAAAAGCACGACCTGGTGATATTTGCCGACAACGCCTATTCAGAGGTCTACTTTGAAGAGGAGGACCGCCCCATCAGTATCATGAAGATTCCCGGGGCAAAAGAACGGGCCGTTGAGATCCACTCCTTTTCCAAGACCTTCAACATGACCGGCTGGCGTATAGGATTCGTGGTTGGGAGCGAAAAACTCATCGATGCTTTCCTCACCTTGAAATCCAACTTCGATTCCGGGGTCTTCATGGCCGTACAGCGCACTGCAGCACGTGCCCTGACGCATCCTCAGGCCAAGGAATTCAACCGGGAGCGGACGGTATTGTTTAAGAAGCGCCGGGACCGTATCGCAGCGGCATTGACCGAACTGGGATTCAGGTTTAATGTACCGAGGGCGAGTTATTACTTTTGGGTTCACATTCCAGCCGCTTATGAATCCTCGGTCGGTTTCTGCGCGGACCTTCTGGAAAGGCAAGGTCTCGTGGTGACGCCTGGTGTGGGCTACGGCCCCAGCGGAGAGGACTTCTTCAGAATCTCCATGACCGCACCGGATTCGAGGATAGAGGAAGCGATGGTCAGACTTAAGGAATTTATGAAGGACAAACCATGAATGCCACTCTCGTTCTGGCCGACGGTACGGTCTTCCGCGGTACGTCTCTCGGAGCTTCGGGCGAACGGGTTGGTGAGGTCGTATTCAACACGGCAATCACCGGATACCAGGAAATTCTGACCGACCCGTCGTATCGCGGACAGATCGTCACCATGACCTATCCGCACATCGGCAATACCGGCGTAAACTTTGAGGACAACGAATCGGTCCAACCGTTCCTCGAGGGATTTATCGTCCGCGAGTACTGTCCCCATCCGAGCAACTGGAGAAAGGACGATTCCCTCAACGATTTCCTCGTGAAGCACGGGATCATCGGCATACACGAGATCGACACGCGGAAGTTGACCCGCAACCTTCGGGAAACAGGTGCAAAAAAAGGGATCATCTCGACCGTGGACCACGACGAGGTCAGCCTTCTCAAGAAAGTCCGGGATTTTCCCGCCATTGAAGGGCTCGACCTGGTGAAGGAGGTCACCTGTTCAGAGCCGTACGACTGGGAAGAGGGAACCTGGCAGTGGAACGCCCCCTCAGCCGAACCGAAAAATCAGTTCCGCGTGGCCGCTTTCGACTTCGGCATCAAACAGAACATCCTGAGGCTCCTCGTGGACGTGGGGGCAAAAGTGAGAGTCTTTCCCGCGTCGGCCGACGCGAGGGACATCCTCGCCTTCGATCCCGACGGCATCTTTCTCTCCAACGGCCCCGGAGATCCTGAAGCGGTTCCTTACGCGGCAGAGACCATCCGAAATCTTATCGGCAAGAAGCCTGTCTTCGGCATCTGCCTCGGACATCAGATCCTCGGTCTGGCGTTGGGGGGAAGAACGTTCAAGCTCACTTTCGGACACCACGGAGCGAATCATCCGGTTCGGCGGCTCGAGACCGGCCGGGTTGAAATCACGTCTCAGAACCACAATTTCGCCGTAGATCCCGAATCCGTGACGTCTGAGTGCGACATCACCCATGTCAATCTCAACGATGGGACCGTCGAAGGGATGGTACACAAGAAATATCCACTCTTTTCCATACAATACCACCCCGAGGCATCGCCCGGTCCCCATGATTCCCGCTATCTTTTCGAAAGATTCAAACGCCTGATCGAGGAGTCGTAGCTGCCGCGCGACCGACAAGGAGGGGCCTCCCGCTGAAGCTCAGCGAAGCGCCCTTCCTCAGTCCCCGCCCCGTGGGTCCCTGCTAGAGCGGCTTGCACACCCAGCGATAGATTCTTTCCGCTGCTTTGAAGTGCTTGGCAGTGTTGAGAACGACCACGACGTGCTCGCGGTCCTGATTCTTGAAGAGTGCCACGATACACCGTCCCGCCAGATTGGTGTACCCCGTCTTGGCTCCTTCCACGGGGAGCTTCCCATAGAGGAGCTTGTCGTTGGTGGCCAACCGGTAATTGCGAGGCTTGGGGTTGCGGGTACGCATGGTGTAGGTCTTCATCCCCGCTATCTCACGAATGATCGGATACTTGAACGCGTGGCGAGCGATGAGGGCTACATCCTCCGCGGTAGCCACGTTGGATCTGACGGCCTCGAGCTCCCTTCCGTTCTTCCTGCCCAAAATGACCGTCGTATCGAGGCCGCTCGGGGTATAGAGCTTGGTGTGAGAGGCTCCGAGGCGGACCGCCAACTTCTTCATCTCCAGCATGAAGCCGTATCTCCCGCCTCGGGGGTACGCCCGGGCCAGGACTTCAGCGCAATCGTTTCCCGATTCGATAAGCAACCCGTGCAGGAGATCTCTCACCGTAAGGAGCTCTCCAGGTCGCAGTCCCACCCTATGCCGCGGAATCTGCTTGATGTCCCAGGGCACTTTGAGCACCTTGTCGAGATCCATGCGGTCGATAACGATCATGGCCGTCAAGAGCTTGGTGATACTCGCGATGGGCAGAGGCTCGTCCTCGTTCTCGGCAAGGACTACCTTGTTGGATGAACAGTCCACGCACAGCATGGCCTTCGCCTTGACCCTCGGGCCCTTGGCAGATAGGACCGAACGGCCGGACACTACGGGCTCGACGGACAGCCGAGGTCCGCGGTGCGGCACCGGCTTTTTCAGCGCAGGCCGATTACCGCCGACTCGTGACATCCTGGAATGTACCCGCTCCGGATCCGCTGCGGTAGAAGCCTTCACGAGCCTTGCGGAAGGCGTCGAGCGTGAGAGTCCTCGCACAGGCCGACCGGAGTCGGAAGCCGAAGACTTTTTGAGGAGACTCACCGGGGTTCGCGTACTCACCGAAACGGTGGAGAGGTACGGTTTAGGGGTTCGCAACGATCTGAGGCTGTCCGTTCCGGGGGAAGAAACCGAAGATTTTGCGCGTTTGGACAACTCCGGTTTATGCGTCGGCTTTCCCGGTGAATGCCGGGACTCCTTGCTTCCGGGTGCAGCCTTGGCCTCGTCAGTCCACGGAGCTTTTTTCGGCGATACCGTCTCTTTCGTCCTCACGAGTCTCGGGTTGCTGGGCGCCATCGGCACCCCGCTCTTCCCCTGCCCCATCTTCATCACGATATCCGCCAAGGATTCTCCCGTGTGGACCGGTTCCAGAGAGAAGGCCTCCGCTGTCAATCCGAGAAGGGCACCTATGTTTAATAAGAGGATGAGGACGGGGAGCACGGTGGCATGAGGTCCGATTCCCCATCGGTGAGGCGATCCGAGCTCCAGGGGCGACCTAGAAGAGTTATGATTTGAGCTGATTATCTGCATAACCTTGAGCAAACCCCAAAGACGACGTCAATATGGTAAAAATAGAGGAGAAAGTCAAGACTGTCAAGAACAAAGCGCGCATCGGTCGGATTCGCACCGGTCCGAGGATGGAACCCGATGCGGTCGATCAAAACAGAATTTCACCGGCTCAGATCGACGCTTTTGTGAATCGGGAATTCTGAATTCCCAACATCTTCTTGTCCCCGTGATTCGCCGCGGGTGACTGACGATGACTTTGCGTTTTCTGATATGGCCGTAGCGATCCTTTGGGATCCGCGGCTCACGGATCGTTACGCTGCGGGGATAAGCATGTGACGGCCGGCAACGGGACGATCCGGAATTGGGAGAGGCGAATCTTCGTCTCAATCTCGGGGCATCATGCCGGCCGCAGAACGAGGTCGGTTTGTCCGGCTCGCTACCCCGGGAGGAAATCAGTACAACGGGCTCCTGCTCCCTGGAGAAATAGCGGATTTCGGGACGAGCGTCCGATCAGATAGTCCCGTTGTACCGTATGACCGTGGGCCCTTGAAAGCACTCCGGAAGGGGGGCAAAATCCTTTTCGATCATGGCGTACGCACTGTGATTGTGGATGGACTCGAAGTTTTCAGCCTCGATGCGGTACCAGGGGAAGTTCTTTTTTTCTTTCAGCCTGGCAAGAGACGCCCTCACCACGTCTTCGACGAACATGGGATTCTCGTACGCTCTTTCCGTCACGTACTTTTCGTCGGGTCTCTTGAGCAGCGAATAGATCTCGGAGCTGACCGATGATTCCACGATCTCTATGATTTCCTCGATCCAGAAGAATTTCTTGAATCGCAGTTGCACCCGAACCAGACCGCGCTGGTTGTGAGCGCCGTATTCGGAGATCTCTTTTGAACAAGGGCAGACGGTGGTAACCGGCACCTCGACGCCTACGATGAGGTCGAATCGCTCGGCCAAAGCGCCTCGCATGAAGCAGGTGTAGGACATGAGTCCCGGCGTGGAGGTTACGGGAGCGTTCTTTTCGACGAAATAGGGGAACTCAACGTTCATGTGGGCACTCTTGGCGTTGAGCTTTGATTTGATCTTTTCCAGAACGTCCTGAAACTTCTCCATGGAGATCTCGCCCCGGAATTCGTTGAGGACCTCAATGAACCTGCTCATGTGGGTCCCCTTGAAATGCTGGGGCAAATTCACGAAAAGATCGAACACTCCGACGGTATGCTGCAGCCCTTTCTGCCGATCCTTTACCGAAATGGGATAGCGCAGTCCTTTGACACCCACTTTGTCAATGGGGATATTGCGCTCGTCGGGTAGGCTCTGAATGTCGGGTATTGAGCAGGCGTTCACAAAAATTCTCCCTTGGATTTCGCTATCTCTTCTCGTCGGCGGGGTGCCGGGACCCACTGCTTCACGGATTGACTGCTTCACCGAGAGTCGGCCGGGCTTCAGCCGGTCCGGACTCCCGGCTAGTCTTTCAGATAGGTTGCCCGGGACGAATCGGACTCCCAGACGGACACACTGTGGAGCAGGTCGGCTTGATCGTCAAGGTTCTTGCTGATTTCGTCGAAAAGAAACCTCGCGATGTTTTCTGCTGAAGGATCGACCTTGTCAAAGGGTTGTACCTCATTGAGGAACGTGTGGTCCAGCTTTTCGACGACCGTGACCGCAGCTTTCTTGAGCTCGCCGAAATCCATGACCATGCCGCCCTCTCCGGGGGACGAGGCCTTCGCCGTGACGTGCACCCGATAGTTATGACCGTGGAGATGCTCGCATTTCCCATTGTAATTCATCAACCTATGGGCAGCCGAAAAACCGGTTATGATTTCAACTTCGTACATACCGCTCACTCCCTGTGCAAGAAGTCCTCATGTTGATACGTAACATTAAAAAATAGTTCAAACATCCCGATTGTGTCAAGGAAAATCGAAAAAAAGAGATTGACAACCGAACCGTGCTAAGATTATACCCTGACCTATCTCCCCGGAAAACCGCGTCCGCACTGCGGTCTCCCTTCCGGAACGCGTAAACTAAGGAGCCTATGGATGACGGCTTTCCGATTCCACATCTTTGTTACGATAGCATATTTTTCGGCCGGATTGTTTTTCCTCCCGACTCTTTCTCCGGCGAGCGATTTTGTGCTCCGCAAGGCCGCCACTCCGTCCACTTCCGGCGATCTCTCCGAGTATCGGGATGCCCGCCGCGGGCAGCCCCGCCATCCCGGAAAGGACAAACGCCTCGGCCTGTCACCCCTCCCCTTCAGGCCTGAGCCCGCTCCGGGAAACCCCGGCGAGACTGCAGCACGACAGTCGGCTCTCCCCCATCAGTTTCTCGACGTTCGAGCCCTCATCAGGAAGGTCAATCAATCGGTGGTCTCCATTCGGATGCTCGACTCGGGGTCCTCATGGTCCATTCGAAACCTGGGTAAGTCCGGCGAACAACACAACAAGGCTACGGGGTACGGTTCGGGCTTCATTGTATCGGAGAATGGGCACATTATGACCAACGAGCACGTCCTGCGCAACGGCTCCCAGATCGAGGTGGAACTGCTCGACGGAAACAAGTATTCGGCCAAGGTCGTTTACCGGGACGCCAAGAACGATCTCGCTCTACTGAAAATTAACGCAGGCAATCTGAAACCCGTGTTATTCGGTAATTCGGATGCCGTAGAGCTCGGTGAATGGGTCGTCGGCATAGGGAATCCTTACGGTATAGGACAGTCGATCATGATCGGAATCGTCAGCGCTCGCCAAAGGACTATTCCCGGATCGGGCTATCCGCCCCTCATCCAAATCGACGCGGCCATGAATCTCGGAAATTCAGGGGGGCCGCTCTTCAACATGGAAGGCCAGGTCATCGGTATCAACACCATTCTCCTCTGGAAGAGCCAGGGCATCGGATTCGCCACCCCGGTAAATATTGCCAAGAGTTTTCTGCAGAAGAAAAGTCGCGCTCGCTTACGGGCCGATGCATCATTGATCCCCGGACCGCTGGGGCCGGCCTCGGACGAACCCAGGGCGGTCTCTCAGACCTTCAATCCCCTCGATCCACCTTGGAAATTCAAACGCTGACCATCGTGCGGTCTTTGTGTCCCGTGTACACCCCGGCGGCCGTCGGATCCATTTCATTCGACGGCTTGCCGCGGGACGTTCAAGGACAAGTACCGACTCTACAACCTTGCGCGATCGAGCAGCCGACAATAACATCAGGAATGACGTTGGAGTGCCGGCGGACAAGTACGCAATGGGGATAGGAAATGCCTGAGAGAAAGACATTGAAGAAAGCCGAAGAGCTCAAAAAGAAACTCCTGAAGGAGCAAATTCGCACCTGGGACACCCTCACGGCCAAGGATAAGAAGAGCATCCTGGCATATGCCGACCATTATCGAGCGTTCCTTCAGCAGGCGCCCACCGAAAGGCGGGCCGTCAAGTTTATCCTCGAAAAGGCGGCCGGGAAAGGATTTGTGAGGATCGACTCAGGGAAGAAGCACTCGGGCAAGCTCTATCTGGAGTCGAGAGGGAAGATCCTCGCGCTCGCCGTCATCGGCAAGAAACCCTTGGCCGACGGGATTCGTATTGTCGCCTCGCATATCGACTGTCCCCGCCTGGACTTGAAGACCAATCCCCTGTATGAGGACTCCGGCCTTGCCTTCTTGAAGACTCATTACTATGGAGGAATCAAGAAGTTCCACTGGGTCGCGCGACCCTTGGCCATCTGCGGCACGGTCATTCGCCGGGACGGGTCGGTGGTCGAAATCTCCATGGGGCTCGATCCTGCGGAGCCTGCCTTCACCATTACGGACCTGTTACCCCACCTCTCGCGTAAGCAGATGGAGCAGAAGGCCTCTGAGTTCATGCCGGCCGAAAACCTCAACATCCTGGTCGGCGGCTTCCCTTATCCGGAGAAAGAGGTTGAGGAGCGCATCAAGCTTGCTGTTCTGGATCTCCTCCATACCAGGTATAAGATCACGGAGGAGGATTTCACCACCGCGGAGATCCAGATGGTTCCCGCCGAGCCCCCGCGGGATCTGGGATTTGACCGCGCGTTGATCGGAGGATACGGTCAGGATGACCGCATCTGCGCGTACGCATCCTTCACGGCCCTCCTCGAAACGGCAACCCCCGAGCACACGGCCATCGCAATCTTTTACGATAAAGAGGAAATAGGGAGCGAGGGCAACACAAGCGCCCGATCCAGCGTCCTGGAGCTGTTCCTCATGGATCTCATGGCGGAGACGGGGATGGAGCCGACCACGCGGAATCTCCATACGGTTCTTTTCAACGGCAAGGCTCTCTCCGCCGATGTGGCCGCGGGCCTGGACCCGACCTATCCGGACGTGTACGAGAAGAGGAATAGCGCCCGCCTGGGGCACGGGATCAACCTCAAGAAATACACGGGAAGCGGCGGCAAGTATTCGGCCTCGGACGCCAATGCCGAGTATGTCGCGTGGGTAAGGAAACTTTTCAACGATAACGGTGTGGCCTGGCAGGCCGGAGGCATGGGCAAAGTCGACGAGGGCGGAGGAGGAACGGTAGCGAAATACCTCGCCAACACGGGCATTGACGTAGTCGATTGCGGCCCCCCTGTCCTGGGAATGCACTCTCCGTTCGAGGTCTCTTCCAAGGAAGATCTTTGGAGTTGCAATAAAGCGTTTAAGGTCTTTTTCCGGAGTTGACGGGCAGCTCCGAGCCTCTCATGGACTTTTTCCGAAAAGGGGGACCTCACCCCACAGAAGGTGTGAGAGCTCCCCTGTTCTTTTTCTCAAGCCCTCGTCTCGCGACGCGGCGACTCATCCCTATGGAGCCGGAGCGACAAAACATGAAGCCTCGTGCAGAGAGTCACACCCGAGAATGATGCTATCCATTACAGTTCATTGTAATGAATTCCAGGTGTGGCGCAAATTTTGTGAATATCGTCCCGGCTCAAAAAGCACTCTCCGGTAGAATCGGCTTCATTCGGACCCATTGTCCCCATTCCGACCCGATTCCCCCGAAAACGTTTCAAGGGAAAAAGGTGTTGCGTCTGCGGGGCAGAATACTGTAAACTGAAAAGTGGGCAACAATTCGGGCGGAACATCCGGGACGTCCCGCCTCACCACCGTCGAACAGCGAGTAACCGTACGCAGGCATATTCAGAATCCGGCCCAAACAGGGCACGACATGGTCTTCCTGGAGTTGCCCGCCGCCGAGTCGTTGCGCCGGAGTGATAGCGCCTCTTCGAATGGTTACAGATCAGCCCGGTTTTGGGATTCACGTATTCAGGTTAAAGGAATGTCGGCATCGTGACCGCGGAGCCCCGGAACTGTGTGCATCGCCCTTGGAACCGCCGCGGTGCGTTTGCGTGAGACGGCCGGGCACTTATCAGACCCGAAACACTAGCCGGAGGTAGTTATTGATGGATCGTAACGTCTGCATAATCGGCGGAGGAATGTCCAAGTGGGGGGTCAGGGACGGCAGTCAGCGAGATTTCTTCCAGGAGGCCGCCAAGGCCTGCTACGATGATATCCCCAATCTCAATCCCAAGGACATTGACGGCCTGCTCGTTGCATCCGCTTACACGGAGAGAACCTCGTACCAGACCCACCTGGCACCCCTGGTGGCGGAGTACGCCGGCATTAAGCCGAAGAACATCTGTGCGCGTGTGGAGCTGCTCTGCGCGAGCGGCAGCTCGGCAATCATTCTTGCCTTTGCCATGATCAAATCCGGCCAGGCCGACGTCGTGATGGTGGCCGGCGGCGAGAAACTCTACACGCCCCAGAAATGGGAAATCTTCTACAGCGAGCTGGCTTCCGTCGACCACGACTGGGATGGCAGCCAAGGGCTGGGCCTGCCGCCTCCCGTGTTTGCCATGGTGGCTAAACAGCACATGAAACAATATGGGACGAAGAAGGAGCATTTGGGGGTCGTTTCCGTCAAGAACAGGAGAAATTCAGCCAAGAACCCCAATGCACAGTTCCAGACACCCGTCACCATGGAAGAGGTCATGTCAGGCCGCATGATCGTACCTCCCTTGACGCTCTACGATTGCTGCCCCATCACCGATGGAGCAGCTGCGATTATCCTCGCCGTGGAAGAAAAGGCAAAGGATCTCACGGACAAGCCGCTGGTTTACATTCGCGGCACCGGCCAGGCCTCGGTGAACAACATGTCGGCGAACATGCCGAACTGGACCACATGGGAGGCCCTGAAGATTGCCGGCGCCCAGGCTTACAAGAAATCCAAAGTGGAGCCCAAGGACGTCAATGTGGCCATGACCCACGATTGCTTCACCATTTCCGAGATCATCGAAATGGAAGACCTCGGTTTCTGTGAAAAGGGCGAGGGCGGCTTCTTCGTAAGCGACGGACAGAACGACTTCGGCGGGAAAGTTCCGACCAACACCGACGGAGGCCTCCTCGGTTGCGGTCACCCCTTCGGCGGGACCGGAATCCGTCAGGGCATTGAGGTCATGAGACAGTTACGGGGCGATGCCGTTCAACAGGTTCCGAACGTCACAATAGGTTTGACGCACAACCTCAGCGGATTCATCGCCGCACATACGGTCCTGATTTATGGAAGGGAGGTCGCATGAGCACGCCGGGCATCTCCATACTCAACGGTAAATACATGGTCACTATGGATCTGTTTCCGCAACAGTCCAAAGAATTCAACCAGATGCATCCGTTTTACGAATACCTGAAGGAGGGGCGCTTCACGACCACCAAGTGCAAAGACTGTGGTGCCGAGCCTTTCCCCCCGAGGGTACTTTGCCCGGAGTGCTTCAGTACAAACATGGAGTGGACCGATTGGCCCACCGTCGCCACCGTCATCGACGTCACCGAGGAGGTGGTGGGCGTGCCCCTGGGATTCGGAAAGCCTCCCCTTATTCATGCCCTGATCGATTTGCAGGGGCGGAGAACCTTTTTTGCTCGGATCATCAATTGCAAGGAAGGCGAGCTCAAGGAGGGCGATCAGGTCAAGCTGGCGGTCTTCGACATCGACCCCGTGCCTCAGGAAGTCGGACGCGATGTTGTTGAGATTCCCAGAGTTTTTTACGCTTTCGAGCCGGTCAAGTGACCGGTCCGGAGAATTTCGGACGGTATCTTTCATTATGAAGTTTCCCCTTTTCCCGGCTTAAGGTACCCGTGACCGTCATGCGGGACCAGGAAAAGCCCGGGTGTATAAAGAATTCTCAGAGGAGGGCAACAGCATGTCATTGGAGTGGCTGCCGAGAGACAACGGCCAAAAAGATCATATCCTCATCGGTCCCGAGCACTGGGGAACCGAAGCGCCGTGCACGGTGTACGAGAAAAAACCCCTCACCGGTCCTGACGGAAAAGCAATTGAGGGTCTTTATGTCGCGTGGATCAGACTGAACAACCCCAACCAGTACAACTCCTACACCACCGAAATGGTTAAAGGAGTCATCGCCGGTTTTGGCGCCGCCAGCGCAGACCGATCGGTAGTCGCAGCGGTGTTCACGGGAACCGGGGACAAAGCGTTTTGCACGGGCGGCAACACCAAGGAATACGCCGAATATTACTCCATGCGCCCCAGTGAGTACGGCGAGTACATGGACCTGTTCAACGGGATGGTGGACGCCATCCTCAACTGCAAGAAACCGGTTATTTGTCGCGTAAACGGCATGCGAGTGGCCGGCGGCCAAGAGATCGGTATGGCATGCGATCTGGCGATCTCAAGCGACGTAGCCATTTTCGGGCAAGCGGGCGCACGGCATGGCTCCAGCCCGGATGGCGGCTCCACGGACTTCCTCCCCTGGTTCCTCTCGATGGAGGACGCCATGTGGAACTGCATCAGTTGCGAGATGTGGAGCGCGTACAAGATGAAGGCCAAGACCCTCATCTCCAAGGCAATTCCGGTACTCAAGCAGGGCGACAAGTGGGTCCGTAACCCTCTTATCATCACCGACACCTACGTTCAGGACGGGGAGATCGTCTACGGCGAGTTCAAGACCGGTGAAGCCGCCAAAGAAGCCAAGGCCATGATGAAAGAGCTCAAAACCGACTTCGAGCTCCTGGACAAGGAAGTCAACCGGATCATCTGGATCTTTGCCAATCTTTTCCCCGGTTGCCTCATCAAAGCCATCGACGGTATTCGTGCCAAGAAGAAATTCTTCTGGGATCAGGCCAAGCTCGCCAACCGCCACTGGCTCATGGCCAACATGGGCTATGAGGCCTACCTGGGATTCAACGCCTTCAACACGAAGAAGACGACGGGCAAAGATGTGATCGATTTCATTGAATGGCGCAAGCTGCTTGCCGAAGGCGCTCCGGCGATTCCGGAGACCTTCGCCAAAGTTTTCGGAAAACCTCTAGGATAAGTCGGACAGGACCACCCGCCTACCGACCTTTCCACTACTATGTTTGATCCTGTGTTTGAGCCCTCTCGTTCCCACGCGAGGGCTCGAATTTTCTTCTCCCGGGTGAGGGCGGCTCCCGAGATCAATCCTTTGTCGCGGAATCGGTTCCCGGGCAAACTCCCTCTCCCCGCTCCCACGGGGCTGTTGAGGAACCGTCACATCCCCGGACTACCGACAACCGCAGACAGCCACGCTCTCAGAGAGAACTTCCCGCAACCCCGGCGAGGTCCACGTCATCAAGAGGGGAATCCCATGGAATACAATTTGATCCTGTGCGAAAGATATTGCGACGGAGCGGTGGTCAAGATCGTCTTGAACGCTCCGAAAGCCAACATTTTGGAAGCGGCAATGCTCGGTGAGATCTCCGATGTGCTGGACGGACTCTCCACCGACAAATCCGTGAAGCTCATTGCATTCGAAGGCGCCGGCAAGCACTTTTCCTTCGGAGCGAGCGTGCCCGAGCACACCAAAGACAAAGCGGCCATGATGCTGAAAGGCTTCCACAAAGTCTTTTATCAGCTCGTCGGTCTGGCGATACCCACAATGGCAGTGGTTCGAGGCCAATGCCTCGGTGGGGGCATGGAGCTGGCCCTGTTCTGCAACTTCATCGTCGCCGATGCGGGAGCGATGTTCGGCCAGCCTGAGATTATCCTGGGCGTGTTTCCGCCGCCTGCTTCGGTCATGCTGGCCAGGAAAGTGGGACAGGCTTA
Organism: Desulfomonilaceae bacterium; assembly: GCA_041741735.1. Classification (GTDB taxonomy): domain Bacteria; phylum Desulfobacterota; class Desulfomonilia; order Desulfomonilales; family Desulfomonilaceae; genus JBGSJS01. Next base: position 71,314 of record JBGSJS010000085.1, on the reverse strand, counting down.
CGCGGATGACCTCGCACTCACCGGTCGATCCATCGACGCGGCCGAAGCGTTTCGTATCGGGCTGGCCAACCTCGTTACCGAGGCCGGTCAGGATGCGTGGGAGACGGGTCTGGCGTGGGCGGAGAAGCACCTTGTCCCCAAGAGCGCTTCCAGCTTGAAGATCGCCAACAAGGCCGTCCGTTTGGATTTCTTCCGTCGCATCACCGAGGACCTTCCCAGAATGGAAGCCCTCTACCTCAAAGAGCTTATGGAGTCCTGTGACGCCAACGAGGGAATCAACTCATACATCGAGAAGCGTAAACCGGTCTGGAAGGGCGAGTGAAGTCTCCGGGACCTCACAGTACGGGGGGCAATAGACGGCCCCCCTCCAGAAACCGGCTGCATGCCTCTGTCCGATTTGCAAAGTGCCGGTCTCGGACTTATCGTTCCCAGCTCTCTAAGACATCCCCCTCAAATCCGACGTAGAGAATCTTCCGCCCTTTTGCCATCTTGACCACGTCTCGTGCCATCCGATGCCGTGCCAGGGAATTGATCCCTGCATGGAGGGCGTACTCGGAGAGAAATCGCATCCTGTCGGTCGCGTTGACCGTGGTAGGGGTTGAGAGAAAGATCTGGACCAGATTCTTTACTCTCTTCTCACGGGGAATCCTGTCGGTAAAGAGCACATCGTCGTAATCCACCAGCGAAAACTTGACCGGTCGACAGGGATTTTGCAAACGCCACAGCCCTGATTCCGCAACAAGCCCCTCCCAGGGAATTTCGTCCGAGACCAGAATGTTGCATGTCTTGAGGTCCGAATGGAAGATCCCCTTCGCGTGCATCGTGCCGATGAACCTCCCCAGCAACCGGGTGAGTCCCCGCCTCTCCTCCTGGGACCACCCCGCGGATATTCGTTTCACCAGGTACCGGTCAAGCTCCATTGCCTCCGGGATCACCTGCATGACGACCCACTCGCCCTTAATCAATCCCGACCGCCTGCTGCGAGCCAATGCCAGGGGAAGTGCCGCCGAGATCCCCGCCCGATGAAGGAGCCACCCATTCCTGAATGTCCTTGCTCCCTGGGTGGTCCGGAACAACCCTTTGAGCGCATGGGACACCCCTCGCCAACGGAATTCCTTCACACACACCATGGGACTACCGGGAAGACGAATCAGCGTGACAGCGCTCTCCGGTGCATTCTTGCGCACGCCTTCTCCACCGCTGTGGATCAAACGGGCATGCTCCCGCAGCGAGGACGCGACCACGCCGGGGACCTTATCCGCGTCCAAACCCAAGATCCCTGCGGCTTCCGGATGGATCTCCACCGAGAGCTCCGGATTGAGGGGCTCGGACAGTCCGCTTCTCGAGGAGGGCCGATCAGACATCAGCGCTCCTCCCAGCCCCGCTCCCCAAAGCACGAGCCAGCCGGTATCTCACGTAGTAACGCCAGCTTCTCATGCGCCAGGGCGTGCGGGTCACGGACTTCCAAAACCACTTCAGCGCCTCGTCGATCTCCCCTGCCTTCAGATGGGCTCTGCCGAAGGAGATGTCGTGGTCGGACATGGTTCTCCGAAAGACCTCCGGGGGAATTCGTTTCGGGTCATAGTTATTTCGGAGAATGTCGTAGGTGTCCGTTCGGACGCCTATCCTATCGTGGCTGGTGTTCGATTCGTAGAACCGTATGAAGACGAGGGCTGCATCGACGTAGGCGATGGGATAGTCCCGGGCGATGCGCAGCCAGACGTCAAATTCGTCGGCAAAACGGTACTTCGTGGGGAACCCTCCGATCGCATCGAAAACGTCTCTCCTGATGACCACGGACGACGTGTGGATGAAGCTCTCCGAGAAGACCTTCACCAGCAGGTCGCCCTTTATCCAGGCAGGTCTTTCGGGAGACCGGTAACGCGTTCCCAGCCGTACATGCCGGGCTGCAACCAGTCCCACGTCCTCATTCTCTCGGACAAATTCCATCTGAATCCGGAGCTTGTCGGGAGCCCACAGGTCGTCGTGATCCAGAAAAGCGAGCCACGAGCCGCGCGCCTCGGAAGCTCCCCTGTTTCGGGAGGCGGCAATACCGCTGTTCGCCTGCCTCACCGTCCGAAGGTCCCGCTGACTCTCCAGCCACTCACCGGTCCCGTCTGCGGACCCGTCATCCACCACGACGATCTCCAGATCCCGATACGTCTGGCTCCTCACGGCATCCACGGTCTCCTTCAGCAGGGGCAGTCTGTTGAAGGTGGGAATGATGACGCTGACAAAGGGGTTCATGATCAAGACATGTGAGGCCGGTCGGTCTTCGTTGCGGACAGGATTGCCCTGGTATTGTCGAGGACGACCTCGGGACTGATGCTCCTCATGCACGGATGGTCGGGATGGGGGCATCGGAAGTGCCGACAGGGCGCGCACGGCGCCTCACCCTGCACCAGGTACGCGTTCGGTCCGTACGGGGCTGTGGCGCCTGCGGACGTCGGGCCGAAAATCGTAAGCACTCGGGCGGACGCGGCAACGGCAAGATGAGCACTCCCCGTGTCGTTTGAGATCACGAGCTGCGATGTATTCATGACGGCCATGGATGCTATCATACCCGATTTCCCCGCGAGATTCACCGCCCCGGGAGTCCGCATCGCGGAGATAATCGAATCAACGAGGGATCTCTCCGACGGGGAGCCGAGAAAGACCACTTGTCCGTCCATCTTCTCCGTCAGCAGATCCCCGAGACGGGCGAACAAGTCCGCGGGCCATCGTTTCGCCTCGGAATTTACCGATCCGGGGCAGAGACAAAAAAGCGGCCGTCCATCTTCCACTCCCGAAGAGCGCAGCAGTTCCCCCGCTTTCTCAAGATCCTCGGTTTTCAATGCGATGGAGCAGTCAGGAAGGCCTGTCCGTGAAAGGGGATGCCCCAGGTAGTGGGTTTCCAGGAAATCGGTGAGGCCGAGATAGTAGAAGACCTGGTGCTTTTGCCTGATCTCTTCGGTGAGAGGGACCTTCAAACTGAGCAATGGGCCGCGCAGGTCCGTGGGATATCCCACCCGCATGGGAATGCGCGCCAGCCATGAGGTGAATGCACTTTCGAATGCGTTTTGCAGGAGAACAATCATGGCGAATCCGCCTGAGATCAACCTGTGGCGCATCCGAAAAGGGCGCTTCAAGGGACCGCCCATGGCTCCGTCAAAACCGATCACCGCGTCGGGTATTCCCGATGCGGCCGCCAGATCGGCCAGACCCGCGGGGACCCAGAACGTGATGTTCGACGAAGGAAACATCCGTCTCAGCTCCTTTACAGCGGGAAGACTCATCACCGTGTCGCCGACCCAGTTGGCTCCCCTGACGACGATGCGATCCGGAATTTCTCTCTCCATGGGATCAGCCGTGACTTGGGACATTGAAACGGTGTCGCTCCGCGAGCCCTTTGCTCTTACGCTTCTTCAGTTTTCTCTTGAACTTCCTATGCATCCAAAACCCCTGCTCGGGGCATTCCCGGAGCCACCTCTCGTACACGTCGTGGAACCGCTGGGAGTTTACCGCGAGATCCTTGTCGAGGTCTCCCGTAATGCTGATGGAGATCTCATCGCCGAACATGCACAGGTACTTGCCGTCCTCGGTGCGTCGTGCCATGACGGGAAACGTGGGAGCATTCCCTTCCATTGCGAGCTTTGCAAACACTCCGTTGGCCAGTACCCGGGTGCCGAAGAAATTCACCCAGGTGGGACGATTGTCATCCCCGCGCTGGTCCGCCAAAACCACCACCATATCCCCTTTGCGGAGCAGATCGATCAGCCGGTGGACAACACCGCGATGGGGGAGAGTCCTCAACCCGGTGCTCGTGCCCCCTCGTCGAAAAAACATCCGGGCGTTGACGAACCGATTGGGCGCCGGCGTCACGACAAGGTTGCCGCGAATGCCGAGAAATCGCGCCATTGCGGCAAGTACCTCGAAACTGCCGAAATGAGCTGTGATGTAATAGACTCCGGCCGCTCCAGCGCTCCAGGCCAGGTTGAAATTGTCCTGACCCTCGAAGATGAGTCTTTCGGCCATCTCATCGTGGCTCCAGCGCCTCATACGGAAGAACTCCACACCCAGCATGCCCAAATGCTCGAAGTTCTTACGTGCGAGCAACCGTATTTCCTCGGGAGATTTCTCGGACCCGAACGCGATGCCGAGGTTCTCTACGGCAACGGACCGACGCTCCGATCCCAAAAGAAACATCAGCCGTCCGAAAAAGCGTCCCAGGGCCAATGACTTCCCGTGGTCGGGAATAAGACAGATGGCCTCTTCCATCATACGGAAAAACAGGAAGACCAAATACTCCGCAAACAGGCCCATCATGCGGCCTGTATCGTTTCGTTCACCTGCTCCCATCCGCGATCCCTCGGAGCAAGAGGCCTCGTGCCTCCACCGTTTGCAATCCTCTAATCCCCGGAGCTCTTTTCATCCGCCGCCCCTCCGAGGGGTATGGCTTCGTCGATGAGCATAATGGGTATGTCATCCTTGATCTCGTACTTGAGGCGACAGGCGTTGCAGATCAGCCCATCGGCGTTGGATGTGAGCACCAGATCCCCTTTGCACTTGGGACAGACAAGAATCTCCAACAGTTTCTCATTGACGGCCATAGTTCACCCTGTAACGATCCACGCGATCACGTGACACGAGATGTGCCCTCGGCTCACCTCGGGAGTCAGGCATATCCGGCACGGCGCGACCGTTCCGGCGATCCTGACCGCTGTACTCCTTTGGACAGTGTCTTCTATATACCGATGGGGATGTCCGCGCAACCCCCTAAAGGGCACCCCGGACCAATGATGCAAACCAATGCTTTGACCACCATCGGATGGTCACAACCGGCAGGTCCCCCTGCCCTCCCCGACCTGCTCTATAGCTTGCCGCGACCGCCGGGCATCTTCTCAAGCTCCTGATTCCAATAGACGTTCGTCCCTTGAAGGTAGGCTGCTCTAGGCACAATCTCCGCTGCGACGGCGTCCATGACCTCACGAGAGAGCGACTCGGCTGTTGCCAACTCTTCGCCGGCTTTGGCCGCGGCATTGAGGACTCCATTGATCTCTTCGGGAAGCATTTCCGGGTACCGGAGGATAGGCCCGTGGGGTCTGAGCAATTCTCCTACGTAATCGGCATGAAAATTCAGGCACATGCGTTTGCAGTGCAGAACGAGGGCGTCAAAGTTGTCTTTTTCATAAAAGCCACAGTTGCTGATCAGAACGAACTTCCATTTGTGGGCGTGCCGGCGGGGATGTCGGCAATGCCCATTCTCGATGGCTATCTCGGGTAAGGCCAAAGGGACCATGCGGTCCACAAACGTCTTGGCCTGGGCAGTCATCCCGTCTACGTACAGGGGTGTCGCCAGTACGAGAATGTCCGCCCAAAGGCACTGCTGAAGGAGATCTGCCTGATCGTCCTTGATCACGCATTTGCCGGGAGTCTTAATCCAGCAGCCGAAGCAACCCAGACACGGGGCTATCTTCTTCTTGTTCAGAAACACCTCCTCCACGTTTCCGCCCGCTTCCGAGACACCGCGCACGAAAGCCTCCTGCAGGATGTACGTGATTCCCTTCTTGCCCAATGGGCTGCCGTTGATCACCAGAATGTTCACCATCCAAGACTCCTTTCCTCCCGCAAGCCCAGTGAGCCGGCCAAGCCGGGCATGTCGTAACAGACCGGAATACTCGAACTTACGCCATCGTGAGCTCAATGGCGCGTCTCTCCCTCCCAGTTGGGAAAGATCGTCATCTGCCCCGGTCCGGCCGCCCTGTCACCCTCCACCAGCTCTCCGAAGCCGGCCACCACATCGTCGTCCCCCCTTGCAAAAGTCTGAACAGCCACGTACGGGCTCCCCCCTTGAATGGCGGTGGTCAGTACCAGCGTCTCCTCTTCCCGACCCGTGCGGGAGTCCACCACCAGCGCGCAGGAAACCGTCGTGAGGGCAAAGGCGTGTCGCTGAATGGCCTGATCCTTCACATAATCGATCAACGCCCTCTTCTGCTCGTCATTCTTGAACGGAAGCACGATGGGGAACATGCCGTCCATCGTGTGTAAGATCGCCGTGGGCAGGTGAGTGCCCTGCTCGCGGAGGTTTAGGCGCGCAATGGCTGCTATCTTTCGGACCCGCTCGGCGATCAGCGAGTCGACCGAAATCATGATCGAGGACAGGGTAACTTCTTCGTCCATTGAGCTGCTCCGGCCTTCTGCTGCCTTTGGCTGCTCCGCCCACTCTTACTTCCGATTTATGGGAACTCGATACCCTTTTACCAGGATATGAGCGCGCGGGCAAAAATATTGCTCGTCCACGGAGATGCCTGAGACTGAAACGCGCCGCATGGGAAAGAGGGAAAAGACGCCCGGCATTCAAAGAGAGCCGACCCTCACCATGGGAGACGTGTCTTCGACGGAAGCCCGGCCGTCAGTGCGGAAACCTTTACCATAGTTGAAAGAACCGCTAGTACTAGCTGAACGGAGTGATGAAACCTTCCGTAAGGGAAGAAGTCTCATCCTCCAAAGGAAAGCACATGATGAGAAAAACAAAAATTGTCGTTACGTTAGGGCCGGCCTCCAATTCGGAGGATGTTATTGAGAGACTGGTAAAGGCCGGCGCCGATGCCTTCCGCTTCAATTTCTCCCACGGCACGAAAGAAAGTCATCTGGAAACGTTCCGCATTGTGAGGTCCGTGACCGAGCGCATGGGCAGGACCGTGGCTTTGATTCAGGATCTCCAGGGCCCGAAGATAAGGGTGGGCGAGCTTGAGGGTGGCGAGGTGGATTTGCAGACCGGGAGAGAAGTCATCCTCACCTCTCGGCGGGAGCAAGGCAATCAGGCCTGCGTTTCGGTTGTCTACGATCATCTGGAACAGGACGTCCAGCAGGGCGAAACTGTCCTCATGGACGACGGCAAACTGAGGCTGGAAGTCCTCCGAGTCGAGGAAAGCGGTATCATCTGCGGCGTAGTAGAGGGCGGAATTCTCGGGACTCACAAGGGGGTGAATTTCCCCGGAACCATCCTCTCCATGCCGAGCTTGACCAACAAAGACATGGAGGATCTCCGCTTCGGGCTGCAGTTGGGCTTTGACGCTGTAGCCCTCTCTTTCGTCTCTCAGGCTGCCGACGTGATCTCACTGCGCGATGAAATGAAGCGTGTCGGCACGGTCAGGCCCGTCATAGCGAAACTGGAGAGAGCGGCATGTCTCAGCGATCTGCCGGCAATCCTGAAAGTCTCGGACGTAGTCATGGTTGCCAGAGGGGATCTGGGAGTAGAGGTAGACATCAAGCGGGTTCCGGTGCTCCAGAAAACCATCATCAAGCAGGCCAATACCCGCGGCATTCCCGTCATTACAGCAACCCAGATGTTGGAATCCATGACCGCAGGCCTCCTGCCCACTCGGGCGGAAGCCGCGGACGTCGCCAACGCGGTCTACGACGGCACCGATGCCCTGATGCTCTCCGGGGAGACTTCCGTAGGGCTCTATCCGGTCCAAGCCGTGGAAATGATGAGGGAGATAGCACTGGAAGCCGAGGCGGCCCTCGCAACCGGAGCCGGCCGCGAGCTTTGGACAAACTCGGACCTCAAAGGCGACGATATTGCCGGCGCAATCTGTCACACCGCCGTGGTGGCCGCGCACGATCTCGGGCTGAGCAACATCGTGGCCATCACCCGCTCGGGTCGTACCGCCCTGGACATATCCAAATTCAGGCCTCACGCTGCAATTCACGCATTTTCTTTCAATCCGGAGATAAGCAGTTTCCTCTCCCTCAGCCGAGGCGTGGTTCCCCACCTCTCCGAGCGTTCCGATGACGTAGAGGCACTTATGGACCTCATCGATTCATATATGCTCGAAAGGGGAATAGGAGCTGTAGGCGAGGCGGTCGCGGTCGTCCTGGGGGTTCCCATCGGGACTCACAAGAGTACGAATATGCTGATGATTCATCGGCTGGGACAAAAATTCGCACACGTCCGCAACGGAGGGAATCGGTAGTACTCGCGGACTGCGCACACTCCTGATTGCGGGAACGTTCCGCGAAAGTCCGGACATGTCTTGAACGTTCAGCCTGGATGCATCCGGGGAGTATTATGGCCGGATGAGGTCTTTCTTTGGAAAGAGGGGACCGTGGTCGTGTAATATGCGGATTGCACCACGGTCCGATACTCTTCCATGCCCCCCTTGCCGCCCGGTATCCCTCTTCACCTGCATCATCCGCTCCATACGACCTTTACCGGGACGGCCTCGTCCTCGATTATTGCATTCCCCAATGGTATTTCTTCAGGGCGGGCCTTGACGGTCTGGAAGCCGCAGCCTCTTCCGGGCTTGCGGTATTCTTGTGGGCCGTTCCCGCCGGGACACCCCAGATGAATTGTCGTGCATCCGGCTTCCGGGGCGCTGCGCTTTTGCCGTCCGCCCCTTCCGTCTGACCCAACTTCAAATCCACCTGCGTGACCGGAAGCGTGGGCAGGTCGGCGACGATGAAGTTGGCGCGAATGAGAACCTTTCGGGCCGCGACCTCGTCAGGAAAAGGCGGATAGGGGGCGGAGGAGCGTATGGCCTTCAGAAGAGTCGCATCCATCTCGGCGTTTCCGGAGCTCTTGATCAACTCCACCGCATGCAAAGAGCCGTTCCGCTCGATCGAGTAGTTTATCCTGATCTTGCCCTTGAGAGCACCCGGCACCGCCAAATCCACCGGAGTCGTCCACGACCGCTGGATCAAGTCCCGAGTGAGCAGAGCGTAATCATTGAGAATTTTGCTTCGCGTGGACCGATCCACAACGACTTCGTCCGTCAATGCCGGGGGGGTTCCCAGGGCACTGCCGGCGAATATGAAACCCAACGCAACAACCAGCACTGCCGCCATTGGTCTCTTCATGTTCTCCTTCTCCTCTTCTCCCGGCCTTCCCTGCCGCAAGATCCCGGCGAGGATCGGTTTTGCATCAGGGAAAGCCGTTGGAATCTTCAATAAATTAAGCACATAGTCATGGATAGTTATGCCCATAACCGGATATTCAAGTTGAGGTTCTCCTAGCAACACGCTGAGCTCCCGTCAAGAAAAAAAGTGCTCTCGTTCGCTTCTGCAAGCGGCCTTCGATAGGCACGAGGCGATTCCGTGGCGGTATCAGATCTCTCACATGGTTTCATCAGGTCCGCAGAAAGCTCGGGGCCGTCCCACCGGTCCCAACGCCTTGCGGCCCTGTACCGGCCTTGTCGGCCCCCTGCACGGAGAAGATTTCCGTCCGGTCATCTTTCTCGGGACATGCAGCAAGGATTCCTAGGGAAATCCCGAGCCCGAGCGCTCCCCTCAGCCGCACGGCGCTGACTCCGAGAGCCTCCGGGCCGATGCTTACGTGTAATCTCTTTTGGTCTTCTCAAATCCAAGCGCCCGTGCTATTTTCTAGCGGGCCACTGACTTCCCCGGCTGATCTTGGCTCGGCAAGAGCGGGCAAGGGACCGATGTCGGACCGCTGAGCTTGAACAGGCAGACGGCTGAAAGTTTGTGGCTTTATATTCTTTACGTTATCGGTACATTACCGGCACGACGCGTTCCACTGGAGAAAGGGCATGGAGGATAACCGTCTCATAATCCGCATAGGCCCCGCTCTGGTGTTCATCGGTGTGGTGGCCCTGTGGGAGTGTGCGGCGCGTTTCAGCGGTTGGAGCTCGGCGGTGTTCCCGGGTCCCGGGGTTGCTGCAAAAGGCATGTGGGAGCTGATCCTCGACGGCACCCTTCTCAAGCATTCGGTGGCAAGTCTCTTCCGTGTGACTGTAGGGTTCTATCTGGCAGCGATTCTAGCCATCCCGTTGGGGATTCTCCTGGGATGGTGGAAAATGGGGCAGACGCTGTTCAATTCCCTCATTCAGTTTCTGAGGCCCATCTCGCCGCTCGCATGGATTCCGCTGGCCCTCCTCTGGTTCGGCATCGGGGACAAGCCGGCTGTATTTCTAATTTTTCTCTCCTGCTTCTTCCCTCTGCTCGTCTCCACCATCACGGCGGTGAACCGCATTAATTCACTCTATTTTCAGGTTGCGGCCAATTTCAATTTTTCGACTTATGAGACGGCCTCCAAGGTCATTTTCCCTGCCATGCTGCCCACGGTGCTCCCCGCACTCAGAATCAGCCTCGGAATCGCGTGGCTCGTCGTGGTTGCCGCAGAAATGATAGCGGTAAAATCAGGCCTGGGATACCTTATCCTCGATTCACGAAACGCACTTCGCATGGATTACGTGATGGACGCCATGGTTGCTATCGGTCTGATCGGAATATGCCTGGACAGGGTGATCGTTCAGCTCAACCGGATCAAGTCCGTTTCCTGGGGTTCTGTCTGATGGGTCACGTTTTGATTAAGGACCTGGTCAAAAAGTTCGTCGAACGACGAGCCTCTCGTCGTCTTCTCAACTCCAATCCCGACCTTGACCGCGGGAACAGCTTGCTGGTCCTGGATCGTGTGAACCTGGAGTTCGAGAACGGCGAGCTCGTGTGTATCCTCGGTCCTTCCGGATGCGGTAAATCCACTTTGGCCCGCATCGTGGCAGGTTTTGAAACACTGAGCTCGGGAAGCGTGCAGATCGACGGAAAGGAAGTGAACGGCCCCAGCTCGGATAACATTTTCGTCTTCCAGCACAATGGACTGCTCCCATGGCTTACCGTGTGGGAAAACGTCGGACTTGGCTTGAGACACATCAAAGATGCAGGAGAGAAAGCCGAGCGTGCTCAGGAATACATCGACGTGGTGAATCTTACCGGATTCGAGCACCATTACCCCCATCAACTTTCCGGAGGCATGCAGCGCCGCGCGGAGCTTGCACGGGCCCTGGTGGTCAACCCGGAGGTGCTCTTCATGGACGAGCCTTTTGCGGGCCTGGATTTTCTTACCCGGCTCAAGATGCGAGAGGAGGTCATTAACATGCACGAATTCCTCCAGAAAACCGTCCTCTTTATCACCCACGACATTGAGGAGGCGCTGGTCATGGGCGATCGAGTGGTGGTCTTCTCGGACAGGCCGGCCACGGTGAAGCTCAACATTCGGCTCGACTATCCTCACCCGCGTGATTTCCATCGCGATCCCGATCTCGAAGGCCTGAGACGAACCGTGTACACCGAGCTGGGAGTGCACTATGCGCTTTAGCGTCGGCAGTCTTCTCTCGCGTCTATCAACCGGCTCACGCATAGCCTTTATCGCCGCCGGTTGGCTGATCCTCATATGTGGGCTTCATTATTGGCTTAATATAGAGCATTCGACGAGACGGGTCATTCGGATGGGCTACATGCCCGTTATTACCAACCTCGCCTGTCCTCTTCTCGATTTCGCCTCGAAAGAATCAGGATCGGTTCGATTTGAGGCGTTGAAGTTCTCTTCTTTTGCAGAGATGGGGGAAGCCCTGCGCGGAGACCAGATTCAGGCCGCCTTCATCATCGCTCCGCTGGCGGTGGTGCTCCACCAGCAGGGCGCCGGAATAAAGATCGTTTACATAGGCAACCGTCACGAGAGCACGCTTGTTTATCGTAAAGATCTCCAGGTAAAGACTTTCCGGGATCTCGCAGGGAAGAGCATAGCAGTGCCGATGCGCTTTTCGGGACACAACCTCGCAGCGCGCCGGCTCGCGGAGAAGTACGGGCTGGCCGGTCCGGACCTGAACATAGTCGAGATGAACCCGCCGGACATGCCTTCCGCCCTTACCGCGGGTGCTTTGGACGCCTATTTCGTGGGGGAGCCCTTTGCCGCCAAAACGCTTAAGAGCGGAGACTCCAAAGTCCTTTATTATGTGAAGGATGTGTGGCCGGGGTTTATTTGCAACCTGGTCATTGTCAACGACACGCTCATCAAGAAGCACCCCGATTGGGTCAAGACGCTTGTCCAGGGCGCGGCCAGGGCAGGACTGTGGGCCAAAAAGAACCCCCACGAAGCGGCCGAGATCGCGTCCAAGTACTGGAACCAGCCGCTGGACCTGGTGGAATGGACCTTGAACAATCCTCCCAACAGATTTGTCTACGACCGTTTTGTTCCCAAAGAGGAGGAGATCGAGTATTTGGCCGAGCAAATGGTGAAGTTCAAGTTGATTGAAAACAGCAACATATCGGGCCTTATCTACGACAAATTTGCCAAGGAGGCCGACTTGAAAGGCATAACCGGATTAGGCAGCATTCTCAAAGCACCCTAGTACCGGCGAGGTCTTTGGTTATGCTTGTCAAGCATGCGAAACCGTTGTCCGCCTACGATCTCCGGTTCGATTTTCAAGTCTCAGACCACTATGGATTTTTTCGGCGCTAAGCGATGGAGGGGCTGGAATGCCCGGCAAGTCTCTTGGGCTGCACATGTTCTGCTTCAATTGCTCAAGAAACTTGCCCGAGGCCTATGAGATAGCGCAATTTTCTCAATAGATAACGGTAACTATGGCGGGAGGCTGTGCTTCCTGTTACGCGACCATTCTCTCGCGCTTGATGATTTCCCCGCGCGTGTTGATGATAACCTGCTCCATGGGGATGGACTTTCCGGCAAGCTCCATGGCCTTTTTGACCATGAAGGCCAGGCCGGTACAGCAGGGAACTTCCATCATGGCAACAGTGACGCTCTTCACTGCCGAGTGGGCGAAAATGCCCGCAAACTTCTCCATGTACGCCTGACCGTCGTCGAATTTGGGACATCCGACCAGCACGACCCGACCTGCCAGCAAATCGCGGTGAAAAGTGGGACACGCTATAGGCGTGCAGTCCGCGGCGATCAAGAGATCGGCGTTCTTGAGAAAAGGCGCATTGGGAGGCACCAGTCGCACCTGAACGGGCCAATGGGTCAAAGCTGAAGATTCCGAATCCGTCGCGCCTCGGTCGTCGGACCGGGGTGCGACCTTTGCCGATGAAAAGCTTTGTATCTGTGCCGACGGACATCCGCAAGGCATTGGTTGGTCCTTGGGCTCCTCGGTCTTTCCAAGCACTTCGAGACGCTCCTCCACTGCCGCTTCGTCAAAGTCTTCCGCTTCCCGCTGAATGACCTTCAAGGCACCTGTCGGGCACTCTCCAAGGCATGCACCGAGGCCGTCGCAGTATTTCTCGGCCACAAGCTTGGCTTTTCCGTCCACCAGTTCCAGGGCGCCTTCAGCGCACGAGATGATGCACTGTCCGCAGCCGTCACAAAGCTGCTCATCTATTTCAATTATGTTTCTTGCCACTTTCATTGTCTTGCCTCCCGTTGTGCTGAACCCAATGAAGCTCGCATGAGCTGCGGCCCTTGCTTCAATTCCCTACGGCACGCAGTTTTTCCTCTCCGAGGAAGAGGCTTCGAGCCAATTCCTTGCCGCTCTCCGTGAGGAGCCGCGACTCGATGATTTCGAACAATCTCTCGGCATCAAGGGGGTCCTTCTTCTGTCCGTCCTCGAGATCGGCGAGCATGTCCGCATCGTAGACCACCTTGAAATTGACCGTCTCTTCCCCACCGGGATTATGGCGACGCCCTACGATGTCGCAAACTTCGTCTACGAGGTCACCGCGTGCGTCGAGCTTGCCGAGGATTTCCCGAGCCACATCACAGGAGTCGGCTTCGTCGTCGTTCGGAATCCCTTGTTCACGCATCCGCTCGGCTTCTTTGATCCCGGTGTCGTAAAGGTAGGCAGCGGACATGACCACTGCGGGATCGCCCTTCTCTTCCCGGACGAGCTTTTCCGCATATCGGGCAACCCGGGCAGTGCGGCCGATCCTCTTGAAATCCTGCTTGAAATGGAGCTTCATTGCCACGGCCACCCGGTCCTTGAACAGGTCCTCTTTCTGTTTGATCAGTTCCGGCGGAAGGTCTCCGAAGCAATGCTCGGCAAACTTACAGTGGGCGGCACAGCCGAAGTCCATTTTCGGATTGAGCACGTGGTGCCCGCATTTCTTGCATCGACGCCTGGTCTCGTCCTTGAAGAATTCGACTTTGGTGCCGCAATTGGGACATTCCGCGTCGAATATGGCGTCAAACTTCCAGTATCGTGGGTCTTGTCCGGGACATTTCATGGCTGCCGCTCCTTCCGCCTCGGTCGGTTCCGGTGATCGGGGGCGGTAAGACCCGCCCCCATGGGATCATCCCAGAATCGCCTTGAGGTCTTCATCGGGGGTGCTGATGGGCTTGATGTCGAAGTTTTCCACCAACACGTTGAGAACGTTGGGACTGATAAAGGCCGGCAGGCTCGGGCCGAGCCGGATTCCCTTGATGCCGAGGTGGAGGAGGGTCAGCAAAATGGCCACCGCCTTCTGCTCGTACCACGACAGGATCATGGACAGCGGAAGCTCGTTCACGCCGCAGTTGAACGCACCGGCAAGGGCAACGGCAATCTGAATGGCCGAGTAGGCGTCATTGCATTGCCCGATGTCCAGCAGCCTGGGAATGCCTCCGATGTCCCCGAGATCCTTGTCGAAGAATCGGAACTTGCCGCATGCCAGGGTCAGGACTACGCAGTCCTCGGGCACCTTCTCCACAAACTCAGTATAGTAATTGCGTCCGGGCTTGGCTCCATCGCATCCCGCAACGAGGAAGAAGTGACGAATTGCACCTTGCTTGACGGCATCGATTACCGTGCCGGCCACGGACATGACCGCGTTTCGCCCGAACCCGCACAACACGGAAGCCCCGTTGGTGTCGTCCTGAAATCCCGGCATCGACAGAGCCTTCTCAATGACCGGAGCGAAATTCTTGTCCGCTATGTGCTTTGCGCCCGGCCATCCCACCAGACCTGTGGTGAAGATGTGGTCCATGTATGACTCTTTGGGTCGTTGAATGCAGTTGGTGGTCATGAGGATGGCGCCGGGGAAGTCGGCGAACTCCTTGCGCTGATTCTGCCACGCTGTGCCGTAATGGCCGAAGAAATGCGAATGCTTCTTGAGCTCCGGATAACCGTGGGTGGGCAACATCTCGCCGTGGGTGTAGACGTTGATTCCCTTGCCTTCGGTCTGCTTGAGCAGCTCTTCCAGATCTTTCAGGTCATGACCGGAAATAAGAATGGCTTTCCCCTTCTTTGCGCCCAGGGAAACCTTGGTGGGGACCGGATGACCGTACGTTCCCGTATTGGCCGCGTCGAGGAGCTCCATGGCCCTGAGGTTCGCCTCACCGCACTTGAGGACCAGTCCTACCCAGTCGTTGAGGCTCAGGCTTTCGCTCAGGGTAGCGGCAAGACCTTCATGGAGAAAGGAGTAGACCGCGTCGTCTTCCTGACCGAGGATCTGAGCATGGTCCGCATAGGCCGCAACGCCTCGGAGGCCCAGAATCAGCGTGTGCTTGAGGGATCGTATGTCTTCGTTCTCACCGGGTACGGCTGCGAATCCCACGCCTTGACCCTGCTTTACGAGTCCGTCAATGTCTCCGGCGGGCTTGAAACCGGCTGCGGCTTCAGAGAAGTCCGTCCGACCTCCCGCTGTCTTGACCTTTTCCTTGAGAGAGTCCCGCAAAGCCACGCATTGGTTGATAAGCAGGAGGAATCGCGCGGCATCGAAATCCACGTTGGTCAGTGTGGAGAAGAGGGCCTGCGCCGTGAACACGTTGACCTCCGAATCGGTCACTCCTACTTTTCTTCCTTCCACCGCATAGAGGGCCAAGCCTTTAAGCGCGTGGGTAAGGACGTCCTGCAACGCCGCCACTTCAGGGGATTTGCCGCATACACCGACTTTCAAGCAGCCTGTGCCGAAGGCCGTCTGTTCACACTGGTAGCAAAACATCTTGTCGTCCATCTCTTCCTCCTTGCGATTCCTTTGGGGTTCTCCATTTAGAATGATGTGCCGTCCGTTTCGTTCCTTCTACCTCCATATTAAGTATAGTCGGTCGAGCCGGCATTGACTTGGGTCAAGAATCGTCTTTTTTTATCTATATCCTGAAGATTTCTTCATTCACCGCTTCCCAACCGGGTGCAAGGGAAGAAACTCCATGCCGGTGCGGTTGAGAATTTCCCCAAATCGCTCTCCTTTACGGTTTTCTTTGGTAAAATGGTCGAGGCATGCGTCCACGATGCGCAGTAGCTCGGATTTGGAGTAGATCCCTTCCAACTCCTTCGCCAATTGGGGGTGACGGCCCAACTTTCCACCCAGCATGATGCGATACCCCGCCGCTTCCGGCACCAGCGTTCCCGTGGGACAGGCCCTGACGCACATGCCGCAGGAAACACAACGCGACATTTCGATAACCGGAGCGTCGTCTCCCGACCCGAGAGCGACGGCGCCCTCGCTGCACGCGTCGACGCATCGGTCGCAACGGGTGCACTCCTCGTCTGACAATCGAGGACGCATAGCCGCGATGATGCCCAGATCCGCGATTTGCGGCCTCGAACAGGCGTTGGGGCAATCCGCTATGGAGACCCGGAGCTCATGGTGCATCTTGAGCGGCCCCTCCACGCGAGAAAGCAGGAGCTCCCTGAGGCTCCGCGCTGCAAGGAGATCGTCCACCCGTTTCACCAACTCGTCGTCGATCAACGCCCGGTTAGGGCATCCGTTGCCTCCAAAGCACGTCTCGAGTCGATATCCTTTGACCTCGTCTGCCATGTTCTTGAGAAATCTCTTTTGGCATGCAGTGACGTGCGCCGGCGTAACTTCAGCCGCGTTCAGGTGCGAGGCCTCTTCTTCGACCCGTTTTCGCACCCGCCTCCTTACGAAAAACGGTACCCGCGAAATCGCTTCTTCAGCCTGTGGGGACCATTTCATCGCTGAACCTCCCGCTTTGAGGATAGATCGGGCATCGTCGGCACTTTTTTTCGGATCGACCTTGTGAGATGTTTTATAGTGATCGATTGAAAAGGCGGTCCGTAAGCGCGGCCGTGCCGAAGTCTCGAGTACAAGGTAGCAGTTCCACTGCTTCCCCACATTGACCTAAGTCAACGGGAGGACTGTTTCCGGCGAAGGTCCCGGCCCCGGCTTTCCTTATCCCGCCAAATAGTACTCGGCCATTGTAACCTGACAGGCCGGGCCAAAACGATCGGAGTCGAATCTCGTGGAAGCGATAGACCGGATTTCAAGAATTCCCCTTTTTGAAGGATTGCCGGACGACCAGCTTCTCGATCTGGCTTCAATAGCTATTGAAAAGGCGTTCAAACGGGGGCGTACGATCTTCTCGGAAGGGGAGCCGGGCAGCGGCTTCTTTGTCGTGAAAACGGGCCGCATCAAGATCTTTAAGCTTTCGCCTGACGGCAAGGAGCAGATACTCCACCTTTTCGGCTCGGGCGAGCCTTTCGGAGAAGTGCCGGTTTTTGAGGGCCGGGCTTTCCCGGCTCATGCCATAGCCCTGGAGGATTCCACCACGATCTTTTTCCCCAGAGCGGCTTTCATCGACCTTATCAAACACAACCCTTCCCTGGCCCTTAACATGCTGGCCATTCTGTCCCGTCGCCTGCGCCGATTTACGGTGCTCGTGGACGATCTCTCCTTGAAAGAGGTTCCCGGGCGACTTGCCGCGCACTTTCTCTACGTGAGCCAACAGGAAAAGGGAGCCGACGAGCTCCGGCTGGACTTGCCCAAAGGCCAGCTCGCCGCTCTCCTGGGTACTATTCCGGAAACACTCTCACGCATACTGACCAAGATGGTGAAACAGGGACTCATTGAATCCGACGGGCCGCGCATCACCATTCTCGACCGGGATGGGCTCAGCGATCTGGCGGAAGGGGTCAGGAGACTCTAGATGCCGGCGAGACGCTACCGGGAAAACCTCTGCACCCTGTACCGACAATATCATCGACGGGAGCTCGTCCACCCCGACCCCTTGGAATTTCTCTACAATTACGAGAACGTTGCGGACAGGGAAATCGTAGGTCTCATTGCCTCCTCCCTCGCGTACGGCAACGTCCGCCAGATCCTGAAGAGCGTCTCGTCCGCTCTTGACCGCATGGGCACTCCGTACCGTTTCGTTACCGGTTCCTCACGAAAATCGCTCGTTGAGGCCTTCCGAGACTTTAAGCACCGATTCACCACCGGTGAGGAGCTGGCGACCATGCTTGTGGGGGTGAAGAGGGTCCTGGAGAGCCACGGCTCTCTACAGTCCTGCTTCGTGGACGGGCTCGCCTCGGAGCATGAAACGATAATCCCCACTCTGTCCGCGTTCGTCAGAGAGCTCTCCGCCGTGTTCGACGGCAGGCCGAGAAGCCTGCTCCCCTCCCCCGATCGGGGCAGCGCGTGCAAGCGGTTGAACCTTTTTCTCCGGTGGATGGTGCGTCGTGACGAGGTCGATCCGGGCGGATGGGACGATGTCCCGGCATCCAAGCTCATTGTACCCCTGGATGTGCACATGCATCGAATCAGCCTGCAACTGGGCCTGACCGCACGAAAACAAGCCGATCTAAAAGCCGCCTGCGAGATCACCGCAGCGTTCCGGGCCCTGGAGCCGGACGATCCGGTCCGGTATGACTTCTGCCTCACCAGGCTCGGCATCAGAAGCGACCTGAATCCGGACGATTTTCTCCGGACCTGTCACCTGTAACCCCTCCGCCACGTACTGGGAAATACAACTTCTGTGACATTTTAGGCTGTTGAAATTGCTTCGTCGCGGAACCGGACAAACGACAGAGCCATTTCGGACAAACCCTAAAGGAGCGCTTGAGCCTGCCATCGTATGCTCTCAAGTGCTGACTGGCAGCCATTCCGAGGGTCATCTCCGGCACCGCCGTCGATGCTGTCGTCCCCTGCATTACCGAGGATCGTGTCGTTCCCTTCGAGTCCCTGGATCGTGTCGGCCCCGGCATAACCGATCAAGGTGTCGTCGCCGGGAGTCCCCTGCAAGACCGTTTGCTCGATCGTATCCACATCCCGGATTGTCCCGTCCTCGAACTGGATGCGCTCGACCTGGTACTCGCCGGATTCGCCGTGGAACCAATTCTGAACGATGAGCTTGTCCGTGGTGTCGCGGATGGTTAGTTCAAGATCGTCGCCGGTCCGGACTGCGGTAAGATGCAATGACTCTATCACCATGTCCTATTTGAGTCAAGAGTAGACTTGACCCCTTTTTTTTCGATCGTGTCCACGTCCCAGATCGTGCCGTCCCCGAACTGGATGCGCTCCACCTGGTACTCGCCGGAATCGCCGTGGAACCAGTTCTGAACGATGAGCTTGTCCGTGGTGTCGCGTGGTTAGTTCAAGATCGTCGCCGGTCCGGACTGCTGTAAGATGCAATAACTCTATCACCAGGTCCTGTTTGAGTCAAGAGTAGACTTGACCCCTTTTTCTTTTTTTTTTCTTTTTTTCGTCGCGGCTAAGCTGGAACCAAAAGTAGTGCAATCAATCAGCGTGATACATCGTAACGCATGTTCGCGGATGGGGCCGCGCTATCAGGTTGTTACTCTCACTCCTTCTTTAACACCAGGAAAGGAATATCCTCGTGGTCTGAACCAACCCTGAACGAAGCACGTCTGAAGAAACGAAGTTCGTTCCCGATCCGTTTGAAGAGAAAATTCTGGTTAGGACGCCCTGACGGTTCGAAATGAAAAGTCGTAAGCGTGCTGCCACCTAGGGTTAGAGCAACTTGGTAAAAGAAGGATACCCCATCGGGCCGCTGCCCTTTCCCAGACTCATCGAAAGAGAAGATGCCTCCTTTCTCATCTTTCCATCTTCCAGCGAAAATCACTCTGTTGATGTATTGTGACCAACGCACGGCAATTCGAACGAACCGATCCTCAGGTGCGGCGAAGCCAAAGCTAGCGTCCGGAAGGGTGATGTGCTTTGCGTGGCCCATGTCGTCAAAACTCAGCAAAACACGTACCCGGAAGGGCTGGCTACTAGGGTTTGGGCTCGAGTCGTGTCCCCAAGGAATTTCACGCCCCACACGAAACGCGTACTCACCTGCCTGCTCCGTACGATCCAAGCCCAACAGCTCATAGCGAACACCTTCCGTGTTATTGCTATAATGTAGCCGGAATGTCTGAGCGTCTTTTGAAGCTTCGATGATCAGTTGGTAATATGGCAGAATGGTAAACCTGTGATCTAGGGCTGTTGCGCACTTCTCCTCAACCCAAACCCCCGCGAGATTACTGAGCGATGGTCCTCGTGCAGGCGGCCCAGCGTAGCCCATGGTGATCAGAAAGAAAACGAGAACACTGGCAACAAACAATGATTTCATCCAACAGTCTCCCCATCTTTTCAAGTATCAACTGCTAATACCGGGGCGGTTACTTGATCCTTCACTCCCTCCTCACTGACAGTCCTCGCTTCTCGACGCTTGAGCGAACATCAAACTGAGTGCGTCTCTCCGTGTTTTCCGTAGAAAGCTTGTCAAGCACCGAGCGACCCGCCTATAGTCCAACCTTTGCTCTCTCTAAATCATGCCTTCGTGCTGTTCTCTGAAATCCACGGCACCTTCGCGTTGAACGCCAATGAGCCTTCGTTTGCGTCACCGGCGACGTCGGCGCGGTCCCTCTCAGAATACGTCAGCCTTCCTGAGATTTATGGCCGACTGAGAGTGGAGCGCAGGCTTCCTAGTGGAACCCAACGCTCCACTCTTCCTCCTTGAGAGCGATCCTCTTTTGCAGGGCCTGTCGCTGCCCCTGCTTTTCTTCTTCGTTGGCCACGCGCATCCCTCCTTAACGATTCTTTCAATAAAAGCGTACAGTAGTCCCGCTCAGACCGAGCAAGGCCGCGAGCGAGGTTGAGATCTCGATCACACCGGGGGGCTCCGCGCTCGGAGCGACTCGGCTCCTCTTCATGGGAAGCATGCCGCCCTCTGTGACCGCGCACTCCCGACTGCCGACGCGCTCCAGGTTGACCCCTGGTCGAACAATCCTCTGTATAAAGAGTCTTACGCCGTTATGACCTCTCCCCTTGCTGCGAAATGAAAAAAAAATCCCATGCCTCCCTTTCCTTCCGTCCCCCAATCCGCGGACCGGCCGGAAGGGAAAGGACTCTGTCCCTCAGAAGCTGGGCTCAGGAGGCCGCCCATACGCTTCCCGACCGCCGAAAGGCTTCGCTCGGTAGCCTCCGGCTTTGACGACGCTCCATTGGATTACGCCCCACCACCCCCACACGCGCTCTGTTTTGCGAATGGGATTGAAAATCGATTTGTTAGCAGGTGTGCCGCTCTTTCCACAAGAGCCGCTTTGTTCAGCGCCGCCGACCCCACGATCCGGGAGGATCAGAGAGGCTGCGTCTATCCGAGCATAGGCTAGACACCGATCCGACTGCCTGTCAAGCAAGAAATTCGGTCCAGGGTAACCAGTCACTTACGAGCGGAAGGTTGTCATCGGGAAGAGCGAGGCGGCGAAGAAAACTCTCGTTTTGTCGTGTTATATCAATTAGATTGCTTGGCGGGGCATTGTGACGGAGGAGGGAGCTCATCTTCAAGGGCGCAGACTCGATGAAGCCTGATTCAAAGGGCAGGAGACCAATCGAATATGCGAATAGCGAGAAGGAAATGGGGCGTTGGGCGTATCTTGCCGGGAATTGCCGCCGAGCCCTCAATTCTTGAGGATGAGAAAGCACCGAAGCAACCGGTTCAGGCCGACTCACCAGCCCCGTCCGTTCATACTCCGGTCATCTTCCGGCTTGCAAACCCGGCTGTTGTGCTTATTCGCTCAAGACCCATCGAAAGATCCGGGCGGCTCCAATGAACAGAAAAGACCATCCCCGAGGCCTCAAGAGTGAGCTGAATGCCGACGAGGCTGCCGATTCCGTTTCTGCTATTTGTGCGGGAAGCGCGGGTGCACGAAATATTGTCCGTTTTTGGGTTCTCGCACACGCGCCGGGAAATATTGTAATCGCATCAAGGGCTTGATCGGAAAATCGCGTGTCCGGTTTCGCCCCGGCGTTCACAAATCTCATGGGTCGAGAATACGCAACTACGTTTGCGCCATAGAGGTAGAGGGCGCGCATGGTCGAGCCTACTCATCACACAGGCCGTTAATTTCCCGGTACCCCGAACTTGACGGTCTGCCCTGCCTTAATCCCAAATCTCTTGCAGAAACCCGCTTTGACCTCAAGGCAGTACTTGCATCTGAACAGGGAGGGATAGGTAACCCCGGAATTGGGAGGGATAGATTCATAGACCAGTTTGATCTCATCCTTGTCGTCGATCCAGATGGCGTCGATGGGGAATTTCATCCCCTCCATGTGAATGGCGTATTCCCCCGGAAGCTGAAAGAAAAGAAGCATCCCTTCATCGTCGCTTATGGTCTTATACTCCAGGAGCCCCGTACGAAGCAGAAAATCCGTGTCCGCCACATTCGCATGGATGGTCTTCCCTCCCAGGGTTATGGGAACTGTCGCCGTACGAGCGCTCTTGGGCATTTGCTTCGCGACCGGCGCCTTCTGTTCGGCGAACACGACGGACGGGCAACAGATAAATCCCGCCAGCGACATCAGTATCAGAACGGAACAAAAGTCTTCTTTGCTCATGGACAAAAACTCCCACGATTCTTGCACCTTGCGTTGAGGCCATGCCACGGCAGGTCGCCGATCGGCGACCACGGTTGCGTCATGATACATCATCAGCGCCGGAGGGAGGCGAGAGATATAGAGAATCCCTCGAAAAAATTTCCTATGGGACCCGCTCCCCGCAGGGACTTGACACCCCATCGACGGAAAGATACGATCGACCCCGACCACAAGGGTCTCTGAGACTTACAAACGATTTTGTTGGGAAAAGGGGTGCTCGCTCACTTTCTGGAATGGCTGAGTCGGCCGCAACAGCGCGACTGGGATCTCGTCCATCACGAGATCCTTCCCAAGAAGCCCGCGCAATTGAAGAAGATTCCCAAGGCGCTGCATCCGAGCGTGGCCGAGTTGATTCGTTCTTCAGGGATCACTTCGCTCTACTCACATCAGGCCGAAGCCATCCGAAGCGCCCTTGCCGGCAACAACGTCGTGCTCTCCACAAGCACTGCAAGCGGAAAAACCCTCTGTTACCAAGCCCCTGTCCTCGACACTTTGATACGGAATCCCGAAGCCCGTGCATTACTCCTCTTCCCCCTGAAGGCCCTTGAACGGGACCAGCGGGATGCCTTTCTTAACTTGGCCGGAGATTCCGGCATCAGCGCCGAGGTCTACGACGGTGACACTCCTGAGGCTGAACGTAGGAAGATCAAGAGCAATCCCCCGAGAGTCATCATCACCAACCCGGATATGCTCCACCTCGGCATGCTGGCCTATCATGACGGGTGGAAGAACTTTTTCGGGCACCTTGCGTACGTGGTGCTGGATGAAGTGCACACGTACAAGGGCATCTTCGGAACCCACATCTCCCAGGTCATTCTCCGATTGCGCAGGGTCTGCGCCCATCATGGATCTCATCCCAAATTCATCGCATGCTCCGCGACGGTGGCAAATCCCGGCACCTTCGTGTCGAGCCTGATCAGCGATGAGGTGGACGTGGTGAACCGATCCGGTGCAGCCGCTTCGGAAAGACATTTCATTTTCATCGATCCCGTGCTCAGCCCTTACACGGTCACTACGCGGCTCTTCGTCGCCGCATTGAAAGCGGGCCTGAAGACCATCGTCTTCACCAGGGCACGCAAGATCACGGAGCTCATTACCACCTGGGTGATGAACGATGCCCCTGAGCTTCGCCACCGTATCAGCTCGTACCGAGCGGGCTTTCTCGCGGAAGAGCGCCGTGAGATAGAAAAGAAGCTCTTTTCGGGACAGATGGACGGAGTGATTTCCACATCGGCCCTGGAGATGGGTATCGACGTAGGAGGGCTGGATCTCTGCCTCCTGGTGGGATATCCGGGAACGATCGTGAACACCTGGCAGCGGGGAGGCCGGGTCGGAAGGGCCGACCGCCCGAGCGCGATCGTCATGCTCGCAGGCAACGACGCTCTGGATCAGTATTTTCTCAGGAATCCCGACGACTTCTTTCGCCGAAACTGCGAGGAAGCGGTCCTCGATCCTTTCAACGTGGAGGTCCTCAAGAGGCATCTCCCCTGCGCGGCCGCCGAGGTGCCCATTCGGCCCACGGAAGAGTGGAAGGACCGCGCCGAGGTGCGCACGGTCATAGAAGAGCTGATGGAATCGGGCGCACTTTATGAGGGACGGGAAGGAGCTCTCCACTCGCGTTCCAGAAACGTGCATCGACAAGTGGACCTTCGAGGCATTGGGGAGTCTTACCCCATATTCCTGGAGGATGGAAAGTCTCTGATTGGAGGCTCTTCGGGCGCCCGCGCATTCAAAGAGTGTCACGAAGGGGCCGTTTACCTCCATCGAGCGCGTCAATACGTGGTTACCAAGCTCGATCTGGCACGCAGGAACGTGCTGGTCAAGCCCGCTCGACTGAACTACTACACCCGAGCCCTCGCCGAGAAGGACACCGAAATTCTGGGTGCTCCTCTCAGGTCCAGGGACTTCCCCGGTTTCGGGATACGGGAAGCTCGATTGAAAGTGACCGAGAGGATAATTGCCTACGAGAAACGCAGGACGTCCGGGCAAGAGCTCATTGGTGCCGTGGACCTGGAGCTGCCCCCGCTACACTTTGAGACCGTGGGAATATGGATCGAGATCCCGGAAGCCGTTGAGGCCGGGATAAAGGATGCGGGTCTGCACTTCATGGGCGGAATCCACGCGCTGGAGCACGCCGCCATATCCATGTTTCCGCTCTTTGCCCTGTGCGATCGAGACGATATCGGCGGCATCAGCACCCCAAGACACGAGCAGGTCTGCCGACCGGCAGTTTTCATTTACGACGGACACCCGGGTGGCGTGGGGCTTGCCCATCATGCCTACGACGTAATAGAGGAGCTCCTGGAAAAGACGCGCCTCCTCGTCGAGAAATGTCCCTGCGACGACGGCTGTCCCTCGTGCATCCACTCGCCTAAATGCGGCTCGGGAAACAAGCCGCTGGACAAGGAAGCCAGCCTGAGAATCCTCCGCCTATTACTCGATCCCAGTGCGAAGGATAAACCGGTGAAGCGGAGCAAGGGCACACTACGGCGTCACCCCCCATCCTCCGATGGGGAAGCTGCCGAAGCCACTGACGTGAATCCGCCGGCTCCGGCACCAAAAGTGATACGAAGGCCAGGAAGAAAGACAGGAGCAAAGATGCCTCAGCCTCCATCCAATCCCGAAAAGAATACGCCGCCGCGCATATTCCCCGACCTCGCCGCCTCCGGTGAGGAACCGCCCGCGCCCGCGAAAAAGAAAAGTGCGGCCACACCGAAGAGTCCTGTGCGGTCCGATCCCTCGGCCGACGCGTCAATGCCTTCCCGGGTGGTGGTCTTCGATCTTGAGACCCAGAAGTTGGCTCAGGACGTGGGAGGCTGGAAGAACATCTCGAAAATGCTTCTTTCTCTAGGGGTGGCGTACACGGATGATAAGGGGTTCGTCACCTTCACCGAGGGGAATGTGAAGGAGCTGATCGATCTCTTAAGGGGAGCCGATCTCGTGGTGGGGTTCAACCAAATGAGGTTCGACTACGAAGTCCTCAAGGCGTACAGCAATGAAAACCTCAGATCCCTCCCCAACCTGGACATTCTTGTGGATGTTCAGGCAGCTCTGGGGCACCGCCTCAATCTGGATCACCTGGCTGAGTTTACTCTTGGGGAAAGGAAATCGGGAAGCGGCCTGGAGGCCGCCCAATGGTTCCGTGAAGGCAAGATGGATCTCTTGGAAAAGTATTGCCGGGACGATGTCCGCATCACCCGCGATCTCTATCGCTTCGGGTTGGAGCGGGGCTTTCTCATCTATCAGCGCAAGGATGGAGTCAAAGCCCGCATTGCGGTTGATTGGCGGAATCGCCCCCGGACCTACTAAACCCGCATCTAGAAGCGGACTCCGCCGGTGACTGCCAGCGACACCGCCGATGCCTTGATCTTGGTGGAGACGTGGCCCAACTCCTCGTACGTCAGGGTCGGTCCGCCGAGCACTCCCTCGACACTTCCTTTGACGAAATAGCGGCTGTAACCCAGTTCCAGGTCAAGACCCAGGACGCCTGCTCCGTGCCACCAGTAGTCCTGATGACTGCGGGCAATCAGGACCGGGCCGCCAAGGATCGTCTCGTTGACGCTCACCTTGAAGGGCACCACGCCGAGTTGTGCAGCCAAGTAAACGCCCACTCGGCCCATTCCGTACAGCGGGTACCAACTCCTGCCGCCCAGCCTGCCCTGGTAATAGGTGAAGTCGAGCTGATACGCGAGGTGCATGTTCTGGGCAAAGCCGTTCAAGTCTATGGCCTGAACGTCCCTCGCTATGCCGTCGTTGATATTGTACCAGCCGAAGGCTCCGAAGACGTCAAAGAAGTTGTCCTGCTGGTACCCGACTTCAATGATGGGGCCCCACGATTGGCTGCCGAGGGCCTGGCTTTCCAAGGCGAAGACTCCGCCGGCAAAGCCCGCAACCGGGCGGCCGTTGGACTTCATGTCTACGCCCATCAGGCTCCACCATTTGGCGCCGGCGTCAACGTAGAACACCCCGCACATGAGAGACGTTCTCTGCGGCGCGTAAAAGGGAGGCTCTATCAACTGCTGAGCCACGGCCTGATTCATCGCCGGAAAGCAGATGAGGCCGATGACGAGACAGAGGACCGGGACTATATTGCTGCGGAGTTTCATGTGTAATCCTTGACCGGCTTCTTTGGCTTGGAAGGAAAAGTCCCTTCATATCAAGTTTTACATTAGCCTTTAACGTTGAAGGATTTATATCATAGGGGAGTAATTTAGTCAAGGAATAGATCAATAGTTACGGTGACTTTATTCGTAATATTCAAGTTATCTATAGGAAAGAGGCCGCCTTACACCGCTCCCAGCCATCGAAAGCTCCCTTCCGCGCCCCGCCCCATTCCCCCCGTCCTTCCTTCCTACTTCCTGAAACCGCCGGGGGTCTTCATGTAGAGGATGCCGTACTTGTCCTTGATGCGTGCGTCAAGTTCCGCAGCCCGCTCCAGATCGAGCGGCAGGCGGGTGTGCTCCCCCACCCTCAGAATCGCTCGCTTCTCCCCCCTCGCCTTGAGCGACTCGATGGCGTCGTACAGACTCTGGAGATTGAGCACCTCCTTATCGTTGATCTTCTTGACGCGCCGGAGAAAGCCGGAGTTATCCACGAGGCCGTACTCGGGGAATATCTCCGAGATAATGACAATTTTCTCATAGGGACGCTTGGGGAAGCGATCCACGTACTTGGCTTGGAAGACCCCTCCCGTCTTGCCCAGGTTGGCGATGCAGTTGAGGGTAAGCTCCACAAAGCCGACCCCCCCGAACACAAAGTAGTTTGGATCGGTAAAGACCCTGGAGACCAGCCGCGGGAGTCCTGGCGTAACTTTACCTGTGATATCGCGTGTTTTCCCTCCACGAATCACCTTTATGGTGAGGTCGTCTCCCACCGCTTTGCGTTTGAGGACTTCTCCGAAGTACACCCGCTGGCCCAAGGGCTTGAAGAAGATGTCTCCATAGTTGTCGATGGGATGACCGTCTATCTCCGTGAGGATGTCGTCGCCGCGCAGCCCGAACTCATAGGGTCCGCCCCCTGGGATTATGTAGTCGAGAAGGACGCCCCCGTCTTCCGTGGAGAGGTTAAAGTAAGCCTTGAGACGAGGGAACATGAACTGGACGATGTAGCGCCAATAAGGGATCTTCTCTTGGCTCCGGAGGAGAGGCATGAGCCGTGTCACCACGCCGATGGGAATGAAATAGTTGATCCGGTCCGCGGTCCTGATCCCCTGAAAGGCTACTCCGACCACCTTGCCGTCCTTGAGGACCGGTCCCCCGGAGTTGCCTCGGTTTTGCTGGAGGGATGCCTGGATCATGAGCCAGCTTTCCCCCGAATGAGCGTACCGGTTCACCTCTATCCGGTTGATCTCGCCCTGCTCGGACTTGCTAATCCTCTCACCGCCCAGCGGATAACCCCACCCCATGACCTTGTCGCCGACGCGCAGCTTGTCGCTGTCCCCCAGCTCAAGAGGCACCACCTCACCGTTCCGGTCCTCATAGGTGCGCAAACTGGCCTCGTCCATCTGGAGGACGGCAAAATCCGCCGAATCGCATATTCCCAGCAATGTTACCGGATAGCGCCGTTTTTCCCGGCCGTTGGAAACCTTTATGCTCTGGGCCTGGGACACGGCATGGGCGTTGGTGAGGATGAGCCCTTTGGCGTTCGGGAAATTTCGTTCATCCTTGAAGAAGAACCCACTCGCCTTCAAGTTCGCAAAATCCGGGCTTTTCCACGGTTTGTGGTAGTAGCCTGCCTTTTTCGTTGCAAACACCCGTAATACTTGAGTCTCAATGAGGGTGTTCTGTTCTACTCCCCAACAGACGGCCCCGGAATTGATGCCGGCGACAACAGCGATGAGAATTGCGACAAGGTGCTTCATCCTGAGGTGCTCCTCCTGTGGAGCCTCGCGAAAAGGAGGCTCTCGGCCCTTGAGAACTTCGGTTCTTGTTTAAGCACTTATATCATGTCCGAAACGGCAGGCGGACGTCCTAATGGAAGATCATCGACGTGAAGCTGACAAAGGAGTTCCGGTTGTCGACGCGGGCGTAATCGAGACTCAGCAGGCGACCTTCGGTCGCATCCATGCACTCGAGCATGGCAGTGATGGGAGAAAATCCGCAAATGCGGCGTGCATCATCCTCCGAGGCAACGTGGCGGATGAACCCCTCGCTATCGACCTTTTCCAGGGTCTTGACCAGTTGTGCGTCCTTTTCCAGTGCGTCTTTGATCGTACCCTGGTGCGGCTCGAAGCCGTCGCCGTAACGCGGGCCGATGTGGTCAAGATCCGCGCTGGCGATGAAGCAGACCGATCGCCCGCTTGCGGTGCACACGTCCTTCACGGCCCGGCAGTACTCTTGAAAGAGCTGCCGCTGCCGGTGGTATTTGCCGTCCCCGGCGAACGTGTGGTGGGAGAGCGAACAGAGGAGAGGGAGAATCTTGAAGTTGTGCCGACCGGCAAAGACGTGCCGGAGAAATATGATCTGAAACTCTATGACATGCTCTGTAGCGTGGAGGATTTCTTCAGCCGCAGGATCGCGCCCCAACGCCGCTTCCAACTCGGCTACGATCTCACGGTCGGTTTCGACTTTCCCCAGGGGAGTCAGGTAATCCAGTGTGCCGGCGGTGAACATCCTCTCGACACCTGCGTGACCGGTGCCGAAGATTACGTAGAGATCCGAGGGTTGTCCCGACGCCAGAGCATGGTAAGCCTTGGCGAAAGAGGCTCCGCCGGCACGAATGTCTATGTGCGGGGCGATCAATCCTACAGGCCGCCTTGGGTCGGAAAAGAGATCCGGAAGCCCGGGGCCGCCCTCTTCCAGAAAGTAACCATTCATTTCCGCACGAAGCCTCTCGGGATCTCCGCTGTACGCCGTTCCCGCGTGGGCAGGAAGCCTGTACGGACTGCTTCGATAGTCGATCACCTTTCGGTCGTACGCTTCCCGGTATCGATCACCTTCGAGCAGAAACGCCTCATCGAGCCGACTCACCAGCGCGTTGATGTCGTCCATGAACACCACGGTGCCGGCTCTCCGGGTAAGCTCCTCTTGAATGTCTCTCAGCGTATGGGTGCCGTCGAACAATGCCAGCACGGGAATAGTCTGAGGGTGAAAGCAGACCATATTCTCCGAGAGGCCCAGGGGATCGCGCAAGCCTATGACCTGCGTACCATCGACCATGACGCGAACCGGGTCTACATTACGCAGTCTGGGCTTGATCTCCGTATCCAGGTTCATCCCTCAGACCTTCGAGCCTTCCCGGGGCATGCCGGCTCTACCCCTCGATAAAGGGGCGCAGGCGCTTACTTCGCGACGGATGCCTCAGCTTCTTGAGGGCTTTGGCTTCGATCTGTCTGATGCGCTCGCGGGTAACGTCGAAATCCTGGCCAACCTCCTCCAATGTGTGGTCGGCTCGCTCTCCGATGCCGAACCGCATCCTGAGGACCTTTTCCTCTCTGGGAGTAAGCGTGGCGAGGACTTTCCTGGTCTGCTCCGTAAGGCTCATCCCCACAACTGCTTCGGACGGCGAGAGGATCTTCTTATCCTCGATGAAATCGCCGAGATGGGAATCTTCCTCTTCACCGATCGGAGTTTCCAAAGAAATCGGCTCCTTTGCTATTTTCAGCACCTTGCGGACTTTCTCCAAAGGAAACTCCATCTTTTCGGCTATCTCTTCCGGTGTGGGCTCTCTTCCGTACTCCTGCACCAAGTACCTCGACGTCCTGATCAGTTTGTTGATGGTCTCTATCATGTGAACCGGGATGCGGATGGTTCGCGCTTGGTCGGCAATGGCTCGGGTTATTGCCTGTCGTATCCACCACGTGGCGTACGTGCTGAATTTGTAGCCCCGTTGGTACTCGAACTTGTCCACCGCCTTCATGAGGCCTATATTCCCCTCCTGGATGAGATCGAGGAACTGCAAGCCACGGTTTGTGTATTTCTTGGCGATGCTTACCACGAGGCGCAGGTTGGCCTGAACGAGCTCGCTCTTGGCCCTTCGGGCGAGGTACTCACCTTCCTGGCATGATGAGAGGGCTTCCTTCAGATGCTCCTCACCCATGCCGGCTTCCGTCTGGAGTTTCTGTATCTTACGGAAACCATTCTCCAATTTGCGCTCGAGATCCATTATCCGCTGTGGAGAGAGGTTGGTATGCTTCTTGAGAGGCTTTCTTTCCTCGATAAGGGTCTTCAGGAATCGGATGTGCTCCCGTGCCTGCTCCTGCGGCACGCGCAACTCGTATTCTACGGCCCGTATTTCGTCCCTCGCCACATCGAGCTTCTGAACCAGGAATTTCAGCTTGCCCGCGATATGATCGATCATGTTGCTGTTCAGGTTGATCGCCCTCAGGCAATTCACCACCCATTCTCGCAGTGCTTCCAATTCGTCATGCAGAGCAGCGAGTCTGTCTCCGTCGGCTTCAGGATCCAAGATTCTTCGTTCTGCGAAAAGGGCCTGATATTTGGAGTCGTACTCCTTCATCTCCTCAATGAGCTTGAGCACCTTTTCAATATGAGTCGAGTCGTCCCCATCGGCCATGTCTTCGTCTTCGAAGCCCCGGATCACCTCTTTGAGACGGATGGTCCCCTTCTGGAGCTTGTCGCCTAATGCAAGCACTTCCTTGATGGTGACGGGACAGCCGATGATCACGCTGAACACCTGTTGCTCGCCGCGCTCTATCCTCTTTGCTATTTCGACCTCACCCTCGCGGGTGAGCAGTGAAACGCAACCCATCTCGTGGAGGTACATCTTCACCGGGTCGTTGCCACGTACGACCGACTCGGTGTCGGCGGCGACCTCCTCCTCCTCTTCTTCGTCGTCGGCCTTGTCGTCGTCGGCCCGTTTAGGCTTCTTTTCGGAGACGGGGATCTTCTTTTCGGACGCGACCAGCTCCACATTGAAGTCGGTCATGATCTTCATGAGGAGCTCATCTATCTGCGCCTCTCCGGAGAAGTCGGGCGGCATACGATCGTTGATCTCGTCGTACGTGAGGTATTTCTTGCTGCGAGCGAGATCAAAAAGATCTTTGAATTCAGACTTACTCTTTGCTTCTGCCATTAAAGGACTTCTCCTTTTGCTGTTATGTCGATCCGCAATCCACCGGTCCCGCCGGTCTCCGGGGTCGCGAGCATCTGCTCTTACGGCGGTAGTACGATGTGCCGGAGGCTGCGGAACCGCCTCAACAGCACCCGATAGTCGGTGCTTTTTCCGAAGGGTCGCTGCGGAGAGAGGCACTCACTTGTGCAGGCGTTGACCGATTGCCCACAGTTCCATGGCCAGGGCGTTGTACTCGTCCCCGCACGGCGTGCACTTCTCCATTCTCGCCTTGATCGCTGCTTTCCGCTTCTCCAGCTTGCGAAGTCGAATGCGATCCAGTGACTGGTCCATAGCGAGATCGCCGTCCACTTCAGGTCTCAAATCGTCCTCATCCGGACGCGGCTTGATCCATCCGGCCACGAGCGACGCAAGACCGGAGTCCTCCAGGGAACGACCGAACATGAGCGGATCAAAATCGCCTTTGTCCTCTCTGCATTCGACCATACTCAGTGCAAGCTCAAGCAATACCGGGTCTTCGAGATCTTTCAGAATTCCGCTCTCGAGAACTCGATCGATGAAACCTTCCCTGAGCAGCATTCCTCTCACCACATTTCGTTCGTCTGCCGGAAAGTCGTAGAGACTCCGTCGAGTCCCTCTTCCCGCGCCTTCAGCCGGCCGACGGTTCATCGCTCCCGTCGAGATCAGCCTCCGCAGGCGGTCCTCACGGACTCTGATATGCGATGAGAACCTCTCAATAAGATAATCTCGCTCCTTTGAATCGGCAACTTCCCGCAGTACGGGAAGGCTCTCCTCCAGGGCAAGGTTCCGTCCGTGAAGGCCTCGAAGGTCGTGCTGTCGCTCCAAACTCTCCAGGAAAAAGTCAATCATCGACACGCTGCTTTCCAGCAGCCGACGAAAGGCTTCGACTCCCACTCGGTTTACCGCCTCATCCGGGTCTTTGTCTTCCGTAAGTATCACACAGCGAGGCTCGATCCCTTCTGCCAGGAACAGCGGCAACGATCTCTTCACTGCTTTGAGACCCGCTTCATCCCCGTCAAAGACCGTGATCACTTCCGTGGCAAATCTCTTCAGCAGGCGTATTTGCTCGCTCCCCAAGGCGGTGCCCAGAGGGGCGACGGTATTTTCCAGGCCTCTGATTCTCAGGGCTATCTGGTCGAAATAGCCCTCCACCATGACCACGAACCCCTCACGACGGATTGCCTCCCGCGCCGAATCCAGACCGTAGAGGACGCTTCTCTTGCGAAAGATCGGGGAATCAGGGGAGTTGAGATACTTCGGATCTCCCGGGCCCACAATACGGCCGCCATAGGCCACGTGCCGGCCGCTAAGCTCGTTAATGGGGATCATGATCCTCGATCTGAAATAATCGTAGTACCCGCCGGAAGTCCTGGGCTTGACGAGCCCCACAGCCGCGGCGTCGGACAGTCGTATCCCCCTGCCGACCAGGAATTGCTCCATCCCGTCCCACGAGTCCGGTGCGAAGCCCAAACCCAGATCCTGCATCCATTCGCCGGGAATACCTCGACCCGCCAGATAGTCTCGAGCCGCCTCGTTGCGCCGAAGGCTCTCCGCGAAATAGATTCGGCTCGTCTCCAGTGCTTGGGCCAACCTCTCCCGCTCGTCTCGTGCGCCCGCGGGCTCACGGGTTGCGGGGATGTCTACGCCGTAGCGCCCGGCCAGCATGCGAACGGCTTCCACAAACGACACATTCTCCATCTTCATGATGAAGTTGAAAACACTGCCGCCCACGGCACACCCGAAACAGTGAAAGATTCCTTTTTGGGGGGAAACGTAGAAAGAGGGATCCTTGTCCCCATGGAACGGACAAATCCCTCGGAAGTCCTTGCCGGCTCTCTTCAGGTCGACGTACCCCGAGATGACCTGCACGATGTCTGCGGCTGAACCCACTTCCGCTATCTTTGATTCGGGAATGCGCATCAGGCTATTTCTCGTCAGGCACCTTTTCCCGTGCCGAGGACATCCATCTCGGCCCCCTTGCGGGGAACCGGTGTAAGCGAGCCCATCCCGGGACGGTTCTGAACGCCCGCGATTTCCTTCTCAACGAGAAAAGAGACTAGTTCGAGTAATGTCACTGAAATCCACGGAAGAAACGTCATTCGGAAACCAAGTCCACCACGGTCACTCCGTCCCCCCCTCCCCGCATGTCGCCCGGCCGAAAGTCGAGCACCAGGGAATGGCCTGAGAGATACTCCCAGACTGCTTTTCTCAGACGTCCCGTCCCCTTGCCGTGAATGATGGTCATAGAGGACAGGCCGCCCAGCAACGCTTCATCCAGGGCCTTATCCACGATGGGAAGCGCTTCGTCCACACGCAAGCCGATTACGTTTACCTCCCATCGAGGCGTAGCAAGGGGGATTTCTACCCCAATCCGATCCATTTTTGAAGAACTTTTTTTCCCCTGTCCTCGATCCAGTATGACAACGTCATCTGAATCAGCGGTTATCGTCATCTTGCCGACCGCGATTTCCACCCTGCCGGTTTCCCGGACCGATCTTACCGTCCCTTCTCTCCCGAGACTCTTCACCCGTACCCTCGAACCTACTTCCGGTACAGGGGAACGTTTTTCCAAGGGCACTCCCAGCGTGTGGACAATCTCTTTCTTAATATGTTCCACAACTTCACGAGCCTTTTGCCCTTTCTTGACGGCGCCGCTCTTCAGGGCTTGCTGCAGGTCGGCAATCTGCTTCTCCGCACGCCGCATCATTTCGTCGGCTGCCCTCCGCAGCTCCTCCACCGCGATCTCCCGCTCGGCTTGAGCCTCTTCCAGAGTAATCCGGAGCACTCTTTGCTCTTCCTCCAGATCATTTCTCCGGAGATCCACATCCGCTATCTTCTGCCGGAGACTCTCCAAGAGTCGGGAGCTGCCGCCGCCGGACCGGTCCATATAGTTGCGTGCCGCCTCCACCACCTCGGGAGCCAGCCCTATGCGTTCGGCCGTAGCTATGGCATGAGATTCTCCCGGCAAATCGTAGAGGAGACGATAGGTGGGCTTCAAGGTCTCCGGATGGAACTCCACGCTGACGTTCTTCACTCCGGTTCGCCCGAAGGCATACGCCTTGAGGTGAGTGAGGTGGGTAGTCACCACCACGCGAGCTCCCCTGTCCGCGAGACTGTCCACAACGGCCATGGCAAGCGCTGCTCCCTCATCGGGATCGGTGGCACTGCCGAGCTCGTCGAGCAATACGAGGTCGCCACGGGCAACATGGTGGACAATCGCCGCAATTTTGGCCATGTGCCCCGAAAAAGAAGAGACCCGGCCGCGAATGTCCTGCTCTTCACCAATGTCTGCCATGACTCGGGTGAACGGGCATATCTTCGTTCCCTCCTGGGCCGGCACCATGATCCCGCAGCGAGTCATCAGGGGAAAAAGTCCTGCGATCTTCAGGGCTACCGTCTTTCCGCCCATGTTGGCACCGCTGATCACCGTTGCTTGTGTCGGCGAGTCCTGGACCACATCCATGGGAACCACGTCAAGGTCTGCCGAGGCGAGCAAGAGCGGATGACGGGCTCCTAGAATTGCAAACCCCTCGTCCGTGAGCTCAGGCGCCACGGCTGAGACCTCACGGGCGTACAAGGCCCTCGCCTGAAACGCATCAAGGAACGCGAGAACCCGGTAATTTGCCGACAGCACGTCACGAGAGGAGCGAATATCCCCGGTAAGCTCACGGAAGATCCGACGAATCTCCTCCCTCTCTTCGTCCGACAGGGAGGCAATTTGATTGTTGAGCTCGACCACCTGAAAAGGCTCGACGTACACGGATGCACCGCTCCTCGAGTGGTCGTGCACGATTCCGTCCAGGAGGCCCTTGAACTCCGGTTTGAGAAGAATCACATACCGGTCGTTGCGCATGGTGACGTAATCTTCCTGGACGACTCGGGCGAGGTCCCGGTCGTTCACGAACCCTTCCAGGCGGCTCCTGATGTTCGTGCGGATCGATCGGGAGCGATGGTGAATCTCCCCGAGTCTTGCGCTGGCGGTCGGACGTACCGCACCATGCTCGTCGAGCACGCGACTTATGGTGTTCTTCAGAATTCCCAGAGGAGTGATCTCGGCTCCATGACCGCGGAGCAACTCGAATCTCGGCTCCAGTTCCTCCAGTCGGTCTTTCACCGTTTCGCTCATCGCCACGAGATCGGCGACGATCAGAATTTCTTCGGGATCGAGAATCGTGGCGACGTTCTCCACCTTCCGGAGAATGCCCTCCATCGGGAGCAACCCTGCCAGGCCGAAGGGTCCGTCGAGCCCCACCATTTCCCGGATTTCCGAAACCAGGGCCAATCTTTGTCGTATCAGTTGAGGATCGTCCTCAGGAGCCGAGGCAAGGATGTGATTCCTTCCCGGAACTGAAAGGGCATGGAAAGCCACCTCTTCGAGGACGCCGGGAAGCTCCAGGGAGCTCACGCCCTCTGCGAGCAGTTCGGATAACGTTATATCACGCATGGTCATGTCTAAGGTGGGCCCAGGGAGCCGGTAATTCGGACTTCAAGTGTTCCGGGAGGGCGAGGACCGGCGTTGTCTCCGGCTTCGGGAGCGGAACGGCCTGCTGCAGGCGTCTTCTCGCCGACTCCGGAATTTCGCTCTCGGACGAAATGGAGCACGTCAGCAGCTCGTCACGCCTTCCGAGACCCGACCGCCTGTACTCCCCCTACTCCGGAGTTGATTATTCTAGGGACGGACAGGGACACCTTCAGCCGCAAGGTACCTCTTCAAGTCCTTTATGGGGATTTCCCTATAATGGAATATCGATGCTGCCAAGACTGCGTCGGCATTGGCTTTGACAATTGCTTCCTTGAGATGCTCCGCGGTTCCGGCGCCTCCCGAGGCGATGACCGGGATGCCGACGATGTCGCACACGGCCCGGGTCATGGGGATGTCGTATCCGTCTTTGGTCCCGTCCGCGTCCATACTGGTCAGCAGAATCTCTCCGGCGCCAAGCTCTTCGGCTCGCGATGCCCACTCCAGCAAGTCAATACCTGTCATGGTACGGCCGCCGTGGATTGAGATCTCGAATCCTGACGGAGTGTTGCCGGTCTTCTTCGCGTCAATGGCCACCACGATGCACTGACTGCCGAACATGAGAGAAGCCTCGCGCACGATGTCGGGGTTCTGAACCGCAGCAGTGTTGAGTGAGACTTTATCCGCCCCTGCGTTGAGGAGCTCCCGTATGTCGGCCGTGGTCCGAATTCCCCCACCGACGGTCAGAGGCATGAAGACCTCTTCAGCGGTGCGTGCCACCACGTCGAGAATAATTTTCCTCTTCTGGTGGGAAGCCGTGATGTCGAGGAAAACGAGCTCGTCGGCCCCTTCCTCGTCGTAAAAGCGAGCATTCTCCACAGGGTCGCCGGCGTCTCGGAAGTTGATGAAGTTAACTCCTTTGACGACTCGTCCGTCCTTCACGTCCAAACAGGGAATAATTCTCTTAGCGAGCATGGTTCTTCTCGGTCAGTAGTATTGCCTCTCTGAGATCAAGCTTGCCTTCGTAGAGCGCCCGTCCGGTGATAATCCCCGCGACGCCGTGCTCTTCAAGGGGAAGCGCAGCCTTCACGTCATCAAGGGAGGAGATACCTCCGGAGAGGATAACGGGAGTGGATGCAGCATCGGCGAAATCCCGCGTCGATTGAATGTTCGGGCCACCCATCATCCCATCTCGATCGATATCCGTATAAATGAATGCCACGGGATTGGCTCCCTCGAAGCGCGCAGCCAACTCCGAGGCCTTCAATTCCGTTGCTTCCGTCCAGCCTTCCACTGCCACTTTCCCGGACCTGGCGTCAATGCCGATGGCGATTCTATCAGGGAGCTTCGCCAGGAGATCGAGTACGAATTCGGGATTACGAGCCGCAACGGTACCGAGAATAACGGTACTGATCCCCAGATCGAGGTACATTCGTACAGTCTCCTCGCTTCTGATTCCGCCGCCTAACTGGACGGGAACCTGCACCGCTCGGACAACTTTTTCAATCGATCTTAGATTGGCCGGATTTCCAAGCATGGACCCGTTCAGATCTACCACATGGATGCGCGACGCGCCCATTGCGGCCCAGGTGCGTGCCTGCTCGGCCGGATTCTCGTTGAATACGGTGGAGGATTCCATCCGGCCCTGCTTAAGCCGGACACACATTCCGTCCTTCAGATCAATAGCCGGTATAATGATCATGGGGAATCCGGAAGGAACAAAAAAGCCCCCATCCGGGGGCTTTCCTGCTCTTACCATGTACCTACGTGTTACTCGACAGGCAGATAGTAGACGAAGGGCGGCCAAGGGACGATGAATCTCCACATCGGCACTGCCACGGGAATGGGGGGAGGTGTACACCCAACGGGGCCACAAAACGGGGGCGGTGTCGGTTCCGGATATTGCACGTTAACCCTAATGGAAGTGGTAAGCTTCTTGGCTTTCGGTGCAACCTTCATGGGAGGCGGACAAGCCGCTCCCACACAGGCCGGAGCTGCAGCCGGCATTACCGTGGGCTGCGGAGCGGGGATTGCACCCGTAAAGGTCCCGGCCCATACCATGCCCGCCGTAGCCACGACGACCAGGATGAATCCGAGAATTCCTAACTTTTTAACCATACCCTCATCCTCCTTTCGACAAACTCATTATATTCAGAAACTTGTTCTTTTCGTAATCAGCCTTCTTCCAACGGCAGTCTTACTTCCTCACCTTGCAAGGCATAGGAGGAGGAGGCGCCATGGGGATCGGACCGCAAACAGGTTTGCACCTTACATAGTTGGCCTTCACGTACACGCAGCGGGGAACCTTGTGGGTCTTGCAGCAGGGATCGGGCCACGTATCGAAATGCTCGTTCTTGATTTCCACCACAGGAACCAGCCACTCATAGCGACCGGTACCGATGGAATCCGGATAGGTCTGGGGGTTAGCGGCGAACACCAGAGGAGTCCTCGGCCAAGCGACACCCGCCAAGTAAGGGGCAACTACACGCACTCTGCGCAGCTGTGCAGGTATCGGGGTGATGACCTCTTTCACCGAGGAATACTTGGTTGCAGCCGGCCCGCACAGAGGCGGCACGCCCGGAGGTGGAGGCATATAGCCTTGGCCCATGGGACCACCGGCCAGAGACACCACCGCGCTCGCTCCGCACAACGTGAGAACCATAAGGCTCAGAAGAAACAAACGTTTAACCATACCCTGAATCCTCCTTTCAACAGTTCCTCCCGAAAAACGTTCGGGAGACCCGTAAAAAACATTCCCGGATGATGATCCGATAAATTCCGGAATGTATTTTTTGGTATCAAATCAACCACTGAATGTCAAGCTCTTTTTTTGCCTGACGCCTCTTTGATCCCCGATCAGATCTTCTCTTGAGCCATTCTTTAGACATCCGAGAAAACCGTACACGAGAGATCTTTCCCTTCTGACGGAACCTACAGTTCCTACACCGAAAAACTTACTTCGAATCTACGGTTTTTGATACTTACGGTTTGTAACAGATGCCCTTCGGCAAGTCAAGGCTTTTTTAATTCCCTGGAAAAACTGTTCTTCCTCAACGTCCGTCCCCTGCAAGCCTGCCCGCCTTCGCCGCGTCATTACCGAAAACTCCCTTGTCCGTTTCATCGGGAAAGGCCCCCGGAAAGCCGCTAACGCACCGTAATCTCTCTTCCGCCGACGAGTCTTTCGACAGGCACGCAGGAGCGAACCATGGTGGAGTCTTCTTCCCCGAGAGCTCGCCGATGCCGGCACACCGGCCCCACCACACCTCGAATCGGCGCGCCGTCGGCCCGCTCCCCTGTTTCCTGGGAATCAGATCATCCCGTACCCGCCGTCAACACACAAAAGCTGTCCGGTCACGTAGTCGGATTCCGGCGAGGCCAGAAAGACGAATGAGGGACTGATGGCCTCGGCCGTCCCGAATTTCTTCAGCAGTATCCGATTCAGATAGATCTCTTTGAGCTTTTCATCGGTGCGGATCTTCTCGCTCATGTCAGTTTCCACTATGCCGAGGGAAATGACATTCGCACAGACGTTGTACCGGGCCAGTTCCCGGGCTACGCTCTTGGTAAAACTCAGGATTCCGCCCTTGGCAGCGGAATAATTCACCTGCCCCACCGTACCCACGAGACCTGCAACCGAGCTCACGTTGATTATCTTGCCGTAATTCTGCTCCTTGAAATACTTGAACGCCGCCTGAATGCACAGGAACGGTCCCTTGAGGTGCGTGTCCAGAACCGCATCCCAGTCCTCTTCAGCCATTTTGTGGAGCATGGCGGGCCTGGTGAATCCCGCGTTATTCACAAGGATGTCCAGTCGGCCGAAGGTTTCCTTGGCCGCATTCATCATGGCTTCGACTTCCGCCTTGGACGCCACGTCCGCACGAACCGCCACCGACTTGCGCCCCATGGCTTTGATCAGATCCACCACTTCTTGGGCCGGACCCGCGCTGGACGTGTAGTTGACCAGCACATCGGCTCCTTCCTTGGCAAAAGCCAGGGCAACATTGCGCCCTACCCCTCTACTGCTTCCCGTAACCACTGCTGCTTTACCGGCCAGTTTCATAACGCCTCCTCGTACGTTTCCAGAAGGAATTCTCCCTATTGGCAGGCTGCCGTCGCACAAGTGCGATCGGCCCCCGGGGTTACTCGCTCGTATTCGATGCTCTCCATTCTCCCCGGCTGAACGCAAACCACACTCACCCTACAGAGGGTCGGCTCCAGGATGGCTTCTTAGGGCTCATGCAAGCCAGGCCTTCTCGGAGAAGAGAGAATATGGAGTTCACTATTATGGACAAATGCCTTTATTTTCGCGAGTCTATCAGAGTGCAGTCAAAAAAAAAAGCCCCGAGAGGGGCTCGGGGCGTGAAAGGAGGTATGGATATGGGTTATCGTGCTTTGGTGCGCCTCACAGCTCTCGCCGCACGGGCTGCCATGATGCGGTCATCTGAGATTGTGATCTGCGCTTGTCACATAACCCCTGTTTCATACGACAAGCCCATGCAAGAAAGGTTCCGAAAATTCCCGTGAACGTGAATAACCGGGTAACATTCCGTAATAACACTTAAATCTTCACAGAAGCGATGGGGCGACCCCCTCTGAAAGCACTTCTCCGGGGGTCTGTCTCAACTCCATCGGGTTCCGATAACCCGTCCGATTTTCGCTGCCGACCGACCGCCGACGCGCTGCCGTGCCACGCGATCCTGCACAAGGTACCGGGACTGCCGAGGAAGGCCCATTGAGCCTCAGGGACTGCGCGACGCGCCCCGGACTTCAGCCGGTCCACCCCTGCTACGGCGTAAAAACAACCACGAGCAGCTTCGTCTGTTTGGAGCTCAGATTCTTTAAATTATGGGGGACCGCGGAATTGAAGTGCAGATTCCCGCCTCTTTTTATCTCGTGCACTTCGTCACCCACCTGAATTTGCACCCGGCCTTCCAGCACGTAGACGAACTCTTCTCCCTCATGTTTATACGCTACCATCTCGTGCTCTTTCTTTGGGTCAAGGGAAATTAAGTAGGCCCACAGGTGCTTGTCTTCAGCGTCAGGTGTGAGGGTCTTGTACGAGTATGCCTTGGTTCGCTTGAGGTAGCTGCTTCGCCGCTGGGCCTTCTTCTCTTCGCCCAGCAGCGAGGAGGAGTCCACGGACATTGCTCTGGACACCTGTATGAGGGTTCCGACGGGCGGGGCTACCTTGCCGCTTTCGATCTCCTCCAGGTACTGCCGCGTGAATCCCGTCTTTTCGGCGAGTTGGTCGAGATCCAACTTCATGCGAGTCCTCATCTCCCGTACTCGTTCTCCCAGACTTTGAGACTTAGCCGTTTTCTTGGCCATAACCCTTCTCCTGTGCGGGGTAGCTTTCCAGCGCGCTTGCGCCGGATGTCCCGGCGCTCATGCGGTTGTGCGTATGCCGAATCGAGAGGTCCATGTCCCGCCGGTGATTTCTCGCCCTTGGGATCGTTGAGAAAGTCATTTCTCGGAGCTCAGTAGGTATCGGGTCGTTTCTTGCCCTTGTATTTTCCCAGCTCCCGAGCAATGACCACTCGCTGAATCTGGTTGGTCCCCTCGAAGATCTGGGAGACCTTTGCAGACCGCATGTACATCTCGACGGGATACGACCTCATGTATCCGTAGCCTCCAAGGATCTGCACTGCCTCGGTAGTGACGTGCATGGCGCAATCAGTCGCAAATCGTTTGCCCATGGCGGCTTCCATCACGCACTGTTCTCCCCTGTCCATCATCGAGGCCGCCCTGTACACCATCAGCCTCGCTGCTTCAATCTCCGTGGCCAGGTCCGCAATGAGGAACTGCAATCCCTGGAAGCTCACGATCGGCTTGCCGAACTGTTGCCGCTTGTGGCTGTAGGCCAGGGCGTAATCAAGCGCCTGCTGAGCCAGACCCGTAGAGCAGGCTCCGATGCTTATACGGCCGCCGTTCAGAGCGGTCAAAGCCATATTGAAGCCTTTTCCCTCTTCACCGAGGAGATTTCCCTCAGGTATGAAGCAATCGTTGAAATGCAGCTCCGTGGTCGGCGATGCATTGAGCCCCATCTTGGCTTCGTGGGGTCCGAAGCTGAAGCCCGGAGTGCCTTTTTCCACCACCACCGCGCTGATTCCCTTCTGCTTCTGATTCTCGTCGGTACGGACCATAACGGCATAGATGTCGGCAACGTCCCCGCTCGTGACGTACAGCTTGGTTCCGTTGAGCACGTAACCGCCGTCGGTCTTGACCGCGGAAGTGCTGAGAGCGGCAGCGTCCGAACCCGCCTCGGCTTCCGTCAGCGAATAGGCGCCCAGTTTTTCTCCCAATGCCAGGGGCTGGACCCACCGTTCCCGTTGCTCCTCGTTGCCGTAATGGTAGATCAGATTGGTCACCATGTTGTGGACGCTGATGTACACGGCCGTGGCAAAGCACCCTTTGGCCAATTCTTCGAAGATAACGGCCGCGGTGAGTCTCCCGACTCCGGTTCCTCCATACTGCTCGGGGACGTACAGGCCTGTGAAATCAAGTTGGCCCATCTTGTCGAAGATGCCTCTGGAGAAGATATGCTTCTCCTCCCATTCCTGCGCGTGGGGCATGAGCTCTTTGGTGGAGAAATCTCGTGCCGCCTTTCTAATGAGACGCTGTTCGTCGGTTAGCTTGAAATCCATGGAGAATCTCCCGTGTGCCGGCGTACTCGAGGGGAAAAAGATAAGTCGGTAACGCTCCGATGCCGATTGTGCCGGGAACCGATTTGAGTCAGCCGGCCTTGGGAGGTCCCGACATCGCTCCCGAAGCGGCACACAGCACGTCAATGCCTTGACCGGAAACTCCCCTGGAAGCGGACGTCTGCTCGCCGGACAACAGGTGCCGCGCTGATGGACCTTGCCCGGGCAAGCGCTTCGTCCTCGTGAAAGGTCCACAACAGGGCGCGTGCCGGCGCTAGCCGATCCACTGAGGGTAGCGCACGGAACCCTACTCTTTCATTACGGACTTCGGGCCAAGGGAGTTTCTTGAGACTGATAAATCTGATTGCACCGATATAATTACCTGTTAAGAGATGATACAGTCAATGAAAAATCGTTTCCGGGCTCGGCGGCGATTCTGACGCAATTCCCCATGCGTCCGAGTTTA
Organism: Desulfomonilaceae bacterium; assembly: GCA_041741735.1. Classification (GTDB taxonomy): domain Bacteria; phylum Desulfobacterota; class Desulfomonilia; order Desulfomonilales; family Desulfomonilaceae; genus JBGSJS01. The sequence goes on along the minus strand of JBGSJS010000085.1, from coordinate 28,371 downwards.
CCGACGGAATAGGACGAGGCGCCTCAAGCAGATGGAGCCACGGACCCGACTACGCCGGTTCGGCGAGCACCGGTTGTGAGGGAATTACCTCGCTTTCTCACCATCGAGGAGGACGGCCAATTGAACGACACGTATCGTGCACTGCAGATTCTAGCAGAAAACTTCGGCATAGAGCCGGAATTTAAGGATAATTGGGGCAGGGTTTTCCGGACCGATCCCGAAACCGCTCGTCGCATTCTCATGGCGAGAGGGGTGACCATCGACCCGGATCTCATGAAGCTCAATCCCCAGGTCGTCGTCGTCTCCGATGACTCGCTTCCGGAGAGCTGGTCGATTCTCTTTCCCCGGTCGCGGCAGAAAGAGACGAAGTCCCGGCCCCTTCCGGGTACCGTGAGGTTCACGGAGGTCGATGCCCGAACGGAGGAATCGGTCTATTCCCTGGGACGCGAAGACGTCGCCACCGACGACGATGAGACTACCGGCCTGCTTCGCCTTGCCGCCCCTTTTCCCCGACACCTGGAACCCGGTGCTTACAGATTCACAGTGGAGCTTCTTGTTGAAGGGGAGTCTCACGGTGCGGATGTCCTCCTCTTCGTCTGCCCGGCGAGGGCATATCTTCCTCCTGCCCTGGAGGCAGGAGGAAGGATCGCCGGAATAGGGCTGGCTCTCTATGGGGTGCGTTCGAGCGAGAATTGGGGCGTCGGTGACTTTGCCGATTTGAGAAGGGTTATCGATTGGGCCGTGGAGGATCTTGGTGTGGACTTCGTCGGATTGAATCCTCTCCACGCCCTTTTCAACAGGCGTCCCTTCAACCACAGCCCCTACCTTCCATCCAGCAGGATGTTCCGAAACTTCATCTACCTCGATGTGCCGGGCATCCCGGACTTCCACGCGTCACCCGAGGCGACGAGTCTGACAGACTCGCAAGAATTCACCGTCACAATCGATCGCTTGAGGAATGAAGAGCATGTGAACTATGAGGAAGTGTCGGGGCTTAAGCTGAAGGTTCTCAACATGCTCTATCGGAATTTTGCGGAGAACCGGTCAAGGTCCGGTGAAGCGTCACGTCGGTGGGAGGATTTTGAACGGTACCGCGCAGCCGCTGGCAGGCCGCTGGAGCTTTTTGCTACATTCTGTGCCCTCAACGAGCTCTTTGAAGAGCAATTGCCGGAGGCGGTAACCTGGCGACATTGGCCGGACCCCTATCAAGACCCCGATTCCGACGAGGTGGCCCAATTTCAACGGAACAGCCGGGAGAAGATCCTGTTTTGGATGTACCTTCAGTGGCAGATCGATCTTCAGCTCAAAGAGGTTCAGCGGTACGCGCTGGAGCGGGGAATGGCGGTCGGGCTCTACCACGATGAGGCACTGGCCGTGGACAGGAACGGAGCCGACGCGTGGGCCATGAGGGAATATTTTCACGAGGGGTTCAGAGTTGGGGCTCCTCCCGACGCGTTCGCTCCCGAGGGGCAGGACTGGGGATTCCCCCCCCCTAATCGAGACACGATTAGGAAGGCCGGTTACGCTCCCTTCCTGAAGAAGCTCGAATCGAATTGCAGCCACGGCGGGGCACTGCGCATCGATCACGTGATGCAGCTTCACCACCTGTTTTGGATTCCCGATAGCGGCAAAGCCGCGGATGGGGTGTACGTGCGGGACAACGAAAGCGATCTGCTGGGGCTTTTGGCTTTGAAAAGCAGACAGGAGCGCACCCTCATCGTGGGGGAGGACCTGGGCACAGTCCCCTTTGATTTCAGGGAAAGGCTCATGGCCAGGGGGATTCTCTCCTATCGCCTCTTCTACTTCGAGAGGGACGCGGAGGAAAACCTCATCCCGGCAAACGCGTACCCTCGAGACGCGCTCGTTTCGATCACGACCCACGATCTTCCCACGCTGGCAGGATTCTGGTCCGGCCGGGACATAGACGTGCGCAGATCCATCGGCACCATCGACGAGACGGTGGCAGAGACCCAGCGACAAGATCGAGAACGGCATAAGGCGAAAATCATCGAGCGTTTGGTTCAAGACGGACACTTGCCGGCCGAAAAGGCGCATGCAGCATGGATATCCCCCTTTCCCACCGATGAGCTCCACGCAGCGGTTCTACATTTCCTCCTGAGCACGCCGGCGAGGCTGGCCTCGATCAACCAGGAGGATATTTTCCTGGATGTTCGCCAACAAAACTTGCCGGGAACCACCCACGAGCATCCCAACTGGGTCACGAAGATGCGGTACACGATTGAGGAGGTCAGGACGTCAGACGAGGCGAAACGTTTGTCGAAAAAACTGAGAGAGCTTGTGGAAGCTTCGGGAAGGGGGGACCGCTCTGCGCATCGGTGATCTTGGACGGGAGCCCGCTGATTCGTACCGGGACGGGGCTCCGCACTGCTGAAAGGAGGAAGAATTGAGGCTCTATCTTGTGCAGCACGGCGAGGCCAAACCCCAAGAAGAAGACCCCGACCGGAGTCTTTCGATCAAAGGATCGCAGGATGTCTCCAAGGTGGCGGTTTTTATAAGAGATCTTAACATACGCGTCGCGGAGATCCGTCAAAGCGGCAAGACGCGTGCCGCGCAGACGGCCGATCTTCTCGCCGCGGCGGTGTCGAGCAACGCGGGCATAATCCGATCCGCGGGCCTATCCCCCAACGATCCTGTCGAGCCGCTGGTCGAGGAGATCAAGGGTTTGAGGGACGATCTCATGGTGGTGGGGCATCTCCCCTATCTGGGAAAACTCGCGGCTGCGTTGATCGCGGGTGCCGAGTCGATCCCGGTGATGGCATTTCAGCAAGGGGGGATTGTCTGCCTGGAGAGTGACGACGGGGATGCGTGGCGAGTACGCTGGATGGTTACTCCCGAGATCTTGCGCTAGGGAGCCTGATCGAGCTGCACGTCGTTGCCGCCGGGGTACTCTCCCGCTTCCGGGGAACAGTTGAACACGGCCGGCAATGACGCGCCCCCATGAAGAGAATTGCTTGCTGCCGAGGTTCCGAGCCGTCACCTTTAGGGGCGTCTCTTTGGATTGGGCCCGCCTAACCCGACCGCTGAGCCGATCGGCGCATCTTGGGCTCCGAAGGGGCCTCTGACGCGGCCTTGGGTTTGGCTTTGCGCGTCAAGCCGGTCCCTCGATTTGTTCGGCCCTGACTTTGACGAGAGAGGAGAACAGCCGGTGCCGATGCAACAGACCCGCCCTCGGTCCAGTTTTCCAGAATACACAGGACGTCCGATCGCCAGCGTTCGATCTTGCGAATGGCTTCGGCTTCCCACGGCAACCAGCCGGAGCGCCGCTTCACGCGGATGCTGGCCTCAAGCTCTGCGGGAACCGGCGGGCAGAGGCACTCACGATCCTCATCGGTCTCCGTTTTCAAGAATTGATTGAGGATGCGCAGTTGACGTCGGTTCAGCTTGCCTCTTATCCGGTAAAGCCTTTTTTCGACGAGGCTTTCGAGTTCCTTGGTCGCTGAGTTGTTCTTATCTTTGCAGTTGATGAGCTCGGTAAGGAATCGATAGTTCTCCCGGAATTCTCCGGCGACACTGGACAGGTCGAGATCCTGGGCAGGTTTATCCACTTCCATAGTTGTTCCCTGTGCCTTCTGGAGTACGCTGTCTGCTTGGGATACCGAAAGGATTCTGATGAATACGGCATCGGGGAACTCCGCTAGCACCGCGCCGGCAAATTGTCAAGTTTTGGTTTTGAATTTTATTTTATCTATCTATAGTTATTAATTATTTTGTTGCATAAATATTCTTGACAGCCCTCTTCTGGCGAAAGAGCCGGAAGGTCTTGGCCGGTCCTCGGGCTCTCCACGGATCGTTTCTGCAATGAAAGGATCGGCGTCCTCATGTCGATGCTCGGTCAAGGAGCGATCCGGCCTGCGGCGTTTTAGGGCGGGTCTCTCAAGCGGGGTCGGACGGTTTCGCAATCGAGGATGCGGCTTCACGGCGCAGGAGGCAACCCATGGGCTTTTTTCCGGCTCCAAGCTCTCTTCGTTTCCCCGTAATTTTCAAAGGGATCCACTACAGGTACGCGTAGGATGAGGCGGGAAAGGTGGAAGAATAGTGAAGCGCATCGCCCCTGTGGGACGTCAGGCATAGGGGGATACGGCGAGCGATCCACGGGACGGAGGCGCCCGGGAGGTGATATACCGCGACCTCGGCAATCAGCGCGCTTTGCTCCCCTCGCCGTAGAGGTCCTTGTGCCGTTTCAGAACTTCGGGATCGATCTTGATCTTCCCTTTGTGCTCCTCTTTATAGGTCTCCAAGCTCTTACGTTCCTGGTAAGAAAACACCGCGGTTTCTATTCTGCCCACGATTTGCTCCCCGTAGGGCATTTCCCTCACAAAGGCAACGCCGCTCATTACCGTGGTCTGGTTGACGCGACTCGCGTGCACGTAGCAGCCCAGCAAGATCCCCAGCCCTGAGAGGGAGGCAAAATACACGATGTAAAGGGCGATTCTCTTCATGGGAATTCCTCACATGTGGTGCCGGCGCGATCCGCCCGTTACAGGAAGTAGACGATCACGACGCACGTGGCCAACCAGAGAGTGGTGCATATCAGCAGAGGAGGATCGGTCAGAAGCAGTGCCGTAGGAGATCCTCCGTCCTCCTTATGATAGATCAAGTACATATACCGGAAAATCCCGTAAGTTACCAGAGGGATTGTGAACATCAGCTTCTCGGAGGCGAGCCCCACCGTCGGGTTTCCCGTCACGCAGTAGAGACAATAGAAGATGAACGTTGACGTGGTAACCATTTGCAGGAGCTGATCCAGGAGGACCACGCTATAGTCGTCCAGGACGGGGCGATGCTCGGCAGCGTGGTTGTTGAGGATCACCACTTCGTGCCTGCGTTTTCCCAGTGCAAGGAGGATGGCCACGGAAAACGTGCAGAGGATCAGCCAGCTCGACACGTTCACGTCTATTACCGCCGCGCCGGCCAGGACTCTAAGGAGGAAGCCCACGGAAATCGTAAGGACGTCCAGGATCACCAAATCTTTCAGCTTCGTGGAATAGGCCAGGTGGAGCAGGAGGTATACGCCCAGCAAGATGAAACAGGCACGCGGCGCGTGTACCAGGGGAAGCACGGCAAAAGAGGCTGCCAGCAGGATACACAAGAGGACCAGGGCTGCGCCCGTCGAGATGTCTCCGTGTGCGAGAGGCCGCATCCTCTTTCGGGGATGGATCTTGTCCTTTTCCATGTCCATGTAGTCGTTGAGGACGTACGTGGCCGAAGATGCGAGGCAAAATGCCACGAACATTCCGACTACCCGAAAAACGTCTTCATGCACCATCAGCCGGGCACTGAAAATCACCGGCATGAAAACGAATCCGTTCTTGATCCACTGGGTCGGTCGAACGATTTTGAAAGCAGCCTTCAGCACATGCATGGGTAAACCGGCATTCCTCTTGGCAATCGTATACGGGTTCCATCTCGTACCACAAGGTGGCCCCGGTGTAAATCTAAACCGGGTGATCCTGTTTCACGTCGCGAAGCTGTTGCGGCGCAGGGCCTCGAGCCGGGCTGCTGAGATGCCTGCCCGGACCATCTCCCCGTCAATTGAGCTCTAACCATGCGACACGCTTGGCTCAATACGCCAAATGAGGTATGTTTTTCTCAAGGGCAGGGAAATACGTGAAATCGCAGATCGACGCCATAGCTGAAGAAAATCGCCGGATTAGGATGCTCCGAATAGTTACGGACCTCTTGATGCAGGTGTTGGCGACACGACCGATGGACATGGAAGACGCGGAGAAGCTCGTCCGCGGGGCGAGAAGTTTTGCGCTGAAGCTCTTCCCGGGCAAAGAAGAGGCCTTCGATCTCATTTACGCACCGCGTTTCAGGAGGGCATTCCGAGAGGCAGGCCTCTATCAAAACCGACGAGTCTTGAAGATTGTCGGCGACGGCGAGCACGCCTGTCCGATGGAATGAGACCTCTGCTGACCCTGCCGGGGTGATTCCTCGCTTGCGATAGAGAGAGGCGACCCCTAGTATCCGGATATGTTCCAGCCGCTGTGCCACAGCGCATCCGTCATGTTTTTTGGAGGCGATGGACCATGACCGATCTTAATCTCATGAAGGAATTGACCCAGAGCGGCAACACCAAGATTGTCCTCCTGGTAATGGACGGCCTCGGAGGACTCCCCAGGGAGCCCAACGGTCCGACGGAATTGGAGGCCGCATCCACCCCGAATCTGGACGAGCTTGCCATGCAGGGAATGGTGGGTCTCATGCACCCTGTGGGCCTCGGTATTGCCCCCGGCAGCGGTCCGGGCCACCTGGGGCTCTTCGGGTACGACCCGATACGGTATCTCATCGGCCGGGGTGCCCTGGAAGCGGTAGGTATCGGCCTCCCCCTCACGGACCGGGATGTGGCGGCGCGGGGGAACTTCTGCACCGTAGACGGGGACGGCAATATCACCGATCGCCGCGCGGGCCGCATTTCCACCGAGGAATGTGCGAGGATGACCGGGCTGATAGAGGACTTGAGGCTGCCCGGAGTGGAACTGGTGATACAACCGGTGCGCGATTACAGATTCGTTCTGATCCTCCGTGGCCCGGGCCTTTCCGCTGCACTGAACGAGACCGATCCCCAGAAAACAGGGGTCAAACCCCTGGCGGTTAACGCGCTGGACGGGTCTCCCGAGGCGCTCCATACAGCGGAGCTGGTCAATGAATGGGTGACGAAAGTGAGAGACCGCATCAAGGACCAGCACCCGGCAAACATGGTGACTCTGAGAGGCTGGTCGCGGGCGCCGGCACTGCCGAGCTTTGACGAAGTGTTCAAGCTGAACGCTGCTGCCCTGGCGGTGTACCCCATGTACAAAGGGCTGGCGAGCCTAGTGGGGATGACCCTCATTCAGGGACTCACCAATTTGGACGACCAAATGAAGGCCCTCAAGAGAGAATGGGGCGCGTACGATTTCTTCTTTGTCCATTACAAGTACACCGACAGCCGAGGCGAAGACGGAGACTTCGACGCCAAGGCCGCGGAAATCGAAAAGGTCGATAAGATCGTACCGACCATACTCGATCTGAAGCCCGACGTGCTTGTGGTAACGGGGGACCACTCCACTCCCTCGGTCTTGAAGTCGCATAGCTGGCACCCGGTGCCGGTGCTCCTCTATGCCCCGGGGACAATGCGGCGCAATCCCGACGTGAAAGGATTCGGGGAGAGTGAGTGCCTCAAAGGAGCGTTGGGGCAATTCAACGGCCCTCAGCTCATGAATCTCGTGACCGCCCATGCGCGTAGGCAGGCCAAGTACGGCGCGTGATCGGCTAAGCGGAGATTGCTTGGCCGCTCTTTACGATTTGCAATGTCAGCGGAATACCTGCGGACTCAAGACGTTGGAGCGCTCACGCATACCCTTTGATCGGCAAGAAGGCAACGATGGCTCGATCGGACGTTCACCCCGTGCATCGCTTTGAACCCTGGCAGGTTTGGCCCGGTTCGTACGACAACCCGAAACCGGACGGATCGTACCCGCTCCCGGGGAAGGCGAATTTCAAGATCGACCGGGGCACGCCCATTACGTCTATGGGCTCCTGTTTTGCCAGAGAAATCAAGACCGTGCTCCTCAGGGAAGGGTATTCCTACGTAGCGGAAGAAACCCACCATCCTGCCGCCAAGCACGCAGGGGCTGCATGGGAGCGCCTTTACAATACCTTCTCCATGCGCCAGATCTTTGAGTACACCTTTGAGAAATGGCAACCTGACCTTCGCTGGTGGAAGGCCCCTGTTTCCGGCAAGATTCAAGATCCCTACCGACGGATCATTCTCTACGACACCATAGAGGAGGCTGACGGAGACTTCCGAAACCATCGGCTCTGTTCGCGGCGAGTCCTTGAGAAGGCCGAGGTACTTATTCTCACCCTGGGTCTTACGGAAGTGTGGGAGGACACTGTTGACGGTTCGGTAATCTGTCTCCCCTCGGGACCGTACGTGAATGAAGGGGGCGACATGAGCAGGTACCGCTTCCGCGTGACCAGGTACGGGGAGAACCTCGAGAACCTCGAACGGATTCATCGAATCATGGCGGAGCACAATCCCCGGTGTCGAATCATTATCACGGTCTCACCCGTACACCTCTGGGCAACGTTTCGCGCCGATTCCGATGTGATCAGCGCAAGTTGCAATTCCAAAGCCACGCTCAGGGCAGCGGCCGACGAGCTCGTCGCCGACCACGAGAACGTCTCCTATTTCCCGGCCTTCGAGATGGCCTCCATCTACCGGCCTCTCATGGGGAAAACGCTCTTTGCCCAGGGCAGAGAGAATTTCCACGTTAACCAGGATACCGTCGATTTTATTATGAAAGGCTTCTTCGAATTCTATGGTGCCGCAACGTGACAGGGCCTCATCTTGATTGTCCCGGTTGCGGAATCCATCGGGCGTGTGCGGTTGGACGGCTGCCTTCACGGCCGACACAGGTTGACACCAGCCTCACCAGTTGATAGAATCCTGCTATTGGGGAGGGAAATCCCAAACGGAGGGATTTTCTCCCTATGCGTTTCTCTACGGAGAACCAGCTTTCTTTCCTCTTACGTGTCCCACGCAAACAACTGCTAATGCGACTTGGGGTGGGGTTGCGATTTTGTCTAGGGCTTGTCGCGTGTTTCTGGGTATGCTCGTGCACGCTCATGTCTCAGTCTCCATATCTCTTGCAGAAGACGTCCATCCCGCGACTCCAAGGAGATCGCGGACTGATCGTTTCACGGGACGGACACATTCCTTACCAACGATGGAGAATACCCGGCTGGGCCGATGACATGCGGTACGTCTGGATGGTGGGGGACCACGATTTCAGACGCTCTGATCGCGTGGAAATCATTCTCTATTTTCACGGAATGCACTCGAAGGATTATTACAGAGATTTCCGTAAGGAACTGAAAATACTGGCCGAAAAGAGACCCCGTCGCCCGTTTCTCTTTGTCGGGTTCGTCGATACGCCGTACGTAGGGCCGGTGTCGAGGGGAAAGGGACGCTGGAGATCTCTCGTTCCGCACGAAGACGAAAGACCGGAGCTCCTCTTCTCGATCATCAACCGCGTCTACAAGTCCTTCCGCTCCAGATTTCCCAACGTGAAGAAGGACAAGACCACCATAGCTCTGGCCGGTTTCTCCGGCGGCGGCCGTGTCCTGAATTCGGTGGGGAACTGGCTGGCACGGAGCGGAAAAGAAGATCCCTACGCGGAAGTTCTCAGGTCTCGTTTGAGCAAGATCGTCTATTTCGACTGCTGGTTTGATAAGGACGTGGTGGAGACTGTGCCGCTTCTGCTCAAAGAGAACCCGTCGATGAAGATTGTCGGGACGGTCCACATGAAAAAACCTTTGAAACATGCCGCTATGCTCGCTGGGCGCTATAAAATGAAGGCTCGGAAGAAACAGAATGAATTGATAGGGTTGGGCGGCAGGCTGGTCATATTCCGGAACGGATCGCATTGGGACGCCATGATTGCCCGACTGGCCCAGGCTCTTTAATACAGGCTCTCTGTAATCGTTCTTCAGCGACGAGGATTGCGACCGCTGAGGGCCAAAGAGGTGCAATCCTAAGTATTCGATTTCATAATCTTGGTTGCTGATTCCATTTCGACCGCTCCCATGGGCCGGCGCCATCTCATTTGCCGGGAAGTATTCGCTGTCGGCTCGCCGGCAAAAAGGGTCTGGGGCCAAGGAAACTCATGCCCTGAAAGGGCAGACCAACAATAGCCGTAGGTTTCAACCTGCGGAAACGAGCATCAACAAACGAGTTTGGACCCTGAAGGGGTCCACCAACGGTCGTTCTGGCGGAAACATGTCCGGCGACCTTTCCGTTGTAGTTTTCGTAGGTAAATACAAGACCTAGCATCCCGTAGGTTGAAACCTACGGCTATTCAAAGTGCGCCCCTTCGGGGCGCGGTCGCTGCGTCCCGTCCGGGAGGTTACGTGTAGAACAGCCGACGCCTGTGGCTGGAAAGGTTGCTGCACAATTCGGAACGGCATTGCGAAAAAGACGTATTGACACGGGCAACCCTGCACCGCTGTCCCGCCCCGCTTTAAGCATTAATTAGTTAATACGGGATGTTACCAACCAGCCCCCGTTGACGGCTCAGCACCTCTGTGGTATAGCATTTCTCGGCGGACTACTCTGCCGGAGGCTTTTTCATGGGCTCACTCTCCGTCGGAACCGACGAGGCGTCATATCATGAGGCTATCACCTTCCTCTACAGTCTGGAGCGCTTCGGCATCCTTCTGGGACTGGACAACATTCGCCTCTTGTTGGAGAAGCTCGACAACCCTCAATACCGTTTTCCTGTTGTGCACGTGGCCGGCAGTAACGGCAAAGGGTCCACGGCTTCCTTCATTACGGGGATTTTGCGAGAGGCCGGTCTGAAAACCGCGCTCTATACGTCACCCCATCTCAACGATTTTCGGGAGCGCATAAGACTCAACGGGTCACTGGTGACCAAAGAGGCCCTCGTCGGGTCCACGGAGAAGGTGCGTAAACTGTACGACCCGGAGCGCACGACCTTTTTCGAATTCACCACCGCAGTTGCCTTCGACTGCATGGCGCAGGCAAGACCGGACGTAGCCGTCATCGAGGTCGGGCTCGGGGGGCGCCTGGACGCCACCAATACGGTGCAGCCCCTGGTGACCGTTATTACGGACATCTCGCGGGAGCATGAGGATTATCTCGGCACGGGATTGGCCGCAATAGCGAGGGAGAAGGCCGGCATCATCAAGAAAGGAATCCCGTTGGTGACCGGAGCATCGAGGAAGGAGGCCAGATCGGTTATCCTGCAGGTCGCAAAGGACCGGCAGGCGCCGGTGAAGGAGTTCGGTCGAGATTTCAAGGGAATGAGGAACGGCAACGAGCGGTTCTCCTATTGCTCCGCGAGCCTCACGTTGGAGGAGCTGGCGCCGACGATGGCCGGAAGCTACCAGATCAAGAATGCCTCACTGGCAATCGCCGCTATCGAAGAGTTGAGAGCCCTGGGTTATCCTATTACGGAAGAAGCCCTTCGGGCAGGTATTGCAGGCACCCGATTCCCCGGGCGATTCGAGCTTCTGAGAAAGGAGCCGGACGTCGTGATCGACGGCGCCCACACCGTTGAGGGAATGCGCCTGCTCAAGAGCACGGTGAGGCGCATCTTCCCGGGCAAGCGTCCTCTCCTCCTCATGGGAATGCTCGGTGACAAGGACTTCGAGAAGCTCACCGGCATTATCGCGCCCCTCGGCAAAAAAGCGATCTGCGTCAAACCGCAGGGAGACCGTGCCCTGGACCCGGAACGGCTTGCAGCAGAGGTGAGAAGATTCGGGATTCCCGCGACCACGACCCCGAGCGTGGAAGAAGGGTTCGCCAAATTGATGGAAGAGGCTTCCCGAGACGATCTTATCCTTGCAGCGGGCTCTCTTTACATGATAGGTCCGGTGCGCAGGGCGTGCGGGATTGAGGATAGTTGAGCGAGCACATGGGTACTGGTGATGCCGTTCGCCGTGGCGAGGCACGATGCCGGCCCCACGGCCACTCTACGGATGAAGCCCATCCCCGCGGACGGGGGTTGTTTGGGAGCAACGTGAACGAGTGACCGGAATCAGGAAAAAGAGCATGACGGGTCCCGGCGTCCTCATGACAAGAGGTCGCCGGAAGCCGTGGATTATGGGCGACGGGAAACCGGGTTGCAGTCGGTTCGACGAACTGCCCGAAGCCTCGGGGCAGACGGTCTTCATTCCCAACCGGAGCCGCCGCATAGACTCCTCCCGTGCGGGAATGCGCTCCTTCTCTCTCCTCCTGGTTTTGCTCCTCCTGCACATTGAGACGGTCGGTGCCCTGTACGCGGCCGAGCCTATTTCCAGCCTTCTCCAACCCCGGGAGGGTTCGAACAAGGCCGCGGTCATCCCCACCGATGTTCCCGTAGAGCTCCACGCTGATTCGCTCAAGGTAGATAAGGAAAGCAACCTTACGGCTCGAGGAAACGTAACAGCGAGCATGGGGAACACGCACATCAGAGCGGATAGTGCACGCTTCGACGCCAAAACAAAGGAGATGACGGCATTGGGTCGTGTAATCGTGCGCGTGGGCAGCGACGTCCTCGAAGCCGACAAGCTCACCCTAAAGTTCACCGATGCCACAGGCGTCATATACAATGGGAAACTCTTTCTCACACGGCACAACATCTACCTTGAAGGGAAGAAGCTGGAAAAGACGGGGGAATCATCCTACCGGATTGAAGACGGTAGCTTTACCACCTGCGACGGCACGTCCCCCGATTGGCGAATAACCGGTAAAGACCTGGATGTCACCCTTGAGGGATACGGCACGCTCAAGCACGGGTTCTTCTACATAAAGAACGTCCCGGTGTTCTATCTTCCGTGGATGATATACCCGGCCAAACGCAAGCGCCAGACCGGATTCCTTATGCCGACAATCGCCAATAGCAGCGTAAAGGGCATTGATGTTCGCTTTCCGTTCTTCCTGGACATCTCTCCCAGCGTCGATGCCACCGTTGTGCCCCGAATCTGTACCAACAGGGCCGCACAGACCTCGCTGGAGCTGCGTTACATCCCGTCGGAAAGTCTCGCCGGTCGATTTTACGGAGAATATACGTACGATTGGAAGTACGGCCCCGAATCCAATCCCAAGAGCCACCGTTTTTACATCACGTGGCGTCACGATCAAGATCTTGGTGCGGACATCAAATTCAAGGCAAATGCAAATTGGATATCAGACCGAAACTACTTTCAGTTCTGGGGCGGCCGATTCGACAAGCGTTTCCGAGTGCGATACCTCGAATCCAACGCCGTATTGTTCAGGCAGTCCAACAACTTCCTCTTTCAGGCCGAGGCCAGACACTTCGACAATCTCGACCTTCCCGACAACGCGTTGACCGTTCAGAACTTGCCCACGGTAAGCGGAACGCTCTTCAATCGCAAGATCCCGTACACGCCGCTCCATTTGAGCACGAACCTCGTGTACGACCATTTCCACGCGCCGGCCATGAACAATCAATGGCTGGGGAATCGATTGCAGGTCGACTCCCGATTGAGCATTCCCGTGGCCTTGGGACGATATTTAAAAATCGAGCCGTCCATGAACTACTTTGCCAAGGCCTATGCAGCCGATTACTACGTTCACGACAAGAGTATCAGTTCCGTGAACGCAATTCGTACCGACCTTTATCAGGTCAACGCTGACGTGTTCACCGATCTGGAGTCGGTGTACGACGGGAGGTTCATGGGCTTTCAGCGAATCCGCCACACGGTGCGGCCGCGCTTTGCCTGGACGTACAGGCCTTTCACCAGTGCTCAGACCTATCCCTATTTCGACGAGACCGATCGACTGGACCGCATCAGTCTGCTTACAGCGGAGATGCGCCAGACCCTCACGGGGCGACTGGGCCCGGGCGAGTACCTTGATTTTGCCACCCTGAGCGTATCCCAGGGGTACGATCTTGACGGTCGGGAGACACCGGAAGACCGGCGTCACTCCGGTTCTTACGACAAGCAGTTCTGGACCACCACCCAGGCCGAGTTAACCCTGAAGCCGTACTCTCTGGTCGATCTGACCGCCCGGGCGGAATACGATCCCGTGCTCAATCGGACCAAACGGTACGGCGTGGACGTGGGGCTTATGGATCACAGGGGGGATCGGTTGAGAGTCCTGCATCAGTTCACCCAGGATGACAAGCGGGAGGATCTCAACCGTCAAACCAATATCAACCTTCTCGTGATAGTCACGTCAGATTTGAAGTGTTTCTTTGAAAATCAGTATTCCCACCAGTACGACTTCTCATACTTTACGAGCTTTGGATTGAAGTATGAACCTAAATGCTGGAGCGTGCTCCTGCGCTATTCCGAAGTCCGGGAGAAAGACCCGGTCTCCCTCAAGATCAAGGACGCGGACCAGACGGTCTTCCTCACCTTGTCCCTCTATGGACTGGGCCAGGTATATAAAATGACAAGAGATTGGAGCGACCTCTTCGGACATTCTCCTGAAACAGCGGAATCCAAAACGCGTAAGGCTCAGTGAGCCAAGGAAAGACTCATTCCGTCGACCGTATCTCCGGTATCCCGGACTCGGCAGGTCCCTGGATGATCTCCTTCATCCAAGCCGGAGGGTTGGGAGGGTCCTTCGATTCCTCCCCTGAGGGATCCGGAAGGGCCCCGGAGTCCTTGAAAACAAGCTCAACGGAAGAAACGGTCACGCGGGCAACCTGTTCACCCCAGAAATCCACCACCTCAAAATCCGCGTCCACACCGGACCGGGTCATCAGGGTCTGTAGTCGTGACAGGTGCCGTTCCTGCTCTTCAGGTCCCAGCCCGAACCATGCCGAACCGACCACGAGCCTTCGATACCCTTCGTCCTTACTCGAGAGGATGTCCGAAGCGATCAACCTCTGCACTTCCTTCTCCAAGGCCTCCGCAGAGTCCTCCTTCGGCGGGGTGACAGGTCCCTTCGCCGGAACCTTGTGGTGCTGAGCCCTCTTGCCGACAGCACCGGACCGACGGTCGATGGCGTCCTCAGCCGCGGGGATAAAGATGTCTCTGAACAGGAAAAAGAGAAGGAGGGCCAGGGGTAAAGCGAGAAGGATACCGAGGAGCTTCGGAGGTATGCGCTCGGTCAAGGTCTTGGGGGGCTCCACTGCCGCCCACCTTTCCGCTCCGGGGAGGACGTGTCCGCATTCGGGGCAGATGAGGGCTTTTACCGAGACCTGGGCACGGCATTGCGGACAAAGGGAAGGTTCCTCCTCGGCAATTCCTCCGGCGATTTCCGGCTGACGCCTATCGGACGATGCATCCGTTTCCGCCCGGGCAGGGGACTCGGCATCCTCTCCGTCCGATTGCCTGCGACCATGCCTCATTGCGACATCGGACGGGTCCAGGAAACCCTTCTTGAGAAGCACCTTAACGAGTTTCTCCAGCCCCGCTTCGTCGAGGCGGTGGTCTCTCATCAGGTCTTCTGCGCTCACACCGGCCCGGTAATGCTCGACAAACGCCTTGGCGTTAACTCTGTGCCTGGTTTTTTCCATGACGGCCCACCAGCGGGATCTAACGGGGATTCTTTCCGTAACAGTGCCGCTAGCGGCTGAAGAGGTCGGTCCGCATTGGCAACCCCTTCGGTCATCGAGCACCGCAACCTCGAATGCGCATCGGTTTTAGCTGCCAGTTTACCATGTTCAGCCGGCAGCGTCACCACAGTACCGAAGGGCTCTATGGAAGCGGCATGGGTGCACTCAGTGCGCCGCGCCGGGTTGGCTCGTCAGATCCCACTCAAGCCCCCACAATCTCACCGATCCGTCCGCGCCCGCACTGGCAATCAGGGATGAATTAGGGAAGAACGCTGCAGCCCCTACAGGGGAAGCATGGCCTTCCAGGACGGCAATGCATCTCTCATCGAACAGGTCCCACAGTCTCAGGGTACAGTCGTCCGAGCCCGTGATCCACAAATCCCGCTCCGGGCCGCGATTCAAGACACGGATCAAATCCGAGTGACCCCGCAGAGTGGCGACGTTGACACCGGACCCCACCATGTAGATGGTCACGTCTCCTGAGTGCATGCCCGCGAGCACCTTGTCGTTTTGTTCTGTCGGTAGGAAGGAGGTGATCTGCAACCCGAGATCCCGCAGCGAGCCCTCGTTTCTCCCGGTAGTCACAGACCATCGCTGAATGCGGGTTCCGTCTCTCAAGCTGTAGAGGGTGTCCAGCTTTGAGGAAAAACACACAAAGTTGGTCCCGGCTGCCGGCGGACCCTCGAAGATCCTCTTTCCTGTTTCCAGGTTGATTTTCAAAGGCGTGTTGCGTTTGGTCATGACCGCCAATATCCGACCGTCCTCACTCAGTCCGAAGGGCGGCCGCATATCGGGCATCTCGACCTCCATATCGCCATCGAGGCTCCATCTTCTGAGGACACCGTCCCGACTCCAGGTGAAAAGGCCCGACATCTTCTTCAAGAAAAGAACTTTTTCCACCGGACTGTGAACCTTGAAGAACCGAAGACATCGTCCCGTCACCACGTCCCACAGTCCCGCACTCCCGTCGAGGCTTCCCGAGAGGAGCGTCAGGCTGTCGGGTCCGGCATCGAGGCTGACCACCGTGTCCCGATGCCCGTAGAAAGAGCGGATGAACGACCACGATCGCAAGCGCCTCCGGGCATATTGCCCGTGAATCCTGTTTCTGATTCCTATGGCTTCTCTGGACCAACAAAACCCCGGCATGTTCCTGATCCGGTCGAATCCCCGCAGAATCTCTCCGGGTGAGTCTTTCTCCCACGCGGCCTCGAACGTATCCACCGCATCCTTGAACGCATCGTAGAGGAAGGACAGCTCCTTGAAGGTCCTGGGACGACATATGGCCGGTTCCAGGAAATCTCGTAAGAACCATCCGGTTTCCATAGACCATATCCTTACCGATCCCTTGGCCCCTCCGATCACAATCCGCTTGCCGTCGGAAGAGACGCCGCATGTGGTGATCTCCTCTCCACGGAGGTCTATGGTTCGGTAGCACCGCCCGTCGGCCTTGTCCCAGATCTTTATTGACCCGTCAGCCGAAGCCGAAATCACGAATCGCCCGTCGGGCAGAAAGTGGCAGGCAACAACTCTTCCGAGATGCCCGGCGAAACGTCTTTGTTCTTCACCATTGGCAGCGTTGCGGACGCGGACGAGCTCATCCTGTCCTCCGCTCAGCACCGCGGTGCCGTCCGGACTGACGTCCAGGCACAGCACGGGGCCGTCATGGCCGTTTGCGCGATAGACCATCTCCCGCGATCTCAGGTCGATCATTGCTATGCAGCCGTCCTGAGTACCTACGACAAGAGATTCCCCATTGTCGGAAAAAGCCGTAGCCGTTATCCCGGTTGGAGCCTCATGAAAGTCCCAGATGACGCGTTCCAGTCGAGAGTCGAGGACTCGAATGTGGCCGTCGTCCCCTATGGCGGCCAGATGCCGGGAATCAGGCGAGAAGCATAGCCTGAAGGCGGCCATTCCCTGGTGCCTGCGAAGCAGTCGTCCCTGCTCCATCTCCCAGACGTCAACCGTCTTGAAAGCGTCTCCATAGGAAGTGGCGGCAACCAGCCCGTCCTGGGAGAAAGCCCCGGCCACAGGGGAAAAGGTGAATGTGCGAAGATTCTTCAGGCACCGCCCGCTCGCAATGTCCCAAATCCGGATCGTCTTGTCTTCACCAATGGTGAGGGCTCGGTTGGAGTTTGGCGAAAATGCGGCGCTCCGTACGTTCTTCACGTGCGCGGAAAGCGACCCCTGCTCTGCGATAGGGCCGAAACCCAGCGAGCTCACAAAATCCTTCGGACTACCCCCGTGTTCGTCCCATCTTTCAGCGAAATGGGCCGCAGCCTGACAGGCCTTGGTGAGGAGCGCAATGCCCCTGGCGGGGTCCCCCCGTTGCAGGCAGATGAGCCCCATGAGGTGCTGATAGTCCGCCGAGTCGCGAACTTCGATCTTCAACGACTCCATGCGGTTCGCCACTTCACGGTCGGACAGCTCTGCAAGTTTCCAGCGGAGCGTGTGCAGGTTGTACACGGCCTCTAAATGCTCGGTGTTTGCTGAATGTGCATCCTCGAGGAGCTGCTTGGCTTCCGAGACCCGCCCCATGTCCAAGAGGGAGACCGCCTGGTTGTTCAAGGAGTCTGCCTTGAGGCCCACCACATTGGGCCGCTTGGGCACGGGACGGTCGGGGTATAGGGCCCCGCCGGCTCTTTCCAGAGCCTGGCCGACCTCCAGGAATGATGGGTACCTATTGGCGGGCTTCTTCTCCAGACAGGTCATGATGATCTCGGCCAGAGGCATGGGGAGATCCGGGCGCAGAGAAAATGGGTCCATCGGTTTTTCACGCAGGTGGCATTTGACCAGATCCTGCAACCCCTGACCTTTGGCCAGTCTGAACGGCCTCGTGTCCAGGATTATTTCGTAGAGCATTACCCCGAAGGCATAGACGTCGGATCGTATGTCGTCAGCACCACCTACCCTGAAGCGTTCGGGAGCCATGTACCACGGCGATCCTACCACTCCCCCTTCGAACATGGTGAGTCCCGCATTGGTCAAACGACCGGAATCCGCTGAGGATTCATCTGCTTCCCCTGACGGCTTGGGGTCCTCCACTCTCTTGACCAGGCCGAAGTCCGTTATCTTGAGAATCTTCTCCCGGGAGATCAAGCAATTGGCCGGTTTGATATCCCGGTGAATGAGACCTCTGTCGTGTGCAAAGCTGATTCCGTGGCAGAACTGAAGCATCAGATCGATGACCGTACGGTGATCGGTGAGGCGTTTCTTGTCGTGCCACGAGTCGAGATCCCCTCCGTCCACGTACTCGATGAACAACCTCGGTAAGCCTTCTATGACGCGCGCGTAGTAACAGGTCGCTATGTTGGGGTGCAGGCCGAGATCCACCCAAAGCTCGGCCTCTCTGAGGAATCGCGCCTGCCGCATCTCATTCATTTCGACTGAACGGTGCGGGGTCTTGATTGCCAGGTTCATCTTCCACAAACGGTGAAAGACGAAGTACACCGTGCCCATGCCCCCCGATGCCGAGCCCAGCACTTCGTAGAGCCCTTCGATCACGTCCCCTTTCCGCCAGTTGGACTGCGCCTTGGGTTTGGGGGACACCTCTACACGCACGCTCTTTGCCGTCAGCTCCGATCGCGCGATTTCTTGACGGGCAGAGACATCGTCGTCGAATGGGACCGTGTCGATTTTGAAGCGGCTCTTTTCCAGGATAGAGAGAAGTTTTGACAGATTGTCGTTCAGCACTACCTTGGCCAGATTGATCGACCCGTTTTCCAGCCGTACGCGAAGGTCTTCAGGCGAGCGCTTGATCGACCGCGCCAGCAGCTCGACTACCCGCGGATTCACCTTGGTGCTCCTGGGCAGCGAGATCTTCACCGATACATAAGAGAGCCTGTCTTCCATAAGGCTTTATTATCGAATATCCTGAGGTGAATAGCAATCCGCTCGAACACGAAAAAGGCGCTGGGAGCGCTTGAGTCTTCCATACTCCGTTGCGGCGAAGCACGGGTAGCATATCGACGGCTTGATCCATACCATAGGTCCGTTCCTCTCCATTCCGATGAGCGGATCAGGCCGCGAGACCTCTCGGCATTCGCCTCATTGATAGAGGAGGAAGACTCCGCACACCATCACCGACGCGCCTACCAGCCGGTAACGAATGTTGCGCTCGCCGAAAAGCAGCCACCCCAATGCCACCCCCAAAACCAGGCTCAGCCGTTTTACGGAGATCATGTAGGCAACGGGAGCCATGCTCAGAGAGACGAAGTGGGTGATTTGCGCTCCGGCCATAAACAGCCCCCCAATGAGGAAGAGGGCCGGCATGCCGTTCTTGAGGCTGATGGCTGCTCGTCCCATCCTCAACCGGAACAGGCCGATCAGAGCAAATGCCGCCACGTCCGCGCAGATGAGGATGAAGGCAAAGGGCAAGGCCCCGTACATCAGGATGCCTTTCTTCCCCAGGGTTGATGATAGCCCCCAGATAACCGCCACGGCAAGCATTCTGCGGGAACCCGCACTGGAGACCAGTGCTCTGAGGGGCGCGGACGCCGTATTCTTCGCGAGATCGCCGTTAAGGACGTAAGCCCCTGCTGCTACGAGGGCTATTCCGCATCCGCCCGCCACCGATATCGTCTCTCCGAGGAGGACCGCGGCCGTGGCAATGGTCAGGACCGGGGTGAACGCGAGGAGCGGTAAAGTGAGGGACAACTCGCCCATCCGAATGGCGGATAAGAAGAGATAGTACCCCAGAATCTCAAGCGGTACGGCTATGATAAGCAGGTGTACGAGATCCGGAGTAATGGGCTTCATCCCCGTGGAAAAGGCAATGGGGCCCAGGACCAACGCGGACAGCCCCAGAACGACGGTTCCGGTTATCCACTCATCGTTGTGCTGGAGAATCCGTTTTGAAACCGCATCGGAGCACGCGGTCAAGAGCGCGCATGCCAACGCAAGAGAGAACCAGTTTGCAGCCATCTTGCCTCAAGGCAGTCTCCCGTGCTTCGGAAGGCGACCTTTCCTTTACGAACAGATTACCGGCTCTCGGCTCCTGCCTTGGCCGGGTGAGACGGACACGGCAGAAAGACCCACACCGGCCGCGACCGATCCCGAAAGCCTGCCGTCACTCTTCTTGGGAACAGGGAATCGAACGCGCATCCAGGGAGATTCCCGCCTGTTCCAGGGCGCTGAGCATCCGTGATCGGTGAGATCCCTCCCAATAGACTCTGCCGCATGCAGGACATTGGGTGAAAGCGGGCACCGTGTCAAAAATGCCTTCAGGGACTTTCCCTTTCACCGCATCTTTCGGTACGGCCTGCACCAGCACGTTGCATACGAGGCAACGGCTGAGGAGCCTCTCCGGATCGGGCTTAATGCCGGTCAGTTCGAGCACCTGACGGACTTGGGGAAGCGCCGAGCCCTCTTCAACGATAATGGCTCCGCTGATGCGAGCAGCCTTCCGCGTGGTCACGTAATAATCGTAATCCACCGAGGAATCTGCAGGGCAGACCGCGTCAAAGCCCAGTACCCTGAGCCACTTCGCCGTTGCACCCAAATTACCCTCAAGGGCAAAGGATTCCACCGGCGCATGTGCATTTTTTCGGAACCTCATGTGGTTGCCGGCTCCGACCACCGTTCTTGTCCATTGGATTTCATGATAGGCTACAATTAGATCAAACTCAATCAGCCGGTGCGCTCCCGCGACATTCCACCTTGAGGCCCTGCGGAGCTCGTTGGAACGTTGAGGGAGTACGCTCCCGGCTCTTCCTGAAATCCTGATTTCGGATTGCCGAAGGGAATTCCCGCGGCCGAAAGGTAAGACATGAGGATGAAGATTACGGTAGGTGCGCTTTCCATGGAAGCCCAACTCAGTGACACTCCCACGGCGCGGGAAATCTTCGATGCCCTTCCCCTGACAGCGTCTTTCAGTACCTGGGGTGACGAAATATACTTTTCGATCCCGGTGGAAGCCGAGCTCGATGCTACCGCAGCCGAGACCGTCGAGATGGGAGATCTCGGTTATTGGCCCACCGGTCGCGCGTTCTGTATCTTTTTCGGTCCCACCCCCATGAGCACCACGGGCAAGATCGTTCCTGCTTCTGCAGTGAACGTTGTGGGCAAAGTAATCGGCGATGCCCGGATGTTCAAGGGAGTAACGGGCGAAAGAGAGATTGCCCTGGAGGAGGCCTGACGACCGCCGGTACGATTTTAAGTCGGGTAGTCCTCCCGGGCTGCGCCGATCCGGGGCGGTTCGGGGCGCGATCTTCCGATGATAAACGATCCCGGCCGGTTAATCCTGTTTTTCAACGAATGATTGTTTGGGGCGACCCGTAATGAGAAACTGGCGACAATGACCGACGTACACCGGGACGCAACCTTCTCGGAGGCTGCAATCGGAACGGAAATGTTGAGAGCACCGGTAATATTGTATAGTTAATTAGGTTTTTCATCTTATGGTTGATTCGTCTAAGTGGCTGTGAGATACTACAAATAAGAGGCAAGAGCAACCGACAAGGCCCCACGGGGTGCGGCGCCGGATTCAACGAGAAGGCGTTCGCACACCATTGTGCGCCTCTCTTACCGGGAAGCGGCGGACTGAACCGCTTCATGAAGAACATTACTCCGCAATACTTTGTATTGAGCCACACCAGCGTATTCAAACGAAACGATCCCGATTTGTTCGCTTCTCTCGGTCCGGTATTGAGCACCGGCAGCCGGCGAGATCTTGAGGAGACATCTGTGACCTGACGTCCCCTCCGATGTCTCATGTTTCTTTTGCCATACATTCTCAGCAGGAAAGCACTATGAATGCCACAAGTGGGAGTCTTGGTATTCGTACGGACTGCAGTGTCCGTTTCGCACGGATGGTCCGGGACGAGCAGGAACAGGTGCTGTTCAGAAAAGCGGCCTATGACATGGATTTCCCCGATCACGCGAGAAGCTTATCGCTCGACCGGCTCGCCGAGATCGCTCGCCACCGGGTTGTGGAAAGGCTTTGTCGGCCTCCCGAAACTACGGAAATTGCGATTGTTGCCGATCGGGAGAGCTCCTTGTCCGGAATGCATATTGTGTAATCACACGAGGAAAATAGGACGGTACGTATGGATGCTTTTCAGGGTTCCACTTTTGAAGGCGACGGTTCCGCGGCGCTTGCCGCCATTCTCGGGGAAGGGAATATGGCCCCTGACGAATCGGGGCGCCCCATAGTCCCGCCACAGACCCCTTCGCCGGGGTTTCAGGAGGAGGCTTTCCGGTATGTCAGCCGTTGGTGCACGGCGTCCCGGGAATTCGTGAACAGAAAAGTGGAGCGGTGGAAGCTCCTCGAAGACCTTTACCACAATCGTCGGGAGCTCAGCGCATGGGCAAACCGTTCAGGTGTGACCGCCGGCGAGAACAGGGCGGCTCTCTCTCATGGGAGGGAATCAAAAGACCGGTGGCAGGCCGACATCGTGCTCGCTCCGTCGTACATCGTCGATACCTGGGCGGATAAAGCGTACCAATCCATCTTCAGCGGTCCGGACTGGCTTACCGTGGTCCCGGACAATCCCCAGGGGCCGAGCACCGAGGATCTCCAATTTCCCACTTCGTACAAGCTGCAGGAGCTTCTCCTGGCACGCTTGGCCGAGGGCCAGATACACGTGCGGATGTACGAAGTCCTCCAGCACTTGGTTCTCTATGGAACTGTTTTCGCAAAGATCTTCTGGTACTCGAAAGGCGTATCCCGCAACAGGTGGGATTACGAGACGCTCGAGGTGGTGAAGGAGCATGAGAAGATTTACGACTGTCCCATCGCCCAGGTGATTCCTCTGGATCGGATCCTCGTGGACTGGACCGCCACGCACAGCGATGTCCAGCGCCACTCGGGCATCGGCCACAGAGTGGACAAGCCGTACGAGCACATCCTCGAACAGTTCGAGCGCGGGGTGTACAACCTCAACAAGGAGGAGTTTCTCCGGCGATGGCGGGACAGCCCTGCTGCCGGAGGTCTCGATAGGGAAGAGCTTCTTCGGGACGCGGACGGCGAGGACCTGGAAGCCGATGAAATCAGGAGATTTACCGTCTGGGAGTGGCATGGGAGCATACCCGCGGCCGAGGGAAGAAAAGAGTGTCTCTGCACCATCGTCACCGAACGGGGAGTGGAAACGCCGGAGAACGGCGTCATGGTCCGACTCACGGACGCTCCGGTTCTCTGGTGCGGACTGCGACCGTTTCTTTCGGCTCACTATACCCCGTTGCCCGGACCGTTGGGCGCGGGCGCGGTGGAGAGCAATCTCGACCTGATCCACGCTATATCGCAGTTCATCAGCCAATCCCAGGACAATGCCCGGCTCACGGCCAATGCTCAGCTCATCGTCCGCCGGGGCTCTTCCGCGGCCCGTCAGATCAGCACCGAAAACGATGCGGTATACCCTGGCAAAGTCTGGACCGTGGACGATCCCGGAGATATTCAGCCCTTCCCTCCCCTCAATTTTCCCCAGCAGGAAGTGAACCGGCTCATTGATTACCTCAACGGTTTGCTGGAAAAGCGCATCACGGTCAACGAAACCACCATGGGAGTGACCGGCAAGAGCCGCACTGCCACGGAAGCTCACATTCTGCAGGAATCGGCCCTGGGGCCGTTTGCAACACGAACCGACTTGTTCGCGCGAAGTTTTCTGGAACCGCTGGGGAGAATTGCCCTTTCCATGCTCCAGCAATTCCTCCTGGAGGACCAGACGATCACGGTGCGGGATTTCAGCGGTGTCGACGTCCCGGTGGTCGTCACATCGGAAGAGATCCAGACCGGCCGATACCGGGTGGTCGCCACCCTTACGCGTCAGGATTCCTCGCGGCTGGCCAAGGCGCAGAGCATCGAGCGGGTGCTGCCGACGCTTGCCCAATTCCAGCCTGTGCTTGCCCAGGAGGGCGTAAAGATATCGTTTACTGAAATCCTCAAACGTTACTTGGACTTGATTGGAGTTGACGGCGTGGAGCGCGTGTTGAGTCGGGTGAATCCTGCCCAAGCGCCCGCGACGGGACCAGGGGCGGGGTCGCAACAATTCCCTCTACCGCAGGGGGCTCATGGAGCGCAAAGCCCGAGCACTCCTTCTCGCCTCGTGGAAGCCGGCGGGCCCATGGGGCCGGAGCCTACCGATGCCAATGCGCTGGCTCAACTGCTCCAGATGCAGAGTGCGGGAATGTCGGTCGGCCCGCCGCCGGGAACGTGATGCCGAGCCTTCCTGATACCACGGGCTCGCACGGAACGGTCACGCCCGCGGCATCCACATTCACGGTCAGGGGATACGAGGAGGAGCCCATGCCCATGTTCTACAAGGAATACCTTCTGTTCCGCGACGGTTGGGACGATCAAAGCGAAAAAGAGACCGAAGACGTTCTTGTGGGAGCAGCCGCAACTGCCACGTGGCAGCGGCAGTTCCTCCCCGCGTTCGTTGAGATGCTCAAGCGGGAGCAATTCATCAAGATCATGGAGTGCCTGGACAAAGACAAGAATCTCGAATTCAACCGCGGCTTCGTCGCGGGGATCGATCTGGTCCTGAACCGATTGGACCGGATCTATATCAAGGCCCGGCCCCGTAACCAATAGCGGGCCTCGGGCAGGAGGACCTTGTGGATCTGGAAGAGACGCAAGCCGGGATGAGGCGCAAGGATGGGCCCGATCCGGGAATGGACCCGGCCGGGGAAGACTTCGGGGACGAAAGCTCACTGCAGACTCCTCCCGACGGAAGCACAGACGCTGCCGCACAAGCGGAATCGGGGGCCACGGATGCCGCAACCTCCGGCACGGGAGAGGATCTCCTCGCCTCGTACAGGAACCTGGAAGCCCGCATAGCGGCAATGGAGCGACAGGCCGAGGAATACCGTACCGTGCTGGAGAAGATGGGACTCGATACGAGAATCCTTCGGCAGAAGGCCGATGTGGACGGATTCCTTCAGCAGATGCGGGAATCGTTCGAGAAGGACCCCGTAAGCACGGTCAACAAGATGGTCAACCGCACCGCCCACGAGCTCTGGGAGGCCGTGGAAAACAGGATCGGGGAGGCCTTCAACGAGCACAGGGCATTCAAGCGGTTACTGGAAGAGTTTCTCAGAGATCCTCAAAACGCGGGACTGCGGCCCTACGAGAGGCAACTGGAGGCCCTTATACGCGACCGGGGCATGAACCTTCCCGAGGCGGTAAAGCTCCTGCGAGAGGTTCACGGCACTGCCGGCAAGAACTCCCGCCTCCGGTCCGAGGCCGCCCGGGAGATACGCAATCGGTCGGCAGTGGAGACCGGGGGAGAGGTCGGCGAGCCCGTCGACGACGATCGCGAGCTGGAACGGGTGCTCAAGAAGTCCAAGTCCCTCGACGACATGTTCGACGGTCT
Source organism: Desulfomonilaceae bacterium (assembly GCA_041741735.1). Taxonomy (GTDB): domain Bacteria; phylum Desulfobacterota; class Desulfomonilia; order Desulfomonilales; family Desulfomonilaceae; genus JBGSJS01. The sequence goes on along the minus strand of JBGSJS010000085.1, from coordinate 3,026 downwards.
GCGCAATCTGAAACTGTAATATACCAAGGAGTGAAAGCATATGGCGGGAGACGTTTTCGATTTCCTGAAGCTCTGGACCCAGGGCGGACAGGACGCGGAGCGCAAGCTTCAGAAGATCCTGCGGGAGGGACTTGACAAGGTCGTTCAGGAGCAGAGCGACGTCCTGGCGAAGATCAAGGTGGGGACGCCCGTGGCCGGACCCGTGGTACGCTGGATGGAAGAATGGGGCTATCCGTCCAGGATTACGGCCACCTTGGCGAGCACCACCCTCACTTTCTCCGGGTACCTCTTCGGCGGGGCCATCAACGAGGAGTCCGTGCGGAAAGCCGTGCGGGTGGGAACCATCCTGGAACGGCCCACTGACGGGGTTCAGGTGAAAGTCGCTTCAGTGGACGGCCTGGAGGCAACGGTAGCCGCATACGGCAACACCGTCCTCACTGACGACTCCGGGGAGGTAAGCTGGGACATCATTGCGGAGGTCTGGTCCGACTATCGGGATGCAGCGGACCCGCGCTGCCTGGACAGGATCTTCCGGGAAGTGGGAACCCAGATCCACGCTGAGACCTTCGAGATCCCCAAGACCCGCAAGAACACGAAGTATGAAGTCGTTGCAGACGAGACGCAGCACCAGATCCGGGCTCTTATGGAGAAATTGCGGAGACAGTTGGCCTATGCGGTTCTCAGATCCAGGCCCTATCACGACGGCACCGACTTCGTGTACGGCAACAAGACCGAAGAGCCCACCATGTGCGGCATCTGCACCTGGCCGGTGATCACCCAGTCCGAGCTCTCCAATCCCAACGTCTTCGTCGGCAAAAGCTCTCAGCCCCTTACGAAGACCGATCTGGACAACCTCGCGCGACATCTCTGGCTGGACGAGCACGCCAACTACAACAAAGGGGATTGGTGGATCGTATGCCACCCGCTCACCCATCAGTACATCCACGACTTCGACATTTCCTATCGAAGAATGGAAAAAGATGACCAGGGCGTCGGTTTTCACGTGGATCACTTCGACGCGAAAATCGGCAAGAGCTTCCCCATTCTCTCCGACCGTTACATGAGGCCCGACACCCTCATCCTCGTAAACTTCAAGGAGATGGAGTACGGCTATTTCGCCAACGACCGCATGGACCGCAAGGAGATCCCAACTCAGGGTAGGTATCAGCGCTGGCTCATCTCCTTCCAGACGTACGGAGTTGTGGCACGCAATCCTCGCGCCAACATCGGCATGATTTACGGATTGCCTGCGGCATAACCACGTCCCTCTGCCGGGCCTTTCAATCGTATCCATACTCGACCGTGCCGCAACCGGGGACCGGAATCGTACGCCCGGTCCCTGCGAAGGAAGGTTTCTCATGCGACCCGATTTGCCATCGACCTTTCAATGTAAGAACCTTTCGCAAAGCACCACGCTCACCTGCCACGACATGCTTCTCCACGGCCTCTTCGTAGCCGAGACCGGCGGGATCACCATCACCCTCCCCTCACCTCAGGAAGCCGTCAACGGTGCCGAGTCTCTCGCGGTCAATCACGCGGGCTCCTCGGTGACCCTCTCATGCCCCGACGGATTCCTCAACGACCTGGACGTCGTAACCCTGAACGCGGGCGCAAGCGTTCAGCTCTATTGCACCAGAATATCCGGGGGCGTGTACCGCTGGGCGGTCATCGGAGCCACGCCCGTCTCCGCATAAGAGCCACGCTCCCAACGGCAACGGCACCACCCACACCCCGTCGAAGAAGCGACCGGTTCCCCATCCCGGGGTGACTTTCCACCATGGAGGAGGCTTCCCATGCCGATTCAACCTATTGTGAGGGATGACAACGGATTCGCCCTTCCCGACCGCGGATCGGAGACCGTCACCAAACGGTTCTCGGACGTTGGTACCGGCGGAACGGCTATCACCTTCGACGTTGACGTCAAAGAGGTCTTGATCCACATCGAAGGGGCCGTTGTTACCGCCACGCTTACCGGCACGGTTTCCGGCTCGGATGCCGTCAACTGGACCTCCGACGGGGAAACCCTGCCGACTTTGCCCCTCGTGAAAGAGGCCGGACAGACCGTCGTCACGGTAGCGGCACCCTCCGGAACGGTCAACGTCTCCGCCATCGCTTGGCGGTAAGAGATGCGTTTTCCAAACGCGTTCGCTCATTCCCTTTCCACCGGCCACCTGTGCCGACGGTCTCTGAAGACCAAGGAGATATCCGGAATCGAGTTCAGAAGAGAGTTTGCCGTGGGTTAAAACCCACGTCTACTATTGGTACGCCCATGCTGGGCGAGGGAGATTTCTGCCCTGAAAGGGCAGACCAACAATAGCCGTAGGTTTCAACCTACGGAAACCGGCATCAACAAACGAGTTTGGACCCTGAAGCAGTTCACCAAAAGTCGATCCCTTCTTATCATGGAGGAACGATGCGCGTAAGCGTTTGCGTGGCCACAAAGAACCGAACCGACATGCTCCACCAGCTACTCTGGAGCCTCATCCGTCAGAGCTTTACGGCCTGGGATCTCATCATCGTGGATGACTCCGACGTGCCGGTCCGGTGGAACAATCTCGGTGTGTACCCCCGACTTTTCAACGAGATATCGAGATCCGGCCGAGATATTCGCATAGCGCCGGGGCTTCGGACGAGCCGCGTCGGTGCTGCCTACCAGGTGGGGCTGCGTGCCGCGAAGAGAGAAAATGAGCTCTTCTTGCGTGCCGATGACGATGCGTGGCTGGAACCGGACTACCTGGCCAGGCTCGTCAATCTGATGGCGGACAGCGATGTGGGAGCATGCGGGGGACTCTTTCTCCATCCCGGTCAGGATATCGAGACTCTCTCTCGGGATGACCGTCGATACGGTCACGCCCTTATCGACGGCCTTTCCGACTCCGTGAATATTCAACCTAGATTTTGCAAGCTCCGTTTTTGCAAGAGATTCACAGGGTCGGCGTTTCAAACCGAACCCCCTTTTCCAGAAATGGTGCTACGCAGAGCTACGGTGGTGGCACGCAGCGGGTTGACTGTGGTCCCGGATAGCC
>JBGSJS010000084.1:0-31132 GCA_041741735.1 Desulfomonilaceae bacterium | reverse complement strand
AGAAGCAGGAACGGGAAGACCGCAGGCTCGATCAACTCAATGTGTTCGAGTAGGTGAGCCACCTTCAGGTGGCCCCCAGATTTCAACCGCTTTGAGCGGTTCACGCATTCAAGCCTCCGGCTTTGCCGGAGGTCACTGACTATCTAAGAGATGTCCAGGGATTGAATGTTATCGAAATGAATCCGGATCTTCGTTGAATTATGTCACCAGCCGAAGCGAATAGTTCCCTCAAAGACCCGACCATGACGAGTCCTTAATTGTGGTGCATTTCTGGAGCAAGACTCCCCCCTTCAGGAACTTGAAGGGGAGTCCCTGGTCAATGAATTCAGGAAAGGAGAGATGGTTATGACGGATAAGGATCGTTCCACCCAAGAGCAGACAGGGCCTGAACCGGACAAACAGAACCCCTCTGAACCGAACAATCAAGAAATCGGCGGTGGCGGTAACCTCGTAGACTCAAGCGACACCAAAGTGGCTACCATTGCCAAGAAGGAGGAAAAAGAGGTCAAAAAAGGGGTCAAGTCGTCTTTTGACTCAAATGGGACATGGCGATATCGTTTGGTACATGTCACGGCCACGGCGCATCCAATTTCCGGACGCTCGGTACCTGCCATGAACATAGGCGGACTCCATGAAGCGGTCTTCACCGGGCTGGAGGATCGCCGGGTTTGCCGGGTTTGCCGGGTTTGACCCGATTCAGGCTTCCGCAACCGTAGAGGACGGCTTTGGACAGGGAATCACGTCAGTGCGAGCGGCTTGTTTCATCCCATGAAACAAAGGATTGCGAACGACGGGACTTGAGGACAAAAGTGGCGGCGATCGAGCCACGCATGAGTCAAGAGCAGATCTGACCCCTTCTGATGACCCCTTCTGACCCCTTCTTTCTCTTCTTCTGACCTCTTTTCTGGAGTGAAGTCAGCCTAGGCCTAGGGAAAGTGGCTCTAAGAGCTACGTCACATCGATTCCTTTGCCCGTCTAGGTTTGTTCGAGACACAATGCTCTTACAGGAAAATTCTCTTGACTTCTTTTGTCTACTTTGATATAAGATGATAATAGAGGTGGAATAGGTAATCCAACTCGCTCATGTCGCAACGTGCTGCTGGTGAGAAACCGTCGGGAAGGGGGGGATCAGTTACGAATGACACCATATGGGGATACCCAGGCACGTCTCATCTAACGGTTGAACCGTGCAGAAGTTCCGAATCCGACGATTTCGGGAACTCCAATCCTCTTGATCGGACCACGGTTACTAGTGTCACGTTCTGCAAGTTAGAGTGGCAATATCGCCCGGTGATGTCCAGTAATTGAACGCCTTTTTTGGCACCCAATACTACTCTTAATTCGAGAACGTTACACTAGGTCGAGGGGATCAGCCAATCAGTAAATTCCGAAATCAGGGGGATACCTTGGCGCAAAGACATGCGGTCATCGTCATTGCCACGTGTCTTGTCATGTTCAACCCGGCGGCACCGGCCTGGAAAGAACCCCGGCACATGAGGTCGGCTTCAATTGCCTACGCCGACCTCTAACAGCAGAATCTCGCGGTCTTGGCAAAGATGATCGAAGTCCTGAGGCAACACCGTCGGTTCCAGCCCGTTTGGGCTCTAAAGCTGGATCAGGTGTCAGTAGCTGACGGAGATCTGTTCCTGTTCATGCTCGCTGCACGGTGGTCTGACGACATGAGGGAGAGGTATCCCGAATACCACAGAACCGCAGGGCACTACGTGAAAATCCCATTCAGACCAGGAGAAATGCCAGGCTCCATCCCGAAGGCAAGTGCGTCGGTCACGGATGAAAGGGAAGTCGGTTTGCTGCGAAAACAGAAGCGGAGTCAGGGAGGCACTACTTTTTTTGGGGGTTAACGGAATTCCCGAAGGACTGGTGCCTGAAATCGTGGGGCACGAGGCAAAGACGTCTTCGTGGTACCTAGAAAGGGGGGATGCAGCATGTGCTCGCTACGCCTCTAGAAAACTCAAGTGGAAGCTTAGGCAGGTGACGACACGATCCCAACGAATAACAACCAAGGAGGTCTTTCATGGGAGTGAAAAAGGGTTCGGGTAAGGAAGGCGGCTTTGACCCTGGTGAGTTTGACGAACCGAATCTGCCGCAGGAAGAACCACCGATCGAGGAGCCTCAATTCGAGGACATCGAGACCGAGATGGCCTCATGGGGTTTGACTGCCCCGGCCGAGGCTCTCATAAACGCGAAAGAGAAGCTCGAACAGAGGCTCCTTTTCGATGCGGCTCCGCGGGCCTTGTCCGCGGAGAGCGGAACGGATTCCCATGGGTTCGAGAATATCGTAGGGGTGGGACTTGGCCAAAAAATGGTCGAAGGCCAGTATAGCCCAGCTATGTGCGTAACCGTGTACGTGGCGGCCAAGGTCCCCAACGACAGTATAGAGGCAGAAGCAGTCGTACCCAGTGATGTCGACGGCGTGCCAACCGACGTGGTGGTCATGGGGGAACTCCATGCCTTGCCTTACAAGGGCAGATATCGACCCGCACCTGGCGGAGTGTCAGTGGGGCATTATCGCATCACGGCAGGCACCCTCGGCTGCTTGGTCCGCCAAGGACGCGAGCTTTTTATTCTGAGTAACAACCACGTTCTTGCACCCTCGAACCAGGCAAAGATTGGGGACCCAATCCTACAACCCGGCCCGATTGACGGTGGGCGCGTACCCCAAGATGTCATTGCCCGCTTGTCGCGGTTCGTACCGTTGAAGTATGGTGGGCCCCCGAATTTCGTAGATTGCGCCGTAGCCCAAACGTCGCCAAGACTGGTCACCCCGCTCAACAAATGCGTGGGTCGCATCAACCCCGATCCCGCTAATTGCCGGCAAGAGCTTATGGTCAAGAAATGTGGGCGTACGACCCAGTTCACACGAGGCAGAATTGTGGACTGTAATTTTACGGGTTGGGTGGGGTACGGCACGGCAGGAAAAGCGCTCTTCAAGAATCAAATCGTAGTCGTCTCTCTGACTGGCTCACCCTTCAGTGCGGGAGGGGACTCCGGGTCACTCATCACGACGGACCTCGGTAACAGGCCCGTTGGACTGCTCTTTGCGGGGAGCACTTCTCACACTATTGCCAATCCAATTTCAGCAGTGCTGAAGGCTCTCAATGTGTCCATTTTTCACTAAGTCGCCCTTGCTGGTGCGAGATTTGAGTGTTGCTGTAAAATGGTGAGGAGTGCAGCTCTGTGCTCCTCACTTTTTCTCCTGGCAATAGGATTGGCGAACAGGGTAAATCAGCTCAAACCCTATGTCGTCTATTTTCTGCCTATAGATTGCGGTGGTGCTTTGCGTTATACTCTTCGAGGGGAGCTCAACTGGAGGAAGGATTATGGGCAACCAAGGAAGTGACACGAAATTGACCATCGAACAGGTCAAGGAAAAGTATGAGATGCACCTCCTGACTTCCATTGAGGGGGTCACAGGCATTGGCATAGGAAGCGAATCTGGGAAGCCGGTGATAAAGATTTACGTGGAAAAGAAGAGCATCGCCTCTCAGGGGAACTTCCCGCGTCAGCTCGAAGGCTATCCGGTCAGTATCGAAGTTACGGGCGGGCTTCACGCGTTGTAATACCACTTCGCGAGTAAGACCCTGTCTTACGTTCCGAAGTCTTTGGAAGAGATTTGGAGGTTCAATGTTCTTGCCTGACAGGGCATGATCCCGAGCGAGTGGGCTGTCAAGAAGAGAAGGGGCAAGTCTTTGCTTGACTCATGTGTGACATGATGATTTAGGTAATACATGTCGCACCCCACGGCGCATTCAATTTCCGGACGCTCGGTACCTGCCATGAACAGGGGCGGACTCCATGAAGCGATCTTTACCGGGCTGGAGGATTGCCGGGTTTGCCCGGTTGGGCCCGATTCAGGCTCCCGCAACCGCAGGGGACGGCTTTGGACAGGGCATTACGTCAGCGCGAGCGGCGTAGTTTGTTCCATGAAACAAAAGATTGCGAACGAGGGGACTTGAGGAGCAAAGTAGCGGCGATCAAGCCACGCATGAGTCAAGAGCAGATCTGACCCCTTTCCACAGTTTCGGGGCTGGTCCGGCGAGGCGCTTGGCTCGCCCTAAGCATCTTGACTTTCCCGTTTTGTCGCGTCCCGCTTGCCGCTCCTCGTTCCCAAATCTTGACTCTCGCTATTCCTACTTTGACTACCCACAATTCGCATGAAACGGCCCGTCTCGCTCAGTTCCCTAGCTGCGAATTCTAATAGTCGCCGCCGTCCCTCGCGACGAGGGCTTATGTCCAGTTCTTTAAGGATGTCCAGAAGTTCAGCTGGCTCGACTTCTAGGCGCTCGAAGTAGTCCAGCAGCGCCCGCTCGTCCATTTCAAACAGTTCGTCGAGTGGTTTGTCGATTCTGCGGCTCGCTATCTTCACAATCTCATCAATCCAGCCTTCGCGTTTGGTTTTTTCTGGAAGCTTGATGTCTAGACATTCCGCTATTTGCCTCAGCACGTCAATGGTGATTTGCTTGCTCTGCATAAGGCCAGCTCTAGCTCCGTCAGGGCCGAGCCACCGTACTAGCTTTCGCGGATCGATCTGGTGAGTCATTGTGGACACCGCCTCATGAACTCCTGGGTCAACTGTCGGAACTGTGCGGCTTGTCGCTCCGCGTTCCCACCGGGGACATTATACACGGAATTGCGATTGGCCGCAGCCTGCCGCAAGCCATCGCCCTCGGTGATGTAAGTCTCAAAGATTCCTCCAGCTCGCTTTAAACGGCGATATTCAAGCAGCTCCGTAGCCTTGAGGGTGCCGCGCCACTCTCTAGCCATCATTCCAATCGCGCCAGCGAATCGTGTTGGCGTGTGGGTGGGTAGCTCTCCCAGAGCCCGATGGATCATTTCAACGTCTGCATTCACCTCGTTGATAGCCTCTACAGCAGACGGTACGCCGATTGTGGACTGCAAGTCCAGCTTCACGGGCGAAACGCAGTAATTGCAGGCGTAGATCACCGATCGCAGGACTTCGGATATCTCTGGATGTGAGTCGATCAGGATATAGTCGTAATTCTGGGTGTGAGGCTCTAGAACGGTGCGCACTAAGGACAGATGTCGCCACAGCCAGCGATTATTCTCGCGGATATTGTTCGACGCGGGCATTTTATCTACCGTGACCTGCGAAAGCCTTGGATCCGCGGGCAGCAGCCTTGGGCCTTCCTGCGTATCCAGAATTTCGACATCAGTCGTTGTGATCTGGCCGCTGTAAAGCTGCTGGAACTTATCCCACAGCGTGACCCCTGGAAGCCTGCCTGACCGGAAGTGCTCGATAAAGCCCGGAATGAAGCGACAAGTGATCCCTCCGCGCTGGTAATCCGTATCAACCACCAGGACGCTCCTTTCGTGATACCATTGCAAGGCAACCGCAACATGATAGCAGGCCGTTGTCTTGCCTACTCCGCCCTTCTCGCTAATAAACCCAACCACAGCCATTGTGTGCCCTTTCCCGTTTCTGCGGAATTATGCTGCTGTCTTCCCATTTGGGGAGTTGTTGGACTCTTGGGAGCAGAGAGGTCCCCCCGCTGACTCCGCAAAGGTCTCCGTCGCGTGTCCCACGCGAGTCAACGCAGGCAAAATCGTCGTCATGTTGATGAAAAAGCCCCCTTTTTTTCTGTTTCTGAGCGTATGTCATCCGCCGTCGCTCCGTCAACCGTTTTTTCTACCGCGCTCGTGACCCGAACTGAGCGCTGTAGCATCCAGCCAAGAATAAGGGGTCACCCATTAAAAGGCAAAGGTCAAGGGAAAATAGTACCCCGATGCAACGAAATTGCTGTTTCATTGCCGAGAAGGGGTCGAGTCTTTGCTTAACGCATTTGAGGCATGGTAATTTAGGCAATACATCTCACGGACACGGGGCATTCAATACCCGGACGCTGGGTACCATTGTATGAACAAAAATGGGGACAAGTCCGATTTTGACTCAAATGGGACGTGGCGAGACAGTTGGTACATGTCACACCCCACGGCGCATCCGATTTCCGGACGCCGGGTACTATGTCATGAACAGGGGCGGATTCATGAACCGATCTTCACCGGGCGGGAAGATTGCCCGGTTTAGCCAATTCAGGCTTGAGCAGGCCCAGAGAACGGCTTTGGGCCGGGGCATTACGTCAGCGCGAGCGGCGTAGTTTGTTCCATGAAACAAAAGATTGCGAACGAGGGGACTTGAGGAGCAAAGTGGCGGCGATCAAGCCACGCATGAGTCAAGAGCAGATCTGACCCCTCGTCCTCAGTCCCCGCATTCGGAACAGGATGCCCCCGGAAGGGAGGCGCGATTGAATTTGGACGGTATGGGAACCTCGAATGCCGCCTTTCCGGACTCGATGCGCCGCAATTCTTCTACATAACTTGAAGGAAGGCCCCGCTGTAAGGCCCCCTGGACGATGAAATCAAGGTACTCCCGACTGGGCTTCTCCGGAGCCCCCAGCACGTCTTTTTTGTAAATGAGGACCGAGTGTTTTTTTCCTTCCATGTCGAACACTGCGGTCGGAAAAAGGAAGTAGGCACCTGTTCCGTCCAGGCGTACGTCCTGCCTGCGGTCCAGCGTATCAGCGTCCAATAATGTCAGTTTGTAGATTACTCCCCAGACATCCCTGCCCGGAGCCGAAACAACGGTCTCTTCGGCCCCGTCCCACGTTTTGGAATAGCCGTGAAAAGCGATCCGATGTTCAGGAAGCTTCGCCGCTGCTACCGACAACGGCCTGACGCCGAGAGAGCTCATCTGCTCCTGGTTCATATTGGAGCCATAGGCGAAGTAATACCGTTCGCTTTCCGTCCAAGGAACCTCTATGTCGTCCGGGCCGGCGGATTTACCAATTTTCTGCGAAATCGTCATAATGTCTACTCCACAAAAAAGAAGGGGATACCATTGAATATCAAACGCTCATGCATCGGGAATCAGTCCAGCGGGCTCCCAATGGTTACTCGATATGGTATCGCATTTCGGGAGACATCACAACAGGACGATGGCCGACACGAAACAGCGGATGTATAATCTCTCTCAAATGGACGATGCCGAGCTCAGGCACCATGCGGCGGGTCTCAGGAAAGTCAGCAAACCGTGCTACGGCCGAAACTAGCTCTCTCAGCAGGCGATGCAACCTCGATATGGCTTCCGATAGTAAACCTCTTTACCATCGGAAGCCCTTGTTCCCACTTTTCATCGGGCGTCCCCAGGGACCGGTACAACCCCCTCACTTGAGCAGAAAAAACGCATGGAACTGCGTTTCCGGGTCAGCATCCTTTTATGCTTCCGGAGTACCGCACCTCGCGCTTTCTTCAAGCCCGGCCGGAACGAGTCCTATTCACGGGAAGACGCAGTCGCTTCCACAGCCTCGATAATCTTCTTGTACCCTGTGCAGCGGCACAGGTTGGAAGACATGGAAGTGATGATTTGCTCCTTTGACGGATTCTTATTTCTGTCCAGGAGCCCTTTTGCCGTGACAATCATTCCCGGTGTGCAGAATCCGCATTGGACGGCCCCCTTTTCCATGAAGCTCTCCTGGAGGGGATGCAAGTGTTCGCCTTGGGCCAGGCCCTCAACAGTTACCACTTCGGCGCCATCCACCTCGGCAGCCAACACGATGCACGATCGGGTCGGTTTTCCGTCGAGCAGGACCGTGCAGGCCCCGCATGCCCCGAGGCCGCAACCTTCTTTGGCGCCTGTCAGCTCAAGCGTATCCCGAAGCATTTCCAGCAGCGTTTGAGAGGGGGCAACATCAGTCTCAACCCGGTCTCCGTTCACGGTCACTGTTATGCGAATCTTTTCCATCACTTTGCCTCCCCCGCGAGTCTCTTTGCAAGCCTTTCAATGAAAATCGGAATCATGTCCCTTCTGTACGCAGTTTCTACGACGGTATTGGGAGCCGGTCGAGCGGTAGCCTTCGCCTGGGCGATAACGTCATGAAGGCTCTGCTCTTCCCATCCGGCCATATCGAATACGTACGGTCTGGGCCCCACCGCACCGACAGCCAATCGAACGGCCTCATTGCCTGAAGACAACGCCACGCCAAGTAGCGGATAGTCAACGGAGCCTCGCAACCGAAGCTTTTCGTAACCGCCGCGAGTCTTCTTCTTGGGAATAAGAACGTGTGTGAGTATTTCCCCTGGTTTGAGGGTAAAAGGCCGGCCGGCTTTGCCGCTGAACAGATCGCCGAGTGGAAGCTGTCGCTGTCCTTCCGGCCCGGCCACGTTGATCTCCGCGTTGACGGTGAGTAATGCGGCAGCGTTGTCGCTGCAATAGTTGGCCAGGCACACGGCGGCCCCGGGGACTGCGTTGCATTTCTCGCCGCCCACCTTGAGGCAGAAGCCTTTGGATTTTCGCCAAAACTCGGACTGATTGTAAAACAGGCAGCGGGTATTTTGGAGCAGATTGCCGCCGATGGTGCCCCGCATCTGCAACGTTTCACAGGAAGTCGATTCGAGCGATGCCTGAAATACCGGAACATACTCCGCCACCAGAGGGTTCTTCATGAGATCCGAAATCGTGGCCATAGCACCGATGCGAATCCATCGATCATCCTGTTCGACCGTTTCAAGGGTTTTGATGCCCTTGAGATCGATGAGGGCCTCAGGTTTGGCAAGCCTAAGCTTAATCCGCGGCACGAGGTCGGTGCCTCCGCTCAAGTACAAGGCATTGCCGGCGAATTCCTTATGCAGTGCCAAAGCTTCGTCAATACTCGAGGCCTTGTGAAACGCAAATCGTGGCAGGATCATTTTTCGCCTCCGGTCTTGCCGGCGCCAATTGCTTTGAGCAGCCGGTCAGGGGTGAGGGGCAGATGAGTGAGAGGAACACCCAGAGCACTTTGCACGGCACAGGTCACTGCGCTGTAAGAATTCATACGTGCCGTCAGTCCGCCCTCTTTGGCTCCGAACGGGCCTTCCGGGTCGTTGGAGCATACAATCACCGTTTCGATATGGGGCATGTCACATGCCAGCGGCACTTTGTATTCCAGGAGATCCGGATTGAGGAGGTGGCCGTCACTCCACCGGGTCTCTTCCATGAGGACCGCCATGCCCGCCTGGTGGATGGAGCCTTCGATCTGTCCTTCCACTGCCATCGGATTAATGGGAGTGCCGCAATCATGCGCTGCCGTGAAACGAGGCACCGCTATTTGTCCGGTCTCTCTGTCAACGCATACCTCTGCCACGGAGCAACCGTACGAAAAGGTCCCGGCCATTTGTCCGTACGGGTTTTTCACCCATTCTCTCTGAAAATCGATGTCGGGCATGAAGGCCCCGGTGCCGGTGATGGGTGTGCCTTTAAAGAAGGCTTCTCGAACGATAAATCGCATGGGCACGCTCTTGGCGGGGTCCGTTTTCGAGACAACCATGCGATCCTTCAAGTCGAGATCTTCCGCAGGATGTTTCAGCTTGTCCGCAGCAAAGGCCAGTATTTTGCTCTTCGCATCCTCACAGGCACGTTTCACCGCGTTGGCCCCCACAAATGCCGCAGCCTGGGAATAGGCACCCGGGTCCAGATTGGTCACTTCCGAATCCGCATTCACCAGGTTGACATCCTCCACGGGGACACCAAGGACCTCCGCTGCGATTTGAATCACCATGGACTCGTTGCCCATGCCCGTGTCGATAACGCCTGTGACAACCGTGACCTGTCCATCGTCATTTACCTTGACGTAACATGCCGACCCGGATCTGAACCCCATGGGGAAGCCGCACATGATCGCGATGCAGCCCATACCTTTGCCTTTTCCCAGCGACCGGTCCTCCTTGATATCTTTCCAACCGGATTTCTCAGCCGCTCTTCGTATGGGCTCTTCGAGCCCGCCGCTTCTGATCACCGATCCGGTCGCGGTCTGCTCCCCTGCCGTGAGTCCGTTCTTGAGCCTGATTTCCATAGGGTCCATGCCGAGCTCACGAGCGATCGTGTCCATCTGCATTTCGTTACCGGCGAGGAACGCCCGTCCGTGGCAGCCGTACATCCCCCGGATCCCCTTATTGGTGATCACCCGGTACCCGTCGTACCTCACATTGGGTAAACGGTATGCCTCTTCGTAAACGTAATAGGGAATCGAGGTGGCAATAGGACCGGTACTGCTGTACGCCCCTCCATCGTAGATCACCTTGAATTGTTTGGCGGTTATGGTTCCGTCCCTGTTCACTCCGGTCTTGATGGTCGCGTTGATGGCGTGAACCTGCCTGGTGCAGGTAGCGTTCTCCTCCCGCGTGAGGAGTAGTTTTACCGGTCTTCCGGTCTTCATGGAAAGGAGCGCGGTCACGAAGTCGCCTGGAGACACCTCGGATCTCGATCCAAAGTGGCCTCCCACGTTGATATGCCTCACACGAACCTTGTTCAAGGGGAGCTTTAGCAGATTTGACAGCGCTTTGGCCCGAACGTGAGCACTGGCATTGGGCATCCAAAGGTCCAGATATCCGCTGTGGTAGTGCGCCACCACCGCATACGGCTCCAATGTGGAATAGGCCTCGCCGGCCGCGTCGAAGGTATCTTCTTTGACCAGATAAGCCTTGGCAAATCCCTCCTCTATGTCTCCCACATCGATATGCACGTGGACATTGATGTTCCGAGCGTACTGCTCGTGAATGAGGGGGGCACCCTCCTTCATCGCTTCGAAAGGATCGAACACGGCAGGAAGCGGCTCGTAATCGACCTCGATCAGGTCCAAGGCTTCGAGGGCCGTCTCTTCGTCAACAGCGGCAACACCGGCCACATCTTCGCCGATGTATCGCACTCTGTCGATCGCCATCATAGGATGGTCTTGGGTATATTTGAAAACGCCCCAATTGATGCCATGTCCGTCGGCAGCGGTCACTACGGCTTTCACACCCGGCAGGCGTAGAGCCTTGCCGGCATCTATATTGAGGATTCGCGCGTGAGCATGCGGGCTTCTTAATACCTTGGCATGCAACATCCTCGGCAGTTTGAGATCGGCAGTGTACAGAGCCTCGCCAGTCACTTTGGCAAGGCTGTCGGTACGCTTCATCCTTTTTCCGACAACCGAGAGCTCGTCTGTCATCACTCCTCCTATCTTCAGCGGTACCTTTCGGCAATCGGTCCCGCGATTCAGGAACCTGTATGGGAATTCTTGATTCCCACCTGTCCGGGTACGGTCTCCGTCGATCTTACATTACATTAGATCATAATACGAGACATTGATTTTTCCTTTTTTGATAAGCTCGCCGGTTATCCTTTCGCCCACAGATGGGTGACCCGGCCTTGCGTAGCAAACCCTCCCGAACCCTTATTCAGGACCGCAGTGACCGACAAGGGACGAACTTGGCTCCATCAAGTCACTTATCGCGCGGCTCATTGAAATTCCCGGCACTTTTCCGGTAGAAAGCCGATGGACCTTCGACAACATTATCGGAGGAGACATGCCGTCCGAATTACCTGTTGGACCGAGAAATGGTATAAGACCCAATGGAAGCATCCCTCTCATGGAAATGACAGAAGCGGGTCCCTTACAGCATCCTCCCGCGTTCACCGGTTCCGTGAATGTCTATTTCTTACCTATATTAAAGGCCACTCCTGCTTCTGCTCCGACGCCGTGGTACGCCATGCTCCCGATGGAAAAGAGCAGCGGTTTGATCTTCTGAATGTCAGGCTTTGCGTCGGTCACGCAAGAGCTGCTGATGTAGGCCTCTACGATCTCGCCGATAATCAGGATGTGGCTCCCCAAATCGCGAGTTCCCGCCAGTTTGCATTCAAGGTTTATGGGACATTCCGCGATGAGCGGCGCCGTCTCGAGACTGCCGTAGAAGACCTGGAAGAGCTGGGACTTATCCACGTCCTTGCCGGAGTAGATGCCACAATAGTCCACATCAGACACCATGTCGGTACTGGGAATATTCACGGAAAATGTTCCGTGCTCTCGCAACCCTTTCAGCGTGTATCGTTCGGGGCTCAGTCCTATCGTGAGGGTCGGAGGGGAAAAAGACGCTATCCCACACCAGGAAACCGTCTGAAAGTTAGCCTTGCCGTCTACATTCGCTCCCACCAGCACCACCGGCAGGGGATAGAGTAACGGCTTGGGACCCAGCTTCTGTTTTTCCATCTTGTATCTCCTTATCGGCCCGTCAGTAGGGTAGGGGTGCCAAACCCTCGTATTCTACTAAGACCGCCTTGGCGTATGGGGTGGGGGACCGCAACCGGAAGATGCCGCCCCTCACCACTCTCCCATCACCAACGGCGACGGCATCAGACCGCGACTTTTTCCTTCAAGGCCCGCAAAACGCGTTCAGGAGTCATGGGAAGGTCGCGAATCCGAGCTCCCACAGCGTCGTAGATCGCATTGGCGATTGCCGGAGCTTGGAGAAACAACCCGGATTCGCCTACGCTCTTCGCACCGAACGGGCCGGTAGGGTCTCCGAGCTCCACGAGGAGGGCTTCGTGATCCGGCATGTCCAAAGTCGACGGAACACGGTACTTGTCGAACCCGTCGCTGAGGACCTTTCCATGTGTGATCACGGTGTCCTCAAATAAGGCGAATCCGATCCCCTGTGCCGTGCCGCCTTCCAATTGTCCTTCCACTTGTATGGGATTGATTGCTTTCCCGATGTCGTGAACGGTGATCCATTTAATAACGTCTACCACACCCGTCTCAGTATCCACTTCCACCTCGGCAAAACCCGCCTGCCACGGGGGAGCGAATTCCGTAGGCTCCAAGGTGGCGTGAGCCACGATTTGTTTGCAGTCTTTTTCATAGTTGTATATGCAGGTCTGACTGATTTGGAGAAAGGTCGCGGTACGTTCGGGCTCGTTCTTTACATGAACCTGTTTGTCCTTTATAACCAACTGCTCCACAGGAGCGCCCAGGATCGCAGACGCCCTGTCAAGGATCTGCGCACGCGCCTGTTGCGCGGCCTTCTGTACCGCGCGTCCGATGCAATACACTCCTCTTGAGGCATGCGTTCCGATGTCAAAGGCTGTCAGATCGGTATCGCCGTAAATAACGTTCACATCGGTATAGTCGATTCCCAAGACTTCGGCTGCTATCTGGGCCAAGGTTCCGAGAATACCCTGTCCCATATTGCCGGGAGACACAAAGAGGCTGCAACCGCCGTCCTCGTTGAATTTCAGGATTGCATTGGTATGCTCCAGAAGCATAGGCTGGGCTCCGCTCAGCCATCCCATACACGCTACTCCCATTCCTCTCTTGCGAACCCCATCTTTAGGCAGGGCTTTTCTCTCTTGCCACTTTATTTTCTCAGCACCCACACGAAGGCATTCATCCAGTCCGCAGCTCGATATTTCAGTACCGGGAAACCAGCCCAGCCCGCCAACGCCACGATGGTATTTCATTCTGAATTCGACAGGATCCATCCCTATCTTTTCGCAGGCTTCGTCCACCACCACTTCCCTGACGAACGTTGATTGCATGCCCCCAAAGCCTCTCATGGCTCCGCAAGCCAGATGATTGGTGTACATCGCCTCGATTTCTTGGTGCATGCTTTCGAACTCATATTCCGTAATATTCGAAGCAAGTGCCACACCGCAGCCCGATGCGGTCTTGCACATGTACGCCCCTGCATCTCCCGTGTATTTTGCCTTCAATGCCAACGGGGTGCCGTCCAGCATCACGCCGACATGCATGTCGATTTTGCAGATGTGCTCCCGTGTGATCCTGTTGGAAAAGTCTTCGCTCCGGGAGTAAAGGACTTTCACGGGTGCGCCCGCCTTGATGGCCAGCGCACAGCAGTAGGGCTCGCAGCAAAGGTCGGTGCCGGCTCCGAAACCGGTACCCGCAAAGGGTTGGATGACGCGGACTTTGCTTTCGGGCAGATCGAAAAGATGCGCGAGCATCTTCCTGGCCATGTGGGGAAGCTGGGTCTGGCTCCAAACCGTCAACCTTCCGTTTTGAAAATCGGCTATGGCACACGCGGGCTCGAGCCCTGCCTGAATCTGCTTGCTCGTGGAGAAGGTGCCTCCAACGACTGCGTCGGCTTCTTTCATGCCCTTTTCCGCGTCTCCGTAGCAAAATACCGGAGTTGCCGGGACGGGCGTGTTGCCTTCCGCAAAATCGTGAATCTTCTCAACTCCCGATTTCACAGCCTCTTCAACCGTGAAAACAGCGGGAAGAGCTTCGTATTCCACTTCAATGAGCCTGAGAGCCTCGTTTGCAACTTCCTCGTTAACGGCGGCAACAGCGGCAACAGGGTCGCCGATATATCTGACCTTGTGGTCGAACAGATACATGTCCTGGATTTCACCCTCGGGGAGCTGGTACGTCATTACGTTATACGTATACACCTTGCGGGGGACATCCTTGTGCGTCACTATGGCCCGGACACCAGGCAATACTTCAGCTTTCGAGCCATCGACTTTAACCACTCTGGCATGTGCGTGAGGGCTTCGTAACACCTTACCCACCAACATCTGGGGCAGACGTAAGTTCGTGCAGTATTCCGCTCTACCGGTTACCTTCGCAAATGCATCGACAGCAACCAAGCGCTTGCCTACAACCGTGAGACCCTCGTCCATATCACTCGCCCCTCTCCGCAGCGTCCACAACTGCGTCTATGATTTTGTTGTACCCGGTGCATCGGCAGAGATGGCCGGCGAGAAAGCCTTTCACATCCTCTCGTGAAGGGGAGGGATTGACATCAAGCAAACGTTTCGACGCGAGGAGCATTCCCGGTGTGCAGTATCCGCATTGGAGCGCACCGTGCTCGACAAAGGCTTCCTGTATCGGATGCAACTGTGCTCCATTCGACAGGCCCTCGACGGTTGTTATTTCCTTGCCACGTACGGTAACGGCCAACGTGGAGCAGGAGAGCATGGGAAGCCCGTCGACCAGAACGGTGCACGCGCCGCAATCTCCGGTTCCGCAGCCGACATGAACCCCCATGAGCCCAAGATCGTCCTGAAGGACCTCGGAGAGCAGTGCATTGGTGTCAACCAGGAGCTCGTGAGTCACTCCATTGACCAGAAAGGTACAAGCTATCCTTCTCATATTCCTGTGCCGCTCCTTTTAGTTCATTTTTGAGAGGACGTTGGTGAGAGCCCTTTGGACGAGGATTCCTGCCATTTCTTTCCGGTATTCCGCAGTGGACCGGATGTCGCTGATGGGTCTTACGAGATCGTCTTCACTAGCTAATCGAGCCGCCTCCTGAATGACTCCGGGGGTCAGTCGCTCTCCCTTGAGGACGTTCTCCGCCCTTTTTACCCTCACAATAATCGGCGCCACAGCCCCCAAAGCAATCCTCGCGTCCGTGCAAATCCCGTTTTCCCGTTTTACCAGCACCCCGGCGCTGACCTTGGTTATGTCGGGTTTGGTTCTCGCAAGATTCTCATAGCTCGCGAAGCAATTGTCGCCCAGGGAGGGAACAACAACTTCCTGAACCATTTCCCCTTCCTCAAGGACCGTCTGACGCGATCCCACGCAAAAGCTGTCCAAGGGCACGTACCGTTCCGCGCCGGGTCTCATCACCCTCATCTTTGCTCCCATGGCAATCAGTACCGTGGCCATGTCCGAGGCCGGAGTTCCTTCGCATAGATTCCCGACGATGGTTCCCATTCGCCGCACTTCCACGGAACCGATGCATCTCGCAGTGTGGTATAGTACGGAATAGTTCTTTTGTACCTCGCCGGACTTCTCTATGCCTCGGAAGGTCGTCAACGCCCCGATTGTCAAGTCCCGGTTCTTCCCTCCGGAGAGAAAGTTCAGCGACTCGATCTTCTGCAAGCTCACAAGTGCTTCCGGCTTTTTGTCCCCTTTCTTCATTGCGTGAATGAGGCTGAGCCCTCCTGCCAGGACAGATGCCTTGCTCCCATAGGAAAAGAGCAGCTCGTTGGCCTCAGCAACCGTTTTAGGTTCAAAGAATTCAAAGTGTTTCAACGCCCTGAACAACATCACAGTCCTCCCTATCCGTGGGGTTACCTTATACCGAGCACCGGCCCGGGACCTCTCTTCGGGAATCCATCCCTATTAAGGAGAGCCGGTCAGCTTCCATGGGAACCGCCATGGCAGTGGTCGGTCACAACGAACAATGCAAATCGCTTTTTTCTGCAATCGGTGTAAGTAGACCAATGGGAAACGCCCCATGCTATAGGCAATTTCCGAAAATGGAGTCGGGGGGAGAGGCCTTCTGTAAAGAGCCTGTTCCTGCCGGCAACCGGTTTCATAATGAAGATCGGTTTCTTGGATCTATCTCTGTTCGAGTGCTTGTCGGACTCTTCCTTCGCGAGGTTGGGAATCGCCCGTGCGTGGCCGACTTTCTCTTACGTTGACGGGAAAATGAGCTGTTGTGCTTCCATTTGGATCGATCTTCGCAAACCTTGGTAAGCAGAAAACCCTCACGTTTTCTTCGTTCCTAAGAGCACGTCGCTCAAAGACCTATTTGACGGGCTATCACGAGTTTCATGATGTCGTTGGTACCGCCGGCCACGAGAGGAAAGAAAGAGTCGCGCATGTATCGTTGCACGGGAAACTCCTTCATCAATCCATATCCGCCGAAAATCGACGTGGCCATGAGGCATATGGAGTTGGCCGCCTCGCTGGCGACGAGCTTCGCCAGTGCAGCCGCTGCAACCGGATTGTCGTTACGATCAGCCAACCACGCGGCATAGTACGTGTGGAGCTCTGCCGTTTTAAGCAGCGCCCACATATCCACCAGTCTGAACTGAACAGCCTGGAACTTTCCTATGGGGCGGCCGAACTGCTCCCTTTCCCCGGCGTATTGGCTTGCTGCCTGATACGCTGCTTTGGCTACGCCCAAAGCTAAAGCGGCAGTCATAATACGATCCACGGCCAGAGAAAGGTACACATTGGTGAATCCCTTGTTCTCTTCACCCAGGAGACAATCCGCAGGAACCTCCACATCCTCCAGGACCAGCTCTGCAGTGTCCGAGCTCTTGTTGCTGAATTTTTCGAGACGGCGGCCCACCGAGAATCCCGGCGTTGCGGTGTCAACGAGGAAGAGAGAAATGCCGTGCACCCCTCGCTCCGGGTCTGTCTTGGCTGCTATGGTCACAAAATCGGCAACGGTGCCGTTGCTGATGAAGATCTTTGTACCGTTCAGTTTCCAGCCGCTCGAAGTCTTGACGGCTCTGGTACGGATGGCGGCCGCGTCCGACCCCGCTCCGGGCTCGGTTAACCCGAACGCGGCAATTTTGTCGCCGGCCAAAGCGGGCACCAGATACTGCTGTTTCAGCTCTTCGGTTCCCCACTCAAAAACCGTATGCGTTGCGGTCGATGTGTGCATACCGAGAACCGATGCTACTCCGAGGGAGCCCCTCGCGAGCTCCTCGCAGAAAATACAGTGGAATACATTGGCATTGTCGAGTCCACTTCCGCCATACTCCTGCGGGTATTTGATCCCCAAATATCCCAGATCGCCCAGTTCTTTGACGATGTCCCTCGGAAAGTCTTCGGACTCGTCGAGCGATTCGGCCACAGGGATCACCCGTTCATCCACATAACGGGAGATGTGCTTTTGAAACTCACGCTGATCGTCGGTAAACTCAAAATCCATGTGATGCTCCTGGTCCTGAAACAGATGCTTGAGGTTGGCTCAAGAAGGGACTTTCCCTCGTGATCGACAGCGTTAGTCAAGGGCAGCGGATCGCGGGAAATCCACCCGGCAGGCCCCCTGTGTCGACCGCGGACTATGCAAGCAGCATCAGACCGCTCCCCAGCTCTCAACCTTGGTTTTCTTTTGCTCCGCAAATTGCTGCCGATACCTGTCACGGAGCTCTCGTTTTCGTATCTTGTATCCGCCACCCATCATGGGCATCTGAGATATTTCAATGAAATCAACAGATTTCGGTTTTTTATAGGCGGCCAATCTTTCTTTGCAGTGGTCGATAATCTGCTCTTCCGTCACTTCAAAGCCGTCCTTAAGCACCACCACCGCTTTAACGCTTTCACCCCATTTCTCGTCAGGAACTCCTACGACGCTAACCAGATGGACAGCGGGATGACCGGCGATCACTTCCTCGATTTCCCGCGGATACACGTTCATGCCGCCGGAAAGGATCATCTCTTTTTTCCGATCGACCACGTAGTAGTATCCATCTGCGTCAATGCGCACCACGTCGCCGGAATGCCACCATCCATCCTTGAAGTCTTGGGCTTCGGGCTTGTTCCAGTAAGACCCGGCCACGGAACCGCCTTTGATGAGCAGCTCGCCGGAGCCTCCTCCAGCAACTTCCTTACCTTCGTCGTCAATCACTTTGGTTTGAAACCCGAGGCACGCGCGGCCGATAGAAGTGAGCCGTTTAGACAACTCTCCCTGAACTGAGACTTCATTTCTCGGCAAGACCGTTCCAAGCAGTCCGGTTTCGGTGGTCCCGAAGAGCTGAATGAAGCTTTCGCCCAGATAGCTCGCCCCTTCGCTCAACAGTTCGGCGGAAATAGGAGCAGCCGACGTAAACCAATGCTCTATGCTCGAGAAATCACACTGTTTCGCGTCCGGGTGCCGTATAACGTTCGCGAGCAGCGTCGGGCTGAACTGAGTGAAGGTTATCCGTTCGCGGGCGATGAGGCTCAGGATCTTCTTTGGATCCGGATTTGTCGCGATCAGGGAGCAGCCGCGGACCATGGCGGTCAGGGTCAAACCGGTCCCGCCCGAGGTATGCATCGGCATGACGAGAAGCCATCTGGTGGAGGGATGAATACCGAGCTCCGCCGTCCACATATATGCGCTGAAGGTCCAGTTTCGGTGGGTGAGCGGGACGCCCTTGGGCTTTCCCGTGGTCCCGCTGGTATATATGAGCGTGATCAGGTCGTCCTCCCGTACGGTCACTGCAGGATCGTCGGGAGCGCCTTCCGCCATAAGGGTCTCAAAGTCATGGGCACAACGTTTTTCATCGCCGATACCGATGAAGAAGTCCACGGAGCTCAAACGATCGGTAATGGGCTCGATCTTGGCAGCGTATATGTCCGTATCCACGATCAGGGCGCGGGCACCGCTGTCGGAGATCAAATAGACGATCTCCTCCGCCATGTTGGTCCTGTCGATCGGCGTCAGGGCCAGGCCCGCGCGAGCAGCCGCGAGCAATGAGACCACGTGCCCCACGCCGGTCCCCGTTTGCACTGCCACTCGGTCGCCCGTCCTGAGACCCAAGCTCAGCAAACTGTTGGCAAGGCGGTTAACTTTCTCGCCAAGCTCCCGGTAGGTGTACTCCACACCCTCAGGAAAATATTTTCCGTACATGTCCTTAAACGCGAGCTTGTCCGGGTAATTTTCCGCGTTCCTCCGTAACTCGTCTCCGACAACCATGGTGCACACCTTTCGTTCCCAGGATCGCGTAAATGGTAACCGAGAAGCCCGGTCAGGACCCAAGCCCCCCGCGCGGGAGACCAAGGTCCTGCCCGGGTACTGTATACGGACCCGAAAGACCGTTTAGCCTTGTTGTCCGGCTCGGCTTCTCAGCTTTGCCGTGCCCGCCGCATCCACGGTGAAGCTCTCGGGCTCAATGATGACTCCGTAATCGGTTCTTGCCCTTTCCACCGATACGAGTCCGTCGATGACATCATCGAGCACTCTCTCGACCGGGCGCTCGAAAGGATCGCCGTATCCGCCTCCGCCGGCTTCTTCGATTTCGTAAACGTCCCCTGTATTCAAAGTGACGTACTTGTGAACGTCGGGATCCTCCGTGGAGCCGTCGGTTCGACGCACCACCAATTTGCTCGGGTTGGCACCCTTGCCCCCTGCGATGCCGAATGGTGCTGTTTCAGCCCTCAGGCCGTCACCAAAGTTATCGGAAAGAATGCCGTCCGCATCGATCCGCCACGAGTAGGCGGTCCCCATGCCCCCGCGCCACTTCCCCGGGCCTGCGCTGTCCTGCAAATATTCGTACTGGAGCACGGTGTAGGGTGTGACCAGCTCATGAAGCTCGGGATCGGGCGCCCTCAAACCTCCCGCGCAAGAGATGACGCCGAGATGATCCCAGCCGTCGAATCCCAGGGTGGCGCCTGCACCGCCTTTGCACATGAAGTGTATGTCCCCGAAAAGCCGACCGGTACGCGGGTTGAATCCCATGGTAGCTGGAGCGGACCAGCGGGCCCAAGCAGCCTGAGTCAGATGAGGCACCGCCTGGGATAGAGCCAGCCATACCGCCTCACATATGGTTGACGTGGTGCATATGGTGCAAGAGGTGCACGCGGCCGGTTCAAGACAATTCACGATGGTGCCCTCGGGAGCAACGATGTTGATGCACCGCATTGCGCCCTCATTCTTGCGAATTTCAGGATCGATGGTGGTAAAGAGGGCAAGGCAAACGGTGGAGAAGGTATTTCCAATGGTGCTGTTGATCGATCCGCGGACCTGCGGATCGGAGCCCGTGAAATCAAAGGTGATCTCCTCACCCCTGACTCTGACGGTCACCTTGACTTTGACCATCTTGTCGCGATCGAATCCGTCGTGATCCATGTAGCGCTCGGCTTCGTAATCTCCATCGGGAATTTTCGCGATCTCCGCTCTCATGTGGCGCTCGGTTGAATCGAGAATCTCTTCAATAGCCTGTTCCATGACGTCCATGCCATACATGGACATGCTTCTCTTGAGCTTGCGCTCTCCCACTTTGGTGGCGCCTATCTGACAATTGAGGTCGCCCTCGACCATAAATTCCATGCGGATGTTTTTGAGAATAAGATTCCATACACTACGATTGAATCGTCCGCTCTTGTACAGTTTCACCGGTGGGATGCGTAGCCCCTCCTCGAAGATCGATGCAGCGGTAGGATTGTACCCCACAACGCCCTGGGCTCCCGTGTCCACGTGATGTCCTTTGGCCACGGCCCAGAAAACCAGCTCGTCTCCCTTGAAGACCGGCCGGGCAATGGTAAAATCCGGCTTGTGGTTGTTGCCTCCCAGGTACGGATCGTTGGTAAGGATCACGTCGCCATCGGTGATATCGTCGCCGTACCACTCCTTCAATTTGGTCATGTTATAGGGAAGAGCGCCTGCCAACACCGCGATATAGGGTTTCTGAGCGATCATTCTTCCTTTTGCGTCAAAAATCGCGGTAACGAAATCCCGGGCTTCGCTGAAAATCGGAGAGCGGGAGGTGAGCATCATGGTCTCACCCATCTCACTGCAGACGGCGTCAAATCGGTTGGCCAGCACAGACCGAAATATAGGGTCGATTTTTGTCGTGGTCATGATCTCCTCCTCACATTTTCGCCTTCAGTTCATTGATGATGTCGTCGAGTTTGCGATTCTTTGCATAAATCAAGTAATTGTCATAGGGATCGCAAGCGAGATTGTACCCGGGTGGTACCACGATCGTGGTCGTGGGCTCTTCCACGATTGCAGGACCGAAGATCATGTTTCCATGCCTGAGGGTGAGTCCGTCGTACACCGGAGTATTAATAAAGCCATCATCAAAGAAGACCTGACGATTGTTCTTGAGTGCCTTGGATGCATCGGCTCCGTGGTTGGGGCTGGGCTTGAATGCCGGCTTCGCTGTCACACCCATGGCTTGCAGACGAATGTTTATCAACTCCGTGGGGGCTCCCGGCATGGAATACCCGTACAGAGCATCGTGGCGCTGGTGAAACATTTCGACCAGGTAACCCATGTCCTGTTCGCGGACCACCCTCTCCGAGGACATGGGCAGCGACACACCCACCTCGTTGAATTGTCCCACATAGCGCATGTCGGCTTTGAACTCGGCGACTATGTTGGCTTCGGGAATGCCTTCAGCGCTCAACGTGGCGACGGCCTCCTTGAGCAATTCCACACAGATCTCGCCTATTTTGTTGCGATCGGCCTTCTCCAGCTCTACGGCATAGGTACGGACGTAATCGTGCTTCAGATCGCTCATGAGCATGCCGGCGGCACAGAATACCGACGAGCCCCTGGGTACAAGGATCAAGGGAATATCCTGATCTTTTGCGATCATGGCGGCATGGATGGGACCGGCGCCTCCCGCAACGACCAGTGCCAGGTATCTCGGGTCGTACCCCTTGGCCACGGACACGAGACCCACACCCAATGCCATGTTGATGTTGATCATCTTGTAGATGCCCGCGGCCGCCTCGTTTACGCTGACTCCCAACTTCCGAGCGACGTTCTCCTCAATGGCCTTGGCTGCAGCCACCTTGTCCAGTTTCATGTCGCCGCCGTGAAAATAGTCGGGGTCCAAATAGCCGAGAATGAGGTCTGCATCGGTAACCGTGGCTTCGGTGCCGCCCTTACCGTAACAGGCAGGCCCCGGATCCGCTCCCGCGCTCTGCGGTCCGACCTGCAGCATTCCCGCCGCATCCACCGATGCGATGCTGCCCCCTCCGGCGCCGATGGTCTCGATGTAAAGCGTCGGCAGGGCTACACGGTACCCGCCGATCTCTCCGTCTATGGTGATTGCGGGCCGGCCGTTTCGTATGAGGCACGCATCGAAGCTCGTTCCGCCCATGTCTACCGTAATGAGATTCCCCAAGCCGTGAATGCTCCCAAAGAAGAGTCCCGCCACCGGTCCGCCGGCCGGCCCCGAAAGGAGCGTGTTGACCGCGAAACGGCTTGTCATCTCGGGGGACATCACGCCGCCGTTTGACTGCATGATCAGGAGGTTTCCCTTGAATCCTCCGTCAAGGAGCTTCTTTTGGGCCTGCTGAATGTACCGGGACAAAATCGGACCCACATAGGCATTGAGCGCAACGGTACTGTTCCGTTCGTACACGCGTACCTGAGGGAGGATCTCACTGGACAGAGACACGTACTTGTCCGGCAAAGCCTCACGAAGCATTGAGCCCATCAGTCTCTCGTTTTCAGGATTGAGGAAGGAAAAGAGCGTGCTTACTCCAACAGCTTCGTACCCGTCGTCTTTTATCTTGCCGATAAGAGACTCCAGTTCTTTTGTGTTGAGCGGCGTGACCATGGCGCCCTGGCAATCTACCCGTTCTTCCACGGTGAAAATGTCGCGGCGTTTCACGATGGGAGGCGGAGGATTGTACCTGCCGTCATACTGCCGGTCGCGCAACCCCCTGCGCATGTTGAGCACGTCTCGGAATCCCTTGGTGGTGATGAACGCGGTCTTTCCGCCCTTCCGCGTAAGCACGGCATTGGTAGTAATCGTGGTTCCGTGTACGATGAGCTCCAATTCTCCAAGAAATGCCTCAAAACTCGATCCGAGGAAACTCGCTATTTCTCCGAGACCGTCCATCACGCCGATTGAGGGGTCTTTTGGCGTAGATAACGTCTTGAAGAGGTTGAAATTACCCTTCTCGTCTACCAAAAGAAAATCAGTGAACGTACCGCCGACATCAATCCCGACCTTGTATCCCATGGCGTCTCCTTCATCCATCAATGTGATGTATAGGTTCTGTTGTGCCGAACATCAGTGGAAATGGCCGCGGCAGCCGGCAGGCACTGGGCTTGCTTTCTTCAACCGAGCGTTGCGACGTTGCCTCTCTCGGGTCGATTGATACCCGGGCGCTTTTTCTTGGGGAAATACCGCCTCTTCGACACGGTCGTGCATAGCTGCCGCGGCACGGGGCTGCTACCGGAGTGTAGCCTGCATCCTCGCTCGTCCCGGAACTTTGGACGAATCTCGATCAGCTTCCCATGTCGAGGTGGCCGCTGTTGATGCTTAAGCAGCGTCCCGGGCCCATGGGGCTGAAATTGTATATGGGTGGAAGATTGTATTTCTTCCAGGTTTCATACCACGCGATGTCAACCTCGATGTAGTATTCGAGGGGTATGGGCGGCTGATCGTACTGTCCCAGAACAGAATTGGGCTCAATGACCCAACTTGAGCTGCGGGGTGTGACCCCGTGGGACATCAGATGCTCCCACGCTCCCTTCATCGATTTGACGGCGTCCTCCCATTTCTCGAATCCCCACGGTCTCGCCATTTCGCACCCGGACACAAAGGTGGGAACGACATGCCCTTCTCCGAATACGTCCACCGAATCACATACCCTCTTGATCCATTGCTCCCGTCCCACTTTGGCCTGTTTGCCGGGACAGAACGTCTTGAACAGGTCTTTATCCCAGACTTCAATGTTCGCGTGGTGACAATCGACACCCGCATCTCTGAGAATCTTGCAGTCATCTTTTTCGAGGGCCGTCGTTTGCAGGTGAATGGCCCACCTGCCGCCGATCTTTTCCCGAATCGCACGCACGTAGCTTGCATAAAACTCGACGTTGGTCTTCTGCCTCAATTCCTTCACAATAGAGCCACCGGTGAGGAATACGGTATGATTGATCGGTTCCCGCTCCTTGTTGAAGATGGTGTCCATTACCGTGGCCACCTCTTCCATGCTCTTGTAGATCATGAAGGGTCTGCCCGTCTTGGATTGCTTTCGGGCATTGGTATTGATGTCGCAGAAAACACATTCCTCCTTGTGTCCCCAGTACTGACAGCTCCTCAGGATGCAGCAGAAGGAGAGGTAACCCCAGAATACCGAGGCCGCGATATCCGAATAGGGCGTCCCGTCAGGTAATGTGTAGGAATAATAAGGAGGTTTCGGCCGGAGCTCCACGTCGGCCAGATAGTCGTTTTCCCAGAAAAGCTTAAGCCGGCCGTCCACGAAGTCTACTTTGTAAGGAGTTTTTTCCGGTTTTTCCAAGCATGTTTTATTGTTGGATACGCGAAGGTCATAGGGTCCGCCCTTGAACTTGAAACATTCCGGAGCCTTGATGAACTCCCTCTTCTTCATGTCGTCGATGTCCATCTGATCGTATGAGAACAGATAGTAGGTTTTTGTGGCGTACTGGGATGATTCCTCCAGCGCCCTTTCCGTAAAGGAAACCCCGAGGCGGAGAATGTCTTCCTTGACGATGACTTCTTTGTTTACATCGGGGTATTTTTCAAAATAGCCGTCCAGTTTGTATTTTTCATACGGGAGCTTGCCTGGCATAACCTCATAGCCTCCTACTTTAAGATCTCAAGAATGTGGATCGATCCGAAAGGAGCCAAGAAACATGCGATCGGCTGAGGTGCTCGGCTTTTACCGTCCCCGTCCCGAGTACATGTTGACACTGTTCGAGCTCGGCTTCCAATACCTAAGTACTGCATTGTGTAAGTCCGGTCGCACATTTCACCCCTGGCGGAGTTTCCGAGGCGTCTGTTAACGATCGGACCCTCTCTCCGTCATTCCTGCGGAGGCAGGAATCCAGGCTTTTCTGAAGAGCTCCGGACCCCGGCTTTCGCCTGGGGTGACGACTTGAGACCATTCGGGGCCATCCTGAAATCGGTCGCCTTCCGGAACCGTATTTCGGAAAAGGAGTACTTAGCCGCGTTCTCTTGCGGTAAACGTTCGGACCTCGTTAGCGGGATTTTCCGTTACGTCTCGAACCGGCAAACCAATCGTTCGGAACTTGTTGCAGCCGATATCGTCAGACACACGGTATAGAAGCCGACCGGCCATGTCGTAGACGCCTCAGAGTTTTTCCGGCTCGGGAATGAAACGATGCGAGAGCAGCAACCTTGTCGGGTGGCAAGCAGGAAGTGTGCCAAGAACGAAGAAGAATATTTTTGATTTATAGGGCTGAAATCATTGACGGGGGAAAGGTGTCAGAGGGTTTGCGCGGAGATCATGGAAAGATGTTTTCGGTTGCTATTGAAAGGTTCTTTCCTTGAGTCGGACGATCTCGACATCGTCAAGGCGCGCAGGTACCGTTTCGCTCACAGGTGAATGACTCGATCGGTCGATATCGAGGATCACTTTTCGGACGTCGGCCACCTATCGAACTGATACTTCTGTATTTTCTTTCTGAGCGTAGGACGGGATATGTGCAGAAGCTCACAGGTTTTGCCCATGTCCCAGTTGGTGTAGTCCAGTGCCCGCAGCACATGTTTCCTGACCATTTCATCGAGAGGCTCGATGAGCTGAGTCTTGGCCTCGGCCTGTCCGCCAAAGGAGCCCAAATGCGGGAGGTACTCTTTGAGAAGCACGTCACCCTTTGACAGGACAACCGCCCTGGTCAGCACGTTTTCCAGTTCCCTTACATTGCCCGGCCACCGATAGTTGATGAGCATCTCCATGGCTTCCCGTGAAATCTTGGTCACTTTCCTGTGCAATTGCGCGTTGATCCTTGACAGCAAATGCTCCACCAGCAAGGGGATATCTCGCAGCCGCTCCCTCAATGGCGGCACATGTATCTCCACGACTTTCAGACGAAAATAGAGATCCGCCCTGAATCTTTCGGTTTCCACCAGATGTGCCAGGTCCCGGTTGGTGGCTGCGAGAATTCGTGCTGACGACTGAATCCTGCGGTCCCCGCCAACGCGTTCGAACTCCCTCTCCTGCAGAAACCTCAAAAGCTTGACTTGCAGGTTTGGGCCCACGTCTCCTATTTCGTCGAAAAAGAGTGTCCCTTTCTCAGCCAGCTCTATCTTTCCTTTCTTCTGATAGGTGGCACCGGTAAAGGAGCCCTTTTCATGACCGAACAGCTCGGTCTCCAGTAAGGTTTCCACCAAAGCCGAGCAATTTACGGGAATGAACGGCTCCCGGCAGAAAGGGCTGTTGTAATGGATCGTCTTGGCAATCAGTTCCTTGCCGGTCCCGCTTTCGCCTTGTATGAGTACCGTGGCCCTGCTGTCGGAAACCATTCCGATGAGCTTGAAAATCTCCTGCATGCCTCGCGTCTTGCCCACGATGTTGTCGGCATTGTATTCCCTGGACGTTTCCGTGAACAGGCTCTCCGCACACGAGCTTAAACGACGGTTGTCCACAACTTTGTCTATGACTACTTCCAGCTCGTCTATATCGAGAGGTTTATGGATGTAGTCGTATGCACCGAGCTTCATGGCTTGAATGGTGGTTTCCATGTCATGAAACGCTGTTATCATGATCGCACTGACCTTACTGTTCTCGCTCTTGACCTGCCGCAAGACCTCCAGCCCGTCGATGCCCGGGAGCCGAATATCTGAGATCAGGATATCAGGCTGATGATCGCGGAATGCCTGCAAACCGATTTCACCGGTTTCAGCCGAAAAGACCTCGAATCCCTTCTCCTGAAGAAACATCTCCAGGTGCTCACGAATGGACCGTTCGTCGTCTATGACAAGGACTTTCAATGACATTACTCCGCAGGTAAACGAACCTTGAATGAAGTGCCCGCATTAACTGTACTTTGTATATCGATGATCCCGTTATGGGCATCGACGATTCTCTTGACGTTGGAGAGGCCCAATCCCGAGCCTTCCGTCTTGGTACTATAAAAGGGTTCGAATATACAAGGCAAGTGCTTCATAGGGATGCCGCTCCCCGTATCTCTGATTTCCACCTCAACCATTGGACCGGACTCGGTGGGAATTTCCATGATGGAGACGTTGATTTCTCCGCCGTCGGGCATGGCCTCCATGGAGTTCAGGAAAATATTCAGAAACACTTCCTGCATCTTTGTATAGTCGGCAAACACCCTCTTTAGCTCTCGGGGCTTGCTCAGAAATAAGAGTATGTCGCGGCTCTTCGCTTTGTCGCGCAACAGATCAAGGCATTCGGAAACGATATCGGACAGTGAATTCAGGGCCTTAGTCATTCTCACGGGTCTGGCGAAATGCAGCATATCCTGCAGAAAGTGATCCAGCCGTTTGATCTCCGTCAGCGCTATTTCGAAGCGTTTCTTATCAAATCCGTCAACCTTCAGGTTCTTTGAGAGGATCTGGATGGTCATCTTGATGGCCGACAGGGGATTTCTGATTTCGTGGGCAAGTCTCGACGACAGCTCACCAATGGATGCGAGTCTCTCGTTCTCCAACACTTTTTGTTGAAGCCTCTTTCGCTCACTGACGTCACGGGATATTCCTATGATAGCCGCCGACCCTCCAAATTCCGATAAACCTATTTTTAGCTCGGTCGGTAACTTGCTCCCGTCCTTATGCCGACGCTGGAATTCGAGGTTTTCCGGATTGGTCGTACCCAGCATCTGCTTCGTGACCATCTTTTGAACGTCTGCAACGCATTCCGGAGAAATGAAGTCCCTATAATCTCTCTCCAGAACCTCCTCCCTATCGTATCCATGCATGGCGAGAAACGCGTCATTGGCATAGACGATGCGATCGTCCCGACACACAAAATATCCGTCGTTTATGTCTTCCACCAGTGTTTTGTATTTTCTTTCCGACTCCTTGAGGTCGGTGTGCAACATAGCGTTGTCAGTACCGACGCCGATCTGGTTTCCGATCATGGTAAAAAGATTGATCTCGTCAACGGTAAAATGATAAGGTGCTTTGCTTCCGACCGTAAGCACTCCCACAATTCGATTTTTTGCCATGAGGGGAACCGCCAGCAAAGAGCTGAGCTCCTCCTGTTTAATCGCCGCCTCTATTGCCTGCGGGTAGGCCCGGTAATCGTCATAGGCGGACGCAACACCAAGATTCGCCACATTCCCCGTCAAGCCCTCGCCGAGAGTAAGTTTGGCAACAACCTTGATGAATTCTTCCGAGAAGCCCTCCTGGGCTGCGACGGTGAGCTCTTTCTTTCGTGAGTCAAGCAGATAGATGGTTACCCCTTTATCCACAACAATCTTTCGCAATTCTTTTACTGCAAGTCGCGATATCTCCTTCAGATCCAACGACTGACTCACAGCCGTCGCAATCTTATTTAACGCTGCCAGCTCAGCGTTCTTCTTCATGAGCTCCTTTTCAGCAGTTTCCTTCTGAGCCAGCAAATTCTCCAGGGATTCAGCGCGCTCCTTTATCGTCATGCCCCATTGGGGCATAGATATGCCCTGTCGCTCCAATTCTTCACGTTTGCCCACAATGAATTCACACTCATCATCACCTTTGGCAATACATTTGGTCTCTGTGGAGAGCAAATCCTTCTTTCCCGAGGTATGCTGCATAAAGGACTGTAATGCTCCCGATGAGAAGTGACAAACGGGAACGTCGGTGGTCTTTCCTTCGTACAAGTAAGCCCAGCCTTCAAAAGCATCAGCACAGGTTATCCTTGCGTATGCCTCTTCAAAGTTCAATTCCCGGACCCTGAAATCTCCAAAGCCCGCTTCGGAGAGAGTGTCCACCGCGTCGACGAACCCTTGGGCGCTGTGCTCGAGGACGCCGTTATTTAGGGCCTTTGTGGTGAAGGTCTCGGCTTGTCCTGCGTCGAACAGTACTCTTCTGGAGGTTTCTTCCCCCGCAAAAAGAATAATGCGCTCAACAAGATTGTACCATCCTCCTGCTATATCCAGGAGGAACATGCGCGAGCCTCCGACGTCTATCCAGCCTCTACCTCGCTTGGTAGTGAATTTGATCGCGTTGAGCTTCATGGTTTCCATCTGTGCCTCGAGTTTGCGGATCCGGGCCCTGTCTTCCCATTGCCTTCTCATGACATCTTTCATCAATTCTTCATGCGCTGCGCTCACAAACCCTTGCAGGCCGGTCGCATGCGCATCGACATCCGCTACTCTGCTCGTTTCTCCACTGCTCCTGAAGCATCTCAGGACCAGTGCGGTCACTGTAGGGTCAAGGCCGGAGTCCAAAGAACGCCGGACAAACGGGCGTACAAAATAGTCGAGTCCGTCGTGCAACGTCAAGAATTCCGTACAGGCATTTTCACAGAAATCGATGGCGGCATGGGCAAGCATCGACAGTTCAGAGGGCTCAAGAGTGCCTGCCAAGACGCTGCAAACCGTATCCGCAATCTTCGCTCTCTCGGGGCCTGTTAAATTAAGCATAATGCGTCCTTGCTATGCTATGTTACGCAAATTCAAGCAACTCGACGCAAAAGGTGACTGCTTATTTGCGAGCGACGCTGGGTCGCCGAAACTGCTTTCAGGAGACTCTTGCCCACCGGGTCGGATTGCTCGTACAAGAGCGTAATCGCAATAAGCCGGCTATCTCCTCTTGTTCCGAGCGCATCTTGAAGCAGTAAGAGGTAGACCGCCATTCTCCATGGCGATTCGCTCTCGGCCGACCAAAAGTGGTATCACGACGAAACATTGTCGGGCGATTCAACCCTGGGGCTTTACGATGACGCGGTCGCTTTCAATGACGGTCGGTATAGCGTCGGCTCTTGATTCAGGGGTGCAGGAGGCTCCCGGCCTACGACCGACTCACGGCCGCGGAATCCTGGTCCACCGGATCTCGCATCCCCGTTGTGGCCGGCCGCCGTCCGACCCGTACAACCCTAATTCATTTTGACATGCGGGTCAATCGGCACCCGCCGAACGAAATGGCAACCGTAGACACTTAATCCTGATCCATGTCGCTGACAGCCACATCGCCAAGGTTAACAGCCACCCTGAGAGGTTCGGCTGACCTCCGAAGACATCCAGTCTGTTTATGTGAAGCATGGGGAAAGGATCGAGATTGAGGGTGAGGCTCGGAGGGCGATTCTTCTTCGGATCATCGGTCAAGGCAGGATTCGCCTGAGACGGTATGGCCAACATTGGTCGGTAACTGCCGATACGTAGGAGCCCTGCTCCGTGGTTCTACTCCCCGACTGAAGGAGGATCGCACTTTCCGATAAGAAGAAAACCTGCGAGATTGCTGTTGGACGCATAGAGGTCCGACCAGGTAGTCCTATTTCTTGTCTTCAAGATTTCTCGGCTGTGCACCGAGAATGCCAATTGCTTTCTCCAGTCGAGCCAAGTTGATGCGGTATGCCGCCAATGATTTGATATGGGCAAACTGAGTCCTGACCAGGAGTCGATGGGATTCCACAAGTTCCAAGCACTCCTCCACCTGCTCCTTGTAGCGCTCGGTCATGATTCGGAAGTTCTCTGTACAGATTTTCACGGCCTTCAGCGCGACTGGGATATCGTCCTCTGAGCTTTTCATTGTCAGATCACGGTTCCGTCAAAGTCTTTTCGCTTGCAGTGGGTCTTTGAGGATAGTAGTACGAAGGGACGGGGGATTTCTGGGGTAACGCCAACCGGTCGAGGGGGAGACAGGTCATTTTTGATCCTGGAGGCTGGTTCTGGGGGGATTCCGGACAGGGGTTCGCCTGGAGGTGCTTTCGAGTCACTGTCTGGGGACTGTAGGCGGCATAGTGTAGGTCACAAACCAATCACCCCGAGTGCGAGGTGGGTCTTGAACGCAAAGGACCGGAGCGTCTTGGCGATGTTCGTCGCACCACATTTGCGCAAGATGCTGATGACGAGATTCCTTAGGGAGGCCATCACTCGTGGACCGGTGCCGATCCTGATCTGAGAGCGGTCTTCGTCGAAGGTCACGTCGCGGACCCAATGGAGTCTGTTTTCGATGCTCCATTGTCCACGGTTGAGCGCGAGGATTCGTTGGGGGGAAGCCTGA
>JBGSJS010000083.1:0-2236 GCA_041741735.1 Desulfomonilaceae bacterium | reverse complement strand
AGAAAGCCGTCGGAACAGCCCGGCATCGGATCGGCACGGTCGGTTGACCGAGGCGAGCATAGCGGTGACAGTATGGTGCAGCAGCATACCAACAACTCCGGCGAGTCCCACAGGACCTTCGTTGTTTCCCTCTTGAACGTCTCGGACGTCGCCACCATCCTCGGCGTATCGGCGAAGACGGTGAACAAGCTCGTTCGCGAAAAGAAGCTCGCCTGCGTTCAGGTCACTTCCCGCGACCGCCGGTTCACTCACGAACAGATCCAACAATACATCGAGTCCCAGAGCACGTCCGTACGCGTTGACAAGAAGGAGCCCCGGCCGGTATCATCTCCTCCCAAGAAAGGGGGTGCGAAATCGATTGGGGTTTCTGGAACGGATCTCAGAAAGGAGATGCGTTCATGGCAGTGACAAAGCGTGGAGAAGCCTATTTCTTAAGAATACGGCCGTTCGGCCGCAAAGAGATCGGCGTTAAAACATCAGCAAACAGCAAGAGGGAAGCTAAGAGAATCGAAATGGCGGTTATGACGGCGTGCAGATCAGGCGACTTTCGTTCATTGGACTCTTCCGCACGGGAAGTGTGCCTGCGGATGTACCAAAACCATGGTTGGGAGATTCCGCCAGATCTCTCCCTCACGGACCCGACGCCAAAGCAAGAGCTCACCCTCTGGCGTGGCGTCAGGACGTTCCTTACGTATCCAGAGATCAAGAGCTGCAACGAAAGGGAACGTTACGAGCAGTGCTTCGTTCACCTGCTTGACTTCTTCGGCAAGGACAAGCCGCTCAAAACCCTTTGGATACCTGACATCAAGGAGTTCATGGCGGAACGACTGAGCCTGGGCGTGTCCCCATCGACGGTGAACCGAGAAAAGGGCACGCTCTCAAAGATGTTTCAGGTACTCGTGGAGCTGCGTCTCTTGGAGGGAAACCCTTGTCGCATGGTGAAAAACCTGTCGCAAAAATCTGAAGAAAGGCAGGTTTATCTAGCCCTAGCGGACGTGGAGAGAATCTTGGAACTTCTGCCCATCTGGGCAAAGCCCATAGTCCAAACCGCCTTTTACACCGGCATGCGGCGCGGAGAAGTCCTCGGCCTTACGAGGAA
The DNA here is from genome assembly GCA_041741735.1 of Desulfomonilaceae bacterium. Classification (GTDB taxonomy): domain Bacteria; phylum Desulfobacterota; class Desulfomonilia; order Desulfomonilales; family Desulfomonilaceae; genus JBGSJS01. Next base: position 1,137 of record JBGSJS010000083.1, on the reverse strand, counting down.
ACAGGTAGATCTTTCACAGCGGATGATTTACCTGGGGCCCCAAGAGACCAAAGAGGGGCACTGGAAAAGAGTTCCAATTCATCGGGAATTGGGACCCATCTTGGAATCCATCATGAAGGTTCAGTCTCTCGGACATGAGGAGATCTTTCTCGTGGATGGAAAGCCGCCGTATCCCACTTCGGTATCAAAGCCATGGCGAGAGTCTGTGCTGGAATTGGGCCTGGAGCCCGCGCCGCGCTTTCACGATCTTCGTCACACGTGGAAGACCAATGCCAGAAGGTCAGGCATGGACCCGGAAATTCGGGAGTCCATCATGGGGCATTGGTACAGGGGAAGAAACGTCACCGAACGGTACGGCCGGATCGGTGACGAAGAGCTGATCAAGGCCATTGATCAGATGACCTTCGATCACGGGAAGACCGAGATCCTCGTGGCGAGGGCCTGAAAGGTTGGCGTACAAATGGCGTACAAAACCGTTCCAACAAAAAAATCAGGACGGAGCCGCCAAGCATACCGTCCTGATTTCGTTAATGTTTCTTGGTGGAGATGAAGGGATTTGAACCCTCGACCCCCGCGTTGCGAACGCGGTGCTCTCCCGCTGAGCTACATCCCCACAAACTGTTATCCTACAAGCTTTCTGGTTCCGTGTCAAGCACCGTGGCCGGCCACCCACGGTTCAGTCAAAGTCTTTTCGCTTGCAGCGGGTCTTTGAGGGGAGTAGTACGGAGTAGCGGGGGATTGCGAGGGGAATGAGATCCGATTGTGGGGGGCGAGAGGTCTTTTTTAGGCTGGAGGCTGGTTCTGGGGGGATTTCGGACAAGACTATGCCCGAGGTGTCATTGGAGTCACGGCTATCCGAGGTGTTGCCGCCTTGGCTTTGTTTACCGACCGATCAACCTGAGGGCCAGATGGGTCTTAAACGCAAAGGATCGCAGCGTCTTGGCGATGTTGGTCGCACCACATTTGCGCAAGATGCTGATGACGAGGTTCCTCAGAGAGGCCATCACTCGTGGACCGGTGCCGATCCTGATCTGAGAGCGGTCTTCGTCGAAGGTCACGTCGCGGACCCAATGGAGTCTGTTTTCGATGCTCCATTGTCCACGGTTGAGCGCGAGGATTCGTTGGGGGGAAGCCTGA
>JBGSJS010000082.1:0-2234 GCA_041741735.1 Desulfomonilaceae bacterium | reverse complement strand
ACAATGTGGTGCTCCTGGAGGCACTCGCCAATTACGCCGCTATCTTCCGGGCCACCCGGAATCTTGCAGAATTTGACCGTGTCAGTCTGCAGGCCGAAGAGGTAGCCAAAAAAGTCTGGAAATCGGAACCTGCACGGGCTGTAAGCTCCGTTCTTGCTCTCATTCGCTCGAATGAGGAGCTTGGAAGGAGCGACGTGGCCGACCGATTGTCGCAGTGGATCGTGAACGGAATCGAATCGACCCTGTTGAGTGGAGACGATATACGCGGGTATGGTCTTGTCCAGCGGGTCTTTTTGCACGACTGTCATGGGAATGGCCTTCCCGCAAGCATTGAGATGATACGTCCGAATATTGTGGCAGATATGGCAGGCCGGGCCTCTATCTAGTGGTGCCCTGATCCACAGCGGTGTCCTGCATTGAAATTCCAGCTCAGGCTTATTCTCGATTTCGATACGGGGCACCTTCCTTCTTGCGATACCTAGGGATCAATAAGGAATCGAGCAATGACGAACCATGAGACGAATACTGAAGACGCCCTCGCCAACAGGCAACTGAGGTCTCTGCTCGATTCTCACGAGGTAGCTGCGATACTCAAGATTTCTCCCAAGACCGTCCACAAGCTCGTCCGTGAAAAGAAGCTCGCGTGCGTCCAAGTAACTGCTCGTGAACGCCGATTCACTCCCGAACAAGTCCAAGATTATATCCGCTCCCAAAGCACCGAAGTACGCGTTGACAAGAAACCCACCACAACAGTATCATCTCGCCCCAAGAAAGGGGGTGCGAAATCGACTGGGGTTTCTGGAACGGATCTCAGAAAGGAGATGCGTTCATGGTGACGAAGAGAGGCAAGAACTACTTCCTCCGAATCAGGCCGTTCGGGGGCAACGAGGTCGGCGTGAAAACGCCTGCCAGAAACAAAACGGAAGCAAAGCAGATTGAAATGGCGGTCATGACGGCATGCAGATCGGGAGACTACAGTGGGCTCGACCCAATCTCACGAGAAGTGTGCCTAAGGCTGTTTCGGAATCAGGGCCTGGAGATACCCGCGAGTCTATCTGCGGGAGACACCGCAAAGCCTGAACTGACGCTTTGGAAGGCCATCGAGCTGGTGATCAAGGACCCAGAAGTCAGAAATAGTGCCAACCGTGAGAGACTGGAGCAGTGTTTCGTTCACCTGGTAGAGATATGGGGCCAGGATTTCCCGGTGAAGTCCATCCGAGTGCCCCAAATCAAGCTCTATCGCTCAGATCGACTGAAGGCGGGCGCAGCCCCTGCAACCGTGAATCGTGAGAAATCGGCACTGTCGAAGATGTTTCAGATTCTCATGGAGCATGAACTGGTGGACCGGAATCCCGCGAGGGACGTGAGGAATCTTTCGGAGAAGTCCGGGGAACGGCAAGTATATATAGGCTTAGATGATTTTCAGGCGATTCTTTCAGCCCTACCAGGGTGGCGTCGACCGTTCGCCCAGACTGCCTATTACACAGGCATGCGACGTGGAGAGATCGCTGGCCTTCGTCGAGATCAGGTAAGTCTTCCTCGCAGGATCATCCTCATTGGGCCGGAGGACACTAAGGAAGGCCAATGGAAACGTGTTCCAATACACCGTGCCCTTTTCCCGATCCTCGAAGACGTGATGAAGGTCCGGTCCATCGGAAGCGATAGGGTCTTTCTCAAAGATGGACGGGAACTCACCCGAGGCAACGGAAGGCGACCATGGGAAGACGCAGTGCGAGAGGTCGGGCTCGTCCCAGCCCCGCATTTTCACGATCTGCGGCACACGTGGAAGACCAATGCACGCCGTTCGGGTATGGACCCTGAAATCCGTGAAAGCATCATGGGGCACTGGTACAAAGAGAAATCGGTGACTGAACGTTACGGACGGATCAGCGATGAAGAGCTTCTCCGAGCCATTGACCTGATGAGCTTCGATCACGGGAGTACGGAGATCGTAGTATCCAAGCGCCAAAAACAAAATCCCGGAAAGGGCCGCCACCCTCAACCGGGAAATTTGCGTACAAGACGCGTACAAAACGACATATGAACAAGTTGGGGTTAAAGACAACCCCTTAATATTGCTGGCAGTCCCAACCGGTTTCGAACCGGTGTCTCCGCCGTGAGAGCCGAGAGACCTACTAATCTTATCAACCACTTGCTCACGAACCTTAGTCTTTTCAGTCCCTTTTGGTCCCCATGAAAGCCGCTCAATCCCGCTTGTTTTCAAAAAGTGGGGA
>JBGSJS010000081.1:0-139077 GCA_041741735.1 Desulfomonilaceae bacterium | reverse complement strand
CTTCACCGCAATCCAAATCATCAGACTCTTCGTTGCTGGGGGCTCCCAGGGCCTCTTGACCGATTCCGGCGAAAAGGATATGGTGCGTGCCGCAAAAGGAGGTGAGCCACATGAAGCGAGAAGTTGTCTGTTGCGATTCGTGCGAAAAAATCCTGAGCGGCGGCGTCCGATTACAGCCGGAGACGAGTGCCGGCGAGCTCATCGACCTGTGTCCCGAATGTCTTGCCGAAGTGCTTCCTGAGTTTTCGGAGCGAACGCACAAGGACGTGCTGGCCGTCACTATTTCCGATGACGATTTTCGTGTACTCAGAGGCGATGATGGTGACGATGAAGGAGACGATTCCGGGGAGAATGTACGCACAGTTTCCTAATTGCTGCATTCGTTTCTATAGATGATTCAGCGAAAGTGGCGTGGAGCGGCCAAGACCTACGGGCTTTCGACGCAACGAACGACGCGAACGTCAATGAGCGGCCACATATGAGAGAGAGGTCGCTTCGCCCGCAATGACGGGAAAGAGGTTTGCCGTTACCGGGAGCGAAGCGACGAAGCAATCTCCTCCCAGGGGAAGGAGATGCCGAACCCGGGAGACCTGTCGGGCAGCCGTCACACTACTGCGCCGCGTGTAGAGCGGCGCCCAGAGCACCCACCATTTCCGGGTCTTCCGGCACAAGCAAGACCGAATCGGTCTCGGCTTCAATCAACTCGATCATGCAGCGGTTCCGTGCCACTCCGCCGGAAAAGACCAGCGGCCCGTCCGATGCGATCCTGCGAACCATGGAGAGAGAACGCTTGACCACCGAGAGGTGAAGTGCCCTGGCGATGGCCTCGGGCTTGTTGCCTCTCGCCATGAGCGAAGTGGCTTCGGTCTCCGCGAAGACGGTGCACATGCTGTTGATGGTTAAGCCCGGCTCACCGGTCAACGCAAACGTGCCAAACGCATCAATGGGCACCTGGAAGCTCGTTGCCATGAACTCCAGGAACTTCCCCGTACCGGCAGCGCAGCGGTCGTTCATTTCGAACTTGCGCACGCCGCCGGTTACGTCCAGTGCAATGGCCTTGGTGTCTTGCCCGCCGATGTCCAGGACCGCACGACACTCCGGGAATACACTGCGCGCGCCGAGTGCGTGAGCCCGGATCTCGGTGATGGCCTCGGCCGGGAGCACGTCCTGCACAAGCTTTCTTCCGTACCCCGTGGCCACGAGGCGACGGCCGTCAATGCCTTCGAGGATTCGTCTGCACTGGCCGACGGGATCGTACGTGGTCTCCACCTTCTTGGTCATGATCGCGGTCTTGTCTTCGGCGTGGTAGACCACGAGCTTGATCGTTCGGGAGCCTACGTCTATGCCTGCAACAATCATTGGCTGACGCCGTCCTATTTTATCCGCTCGACGAACGCTTCCACACGGGTCTTGAGTTGTTCCACGTCCTCCATGCTGTAATCGGTGTCGATTCTCAGGACGGGAATACCCGCATCCTCCAGAATGCGCTCAACAGGTAATGACTCCATCTGGTACGGCTGGCAGAACTGCAGTCCGTAGTGAATCACTCCCTGGGCATGGTACGCCTCATACATATCCTTCACATGCCCGAGTCTGTCGGGATTGGGAGTAAATATGGCACAGTCAACCCGGAAATAGCGGTCCACAATGGCGTCCATCAATTCTTCCACCGTGCCGGCGGAATCGTCGGTAAGATTTCTCGTCCCTCGCTCGCCCACGCACGACTCTTCGCCCACGATGACGGCTCCGGCCGATTCGACGATCCAAGGGAGCTTCCAATTGGGGACCGCCATGGGACAACCGGACATGAGAAGCCGGGGAGCGCCTTTGGCAACAGCCCCGGCACCCTGTTCGATTCTCTGCTCGAGCTCGTCGCAGATCTTGTTGACTGAATCAGTGAACCGCACGGGATCGTCGTAGAAGAAGACCTGGTTGACCAGGAGCGCGTCAAGACCCGAGATCGGCGCGGGATCGGCGCTTCTCAGCCGTGACAGCCTATGGACGGCCTTACGCTTGTTGTTGACGATGTCGATTCCTTTTTTGAGTCGGGCCGCGTCGATCTTGACTCCGGTGAGATTCTCCACCGCTTCCTTGAAACGATTGTACTCGGATTTGAGAAGGCCCTTACCCGCCTCGGATTTCATTTGAGGCAAATCCATGACATAGAGGTTCGCGACCAACCCGTCCATAACCTCATAAGCCTTCTTCTTGCCGTCGCAGGTATTCTCACCCACGATCATGTCCGCGGACTCGATATAAGGACAGACCTTGCCCAACTTGAACCCGAATGCCGATTTAATAAGCGAGCAGGTGTTTCTGGGGAGGATCTTCTCAACTGCTTCCGTGGCAAAATCGGCTCCTGTACAGAGACCTACCAGGGTGGCGTCTGCGGCTCGAACGATCTCTTCAGGAACAAAGACGCAGAAAGACCCGATGACTTTCCGACCCTTTTCCTTTTCGTCCATCAGCTCTTTGACTCGAAGCCCGTGCACTTCGCTCAGTACGAAGTTGAAATAGTCCATGGCCTGGGGTCGATTGCCCTGGCTGAGATAGATATCCTGATATGCTTTGCCCAGAACGCTCAGAAGGGCATCATGGGCCTGGAGATCCAGGCCGAGGTCTTTCCACATCTTTTCGTACGCGGAGCTCATTGCATCTCCCCTTTCGTTTCATTACGGATTCTCACTCATCGATCCCAGGAGTGATTGTTATTGCCTATCATAAGCATCAATTATATTGATCCAATGTGGTACAGATGTCAAGAGGAGCGAATGCGACGTTTTGGGATGGCGCGCTTGGCGCTCTCCGGAGCCCCGGCTCCATTTGGGTGAAGAAAAAGGCTTGCGTCAATGAGCGTTCGGGGGAGCAGGAGCGAAGATTCCGGAGGTCGCCGTTTCGTGGAGGTCTCTTCCTCTCTGAACGTAACCCCTTCACTTATGTTCAGTGCCTTGTCGGAACAGTGGTTGGGCTCTGATGGTTCGGGGGGAGCGACTCGGTATTTCAGGGGTAGCCTGACGAAAGGGGGGTGAAGGATCAAGCCGTGGGGAAACGTCCGTGACGAACGCTTCCCCTGTGAGAGCTCTTTGTGTCGGGATCCAAGGGTTCGCTCACCGGCGATTTCGTGTCATGACCGTTTCTGCAAAGATCGTGATGGTGGAAATTCTACAGGAATGGCGATGCGCCTTACGGTCGGAGGCTCTCTACCGGGAAGTCTTCTTAGGTGCTGCTTTGATCCACCTTCTCCCGCAGGTCTTTGCCGGCCTTGAAGAAGGGCAGCCTTTTCCCTTCCACCGGGATCTTGTCTCCGGTCTTGGGATTCCTCCCGGTGTATCCGTGGTATTCCCGCACCTCAAAGGATCCGAAGCCTCGGATCTCGATCCGATCGCTGTAGACCAGAGCATCGGACATGGTGTCAAATACGACGTTCACGATCTCCTCGCACTTGCGTAACGGTAGATCAGTCTCCTTGGCCAGCGAGTTGATCAGGTCCGATTTGTTCATGGCAGACTCACTCTTTCCCTTGGCAGGCTATTCTTTGACTGCGTCTTTGAGGGCTTTTGAAGCGGTGAAAGTCGGAACCATTGTCTCGGCGATTTGAATCTTTTCGCCGGTTCGAGGATTGACCCCGGTTCGTGCACTCCGTTTGGAAACCTTAAAGGTGCCCAGATCGTTGATCCGAATGGCGCCCTCGGGCCCTGAGAGGGCATCGTGCACTGCCTTCACCAAAACCTCAACCACCATGCCTGCCGCTTTGCGGGTGATCTCAGCGTCCTTGGCGACTTTCGCTACGAGATCGCTTTTGGTCATAGCTTTCCTCCTCAAGAATAAACAACGACGTAAATCCACATAGGTACAACCGCGAATGGTAGACCGATAGGCTCTCCTTGTCAAGGTGCGCGCACCCATGGCCGCCGGTCGGTTTTCGCCTTCATCTTTGAAAGGAAGGAATGCCCTTTTTTCACAGCGCCGCGTCTATCCGGTAAGTGATGCTTGCCGCAAACCCGATTCCACCATGTCGCTGCGTTAACGCCACGAGGTCTCGCCGTATCTCGCAGCGCTCAAGGAACTTTGCACCTTTGCTGCGGCCGTCACGGCCATTGCGAAGACCTGGGCGACATTCTCGAAGCGATCCCTCTCCCGGCTCTTCATTCGCCAGGAACGGCGAGCGGTACTAACCCTGGAAAATGGGCACATGAGGAGATCGGTTCCCGGGAACATCGTTCGAGCCCGCCCTTCATGAGGGGCGAAACGAAAATACCGATCTGCATATCCGGGAACCTCTGACTGCATCCGGGCTCGGGCCGTGGCATCGATGGAGGAAAATCCGAGGCTGCGAGGCCCATCGTTTGCCGGAGACCGTTCGGACCTCTATGAGGGCATCATCCCCGTGCCAGCTTCAGACCCGTCTCGGCCAGACGGCGACCGAACGCACGACAGATCGCGGCTTCCTCCGGGTCGACCGCCCGGGCATTGTCCGGACCTGCCACATGACCCGGACCGTACGGCGAACCGCCGCCCTTGGTGCTGAAGAGCTCCTGCACCGAATAGGGGACTCCCACGATGATGAAGCCCAGGTGAAGGAGCGGCACCATGAGGGTGAGAGCGGTCGTTTCCTGGCCTCCGTGCATCGTTGCCGTGGAGACAAAGACGCCACCGGGTTTTCCGATGAGCTCGCCGCTCATCCAGAGCGAGGTAAGTCGGTCAATCTGGTTCTTCATCTGTGCCGAGACGTTGCCGAATCTTGTCGGAGTGCCGAATGCCACCGCCCCGGCTTCGCGGAAATCGTCCAACGTGACCGGTGGTACGTCCTTCTGCACCGCCCTGCCCGCCTTCATGTCCTCTCGGGACTCGATCACCTCATCCGGGACCAGTTCCGGAACGGTCCGGATTACCGGTTCGACCCCTTCCACTTCCCTGACTCCCTCGGCAACGAGCTGCGCCATCTGGTACACGTTGCCATACGTGCTGTAATAGACGATGAGAACTTTCATAGGATACTCCTTTCACGAGCTTGCGTGTTGTACAACGCCGGGAAGGAAAGGAACCCCCGCATGATCCGACACTTCCGTTTCCATCTCTCCGGCATCAAGGCACTCCACCATAATATCGGCATTGCGAAGAAAATGGCAAAACTCCTCGGAATGGTTCCGGACCAAACCGAGGCCGATTCCAAATCAACTCCATTAAGCGGGAAATCCGGAGGTTTGGGAAGATTCCTGCCGTGAGACGTGTGAGACGGATCGGTGACGATCCTTCAGCGGATCACGTACCACTCCCCTGGGAATGATCTTCGAACAGAGCGTACAGCCGTCTCCTCACGGATTCTTCCGTGGACGGATTCTTTCTGATCGCACAGAAATCGGTCCACAGCTCGAAGGGCAGCACGCCCGGGTCATACATAATGGTTGCCGATTGAGACCAAGCACTCACTTCGTACTCTTTGAGGCCCGGTATCAGTTGCAATCCCCCTCCGGCATCCAAGCGTTGGAGAAGGCCCATTGCCTTGGGAACATTTGAAAGAGAAACCTTTGTTTGTATTCTGCCCCGAGCGTGGTCTCGCAATTCCACACAGTGTGCCAGTTGCAACAGAATCTCGATTGCTTGCTCCGCTTTTTCCGAAACCCGTGCGTGCGACATGTGTCATTCGTCCCTTTCTTGAGGATGCCCACGTGGCCTTGGCAGACTAACCCGCCGGTAAGCCGGGAATCAAGACTCTCTGCAGGTCCTTCCTCCACCCCACACGGCAAGAAAAGCCAAAAACACGGCCACAAAAGCCGATGTTCCGAGAAAGACCCTTCAGCGGCCTCACAACAACCTTACAATGATCTGACAGAGCGCTAATCTTACCCCCACCACGAGGAAGCACTCTCCTCTCAGAAATGATTCGACGTTCCTGACTGTCGTAGTGTCTCGGCGAGTCCTTACCGTGAAGAGGATTCGAATCGAGGTACGGCATAATCCTGAGCGTAAGCAGGCTGTGCCGTTACCAAGGGAGGAGGATGCCGTACATCGGCGCATCAAAGGGGTGTAGACTTGAGACTGATTCTATAATAGAGCCCCTGGAAAGTTGCGGGAAACGAAGGGAGCGTTGGGGGCATCAGGAAGCCTACGGATGGCATCCTGCGCTCCGCCGTCGGGTCTGCCATAAGTCTCGGGCAGGCGCCGCTTGCGGGCTTCCCCGCCCTAATGGTATAGTAGCACGTTTGGGTTGTATTCTCAGGCATTCATGAGCCGGGAAGCCGGTTGCGGGTATCTCGCTGGGATGGGTGAACGTCAGGCTTTCCGAAAGATAAAAAGCCGCCTCCCGGAACACCCCGGCCTTCGCGGCAAATGCCTGTTCGGAGCATGTAGGAGGGCGATGTGGACCTGCTGGATTCAATCCGGTCAGTCATGGATACGTTGGAACAGGAACTGATACTTCAGTTGAAGAGCCGTGTGCCCGTTGCCTTTGAGATTGGCGCCCACATCATGAACAGCGGCGGCAAGAGGATTCGTCCCCAGCTTGCAATCATCGCCGCACGAATGGGCGGATATACGGGAATGGACGCGGTGAAGTTGTCGGGAGCCATTGAGTGTATTCACACGGCAACGCTGCTGCACGACGACGTGGTTGACGAGGCCGACTCCCGCCGGGGCAGACCTTCGGCCAACAGTGTCTGGTCGAACGAAATGTGCGTGCTGGGCGGCGACTTTATCCTGGCAAAGGCATTTTCCGCGCTGACCTCCATCGGGAATCTGCGAATCCTGCAAATCGTCTCCCGGACCACCGAGCGTTTGAGTGAGGGCGAGCTTTTTCAGATGGCCAACATAGGCAACCTTGACCTCACTGAGGAAGACTACCTCAAGATCATCATCGACAAGACCGCGGTTCTCATGGAGGCCGCGTGCCGCGGAGGAGCGATCCTGGGAAAATTGAGTCCGGAACAGGAAGAAGCGTTGGCTCAATTTGGTTTTAACCTGGGCATCGCGTTCCAAATGACCGACGACGTTATCGACTACCGGTCGGACAAAGAGACGATGGGGAAAGATCCGGGAAAGGATCTGGAAGAAGGCAAATTGACCCTCCCGCTCATCAGCGCCCTGAGAAGGGCCGATAAGGAAGAGAGGGGTCGATGTGCCTCGATGATCAAGAAGAAAGTGCCGAAAGAAGACTTGCAGTGGATCAGGGACTTTCTGGATCGACGGGGCGGCATTAAGGAAACCCTGGAAACGGGCCGGCGTTACTTGAACACGGCAACGGAGCATTTGGCCGTCTTTCCCGATTCGGAGGAAAAGAGGGCCTTGCTGAAGTTGTCGGAGAAGATCCTCCATAGGACTTATTGAGTGATTTCTTGACATAAGGTTGATATATTGGTACAGAGCAACCGGTTGAAGAGCAAGTGCGAGGAGATAACAAGGTGAGACGGGCATTCTCGATATTTGTACTCGTTCTGGCGGCTATGCTCCTGACGGGCTGCCCGTCGATCTGGCAGACCACGACCGCGGACGAGTCTCCATCGCCGGAAAAGCTCTTCAAGACTGCCGAAGAGCACTTTGAGAAAAAGGACTACGCCACGGCTATAGAGGTCTTCGAGCGTCTCAAGTCGGCACACCCGGAATTCAAGGATATGCCTCAGGTTTACATGAAAATTGCCGACTCCTTCTTCAATCAGAAGTCTTACGAAAACGCCATTGCCAGATACTTGCAGTTCCTCGAGCTTTACCCTGCGGGCAAGGAGGTCAACCGAGCCCACTTCCAGATTGCCATGGCCTACTTCAACCAGATCAAAGGTGTGGATCTCGACAGCCGCGCCGTGAGACAGGCGGCTGAGGCCTTCAAGTCGCTGGCAGACAACACCGAGGCAGGAGAATGGGCCGAGAAGGCTGCAGAAAAATATAAGGAATGCTTGGGAAAGCTGGCGGAGAGAGAGCTGTACACGGCCCGTAGCTACATCAGCCTCGGAAATTACAAGGCTGCCCGGCTGGCGGCAAAGAGGGTGCTCGAAAAGTATGCAAAATCCGGCCACGATGAAGAAGCTGACGCGCTCCTCAAGAAAATAAAGGGAAAATAGAAACCCCCATCACGATGTCTCCGGAAGGAACGGCCCCTCGGGAGATCCCGAAAGCACCGTGGAGTACCGTTTCACCGTCACCTGCCCGGGAAGGGCTCCCTTCGGTCGAACCAAGTCCTTGACCTCCGCGACGATCACCTCGGTCTTTCCCGCCCCCCTTGCCTTCGAGTGATAGACCGCCAATCCCGCGGCGAATTCCATGTCTTCATCCGACACCGACTTCTTGCCGCTCCGGGGAAGAAGCACGTGTGCTCCCGCATATCCTTTCACATGCATCCAAAGGTCGTCCTTGGCCGCCTTGCGTCGCAGAATGAAATCGTTTCCTCTGCCGCTTCTTCCCACGAGAACGATGCCGCCGGAGGGCGCTCGAAACCGGTGGAGCATGCCTGACTCCGGCGTGGGTTTCCTGCTTCCGCCGCGAGGAGGTTTGGTCTTCTCTTCTCTCGGTGCAGGGGAAAATTCGGAGGCAAGCATTTCGAGCACCGAGGCGTCCGCTGCATCTTCCACCAGGAAGAGCGCATCTTCCAAGGCTCCTTTTTCTGCAAGGGTCTCCTCCAGACGTCTCTGCACAAAACTCCTTCCTCGTTTGCCTTTGGCGGCCTTGGCGAAGATCCGCTCCATGTTGGAGACTCCGCCCAGGGCCGGGTCCAAGGGAATGATTCTCTTTTCTCCGGACGCCCAATCCGTGACTTCCACCTTCGCCATGCCCTTTTTCAGCACATGCAGGTTCGCCTTGAGCAGCTCACCCTCGTCACCGCGATCGGTGTACTGCTTGAGCCGTTTCTCGTCGGCCTTGATCTTTTCCAGCCGACGCTCCAACGATCGAATGCGGGATTTCAGCGGAGCGGCCGTTTGTCGGCGCAGCGCCTCCAAGAGAGTCGAGCCCAACCGTTGCCCGTAAAAGGCATCCGCGGCTTCATTCATTGTCGGGTACTGCTCGTCATCCGGAGAAGCAACGTTGAGGAGGAGTCGCTTCTTGCCGCCGGCTCCGATTCCCGGCCGGGCCTCGATCAGTGCCGAGTCTTGAACGGTAGGCTCTCCTCTGCCGGTCGGTTTGGGAGGCGTGTGATATTCACGTCCGGGTAAAACCGTCCTGCTCCCCTTCTCCTTTTCCGGTATGTGATGGAGGCAATCCAGGATGATGTTGGATGAGGCATCCACCAGCAGGATATTGGAATCCCGGCCGAGCAGCTCCAGGATGAGGTGCCGCTCCTCGCGCATTCCTTCCGGACCTCTGGTAGCTCGTATGGTCACCACGCGGTCGTCCGGCGCGCAGTGCACCGCTACAATGCGGGCCCCCTGCAGGTGAGCCCTGAGATATGCGCAGAATCTCGGCGGAGACGGCGGGTTGGGAATGCGAAGTTTCGTGGAATGCAGCCGACCCAACTGCGGGTCCGCGCTGACAAATATCTTCTGCTCGCCTCCGGCGGGCACGCGGAGGCGAAGCACGATCTCCCGGGGGAGGGGCTGGTGGATCTTGTTGATGAACGCACCGGACAAACGTTCGTCCAGCTCAAGACAAATCTTACGGAGAATTGCCAGGTCCATAGACCCCTCGGATCGGGAAGTCCGTCAAGCTGCCGGTTACATGGGATGACCAAGTTCTCTCGGCTAATTGCGGCTTCGTATTGCGGAAGCAACCGACTCCCGGAACACCCCAAATCGTCGCTGGAAGTCACCCCGAGCGAAGGCCGGGGTCCAGAAAAGTTGATTGAAAGGCCTGGATTCCTGCTTCCGCAGAAATGACGGTAAGCATGTCGCTGCATTTATGAAATCGAGTGTTGAGGAGAACAGCGCCTTGCGAAGCCTATCCTCCGACCATGTGACTTCTTGGTCTCGCTCCATTTTACTCGCATCGCCGAGTCTTCGACAATAGGGCTTAGCGGCTTATCGAAGCGACTATCTTTCCCAGGAAGGGCCGCACGATCCGCACGGCATCATTGGAGCAGAGCTCGTGGCAACAGAAGCAGGAGATGCACTTGTCCCTGTCGATCACCATGACCCCGTTCTCTTCGCTGATAGCCTGGGGCGGACAGTGTTTCAGGCAAATCCCGCAGGCACGGCACTCGGAGGCATCGATGTCCGGACGCGTCACCAGATGCTTTTCCAGGAATTTTCGGACAATTCCCCCTGACGCCAGGTTCCATGTGACGCTTAACGATTTCGGTAGCTTGAAATCCTTGAGAGGAAAGCCGCTCAGGCGATCGCCCACCAACTCAATTCCCGACTCGTCGGCCGTTCCCACCCCGAGCTGCTGACCGATCACGCAGGTGAGAAGGTTATCGGCGCTGTACCCCACGAGTCTGCAAATCACCGCGTCCAGGGCCACGGCGTCTGCCGAAGCGGCAACGATTCCCACATGGCGGGGCTCTCCTGCGTTGGGACCGTTCCCCTCCATGGACAGAATCCCGTCCAGAATGGAGATCTTCGGCCTCACCTGCTCGTAGATCTGCACGAGGGCCGTTGCAAAGGTGTCGAAGTCTCGACCGGCTCTAAAATGCCACGTCGCCTTGTCCGGACCGATAACGGTTCCGAAGAGGTTCTTCACCGCCAGGGTGAGCAACATCTGGCAGTGCGTCTTCAGCTTGGGCAGATTGATTACCGCGTCAAACTCGAAGGCTTCCTTGGCCAAATCGATACGCCTGAAAAGCCTGCCTTCGGGGTACTCCCGGGGAATCTTATCGGTAAAGGGAACCGCCTGTATTCCCATGCGCTTCATGAACGGGTCGTACCCCGACTTGGAGAGTACCCTTCGCAGGTGTCCCATGGGAGGACTATCCCCGATGAAGGGCTCGGCTCCGCAATCCTTCACCATGGAGGCTACGGTCTCCACAAAAGCCGGATGAGTGACGACCGCCTCCTCAGGGGTAGCGGATTTCAAGAGATTGGGCTTGAGGAGCACCCTGTCTCCGCTGTTAACGAAAGCCTGCATTCCTCCGAGATCGTCCAAGGACTTCCTCAGGGCCTCCGAGAGACGGTCGAGATCGTAATTCCGGCAATTCCTGACGCTGACGCGGGATATCATGGTCATTCTCTCAAACGCGTTCGGTCCCGTCGTTCGGTTACCGAAACGGACGAGTCGGGCATAAAGCTTCCCGCCATAGTGACGGTGGTTTTCTATAACACGCTCCGTGCAACGCGTAAAGGACCCCCCAGGGCGGAGACTGCGGCGGGACATCAAGAGCCGCCTTCGCATCAAGTGTCCGGAAGATCGATTCGCCACGCAAGATCGAAAAGTTAGTAAAATTGAGCCATTCCTTCGTTACGGAAGGGTTGCCGGCACCGGCGGGACGAACACGATGGCAAAGCTCGTTTCACCTCGTTTCCAAGAAAAAAGAGCGATCCGCTCGATAATTGCCCTTCTTGAGGGTTGACCCGAGTGTTTTTTTTGGTATAGTTAATCGAGCAGTCTGGAGTCAGGAGCCGACCCGGAACTGTTGTCGATGTGACCGCATTACATACCGCCTGGATCCGCGTGACCGGGACGGAGGGACGCAATAAGAGCACACACGCAGCCTTCCTACCGGAAGGCTTTTTTTGTTTCGGAAGGGTGAAATGGAGATCGTCAGATCGATTGCCCACATGAAGGAATGGTCGCTGGACCATCGCTCCCGGTCTGAGAGCATCGGATTAGTTCCCACCATGGGATTTCTCCACGACGGGCACGTCAGTCTCATGCGTCGGGGACGATCCGAAAACGATCTGCTGACGGCAAGCATCTTCGTCAACCCTACCCAATTCGGCAGAAATGAAGACCTGGGCTCGTACCCGAGAGACCCGGAAAACGACGCGGAAAAGTGCGGACAGGCCGGCGTGGACGCCCTCTTCATGCCCGAAGCCCGCGAAGTATACGGGCCCGGCTTTCAGACCTATGTCGAGGTGCAGAACGTCTCCGGTCCGCTGTGCGGCGCATCGAGACCCGGGCACTTCCGAGGAGTCGCCACGGTCGTGCTCAAGCTGTTCAACATGGTCCTTCCCACCAGGGCTTACTTCGGGAGCAAGGACTATCAACAGCTTCTCGTGATCGAGACCATGGTGAGGGATTTGAACCTCGACGTCGAGATCGTCCCCTGCCCCACGGTACGCGAGCCCGACGGTCTTGCCATGAGCTCTCGGAACTCATACCTCTCTCCGGCCCAGCGGAAAGAGGCACTATGTCTTTACGAAGCTTTGCTCGCTGCCGAGAGCCTGTTTCAACGAGGGGAGAGGGACTCATCCCTGTACATCGACGTAATGCACAAAAGAATCGAACGAGAACCTGACGCGTCAATCGACTACGTGCGCCTGGTGCATCCCGATACCCTCGAGGATCTCAGGGACGTGACCGACCGCGCCCTGGCCGTGATGGCGGTGCGAATCGGCACCACGAGGCTTATCGACAACATGCTCATGGAGAGGTGAGGCAAGACCGCTCAGGTCGGCCTCGGCGTTTCGAACGATCCTCGGGGCGCCCACCATTCTTCCCGCCGGAGGAAGGTCATGCAAAGGACAATGCTCAAATCCAAGATTCATCGGGCCACGGTGACCGAAGCCTGCCTCGATTATCAAGGAAGTGTAACCATAGACTCGAAGCTCCTGGAAGCAGCGGACATTTTGGAATACGAACAGGTCCACATCTACAATATCTCCAATGGCGAGCGTTTCATCACCTATGCCATCGAAGGACCACCCGATTCCGGAGTCATATGCCTGAACGGAGCGGCAGCGAGGAAAGTGTCGGTCAAGGACTTGATCATTATCTGTACGTACGTGGCCATGGATGACGGGGAGTGTCGCGGCCATCACGCGAAGAACGTCTTCGTGGATGAATCCAATCGAATGGTGAAGAACGGCTGACCCGATAGGGCCTCGGCGGCGGAAGGAAACGGCGGGAGTCGGTCTTAGTATCGTACGGGAAAAAGCGGAGGATGCGATCGGTTGCCGCCGGAGGAGAGGCGAAGGCTCTTACCCTGTCTGATCCAGATGCGGCCGAGACTTCGACCGCTACGAGTGATGTCGAGGGGAATTTCAGTCTCGCCGAGCTTGGACGCGTCGATTCCTGCCGACCCGACCTGCTGCCAGCGCACGGTCTTCCCCGACATGGTAAGAAATAACGGTAAAGACCCCGGGATGTTCGTTTTGACATCCATGATCTTCACCACGGTATTTGGCGGCAACTCCAGTTTGTCGTCGGGATAAGCCACAAAGGTGCCGCCCCGGGATTCTTTTAGGATGACGTATTCCAGAACCGGCTCCGCCACGACAATTGAGCTCTCACCAAACACCTTATTATTGAGCTTCGCTTGGAGAGCAAATACAGACACCGCCCCTCTTTTATTGCCGAACTTTTCTTGCAGGTCCGTGGCGGTGTCTATATGGTGCCCGCGGTCTTCAGTGGGATACGGTGACGAGACGGCCTGAAATCCTCTAAGATCCACCCGAATCGCCTTCTCCTCCTCCTTGTCCAGATTGGTCTTCGGATCCAGGATGGTGATAATGTCGCCTCTCATGACGGGCAATTCCTCGCCCGGTTCCACCATGAACGTCTTGTCATTCACCCGAATGCAAAAAAACTGTACCCGTGGCTCAAAATGGATGCGCCCCGACTTGAGGCGCCGACCCCGCATGATTTCAACGGGGATTGCAGCCATGAGGAAGCGGTCCTTGCGGACCTCGATCGACGTGTCTTTGGTTATAGGTACGTCAAAATTGAGATCGTTCAGCCGGCGCCCCGAGCCTTTGACCCGCGCGGAAAGACCGCGGGAGTAGTTTGACTCGATATGGACGATTCGTATGTGGTCCCCTTTGTTGATCTTCAGCACGTCTCGGCCGTTTACCACTACGGGACTCCGGTCGTTAATCCCCACAATGAGATATTTGAGGTACGGGTTTTCCAGGTATATCCGAGGAGTGTCCGGGATGATGCCGAACTCTTCCAAGAAGGCGTTGATCACCATGGTCTGGTATCGAACCCTCAGGCGATAGTCGGCCACCGCCTTCGAGGTCTCTATTCCGAACGCGGGGATGCCCACCTGAGTGAGGGCGTGATATGTGGCCGAAAGCCTCTGCTCCTTATGCTTGGTATCGTTCCGGAGGGTCCGGTGGTTATTGAGACGGAACTGATGCTCGGCCATCGAGACCTGAGAGTTGACTTTTTCGAGCACCCGCCGGACCAACTTGCCCATTTCGATCCCTGTGCCGTCCGGCTTGGTGAATTTCTCGGCATCAATGATAACGGACTGGCCGAATCGCATCGGGTTGCGCAACGGGGATTCCCATTTGGGAGAATAGAAGCCCGAGCCGTCGTGCAGATTGAGAAAGAAGTCGCTCTTTCTCATGAGGTCTTTGATTATTCCCACAACAGCCAGGTCGCCGTCGGAGTCCTTTGCAGGGCCTGCGAACTTGCGATTCATGTCCCCCTGCACTCCTCGGCTGTTTTCCACGATGGACGGGAAATTGGCCCTGGGCACGACGATAAGGTTGCCCTTCTTCAACGAAAGGTCCGCATAGAGGTCTGCGGCGAGATATCCTCCGGGCTCGTCGCCCTGAATGCCCCCCAGGAGCAGAAGGGTCGGCCCGGGATTGCTCCCTTTGATGGTGAACACGTCCAACTGATGATCGGCACCTTTGAAATAGACCTTGTGAACGGTCTCCGCCCCGACGGGTGCCGCAGTAAGGAGCAGAGCGGCAAGCGGCAGAAGGATCATCCGGAGAAAGAAGGGGTGTGCGCCGGAAAAAGTTCTCTCGGGGGGACTGATTTGCGACAATGTTTGCCCGTCCCTGACGCAGTGGGAGTGTCGGGGGACTATCTCTAAACCCGTGGACATGTGGAGATTAACCGTCTAGTTGACTGAAAGGACCTTCAAAATGCGCCGGGACGTCCGGAACCGGGGCCTTCGTTTCCGCCTCGGCACTCTCCCGGAGCTCTCCCGTCGGAGGACCGGTCAGGCCATTGAATGGCGGCTCCTTTCAACACTTCATGGGAGCCGGGAATGGGGCTGTGACACCTCTTAAAGAGCTTGCCTTCTCGTGCCTGCCCGGGCTCCGGTGCCGTCACCTTTGCCCTTGGTGCTCACAATCTTCAGCTCCTTGCGCTCGAAGCCCCGCTGATACACAATCTTTCCGCCCTCTCCGTACAGGAGGACCGACACTCCCGCCAGCGACGCTCCCGCCCCCGCGTCAACGCTGGGAAGGGGAAGCTCGACGCGAGTATTGTATTTGAATCCTACACTCTGTCCCTCTCGGTAATCCGAGGGGATGTTCTCTTCTCCTACTCGAGTCTGTTTAGGATATGCGTAGATACGCGATTGCCCCTGCTTGTCGATTACCTCGACAAAGACGAAGAGGTATCCTGTAAAACGCACATCAGGGCGGTCTTTGACCAATCGGAAGCTCAAGACGTCATGACCTGCGGAATTCGGGAGTGCTGCCGTGATCCCTCGGGCATCGAATTCTATAATGGGAGACGCGTCGGTCTCGGACTCGCTCGGTCCCGAGGGCTGCTCAGGCTTTACTGCTGCTGCCTGTCGGTTTTCCAGGGAATCGTCGGACCTTTCACCGGTATTCCCGAGACTCGAGTCCGCCCCCGTTCCCTCATGTGACTCGTGGAGGCCGGTGAGGGGCCCGTCGGTTACGGGCTCGGCCGACTCGCTCAGGCTTTTCTTGGGCCCAGCGGTTACGGTGGAGCGAGATGGGAGCGTGGTGAGGGTAGGAATCTCCTGCAGCTCCTTGATTCGCCGCTCCTGAACACTGAGAGCGGCTTGCTTTTCCTTAAGCTGCTCCTGAAGGATGTTGACGGTCTTGGCGAGCTCACCGGCTTGGCCGGACATGTGGCTCTTCCCCGAAAAGATGCCCGCGGAGCCTGCTGCGACCACGAGCACCAGTATGAGAACGCCCACGCCCACAGCAGCTCCCACACGCAGTCGGAAGGAAGTCAGCTCCAACTGGCGGGAGGCCCCTGATTCGCTTATGAGAACGATTGTGTAACGAGCCCGGCTTCTCGGCTTTCGCTCGGGAATCGGTGGAATCTCTCTATAGGGGGGACCATTCTTCGGAGAAGATGCGGAACCCCTTATTTTTGCCTGCAACCAGGACCATAGTTTTCCAGCCTTTATCACGGTACTCATCTCCCTGGAAGGATTGGAGGAACTTCACTTCTACACGGTCCTCGACCTTCCTGATTTCCACCCGCTCACATTCGACCCGGATGCTTTGATACTTTTTGAACAACCTTCTCTTAGATTTTCGGAACATCTTGCGGTCCATGTTCCCAAGCTGGAAATCGGGATGATACATTTTAACGAACCTGTCAAGATCCTTTTTTTCCCAAGATGTTTTCCAGCGTTCGAGAAACTTTAGAACTCTCTGTTTTTCACTATTATCATTCGTCGAAACTGAAGGCCGGTGAACCGGTTTCCGGGATTTATCGACCGTAATGGGCTTTTCGGGAGGCACCACCGCCACCGGGCCCACGCTGAGGGAAGCCGTCAGACCTCCTCCCGATTCCTCTCTCGTCCCTACGGAAGGTAAGGAATGCGCTACCCCGACCTCTCGGGTCGGCAACGTTTCAATATATTGAGCCGTCCGCTCTCCGAATTTCTCCCGTTCCACCAGAGAATCCGAAGGCTCGTACGATGCCGCCACGCTTGCCACGATGAGCCTCTCAGGTGGAGCGCCGTCCATGAATCGCTCGTTGACTTCCACCCGGGTGAGACTGCCCTTCCGAGACTGCGACCGGGCCAACTTCTCCAAGACTGCTCCCTTGGACGGGGCAGTCGGTTGCGGCCGCTCTTCGTCATCTTGGACCATCTTCTCAGGCTCGTCCGTTGAAACGAGCCGGATACGGAAGTCCCTCTCGCTCTGGGACGGGGCTCTCGGCTCCACACCGGCGGCTGCCAGCAGTACCCTCACAGGGAACGGGTCGTCAACAGGCTTGTGGTAATCCTCGGCATAGATGGCGTACTTGGTCTCGTGTGTCAGATAGAGGACTTTGATCCCCGTGCATTGATACCCGTCAGATTCGTACGATTGCGTAAATATCGCCGTAATCAGGCCGTTCTGCCGATACAGGTAGATGTCGCCCAGTTTCACGCGGATACGCTTGTACCGGCTGTTAAGTCTCTTCTTCTTCTCCTGCCAGGCTTTGAAATCCAACCAGCAGCTTTGGAAATTGGGTGAATAGAAATTCATATAGGCATCAAGCTTCTTTGACTCCCATGCCTGCCGCCAGCCCTCGATGAAATCCCGCACCCCTCGCTCTTGTTCCACAATGGCCGAACGAGGAGCCATGATCATCTTGTTCACCACGATCATAGGAGTGCTCTGCAGTCGAACGTACCGGGAAACCCTGAGCAGATCGCGGTTCTCCATGGCGATACAACCGTTGGAATCAGGCTTACCGGCCAGCGGCCTGTCGCGACCGTGCAGCCAGATTCCGTCGCCGCTCTTTCCCCGCCGGCGGTCCACAAAATTCGGATAATCGGTGGTGAACGCCCAAAGCCCGTACTTGGCCGGAAGCGTGCGGCCGTCGATCACCGAGCAGAAGAAGTAGACGCCCTCGGGAGTCCTCATGTCTCCCCTCACCCACTTGTCCCCTTCGTTCTCGCCGGTGGAACATCGGTACGATTCCACCATGGTGGGCTCCCCATCCCGGATTCGCCATATGCTCAGCATTTGCCGGGACTTGTCCACGATCAGGGCATGGAAGGTCCCTTCAACCATCCAGTTCATCAGGGCAACCGGATAGAGGGGCTCCGCCCACGCCGCCTCGCATGACCAAGCAAGGACGAATACCAGGGCCGCTCGCAGGATGGAGCAGGCTCGCCGGGGACCGAGCGACGCGCGTGCTGTAAGGGGTATCGAAGTAAACATACGCCTTTCTTTACAGGTAGTTGGACAAAAAGTCAAGAAACTTTTACTTTAAGAAAAAATCGTAACATACTATTATTTCTCATTAAAAACTCTCTCGAATATCTTTTTCACCCACCGGAGTGCGTGCTCAAGATCGAATGCCGCTTCGACAGCCGCGCGTGTCAGATGATTGAGAATCTCCGGATCCTGGAGCAGCGTCTCCTTGAAATCGCTTCCTTCTTCCCAGGCCTTCATAGCGTTGCGCTGGACCAGCGCGTACGCTTCTTCCCTGGTGAGGCCTCCGTCCACCAATTGAATGAGAATGGCCTCCGAGAAGATGAGGCCCTTACTCTTGTTCAGGTTCTCAAGCATCTTCTCTTCGTACACCTTCATGTTCCGGATCACGAAGGTCAGACGGTCGAGCATGAAATCGGTCAGGATCGTCGCGTCAGGCCCGATGATGCGCTCCACCGACGAGTGTGAGATGTCCCTTTCGTGCCACAGAGGCACGTTTTCCATGGCCGCCAGAGCGTGGCCGCGGACGACTCGCGCGAGGCCGCTGAGATTCTCGGTCAGCACGGGATTACGTTTGTGAGGCATCGCGGAGGAGCCCTTTTGCCCCTTGTGGAAAAATTCCTCCACTTCGGCAACTTCAGACCGCTGGAGATGGCGAATCTCCACGGCGACCTTTTCAATGCTGGAGGCTATGAGCGCCAGGGCGGTGAAGTAGGCTGCATGCCGGTCCCGTTGAATGACCTGATTGGAGACCGCGGCGGGTTTGAGACCGACCCTTGCCAGGATGGCTTCTTCCATCTCCGGGTCGAGGTGGGCAAAGGTCCCCACGGCTCCGGAGATCTTGCCGACCGAAATGGTTTCCAGTGCATCGTCCCAGCGGGCCAGATGTCTGGACATTTCGCTGTAGAAGAGAGCCAGCTTCAGCCCGAAGGTCACCGGCTCGGCGTGGATGCCGTGCGATCGCCCCACCATGGGAGTGTCTCTAAACTCCAGGGCGCGGACCTTCAGCGCGTCGAGGAGATCCACCAATCCCTGGCGGATAATCTCTCCCGCTTGTTTGAGCAGGAGGGAGAGAGCGGTGTCCACCACATCATATGAGGTGAGACCGCGATGAACGAATCGCGAGTCTTCTCCTACGAATTCGGCAACACTCGTGGTAAAGGCTATGACGTCGTGACGGGTGATCTTCTCTATCTCGTCGATGCGCTTCACGTCGAAATCGGCGCGTTCGCGGATGCGTTTCATGCTTTCGGGCGGAATAATCCCTCTTTCGGCCCAGGCCTCGCAAACCGCCAGCTCTATATCAAGCCATTTTCTGTAACGGTTGGCCGGTTCCCAGATTTTTCCCACAACTTCTCGGGTGTAACGCGGTATCAAGCAGTCATCCTTTTCTTGCCGGGCTTCGACCGTGCATGCCGCATGGTGCGCCCGTGCCCTTGGTATGTGATGTCGAGGTGAGGTGTGCCGAGATGGCGGGGAGTTAACCTTTGCCGCACGTGACTGCGACAACTCTCCCCTTGCAGCCGAAAAGGCGTACGGTCCTCAAGCCTGTGTGCTTGAAAACACTAGCGTTCTCCAGATTCACCCCACGCTCGGAAGCGACCTATCATACCATTTTGTCTATGGGGTTGCAAAGGCAAAGACGCGTAACTGCGGCTTTTATAGGTCCTCAGTCGCCTGTGGGAGAGAAAAGTTTTCCGTGACGGCAAGGTTTTTTGAAACCGGGTCGATCCACCGGCATCTAAACTAATAGGGAAATTGTCGAGGAGAGAACCGGGCTGACGGATCTCTTTCAGTATAGGGAGGAATTGGTATGAGCAAGAACGACAAAGCCAGAGAAATCGTGAGGGACATGGAACGGGTAACCCCCTATATGTTCGAAGGTCTGTACGGGAGCTTCTTGAGCCGCTTCATGGAATCGGACAAGTCCATGTGGACACATGATTTGTCCGCGTATCTGAGCAACTCCAATCAGGATTGGGCGGAGGTGGGAAAAGAGATAGCCCTCATCCTGTGGGAGCGATTCGAAGACAGAATTTCCTGCTGAAAGGAACGGAAGCGCGCCGGATTTTCTTTCGGCTGTAGATAAGGAAAGGCGGGATGAACCCGTCGCCGGTGATCAACCCGCCTGTTACGTTATCACACTATTCACGTCGCCCAGCCGCAGCCGGACGAGGAGACGGTCTCTATTCCGCAGAGCCTTCCGCGGGAGCGGGAGGAACGTACTTGGCCGCCACGGGAACCTCTACTTCCCTGCCGACTGATTTACCCCAGGTTATGGCCAGAGTCCTGTATCCCAGGTGAGCGAACTTGGAAAAGGGAAGGTACAGGAGAAGAGCCAGCACGAACATCAAGTGAATCGTGTAGAGGATGTACGCCCCGGGCAGAGAGCCCGACCACCGTATCAACTCGGTAAGTAAACCGGTGAGCCCTGCTCCGAAGATGGTGAAGAGGAAGAACCAATCGAAATACGAGCTTCCTCCCGCCTCATCGGATGCGGTGAGCCTGCGGACCAGCATGATGCCCAGCCCCAACAGGAAGGCCGCGGCACTGATGTTGCCGAGAAGTTTGATGGCGCCGGTGCCGGGTCCGTTCTGTGAAGGCGGCTTCAGGTGCAGGACATCGATGTTGAATGCCACGATGGCGGTCGTTACGAACAGACCGATCATCCCCCAGAATGCAAGAAGATGTGCCGTGTAGCGGATGTTGTTGGCCTTGCACTCCTTGAAGGTGCTATGCGGAAGGATCTCCTTGAGAGACACTATCAGGCTCGGAATGAATGGCTTTCCCCTGCCCGATATACCCACCGGATTGTTTGCCTCGAGGTTGTTCCAGTAGGTCTTGAGACTCATCACCAATGAGAGGACCGCGAAAAGCAGCGCCGCGGTAAAGACCACCTGAATGTACACGTAGTCGATGAACTTACCGTAGTTGAGGGGCGACGGATAGGTGAAGCCATGGTTCATGAACACCAGGGCCAGCACCACCACGATGGGAATTCCCAAGGCCAGCACGAACAGGGACGATTCACCCACCAGCTTGCCCAAGAAGCCCGGCCACGAGTTCTCCTGGATCGTCATCTTTCTGACGGCCTTGAGAACATCCCCGGGATTTGCGCCGCGAGGGCACTGCGTCGAGCAGTCGTTACACTGATGACACAACCAGACGTCGGGATCGTTGAGAAGACGATCCTTCAGACCCCATTGAGCCCAAATCATCTCCTTGCGGGGATACGGGTTATTGTCCGGGGAAATGGGGCATGCAACCGAGCAGGTCGCACACTGGTAACACTTTTTCAGGTCGCCTCCGCCGGAGGCTATAAGGTCTTTAGCGAACTGAAGATCGGCTTCGGCTACGAATTCCTTCGCCATTGGGTGAACCTCCTTAGAAGCCTTTGTACGGGTTGGGATCGAATCCGGCCAGGGTTTCCATGAACTCGTCGATCAACTGCGGGAGCTTCACGTACTCGTCGATGGCCAATTGCTCGACGCGGATGCGCTCCGGTTCCAGCACGAGTCTCTGCAACGTCTCGGAAATCTTACCCATACGATAATCGGCGAGCTCGCTTCCCTTGACGAAGTGGCATTGATAGTCGTCACCGTACTTGCATCCGATCAGCATGATCCCGTCAATTCCCTTGGAGAGGGCGTCGGCTATCCAGACCATGTTGATGTTCCCCAGACAACGCAGCGGAATGATCCGCACATACGGGCTGTAATGGATACGGTTCATACCGGCCATGTCCACTGAGGGAAACGCGTCGTTCTCGCAGCAGAAAATGACCACCCGCGGCTTTTCTGCGTACTCGTCGGGTACATCGATGGATTTCACCATGGAGCCGATCATGTCCACCGAATGATCCTTGAAGGAGATGATTCGCTCCGGACAAGAGCCCATACAGATCGCGCAGCGCCTGCACCGTGTCGGGTTGGGCAAAGGCGTCCCGTCGGGTTTCTCGTCGTACGCTCCGAAGGGGCATTCTTCCGTGCAGCGCTTGCACTGAGTGCACCGCGTGACGAAGATTTCGGGGAAAGAGTCGTCCCCGGCCCTGGGATGCACGGCCTGCCCCTTGGCCACCATTTCCACGCACTGGATGGCTTTCAGTGCCGCGCCGGTCGCGTCCATCTCACAACTGTTCATGTCCTGTGGCTGGCGGACGCAACCCGCCGTATAGATCCCCGTTCTCTGGGTCTCATACGGGAAGCAGATGAAATGGGAATCGTTGAGTCCGGTGGGATTCTCCGGAAGGAAGGGGCCTTGCCGGTACTTGAGGTTGACGATCGCTGAATCCTTGGTCAAAGGAACCATGCCCGTTCCGAGCACGACCAAATCCACGTTCACCTTCAGCCTCTCGCCCAGAAGCGTGTCCTTCATCTCTACGCTCAGCGCGCCGGAGCCGTTGGTGATACTCACCGGAGTTCCCTTTGAGAGGAACACCCCCGGATCGTCCTGCATGCTCTTGTAGAATTTCTCCGATTGACCGGGAGTCCGCATGTTCTCGTAGAAGATGTATGCTTTGCCGTCCGGGTTGGTCCTACGCAGGTACTGGGCCTGCTTCAGCGCAACCAGGGAGCTCACGCCGGCAGCGTACTGCAACGGATGCGCCGACTTCTCGCCGATGCACTCCACAAATGCGATGGAGTTGACCTCCTTGCCGTCGGAGGGCCTTGTTATTTTGCCCTTGGCCGCCAACTCCTCCAACTGCACGTTGGTCACCACGTCGGGATATTTGCCGTAACCCAGATTCTCGTGGTGCGTAGGATTCTCCGGACGCCATCCGGCCGCCAAAACGACGGCACCCACTCGCACCGTCTCCTTGGCAAAATCAGCGCCTTCGGCTTCCGCAATCTCTTCCTCCGCCACGACGGGAGGAGGCGGCGCACTCTCCTCTTCCTCGGCTTCGCCGCCCGTGGCTTCCTTGGCTTTCTTGGCGGCCAGCCACTCGTTCTGAGTCTTGTCGAGCTTCTCGATCCACGGGCCGTCCGGCCTAATGGTCACTTCGAACATTCCGGGTGCCCCGGCTATACTGAACACCCGTTGACCGGTGAACACCTTGATGTTCTCGTTGGAAGTGACTTCCTTGATTTTCTCCTGGATCGGAGAGTCCACGATTTCGTCGTACGGGGGCTTGCCGGTGAAGACCTTCGGAAACTTGCCGATCCATCCGCCGAGCTGTGTCTCCTTCTCGACCAGATAGACCTGGTACCCTGCCTTGCCGGCCTCCAGAGCAGCGGTCAAGCCGGTGACCCCGCCACCGATGACCAATATGCCCTTTTCCATCTCTTCAGGCTTGTACGGAGCCCTGTCGTCGTATTTGGACGCCTTGGTTATGCCCATGCGCATATAATCTTCGGCGAGCATCTGGGTATCTTCCTCGTTGGGAGGCTGGACCCAGACCACCTGCTCCCTGAGGTTGATGCGCTCGGTGATAATCCCCTCAAAGGTGAATTCGGCCTGAAAGAGCCTCTGAGAAGGGCCGGCGATGATGACCGTGGTGAGGCCTTCGCTCGCTATGTCGTTGCGAATGATGGCAAGCTTCTCCGGGTCGCTCCAATAGGCTTCCGCCCTGCATACGGGCACCTTGAACTCGCCTGTGGCCACTTTGGATAGGGCTTCGATGTCCAGGGCTTCGCCTATTCCATATCCTGTGTCGATATAAACTCCGATTTTATGGTCCATGGACTTACCTCCCCACCGTATCCTGAAGGGCTTTCAAAGCAGCTCCGGTAGAATCCTGCACGCAGGTGCCCACGTCCATGGGTCGCCCGGTGACGCCGGCCGGATGAATCCCCTCGCCCGGGACCACGAACCCAAACTCGTCGTACTGCACCCCGGGAGCCGGGACTTTTTCAATGCTGGTGTTGGGCTGCATGCCGGTTGCGAGGACTACCATATCGAAGGTACGGCGAATTTTCGTGCCGGAGAGGATGTCCTCCCCTTCAACTATGACGTCCTTAGTTACCGGATCTTCGGTGATTTCAACTATTTTACCTTTGGTGAGCTGAATCTTCTCATCTTTTCGTACTTTATCGTAAAAGAACTCGAAGCGCCCGTAAGCCCGGAGGTCGATGTAGAAGATGTGGGCCAGCGCATCGGGATTGTAGTCACGCAGATAGGTGGCCTGCTTGAGCGAGGCCAGGCAGCAAATGGACGAACAGTAAGGCAGATGATTTTCATCCCTGGAGCCGGCGCATTGCACGAACGCCAGGTGGCTCACTTTCTTGCCGTCCGATGGACGGACGATTTCACCTTTTGTGGGGCCGTTTACCGAGGCCAGTCGTTCCATCATCACGTTGTTGATGACGTTGGGGTACTTCCCGAATCCGAGTTTCTCCAGTTTTGTGGCATCGTACGGCCGCCAACCGGTTGCCCAGACCACAGACTGGACTTCCACCTCGAAGGTTTCCGGCTTGGCATCGAGGTCCAGCCTGATGCCCTTTGATGCGGAGGCCTCGACGAACGCGTCAAATTCAGGGGTGCCCTGGGCTTTTTTCAGCGCGGCAGCGTTGGCAACCAGCTTCATGGGGTACGCCATTTCGTAGGGGAGATGTACCGCTTTGATGGTGCCCATGCCGTAATCGAATTCCGACGGTATCTCTACGGGGCAATCATCCACGCACTTGCTCGTTGCCGCGTGATCCTCCACGCATCGGGGCGAAAGGGTGATGGTGGCAGTATAGGACCCCGGCTTTCCGGTGATTTTCTCAACGTTGGCCAACGTATGTACCGTGATGTCGGGATTCCTTCGAATTCTCTTGAAATTTATCTCAAGGCCGCACGTGGGAGGACACAGCTTCGGAAAGTACTTGTTCATACGGGCCACGCGGCCCCCAAGATAAGGCTCCCTCTCGACCAGGATAACCTTGCATCCTGCTTCCACGGCTTCTACCGCGGCAGTAATTCCTGCGATGCCGCCCCCGACGACCAGTACGGTCTTTTCTCCAGCCATGCTTCCTCCCTATAAAGGGCTAAGAGGGGGCAATGCCCCCTCGTCCCACTTCCTGACTCTTGTAGAAAACTCCGAGCGCCGCTAAATGGACGCCCGGAGCTCATGGGTAAGTCAAAAGATTAGTCAACGATGGAAAGGACAGGACGCTTCACTATTTCCCACTGGCCGCCCTTGTAGGAGCAGTTCACGAAGACCTTCCAATTGTCTTCGTCCAGGGTCGGGAAATCGTTGCGGAAGTAGTAGCCCGGCCAACGGGTCTCTTCGCGGGCCAGGATCGTCCTGACGTGAGCTTCCGCCTGATACATTCTCTGGATGTTCTCATGGCAGCGCATAAGCTCATGCAGATCCTGGGCGGCCAGCTTCTCGGAGTCTTCCTTGAGCCAATTCAACAGCTCCAGGGCTCTCTCGAGCTTCGGCTTGTTGGTCTTGAAGCCTGCGGTGACGCCTGCAGCGTACTCGTCCATGATCTTCTGCAGACGGAACATGAACATTTTGGGTTTCATGAACTCGGGGTTGATGTCCGGATCGGAGGACTTGGCGCCGAATTCCGCGAACATGTCGATGGGCGTCAGGATCTGCTTCTTCAGCTCTTCGACCTTGGCCGCGTCCACATTGGGCTGGGTATTGTTGTCGAGCACGAAGCGCACCATGGCCTTGCCGGCCGCACGACCCTCGGCATGGGAGCCGGAGGAGAACTTGTGGCTGGAAGCGCCGGAAGCGTCACCCGCACAGAACAGACCCTTCACTGTGGACATGTACTCATAGCCCCAGAAGTACTCGGGCGGAGCCAGATCCTTGGGGCCGCTGACCCATGCGCCGGAGGCGCCGGAGTGGGAACCGATGAAGTAAGGCTCGGCCGCCGCGATCTCGGAGGATTTCTCTTCAGGCTGCACGTTGGTGCCGGCCCAGAGAATGGCCTGGGAAATCGTCATGTCGAGGAAGTCTTCCCACGCCTCGGCCTCGAGCTCTTTCATCTTCTTCTTGTAGGCCTTGGGATCGTCCTTGAACTCGTTGGCGATCTTCTGAATGGCCTCTTCCGTTCTCATATAGATGGGGCCCAGGCCTTCGAACTCGTCGAGCATACCCAGGTAGTTACGCAGGTTGGCCGGGATCGGCTTCACTGCACCGTACTTGCCCCACTTCGCCAGCTCGCCCTTGCGCTCCACCATGTACTCGCCGCCGAATGCGTTGGTCGCACGGGACTTGAACAGGAGGAACCACGCGCCGACCGGTCCGTATGCATCCTTGAAACGGACGGGGATGAAACGGACTTCCTGGCAGGTCTGCTCTGCGCCGGCGATAAGGGTGAAATAGAGGCTGGAGCCGGAGTTCCAAGGCGGATACCATGCACGGCCGAGACCTTCGCCGGAGCTTCTGGGCTTGAACACGTGAACCGCGCCGCCCATTGCGGCCAGAACCACTTTCGCCTTGAATACGTAGAATTTATCCTCACGGGTGCTGAAGCCCACCGCGCCGGCCATGCGATCGCCGTCGAGGAGAGGAGCGGTGATGAAGACACGCTCGAAGTACTCGCCGCCCAACTTGGTAAGGGCGTTCTTGGCGGCCTCTGCCACGATCACCTTGTAGGACTCGCCGTTGATCATGAGCTGCCAGCGGCCCTCATGCACGTACTTGCCGTTCTCATCCAACCAGATGGGGAGTCCCCATTTCTCGAAGAGGTGAACCGAGGAGTCCACGTGACGTGCGATGTCATAGACCAAGTCTTCACGGGTGATGCCCATGAGGTCGTTACGGACGTAACGGACATAGTCTTCGCAGGTGTTGTTGCCGCTGTTGATGTCAACGTACTGGTTAATGGCCGAGAGTCCCATGGCCACCGCGCCTGAACGGTCCATCGCCGCCTTGTCAACCAAGGTGACCTTCAGGCCGTTCTTGTTGGCCCAATAGGCAGCCTCGACCGCTGCGCCGCACGCCGCCATGCCGCCGCCGCAGAGAAGGATATCGGTAGTTACTTCGACAGTCTCGAAATTCGCCATATCTTCAAACCTCCTAAAGGATTACTTCGTTGTGGGCAGTTCAGAGAGCTTCAGGGCAGCGGGCTCATTGTACAGGCACTGGCTGGCCAGATCCGTCGTCACCTCACCGAAACCGCCGTCGGGCACTGCGGTGCCTTCCTGGGTGGTCCGGATGGGGAACTTGAACCGTTTTACCTGACCGCTGCGGAACTTGACCGTCCACATGATGTCTTCGGAACCTCTCAAAGGCACACAGGAAGCACCCATGGGCACGAAGTCGGCATATCCTCTCACGTCGATCGCCTGCTGCGGGCAGATCTTCACGCAGTTGTAGCACTCCCAGCACATTTCGGGAGCCCTATTCCAGGCTTTCATCTTTTCCTTGTCAAGAACCATCAGATCGTTAGGGCAGATGTACATGCAAGCGGTCTTGTCCTGACCTTTGCAGCCATCACATTTTTCAAGAATAACAAAACTTGGCATGAACCAACCTCCTAGTTAGATTGAGCTTTTCTAGAGTTCTGCAACTCCGTTGACATTGTTCGCCTTAATGACCGTTGATGAAAAAGGCTCCTCCTTTCCAAAGAATGGTCGCAAGCTCCCAATAAGGTGTGCGGACATTCCACAGAAGGATGTGGCCCGCACGACGTCTGCTCCTGGACTTGGCTCCTAACCTCCGACAACGGAACAGCGCACGGGTACCATCGGATCGCCCAAAAATAAGGGGCCGCAGTCGTGTACACCTTCCAAAAAAACGATTCTTGCATCCCAACCCATGAAGGACGTCTTCTTATGATCTATGCAATATTAGTATGGATATCCGCTTCGACCTTCAGAAAGACAGGTCGTCGCAATAAGGAAATACTGCATTGAATCAAATCCTGCGTAACTTGTCAAGAAATTTTTGCAGGAATTCGGGACATTTTTCCCTCACTTCCATACATTCATCCTCTCCAACGACCGACAATTTTGCTTGCCACAAGATGCGTCTTGTGCTAACCTGACATATTTAGACTTAGCAACGCAAAAGGAGCCCCGTTCATGATTCCTCCCGGTAGAAACGACCCATGCCCCTGTGGGAGCGGAATCAAATTCAAAAAATGTTGCATGACAAAAAAACCCGCCGATGAGGATCGACGCGACGCTTCAAGGGCCAAGGCCTACAAGTTCATGTCCGACGAGCAGTGGGACGACGCAGTCACGGAATTCAAAGGCCTCCTCGAAGACGCAAAAGAGCCCCACGCCGTCCTTGAGGCCATCGGCGCCTGTTACGACGGACTTGAAGACTATCTCCGCGCTGCCGAGTACTACGAGAAAGCCTTGGCGGTGTGTCCCGATTCCAGACGATTCGACCTCTACTATCGCCTCGGCGTATCCAGGGCCTGCGGCACGAGAATCGAAAAAGCAGCAGATGCTTTTTCCAACTGCCTGAATGTGCTGGATAATCCCCAGAAGCACGAACAGATACGAGATATACTACATAACCTTGGCGAAATACAAGAGGGACGTAAGTCACCCCAGCTTTTTTTTGTCCAGGTCCAGCTCCAAAGAATTTTTTCGGAAATGGAATCGGAGCGTTACGAGCTTGCGGCCCATCGTTTGGAGCGACTGGCTCAGATCGAGCCGGAAAATCCCGCGATCTTTTATAACCTTGGTGTTGTCTATACCTTTTTGAAGCAGGAGGAAGACGCCCTCGCCCAGTTCGCAAAGACCGTGGAGCTGGATGCCCGCGTGGTCGAGGCGTGGTACAACATGGGACAGATTTGTCTCATCAAAAAGAGAGATTTTTCACGGGCTTTGAATTGTTTTGAGCGCGCCGTGGCCGTGCGGCCCGATTATGTGGGTGCTCATCATCAGCGCGGAGTGGCATACGAGCTGCTCGGCGACACGGACAAAGCAGTTGAGTGCTGGGAGAAGACGCTGGAGCTCGACCCGGGAAACAAACAGGCCCGGGACAATATAAAAAGGCTTAGAGCAGAGTCTGCCTCGTGATGGTTTCAAGCAGCGTGCGAAAGGACAATGGATGAAGATCGGCGAGCAATCGGACACGTTCAATCGGGTCATGACGTGGGACGACACGTTCTCTTTCAAGTGTCATCCGGGAATAGATTGTTTCAACTCGTGCTGTCGGGACGTTACCATATTCCTCAGTCCTCTGGACGTGGTGAGGATGAGGAGCGCTCTGGGCATCACGTCGACGGAGTTTATCGAGGATTACGCCCACTTGGTCGTTTCCCAAAAGAGCGGCATGCCGGCTCTTATCCTGAAGATGAGCAACACCGAGGAGAAGAAGTGTCCCTTCGTGGGCGATGAAGGGTGCAAGGTCTACGAGAGTCGTCCTTATTCGTGCAGACTTTATCCTCTTGACACCGAGCAGGGTGTCGAATATCGATTCATCGTGGACCCGGGGACGTGCCACGGGCTCCTCGAATCCGAGGAGCGCACGGTGGAGCAGTGGCGGCGCGAGCAGGGTCTGCTCGATTACGACGACATAGATCACAACCTGGGTGACGTCATGAACGCGGACCAGGTGTGGGAGGACAAGATCGGCGATCCTCGGATGCAGGACATGATTCTCATGGCACTGTACGATGTGGATCGATTCCGCGAGTTTGTGTTCAAGAGCTCGTTTCTCAAAAAATTTCAGATTGATGACGATATTGTCGAAAAAATTAAGGAGGACGATGTAGCTCTCCTCTATTTTGCCAGCCAGTGGCTCAGATTTGCCCTGTTTGGCCGCAAGGGTTTTCTCAAGATAGACAAAGACTATCTTGAGCGCAAGAAGCGAGAAGTTCTCAGCACTAAGAGGGAATAAGAGATGAAACCGCTTGTCAGGCTGACGTTGACGGTTCTGTTGGGCTCGATGATGATCGTCTCCACGGCTTGGTCCTCGTCCGTGGACAAGTATATCAACGATTTGAAGAGTGATAATCCCGAGGTACGGGCCAATGCCGCGTACGAGCTTGGATGCGGCTGAAACAAACCTGCGAGGGCGGTTCCGCCTCTCATCGAAGCGTTGAAGGATCCAGAGTGGAAAGTGAGGAAGAACGCGGCCGAATCTCTCGGTGAATTCGCAGCCGAGGCCGCAAACTCCACTCCGGCTCTGATGGGCCACCTCGAGGACAGTCAGGTGGAAGTGAGGCGCCAGGCCATTTTGTCCCTGGGAAGGCTCGGCAAGGGGAATGCCAAGGTAGAGGAGGCTCTGAAGAAGCACTCCAAGGATGCAGACACCCTGAGCAGACTTAACGCGATCGTCGGGTTGACGGCACTGGGGAAGACCGACGATTCGGTGATTCCCACGTTGATCGAAGCCATGTTAAGCAAAGAGAAGAGTACTTCCAAACAGGCGGGCCGCTCCCTGGCACGAATTGCCGAAAAGGTGCCGGATAAGGTCTTGCCCAAGATGATGGACGCTTTGGAGAATAGTGACGAATCGGTAAGATCCAACACTCTTCAGGTCTTGCGGTACATGAAGGGTAAGGCGGCGCTCGCTCTTCCCAAGATGGCGGCCCTGTACGACAAGGCCGGTCCCCGCACCCGCGTGGACATCATCGAGACCGCAGTAGCCATCGATACGAAAGGGGATCAGGCCATCCCGTTACTGGACAAGGGTCTGAAGGCGGCAGACCCCCTGGATCGTAAGGACGCCTTGCTGGCATTGATGAAATACAGGAACAGGAGCAACCTGTTCCTCAATGAGCTGAAGGTTGCTCTTCACGATGCAGACCCCGAGAACCGGTTTCTGGCCCTCAGGATCGTCAGCGGACAAGGCGACCGGAGCCTTAAGTTGTTTCCGGAGCTGCTGACCCTCACGAAGGATCCGGAATTGCGAGTGCGCCGTCAGGCCCTCAAGACCATCAGCGCTTTCCCCGACCCCTCTCCGGAGGTGCTTGCCACCCTGGGTGAAAGCCTCAAGGACAAGGATTTTCGAATTAGAATGGCGACCGTCGGTATTCTGGGAGACATGGCACGACGTCATCCGGACAAAGCCACGGCCCTTCTCGAAGATGCTTTGAAAACGGAGAAGCATGAGGCCACGAAGCGCATGATGTCTTCGACCCTGGCCCGGATCGGGCAGAAACCCGCTCCCAAGGCCGGCGTCTCCACTCCTCATTCCGCGCCCAAGGCGGCCGTCCAACCTGAAAAAAGAGCAGGACAAGCCATCCAGTGATCGCCGACCGTTTCGTTTCGTGAGCGAGCCCTCTCCCACATGAGAGGGCTCCTCGGAACCCCTCAGGCGCAAGCGGGCACCGGCTCGCGGATCTGCTCTTCAGACTTTTCTTTGTTCTCAAGAGTTTTCATGCGAGCGGTACGGGGGATTGAAGAGCTCGCCGTTTCGGCCGGGTCGTCCCCAAGGTCTGTTCGGTTCAGCCGGACAAACCGTCTCCGGCCGACCTGATCCGATCATTGTCTTCTTTCCCGAGCATTCTTCATCAGATGTCCAGGTCCTGAATCTCCCGGGCATGCTCCTTGATGAAGATGAAGCGTTTCCTCACATCCTTACCCATAAGGGTGTCCACGACGTCGTCGGTTCTCGCTGCGTCGTCGACCGTTATTCGCAGGAGCGTGCGAGTGTCGGGATCCATGGTGGTGCTTTTCAACGTTCCCGAATCCATCTCCCCCAGGCCTTTGAACCTCTGAACTTCCACATCCTTGCCGTTGCGCTGCTTGAGAATTTTGTCCTTCTCCGCATCGGTAAAGACGTACTTTACGGCGCCCTTTTTGCCGGACCCTACCCTGATACGGTACAGAGGAGGCATGGCGAGGTAGATGTGCCCCTTGTCAACAAGCTGGCCCAGGTGGCGGTAAAAGAAGGTGAGGAGAAGTGTGGCAATATGATGGCCGTCCACGTCTGCGTCGGTATTGATAATGATTTTTCCGTATCGCAATCGTGAATAGTCGAATCCCTTTCCCATGCCGGTACCGATGCTCTGTACGAGACTCTGGATCTCCCGGTTGGCCTTGAGCTTCTCTCCGGAGGCCTGCTCGACGTTCAGGATCTTACCCCGAATGGGGAGAACCGCCTGAAATTTCCTGTCTCGGGCCTGTTTGGACGAACCGCCGGCGCTGTCTCCCTCCACGAT
Organism: Desulfomonilaceae bacterium; assembly: GCA_041741735.1. Classification (GTDB taxonomy): domain Bacteria; phylum Desulfobacterota; class Desulfomonilia; order Desulfomonilales; family Desulfomonilaceae; genus JBGSJS01. The sequence goes on along the minus strand of JBGSJS010000081.1, from coordinate 107,174 downwards.
GAAAAGCTCGGTCTCGTCGCGGGACGGCGAAGAGCAGTCGGCCAGCTTCCCCGGCAGCGTGAGCCTTCTTGTGGCCGATTTTCGGTTGACCTCATCTCTTGCGGCACGGGATGCGGTACGGGCCTGGGCCGCGAGAACCACCCTCGCCGTGACTGCAGCGGCCTGGGTCGGATTCTGGTGGAGCCACGTTTCCAGGGCGGTACGGACGAGGGGCTCGATCTGCTGGGCAACGGGGCTGTTGAGCCTCTCCTTGGTCTGGCCCTGAAACTCGAGGCTCCCGTTGAGGTAGACCGAAACAACCGCGATCAGGCCCTCTCTCACATCTTCCGCGGCTACTCCCTTGAGACCTCGAGGGAGACCGTTTCGCTTCTCGATATAGGTCCTTATCGCCCGGGTGACGCCATTGCGAAACGCCGTCTCGTGGGTTCCTCCGGCCGGTGTGGGAATGGAATTGACAAAAGAGAGGATACGGGTGGATGTGTCCGAGGTCCAAGCCATGACCAGTTCCAGCCGAAGTCCGTTATCGTATTGGTAGTGGAAAGGCTGGGCGTCGATGAGCTGTCGCTCCTCCACCAGGTGAGTGAGAAAGTCCGTGATGCCGCCGGGATAAAGGAAGGTCTCCGTGGTCTTTTCCTCTTCGTCCTTCAGGCGTATCTGGAGACCGGCGATGAGGAACGCCTTTATTCTCAGGCGCTCTCGTATCAATTCCTTGGAAAAGGTACGGTCGGGGAATATCTCGTCATCGGGGAGAAAGGCCACCTTCGTCCCTGTTCCCCGCGCGGCTTCCATTTTTTTCAGGGGAGTGACGGCCTTCCCGCGCTCGAATTCCTGGACGTATCGAAAACCGTTGCGTTTGATCTCAACGACCATCTTCTCACTCAGGGCGTTCACCACCGACGCCCCAACACCGTGGAGTCCGCCGGCCACTTTGTACGCGTCGTCGTCGAACTTCCCGCCCGCGTGCAGGTTGCAGAAGATGGTTTCGACCGTGTTCTTGCCCGTGGTGGGGTGGCTCTCAACGGGAATTCCCCTGCCTAGATCGGCCACCGAGATACTTCCGTCGGCACCCAGCCACACGTCGATCCGATTGCAGTGTCCGTTGAGGGCTTCGTCCACGCTGTTGTCGATGAGCTCCCACAGTAATTGATGAAGACCGTCGGGCCCGGTTCCGCCGATGTACATGCCCGGTCGTTTGCGGACCGCTTCCAGTCCTTTGAGGACCTGAATGTCATCGACCGTGTAGGAATCGTTCATGCAGCACTTCCCTCATCGTCCCTCATTCGCTCCATCCCGTCTATCCCGCCGTAGTATTTCTTGCCCAGTCCCCCGCGTCTCGCGGAAACCATAGCCGCAACGGTCAAGGTCTTCTCTTTACCCTTCTTCGGCAGAACCTTCAGCCTGTCTGACGGATTGACCGGCTCCATTGCCACGACCTCAGCTCCCGGAGTAAGTCGCATCATCCGTACTCCCTGGCCCGCGCCCGTCAGGGTGGAGACCTCCTCCATCTTGAACAGCAGGATGTGGCCGGCGTCCGAGGCAACAGCCAGCATTTCCCCATCCTCGACCTTCACGGCCGCGATCTCGTCATCGGCATGGAGGTTGACCAGTTTGCGCCCCACGCGTTTCGAGGGCTCCCGGAGTATGTCGTAGTCGAACCTGAATCCTTTTCCCTTCCGGGTGATCAATACCCCTCGACCCGACGTTTCCACCGCAGGGGCTTCTTCCGAAGAGGCTTCCTCCGACGCCGTCGGCTCGTCCATCTCACCGAAGAGACCGAGCTGATCGACTTCTCCGTCAACTCCCTCCTCCAGTTCCACGGAGACATCGGGTTCCTGTGCCGCCGGCACTGCGGTCACCGGATCGGGGGCGATGAAGCCGACGACGAATTCACCGTCTCCGAAATTGAGGAGGTTCCCGATGGGCTCGCCGAAACCCGTCGTTGCGGGCACGTCCATTGCGCGCAGCACGTATACCTTTCCCTGATTGGAGAAGATCGCGACGGTACGCCCCGTGTTCACCCGAACCAGCCCGAACAGACCGTCACCCTCGCGAAACTTGAGCGCGGAAGAATCTTCCACCTCGCTCTTCATGCGTCTGATCCAACCCTGGCGAGAGAGAATCACCGTGGTGTCTTCATGCTCGACAAATTCTTCCGGATCGTATTCGAGGGCGACCGCCTTCCGCTCCTCGACGATCTTCGTTCGCCGGTCGTCTCCGAATTTGCGGCCGATTTCGGCCAATTCACCATCGATGATCTTCCAGAGTCTCTCCGAGCTCTCCAGGTTCTCGGTAATCTGCGCGGCCTCCCTCCTCTTCTCGGCGAGCTCGTCCAGCAGCTTGCCGATCTCCAGTCCCACCAGTTTGTACAGCCTCATCTCCAGGATCGCATCAACTTGTTCGTCATCGAGCCCGAAGCTTTCCTTGAGGCCCAGCTCGGCTTCTTGACGGCTCCTGGCGGAACGGATGATCTTGAGGGCCAAGTCCAGGTCGCAAAAAAGGATCTCAAAACCCAGGAGGATGTGAATACGCTTTTGGAGTATCTCCAGCCTATGCTGGAGCCTCATGACGGTCTTTTCATAACGGAAGTCAAGAAAATGCCCGATGATCTTGTCGAGACCCAGGCGATCGGGTACCCCCTGCGGCGTAATTGCAATGAAGTTGATGGGAAAGTTGATCTGCAAATCCGTGTGCTTGTACAGGAAGGCCATCACCGATTCGAGCCGGACGTCGCCGCCCCTCAATTCCAGGACAATCCGGACATCCTGGGTGCTCTCGTCACGTACGTCGTAGACCTGCTTGAGGCGCTTGTCCTTGATGAGCATTGCTATGCGCTCAATGAGTCTCGACTTGTTCACGGAATAGGGGATCGAGGTCACGATAAGATTCACCTTGCCCCGCCCCGGGTTCTCCACCTCGTACGTGCCGCGAACGACTACGGAGCCGTGTCCTGACGAGTAGATCTCTTCCAATCGTCCCAGGTGGTCCACGACCTCTCCGCCGGTAGGAAAGTCCGGTCCGTGGATATGCTCGAGAAGGCCTCGCACATCGAGGCTGCGGTCCCGAATCGTCGCCCGACATCCTGCCACAACTTCTTTGAGATTGTGCGGCGGAAACGAGCAGCTCATACCGACGGCGATCCCGGACGAACCGTTGAGCAGGAGATTGGGAAGCGCCGCGGGGAGCACGTCGGGCTCTTCACCCATGGCATCGTACGTGGGATGGAACTCCGTGGTCCCCTGGTCGATCTCCCGGAGCAGCGTTCCGGCAAAGGCACTGAGCCGGGTCTCCGTGTACCGCATGGCCGCAGGAGAGTCTCCATCCAGAGAGCCGAAATTTCCCGACCCGTCGATAAGGGGGTAGCGAAGACTGAAATCCTGGGCCATCCTAACCATGGCATCATAAGCGGCCTGGTCGCCATGGGGGTGAAATTTACCGATCACTTCACCAACCACGGCCGCGGACTTCCTCATCCGGGCCGCATCGTTCAACCGCATGCCGTGCATGGCGTAAAGGATGCGTCGATGCACCGGTTTGAGCCCGTCCCGCACATCGGGGAGCGCTCGGGCGACGATGGTTGAGAGCGCGTAGGCGAGGTATCGTTTCTCCACCTCGTGGTCGAGCGTAGTGTCTCGGAGGTCGCCGGAACTTTTGGATCGTGGAGCGTGCACGAGTCTCCTGCCCTTGATTGGCTTCAGATTCTTTTGATGTCCACCATATCTTCGGTGGTCTTTACCAGGGACCACAACATAGCCAAGAGAGATTTAATATCAAGGGAAAAGATTTCAACTCTCTTTAGAAGACCGGTTTCAGGGCGGTCTTTTTGCGAGGGAGACGCCGTGGGGCTCCTCTCCACTTCCGCTCTAGCGGGAAGGCGGAGTTAAATATGGGCCGATTTCAGTGCCGCGGCCGGGTACTTCTCTTCGGAAATGCGGTCCGGGAGGCAACGGATTCCAAGATGGCCTCTGACCCCTTTCTCTTTCTACTGATCTCTCTTTAGATCCTTATCTGATCGGCAAACGGTTACGCCCCTTTTTCCGTTGCTGAAAATCCTGCCTCGGGATAGAATGCTTGGGGCAAGTCCCAGAGTAATACTCCTCCAATTGAAGCTTGAGGGGAGAGACAATCGACTGTCTGCATCGAGCGGATAGTTCTCGTGCCTGTTGAGTGCTGTCAACATGAAACCTCCTCTTAATATCAAGCGGCTGGATAACGACGCCAAGAAAGACCACGGATGGATCGTCACATTGCAACGAAAAGGGGCTATCATCGTGAAGCGGTTTTCAGACGGCACCTATGGTGGAAAAAGAGTAGCCCTGGAGGCCGCCGTCGAGTACCGAGATTCTTTTCTTGCGCGAGACAAGCCCCTTGATCACCAGATCTGGATTCGCACTCGGCTCCGAAAAAACAACAAGTCCGGGATTCCCGGTGTGCTTCGGTATGAGATAACAGGCAATCCCAATACCGGGAACGTCCGTGTGTACTGGATTGCAGCGTGGACCAACGAGCACGGTATGACTCGTCAGCGCAAGTTTTCAGTGGCGCGTTACGGTGAAGAGGAGGCAAGGCTCCTTGCCATCGCCGAGCGCGACTTCCAGCTCAGGCGTGTGTGCGCCATCAACGTGGCCGCTCGGGCGGCCGAGCCTCCCGACCGGGAAAGAGTCTGGAAAGCAAGCCGGACGGGAAGAGATCGTGACCGAACAGGCCGGGAAAGGATTCGGACGAGAAAGACTCGACCCCGATCAAAACCTCGCAGAGTTGTGGACTCTGAGCGTGGAGGCAAAGAAAAAGCACGGACTATTGAACTTGAAGCAACCGTGGACCGACATGGGCGTGTGACGCTGCTTGAGCCGGTGAAATTGACGTCGACGCGGCGCGCGCTCGTAACCATTTTCTGTGAGGCAGAGGAGCACAAGCGTGGTGAGCGTTAGCCCATTTCTCTGTCTCCTTACTCTAGAAGGGATCAACCGGCGGAGGATGGGGTGAACGGAGTGAATCCCATCGGTGGCCGTCTTACTCGACCGATGGGGTTCGAGGACTCACCCCATCCTACGCGCTGGAGGGCTCATGGCCAATTCCTGGCTCTCTTTCTGCGGTTCGATTGCAAGTATTCTTTCATTGCCGATTGCGGCATACACGCTTTTTCAAGTACTGTCAGTGCGGCGCGTCTTGGAAGAGAGAAGGAAGAAGGGGTCAAGAAGGGGTCATCAAGAAGGGGACAAGTCTTGTCTTGTCAGAAGGGGTCAAGTCTTGTCTTGACTCAAATGAAGCATGGTTATATGGGCGGTACATGCCACGGCAGCTCGGGCCGGGCATTACCTCGGCGTGAGCAGCTTGGCCCGACGCATGGAGCAATGGATAGCGAACGACGGGACCTTGAGGAGAAAACAAGAGGCGACCAGCGATGAATGAGTCAAGAGGAGATCTGACCCCTTGCCTTGACAAGAGGAGATCTGACCCCTTGCCTGACCCCTTGCTGACTTAACGGATGTTGAAAAATCGAGCAAAAGGGACGCCCCGGTGAGTAGACAAGCGCATTTTTCACTCATGGAGGGATCATTAACTTGTTGATATTACACAGCCGCTGTGGAGTTGCGTGAATCTTACACAATTGTCACTCGCTAACCACCGAGGAGAGGAACCCGGTTATCCTCGGCGTGCCGGGAAACACGGCTCTTACAGCGGTTTATTCAAATATGGCCGTGTTTTCGCGAGTGGCATCAAAAATGCATAGACAATAACGAACCGTGAGCCTGTTCGATCGACCTCGGCAGTCTCGGAGTGAAGTCGTTATGGTGTGAGCTCGCCCGTGGGGGTATGAAGCCCGGAGCAATCACGGACGGAGAATTGAGCACGGTTTTCTGCGATGATTTCCCCCCTTTTCCGAGCTGCCCCATTGCTGTGATCGAGGTCTCCTGCAGGCTCACGCGCTTTTACACCCTGCGCAGCGATCCCGCCGCTAACTGACCACCCCGTTATCCTCACCGCATCCGAACCGGTCGTTCCTTCGTTGAAATTGCCTGCCGCGTTGTGTATGGTGATGGCCATGGATCGCCAGTTTCAATGCCCCTCTTGCGGCGCCGCAAATAAGGTTACCAACCCGGGAGTCCTGATGCGCGTCTGCGATTACTGCAAGACAGCGATGTACTGGGATAAGGAATCGGCTCTGCGGGCGGGAAAGAAATCCATGGATCTTCCCCGGTCCTCCCGGTTCAAGGTGGGGGCCAGAGGGAAGATTAGAGGTGAATTCTTCACCGTGTTGGGTCGCCTCTCCTACGCACATGAGAAGGGGACATGGAACGAGTGGTTTGTGGAACTGGAGAACGGCGAGATTCAGTGGCTTACCGAAGATGAGGGAGAGCTTTTTCTCGAATCTCCCGTGGATCTGACGGCCCCGATACCCCCGCACGCCGAGCTCAGGCCCGGCATGCACATTACCATCAACGATAAAGTGGGCGTCGTTGAAGAGATCGGGGAAGCGCGCTGCATAGGCGGAGAGGGACAAATCCCTTTTCAAGTGGAGATCGGCGAAACCTACCCCTATGCCGACGGAGCGGCTCCCGACGGAAGTTTCTCGTTTGGACTGGAATACGACGGCACGTCGGGAGCGGTCACAGCCTTTGTGGGCCGCATTCTGACGCCGAAAACGGCCAAGGTGAAGCCGGATGACCGGGAGGGCCCGGATACCAAGACCGGCGAGGCTATTCGATGCGCGGCTTGCGGCAAGCCCTATGAGGGGCCGCGGCTGGACACCACCGAGATGGTGGTGTGCGAGGCTTGCGGTTCCGGCCTCCAGCTCGATGAGGCTGAAACTCGTGTGGTCGGTCGCAATGTCGGAGATGCTCCGTACTTCTCTTTCTCGGTCGGTCTCCCCATCACCATCGAGGGTGTGGGCTACGAGGTCATGGGACGGCTCTACTATGTAGAGCCCGACGAAGACGGCGAATACCCTTCGATGGAATACGTGCTCTACAGTCCGGAAAACGGGTACCTTTGGCTCTCTGAGGACAACGGCCATTTCACCATAAGCAGGCCGTATCACGTGCGGTTCTCCATACCTCCCATTCCCGTGCCCAAGATGAGCGTCACGGTCGGTAAGGAGAGCTTCAAGATTTACGAAAGCGGAGAGCTGACTCTCCGTTGGGTGGACGGAGCGCTTCCCTGGACCGCGGCGGTGGGCGAAAAGACCCGGTACACGCACCTTATCAAACCCCCGGAGTATATAGATCAGGAAGTCACCGGCACCGAGTTGGAGCTCTTTCGCGGACGGTACGTGGATCACGAAGAGATGGCGAAGGCCGTTCCGGAGGGAGTGAGGCTTCCCTCGGCCTACGGCGTCTATTCGTGCCAACCCTATGTACCGGCAAGCTGGCTCCGAGGGATGTGGAGAGCGGGACTTGTCTTTCTTGTCCTCAACGTTTTGTTGTTCTCCTACAGCCTGATTGCAGACAAGGGGAACGTAGTGCTCAGGGAACAGATCGCTGCGGGTCAGTACAAGGGAGAACATCTGAGCACGCCTTTCACCGTTCCCCGCGATCGCTGCATTCTTCGGCTCACCGGTACCGCGCCGCTGCGGAATTCGTGGCTCGCCATGGATTTTGCCGTGGTGAACGCCAACGAAGAGGTGATCTCGGAGTTCTATGGCGAAGCGTCGTACTATTCCGGCTTTGATTCCGAGGGGAGCTGGACTGAGGGCTCCAGGCATTTCACGAGCTATTTCAGAGTACAGAAGGCCGGGACGTACCGCCTTCTCGTTCATGCCCAAGGAGGGACCGGCGTGGCGGGCGGCCCCCGCAATGAAACGGTAAACCTCACGTTGGCCGCAAACACCACGATCTCCTGGTATTTCCTCATCCCGATCGCACTGTCGCTCCTGGCGGCATGCCTCGAGCCGATGCGGAAGTGGCTCTTCGACCAGAGGCGGTGGGCCGCTGTCCTTGGGGACGACGACGACTGACAGGAGAAAGGGCGAACGTGAAAGCAATACTCACGAAATTACTGGTTCCCCTGGTGCTTGTGGTGTCCACGGTCACGGCCTACGGCGCGTGCTTTCGCGGGTGGTTTCTTCCGAGCCCTCTTGACAAGGCGGTGAGCATACGTGAAGGTTCGGCACGGACGGGAACCGGGGCGCGCTACCTGTACTTCCTCGGAGGCCGGAGTCATTTCGGTGGCGGTTATCGGGGCGGAAAATAGCAGTAATACTCCCTCTTCCGGCGAGGGTGAACGCGTCGGCCGGACGTTGCAGAGTGGAGGAGACTTATGGAAAACATGTTGTATGGACTCAAGCCGCTGGCCATTGCCAGCACGATAGTCTATTCCCTGATCGGATTCGCTGTGTTCGCCCTCGCGTTTGTGGTTATGGACAAGATAACCCCCTTCTCGCTGCGCAAAGAGATCGAGGATGACCAGAACACGGCTCTTGCGATTATCATGGGTTCGGTTTTCATCTCCCTGGCCATCATTATCCAGGCGGCAATCCGAGGATGAGCGGAGCCTTCGGCCGTTGATCGTTGTATGAACCCCGTCTGCTCGGACTCGTGGGCTGTTTCGGGCTAAATTTATGAAGGAGCGCTTTCCCGGGATCTTTCTTCTCGCCGCGGTCTTCGTCATTGCGGTGTGCGGTCTTGTCTACGAGCTCATTGCCGCAGCCCTCTCCAGTTATCTCCTCGGCGGTTCGGTCACCCAGTTCTCAGTCGTCATCGGTATTTTCCTCACTGCTATGGGGGTGGGATCGTTCCTGACGCGGTACTTGGTCAAACGGCTGACGGACGCGTTTATTGCCATTCAGATCGGCATAGGGATTTCCGGCGGGCTGTCGGCAGCATTGTTGCTCTTGACATTTTCCATTCTCGAGACCTACCTGCCCGTGCTGGTGGCGGTGCTGACCGTCACGGGGATTCTGGTCGGCATGGAGATCCCCATCCTCATACGGATACTCCAAGACCGCGACACCCTCAGAATGACCGTTTCCAACGTTCTCGCTTTGGATTATGTGGGAGCGCTCTTCGCCTCCTTGGCCTTTCCTCTCGTATTGGTTCCTTACTTGGGGCTGTTGCGCACTTCTTTCCTTTTCGGGCTCCTCAATGTCTCAGTGGCGGTCGTGGCACTCAGGGTTTTGAGACCCATGATCAGGCGAAAGAGGGTCCTCGCCCTGTTCGCAGGAGGTGCCGCGGTGGTGTTGTCGGCCGGTTTGATCGGCTCGGGGAGATTCGTGTCGTTCACCGAGAACCTCCTCTATCAGGACAGCATCCTCTTCGTACGACAGAGCAAGTACCAGAGGATGGTCGTGACCAAATGGCATAACGACGTGAGGCTCTTTATCGACGGCGGCCTCCAGTTCTCCAGCATCGACGAGCACCGCTATCACGAAGCTCTCATCCACCCGGCGGTTTCGGCCGCTCCGGGAGCACAGCGGGCACTCATTCTCGGCGGGGGAGACGGCATGGCCGCCAGGGAGCTTCTCAAATATCCTCATATTCGCCGCATAGACCTCGTGGACCTCGACGAAGAGATGATCGGACTGTTTCGGGATCGCCCTTTCCTTGCGGGTCTTTCCGGACATTCTCTGTCGGACCCGCGTGTCCGCGTACACATAGAAGATGCGGGAAAATTCCTCGAGCGGTCTTCCGATTCATGGGATTTGATATTCCTGGACCTCCCCGACCCCAACAAGCTGGAGCTTGCAAGGCTCTACACGAGAAGCTTCTACAAGCTCCTTGCCAAGCGCCTGGCGGTGCGGGGAATCGTCGTAACTCAGGCGACCAGCCCTTTCTATGCTCCGGAAGCGTTCTGGTGCATCGTCAAGACGTGGTCGGATGCTCCCGACGGACCTGAGGGGGATCAACGCTTTCACGTTTACCCCTATCACGCGTATGTGCCTTCGTTCGGGGATTGGGGATTCGTCATGGTCTCCCGAAAGCCGTTTAATCCAAAGGATCTCCGTCTCGCAAACATCCCGTTGAAATTTCTTACGAACGAGCTGCTGCCCACTCTTTTTACCTTTCCCGGGGACTCGCAGCCCCCAACGAATGTGCAGACAAACAACCTTGACGACCAAATCCTCCTGAAATACTACCGCCGCGGGTGGCGGAGGTTCGGTCCTTGATCGGGAACCTACCCGCGGGCCGAAAGACGGTCGCGTGATCTCCGCAATGCCGTCCGGTTCTCCTCAAATGACAAACGAGACTGCCCCCGGCCCCCTCTCGGGACGGCAATTCCTGTGGTTAACGTGGAAATCGTCGAGGTCTTCAACCGAATGCTGCAGGCAAATCCAGACTTGACATTGAGATTGTTCCGTATGAGATTACCCGGGTTGTTTTTTTGGTCGGTTTGCGCGGGGAGGGATCTCTCAGGGATTATGCCTGGAGATCATGTCCGTTGCTGCTGGAAATGATCGACATCGGCGGCCGGCCGGTCCCGATGACGATCGATCGGAGGGGTCATGTACAAGAGCACGAAATTCATATTCGTTACCGGTGGGGTACTTTCGTCTTTGGGAAAGGGTTTGTCCGCGGCCAGCATCGGTGCCTTGCTGGAATGCAGGGGACTGACCGTAACCCTGCTGAAAATGGACCCGTACATCAATGTGGACCCCGGAACCATGAACCCTTTTCAGCATGGCGAGGTCTTTGTCACTGACGACGGAGCCGAGACCGATCTGGACCTGGGACACTACGAACGTTTCACCCACGCGGTTCTCCGGCAGAAGAACAACTTCACCACAGGCCAAATATACGACTCGGTGATCCAGAAGGAGCGGAGAGGCGAATACCTCGGAGCCACCGTGCAGGTGATCCCTCACATTACCGATGAGATCAAGGGCAAAATTAGAGGTCTGGGCAACGGGGTCGATGTGGCTATCGTCGAGGTGGGCGGAACTGTCGGCGATATCGAGAGCCTCCCCTTCCTTGAGGCCATTCGCCAGTTGAGGGCCGACCTGGGGCCCCAGAATGTCCTGTACGTGCACCTGACCCTCCTGCCTTACGTCAAGGCGTCCGGAGAGGTCAAGACCAAGCCGACTCAGCACAGCGTCAAGGCTCTCAGGGAGGTCGGAATTCAGCCCGATATCCTCATTTGCAGAACAGAAAAGCCGATTACCGTGGATGTGAAGGAGAAAATAGCGCTGTTCTGCAACGTTCGGCCCGAGGAGGTCATCGCGGCCGAGGACGTGGAGTGCATCTACGAGGTGCCCCTGAAGTTCCATGAGGAAGGACTGGATCAGAAGATAGTCGAGCTCCTCAACATATGGACCCGGGCCCCCCAATTGGATGAGTGGAAGTCTTTCGTCGCCGGCATCAAATCCCTTGAGAACGAGGTCACCATTGGGATCGTGGGCAAATACGTCGATCTCCACGAATCGTACAAGAGCCTCAATGAAGCACTCTTCGCCGGCGGTGCAGCCAACGAGACGAGAGTGAATCTCAAATTCATCGACTCGGAGGCGATAGAACACCGGGGCATTAGCAACGAGCTCGACGACGTGGATGGGATACTGGTTCCCGGAGGGTTCGGTTCCCGGGGGATCGAGGGAAAGATCAAAGCAGTCGAATACGCCCGGGAACGGCGGATACCGTTTTTCGGTATCTGTCTGGGCATGCAGATGGCAGTGGTGGAGTTCGCACGGAACGTGTGCGGGTTCGCCGATGCCAATTCCACGGAGTTCAACCCCGACTCGCCCCACCCCGTGATTCACCTCATGGACGAGCAGCGCTCCATTACGGACAAGGGCGGGACCATGCGGTTGGGAACGTACGAATGCGTCATTCCCAAAGGCTCGCTCTGCGAAGAGATCTACGGCACGGGAGTCATATCGGAGCGTCATCGGCACCGGTACGAATTCAACGCCGAGTACCTCGAACCGCTCGCCAAGAAGGGACTCAAAGCAGGCGGGCTCTCTCCGGACGGCAAACTGGTGGAGATGGTGGAATACGGCGATCATCCCTGGTTCGTCGGGTGTCAGTTCCATCCGGAGTTCAAATCGAGGCCGATGAATCCCCATCCCCTCTTTTCCTCCTACATCGGAGCGTGCTTCAGATACAAAGCGGCAAAGGAGTCCGCCGCACACACGCGAATCTGCGCGGCCGGTGAACCGGCTTCGGACCAAGCGAGAGCTGCAGACCCGCCCAAGTTCACAGGGAGGAAACTGGGAGTGAAGCGGAAAGAGGAGAAGGGTGTAAAGACAGACTGATACGGATCTTCAGCCAAAGGAGACGCATTGTCTGCCGCCGGTCCGGGAAGGTCTTTGAAGAAGAGCCGGACGGTACTGTTTGGGACTGAGAGGCCTGCCGAAACGACGATCTTTTTCCATCATCAGGTACCGTTCACCTGCACGAGGATTGGACCGAGCGTCCAAGGTGAACGCTTGTATGACGGAGGTTCGGGAGACAACGTATGAGCGATCGTAAGCCTGCCGTTGTTCGGCTCTGTGAGGGCGATCGGCGGATCGGAGATGCGCAGGAGCTTTTCTTTATTGCAGGGCCTTGTGTCATCGAATCAGAGCAACTGGCCCTTCACGTGGCCCGGGCCCTTGCCCGAATCCGGGACGCGTTGGGGGCTCCGATCGTATTCAAGTCGTCATTCGACAAGGCTAACCGCACGTCAGTGGATTCTTTCAGGGGGCCGGGAATCGCGCAGGGTTTGGAAATTCTCGCCACGGTGAGAGAGAAGACCGGGTTGCCGGTGATATCCGACATCCACACCCCCGATCAGGCGGTCCTTGCCGGAGAAGTCCTGGACATAATTCAGATTCCCGCCTTTCTGAGCAGACAGACCGATCTCCTTGTCGCCGCCGGCCGAACCGGACGTCCCGTGAACATCAAGAAGGGACAGTTTCAGGCTCCCCAGGACATGGAATATGCGGTCAAGAAGGTGTTGAGCACCGGCAATGAGAAGATTTTGCTGACCGAACGAGGGAGCTGTTTCGGATACCGCGATCTTGTCGTGGACATGCGGTCCATCGTCCGTATGAAGCAATGGGGCTTTCCGGTGGTATTCGATGCAACCCACTCCGTGCAGAGTCCCGGCGCCGGAGAAGGCCGTTCCGGAGGGGATCGGTCTCTGGTTCCGACGCTGGCCGCGGCTGCGGTTGCAGCAGGCGCTGACGGGGTGTTCATGGAAGTGCATCCCGAGCCTGACAAGGCATTGTGCGACGGCCCCAATTCTCTGGCACTCGAAGATCTGGAGCCTCTGGCAAGAGCCCTCATGGCGATTCATGCAGCAGTGCCTCGGTCCGAGGCGACGACGCAAGCCGCAGGCACATTCACCAACGATCCGTCGAAATCGGACCCCTCCCTGGAAGACCGTTTGAAAAAAATTCGTCTCATCATTTTCGATGTGGACGGGGTGCTTACCGACGGGCGAATCACCTTCGGAGGGACCGATCTGGAGATAAAGTCCTTTGACGTAAGAGACGGACATGGTATAAAGATTGCTATGCGGTGCGGTCTCGAAATCGCCTTCGTCACCGGACGGACCTCAACCGTGGTGGCCAGACGAGCTGAAGATCTCGGAATTTCGAAGGTCTATCAGGGAATCTGGGACAAGAAGCCCGTCATGGCGGAACTGATGAACGACCTGAGCCTGGAGGCTGATCAGGTGGCCGTCATCGGCGACGACGTGGTGGATATCCCCCTGTTGAGAAGAGCCGGTGTGGGCTTCACCGTTCCTGAAGCACCGCTGGAAGTGCGGCGGGAAGCCGACTTCGTGACCGGGCACCGGGGCGGATTCGGTGCGGCCAGAGAGATGGTCGAGGTCATACTGAAAGCCCAGGGCAAATGGGAAGAAGCCCTGTCAAGGTACTACGTATGACCGACGGAATTGCCGTCGCACATTGTGAGAGGCGATAGAACGGCACAAATCTCCCTGGCGGCCGGCAAGGACATATAGGAGACCGGTGAGCCCTGCTCCATCGAGATGACCGTCGCGGTCCGAAGCCCATGGCCGAGCGGACGTCCTCTGACTCGGCGTGTTGGGCCGACGGTGCCGAAATAAACGATTCACGAGCAACCAGATGAACCACAAAGAGCTCGAACGCTGGTACAGGCTGAGAAATATCAAGAAAGCGTCCCAGGTGCTCGTTGTTGCCGCGGTTGTGTTGTTTGTGTCGGGATTGGCTGCTTCCCGGTTTCTGGGCGAACCCCATGAAAACTTTGTGGGTACGGTAGGGGCCGGCTCCGGAAGCAGACTTGAAAACTTCAGCTATTCTTCACCGGGCGCGTATCCATGGGAGCTTGCCGCTTCGACGGCTCAGGTCTCGGATTCTTTTGACCGGGTGGCCCTTACCAAGCCGAGCGTGGTCTATCACGGGGGCAAGGGTGGAAAGATCTATCTCTCCGCTGAATCGGGAACCCTGGACAGAAAGAGCAACAACGTCTCCGCTCAGGGGCACGTCAGGATCGCTTATAAGGACTACAAGTTCACCACGGGGAAGATCAATTATTCCCATGAGAGCCGTCAGGCCGATACCTCCGCTCCGGTGAGTCTTGAAGGACAGGGCATCGTCCTCACCGGCAAAGGCCTGAGACTGTCCGTCGAGAAAGAAGAAATCGAAATCAAGCACGACGTGAAGGCGCGCCTTTTCAATGTAAAACGGGTGGAGCCGGGTAGCCGGCTGCCCATGTGAAGAGGGAGCCTCCGATGAAAGCCTTGATCGCTACGTGCTCGGCCGTTCTGGTTCTCGCTTTCGTGGCAACCGCGGCCGCCGCGGAGGGCGGAGCGGTGAAATCCGTTCAGGGATCGGACCAGCCCATAAACGTAAAATCGTCCAAAGTGGTGACGCGAACAGTTCCCGGCGGCGGGGAGATAGCTTTTAGCGGCAACGTGAAGGTCGAGCAGGATGACATAAAGATGACCTGCGATCGGCTTGTCGTCCTGTACCTCCAAGATAAGAATGCCAAGGGTGCCAAGAACGGGGCCGGCCGAACTCTTCGCGGCCTCGCGGACCCCGGTGAGCTGAAATCCATCACTGCGTCGGGACATGTGAATATCGTTCAGAAGAATCGGGTCGTCACAGCGGGCAAGGCATTTTACGATCGCACCAAAGGAACGGTAACCCTCACGGAATCCCCTCACGTGCGAGAGGACCAGAACCGACTCGAAGCAGACACCGTCGTCATCTATTTGGCCGGCAAGGGCTCCGATGATTTGAATGGTACCGGAGGGCTCAAATCAATTTCCGCGGCGGGGCACGTGAAGATGGTCCAGAAGGATCAGAGCGCCACGGCCGGCAGGGCAATCTACGACCATGCCAAACAAACCGTAACCCTCTTGGACTCGCCTCGACTGAGACAGGGAGGGAATACGCTCGAAGCGGAAAAAATGGTCATCGACCTCCGTACGAATGGGGCGAGCTTGCAGGGAGGCAAGGATGCCGGAATAACAGCCATCATCAATCCGGGAGCATTCAAGAAGGAGATGGGAAAGTAGCCGTTCGAGAAAGAGAATTGAGGGCCAGAGGCCTGGTGAAGGAATACGGAAAGCGTCGGGTCGTAGACAACGTGAGCCTGCGAATTCGCTCGGGGCAAGTTGTCGGCCTGCTTGGGCCCAACGGAGCCGGGAAGACCACCACATTTTACACCATTACCGGGTTGGTGAGACCCGACAGCGGAGAGGTGTACCTGGACGATCAGGACATCTCGCAACTGCCGGTCTATCTTCGGGCAAGATTGGGCATCAACTATCTACCTCAGGAGACTTCCGTATTTCGGAAGCTTACCGTTGCGCAAAACATCCTGGCGATACTCGAGACGGTCGAGCCTGACAAAGAAGTACGGAAGGCACGGCTTGACGGACTGCTTGCCGAGCTGGACATTTCCGAATTGCGCAATCAACTGGCCGAGAGTCTCTCCGGCGGGCAGAAAAGACGACTGGAAATAACCAGGGCACTGGTGACGAATCCCGATTTCATTCTTTTGGACGAGCCGTTTGCGGGCCTCGATCCCATCGTAGTTCTTGAAATTCAGAAAATCATCTCCAAATTGAAAGAGAGAGGCATAGGAGTGGTCATTACGGACCACAACACTAGAGAGACACTGGGAGTTTGTGATACAATATACCTGCTGGACAAGGGGCGCATCCTGGAGCAAGGGGACCCGAAAACCATCGCTGCCAGCGAAAAAGCCAGGGAAGTCTACCTTGGCAGACAATTCCGTATGTAGTAGCTGACGAGCCAATGGCACTGGAAATCAAACAACAACTGCGGCAAGCCCAGCAACTGGTGATGACCCCCCAGCTCCAGCAGGCCATCAAGCTGCTCCAGTACAGCCACCTGGAAATGCTTGGGGCTTTGGAGCTTGAGCTCAAGGAGAACCCGGTTCTGGAGATGGCGTCACACGACGAACCGCCCTCAGAGCAGGAGCTTGCCGACAGAAACGACCTCTCCACACTGGAAGCCTCGATCCAAGAGCCCGCGAGCGGAGACACGGAGATCTTCGATCCCAAAGACGTCTTCGATGTGGATTGGGAAAACTACATGGAGAGCTACGGGGGGGATTACGCTCCTCCGCAAAAGGACTTTTCGGATAGGCCGTCCCTTGAAAACATGGCTTCGTATGGTGAAAGCCTTTTCAACCATCTCTTGAGCCAACTGCACCTCAGCCACATGGAAGAAGACGATTGCCGCATAGCACTGGAGCTAATCGGAAACATCGATGAAAACGGCTATCTGGATGTGGAACTGGAAGAGCTGGCCCGCTCCCTCGAAGTCGACCTGGCGGAGGTTGAGCGGGTATTGAGTCTCGTGCAGGAATTTGAGCCCCGAGGGATCGCCGCTCGAAGCATACAGGAATGCTTGCTGATCCAGGCAGGGGATCTGGAGCCGCCCAATGACGTGGTAGTTCGAGTCCTGGGAGAAACCTTCGATCTTTTCCAGAACGGCAAGTTCGACGGCGTTGCCCGGAAGCTCAAACTCACACTGGAGCACGTGCAAGAGGCGGTGAAGGTCATTTCATCGCTGAATCCTCGGCCCGGAGGTGCTTTCACCCTCTCCTCGTCGATGTACGTAATTCCCGACATCTTCGTGGTAAAAGACGGAGAGGATTACACGGTGGTGCTCAACGACGAGGGAGTGCCGAGACTGAGGATAAGCCCTTTCTATCAACAACAGCTCCACGCAAACAGCTCCGGGTCGGGGGCCAAACATTACATTCAGGAAAAGATGCGCGGAGCCATGTGGCTCATCAAGAGCATCCATCAGAGGCAGCGAACCATTTACCGGGTGACGCAATCCATCGTGAAATTCCAGAGGAGCTTTTTCGAAAAGGGAATCGATTACCTGCGGCCGATGGTCCTGAAGGATGTAGCCGACGATATCGAGATGCACGAATCGACCATCAGCCGTGTCACGACCAACAAATACGTGCATACCCCCAGAGGAACCTTTGAGCTCAAGTATTTTTTTAATTCGGGTATCCCTCAGGGTGGCGATGCTATTGCATCCGAATCGGTAAAGAATCAGATTTTGAAGATCGTCAAAAACGAAAATCCGAAGAAACCCGCGAGTGACAAGCAGATCGCGGACGAGCTGGCCAGGTCCCAAATACATATCGCCCGTAGAACCGTCGCGAAGTATCGCGAAAATCTGGGTATTCCTCCGTCGAGTAAGAGAAAAAAGAAATTTTAGCTTCAGGGATCTTAGGTCATTATCCTTAGGGAGGTATTCCTCATGCAACTTTCAGTGACTTTCCGACACATGGAGCCGTCAGACGCCTTGCGAACTTACGTTCAAGACAGAACCGGCAAGCTTACCAAGTACATCGATAGACCGCTAGAGAGTCAGGTCACTCTTTCCGTTCAAAAATTCAGGCAAATCGCCGACGTGGTCATTAATGCCGACGGCATAAGGATCGCCGGCCAGGAAACTCACGAGGACATGTACGCGGCCATCGACCTTGTCATGGACAAGATCGAGCGCCAGGTCAAAAAGTACAGGGCGAAAATACGAAAACACAAGCCGAACCCCGGGAAGGAAATCCGCTGGCGCAGGGACATTTACGAGCCCGAAAGCTTCGAGGACGACAACGAGCCACTGGTCGTACGTACCGAAAACTACTTCGTGAAGCCCATGTCCGTGGACGAAGCGGCCATGCAGATGGATCTGTCCCAGCAGGACTTTCTTGTCTTCAATAACGCATCGAGTCAAACGGTAAACGTGCTTTACCGAAGAAAGGACGGCAACTACGGCCTCATAGTCCCGCAAAACATGTAATCCCCCCGAGTCGCCGGACGAACACCACCGAGCTCTCCTTCGCCGGAGGGTACGGCGGCGATTCCGGCGGCCGGCTTGGAAGGAAAGGGCAACCGCTCCGCGGAGATTGCCTATCCGAATCCTTCTTTGATGAGGGTCGGCCCTATGGATTGTCCCGGGCGGTTGGTCTCTTTGTTATCCGATTGTTTTGCGTTTGGTACTGAGCACCCGGTCGCTGGTTGCACAGAGTGTTGTTCATGAGGGTTTTAGATTTCCTCCGTCAAGACGGTATCATAGCCTCGCTGCAGGCCCGATCGAAGGAAGAGGCTCTGGTCGAGCTGGCCGGTCCCATTGCACAGGCCAAACCCGGCATAGACAAGACCGGCCTCATCAGGACGCTCCTCGAACGGGAAAACCTGGGCAGCACGGGTATAGGCGGCGGCGTGGCCATCCCCCACGGTAAGTTCGAAGGAGTGGACAAGTTGGTGGCAAGCTTCGGCAGAAGCGTCGGCGGGTTGGACTTTGCTTCCATGGACAACAAGCCTGCCCACCTCTTTTTCCTCCTCGTCGCCCCGAAGAACTCCGCCGGCGAGCATCTCAAAGCGCTCGCCCGAATCTCGCGGCTCTTCAAGGATCCGATCCTGAAAAACAACCTGCTCCAAGCCGAGTCGGGCGATGAGATTTTCCAGCTTCTTGAGGAGTACGATCTTCGATTGCCGTGATGTCTACAGCATTCGACAGGGCTGTTCCAAGGGAGGCGAATGGCGGTGCCCGACCGTCCGGATAATCCCTATGGATTTCGCTACGAAGGGTCGCTGAGGCGGCGGCAAGCCCCAACAGGTCGGTGAACGGGTGGTCTTGACGGATCGTCAAGACAATGACCGGGTTACCTGGAAAAATCATGGCCGCAGGTTCTTCCCGGGATGCCCTCATTCCCCTTGGCGACCAAACCCATGTATCGTGGAGCGCTCTGAAAATTGCGGGACACGAAGAGTGCCTTGGGGTCATTATGAAGGCTACGGATAGCTTCCTGCGCTCTGCTATGTTGTCTGCCATAATCTCGAGCAGGCTCGGCCGCCATTGAAAAAAACCGCCGATCTCCGCAGACAATGTTGTCGAAGGCCCTTTGGCCTTCAACTCGAAGAATGCCGCGAATCCCCATGAGCGGCACCATATATTTGTGAAACGGTATCATTTGCAGGCGCACACGGAATTCCTCCCGACAAACGGGTCGGCCCGATGGGGGTCGGGATCGGGGCCGCCGTCGTATTGGCCGGCAATGAACGGGGAATTCACCCTGGATTGGAACAATTTCCCTCTTCGGGCGCTCACGTCCGTCAAAGCTTCTCTGACGGGCGACGGCTCAGGTTGGAATGGGAACAAGCCGGACTTTGCCGGTTCGCCGAACCTTTCCGGAATGCGGGCTGCAAAGAGGTCTGCCGAATGAATGTTCGCGATCAAGAGGTCTGGAGTTTCAGGATTCGTGTGGCATTTTGGGTGCTCGGCATCGTGCTGGGCTCGATCATGGCCTATACCGGTCGGTATTACATCAATGGCGATGCCATCGTCTATATGGAGATGGGTGAGGCACTGCGATACGGCCATTGGTGGGGCTTGGCCAATCTTACGTACAGCCCGGGGTACCCGATTCTCCTCGGACTGGGGCAGTTGATCTTTCAAACCGCTCCCGCCAATGAACTGCAGGTACTGCGGATCGTGAACATCTTCTGCCTTGTGCTGGCCATGGGAGCCTGCGAATTGGTTCTGGTCTTCGTGAAGAACGATCTCGATCAGAGACGCTTTCAGGGCGAGAACCCGCTACCCTGGCCTCTGGTGAGCGCGTTGAGCTATGGCATGTTTCTCGTCGCGGCGCTCGCTCTGATCCGGATGCGGCTAATGAACCCGGACATGCTCGTCATGGCGGTGGTGTTGGCGGCCGTTGCCGTCCTGCTCTGGATAAGAGAAAACCCTATCCCCTATTGGAAATTCGTTCTCCTGGGCCTATCCACAGGAGTAGGGTACATCACCAAATCGTTTTTTTTCCCCTTCAGCTTGGTCTTCTTCTTGGCGGCGGGCTTCTCCGCAGGCACCTTGAAAAGAGCCATTCCGAGAGTGACGGTTGCCGTCCTCATCATGCTCGTCGTTGGGGCTCCCCTGCTTGTCGCTCTTTCCAGCCGATTGGGACGTTTCACGTACGGCGAGCTGGGACGCCATGTGTACGCCCTGTGGATCTCGGGGAAAGGCGAGCCCGTTCACCCGGAGATTGTGAACGGCGATCCGAAGGTTACGTTGTACCGCTATGCCATTCCGTGTACGAGACCTTCAGGGTTCGACATCTGCTATTGGCATGAAGGATTCAAGCCGGCCATTGACATGGTTGCCCACCTCAAAATCATTCCCCGCAACGTCTGGTCGGTCTTCACTCAGATTCCGTGGCTCACGTTCATATTCGTCTGGTTCGTGTTGCAGTGGTGGACGGGCTCGGCCGTCATGGGCTCGGTCCTTCCCCCTTCCCTGTTCCTCCTCCTTGCAGTTCCCGCTCTGGCAGGCCTGGGCTTCTATTGCCTGATACACGTCGAGCCCCGATACTTGGGTCCTTACCTGTTCCTGGGATTCGTTGCCCTCTCGGCCGCTCTTCGGTTACCCGAGGATGACCTGAAAGCCCGTCGTCACACTTGGATTCAATCCGGCGTACTGGCAGGGTTCTTTCTCTTGCTGGTTTTCCACTCCACCATCGATCAGAGCCTTAGAGGCTTGCATTCCACCACCGAAAAGCCCTCGTACCATGAGTCATTCGTTGAGCACTTGTCGGTGCGGGACTTTCTTCGGAACAAGGGAATCGGAAAAGGGGACTATGCGGGCCTCGTCGGGAATCTACCGGTCTACTGGGCCCGTATGGGGCATCTGAGAATAATCGCGGAAGTGACCGACCCCCGGCAGTTCTTTTCGGCAACACCGCAGCAGCGCAAAACCGCTCTCGACAGCATGAAGAATGCCGGAGTCAAAGTCGTGGTGGGCATGGGAGCCCGCTTTGCACAACTCTCCTCCGAAGGCTGGCAGAGGGTTCCCGGAACGAGAGATTACTTCGTGGAGATGCTCCGGGATCGGCGTTTCTGACGCGACCCCCTTCGGATTCCAAGACGAACCGGGCTCGGAAACCTGCCTTACAACGCTTTGATCCGGTGGAAATACCGGGCAAGCAAGTTTGCCACCATTTCGTTTCCTTCTGCTGTGGCATGACTGCGGTACCATCGGTCGAGCTGAGACCGGGAGGGATTCATGGCCGCCATTTCTCCGACGAGGTCAACGTATTGGTAGTTCTTGGCTTGAAGGTGACTCAGGAGCTTCTTGACCCTGCTGATGCCGAATTGCTGTTGTTCTTCCACATAGTCCTTGTGGGGCATAATGACTATGATCGGCTGCGATCCTCGTTCTCGGGCGGTTTCCACAAAGAGATCCACAATGTGACACATCAAAGCCAGCGGCTCGGCCTCGTCGAAGAGATTACCGGGAAACCCCTGTGCATGCGATCCGGGAAGCACACGGGAAAGGGTTAGCCCGAGGTTGGCCAGCACCGGTCCGCGCCATTGGAAGAGCGAGTAAATATAGGGAAAAGAGATCGAGGGAAGTCTTCTGTCAAACTGGTACCAGTAATCCATCCGTCCGAGCTTGTCGAGAAATTTCGCGTCGTCGAGTCTTGCCACCTCTACGGGGGAGCCGATCGGATTGGGGATAAGATGGGGACCGTCGGACCCCAACACAAAGCGAGGCTTGGTGAGGGCAAGGGGATCGTTGTACGTATAAAAGGGGCGGTAGATGTTTACCACACGGTTGATGTTCTCGGGCAGGATGCACAGCATGACCACCTTTGCATGCAGCTTCCCGTAGAGCCTGTACTTGAGGGCGGCTTGATCGGTGCCGTACCCCCCTACTCCGAAATTGAGGACGTTCGTCCCCAGCATTCCGGCGAGCACGCTTTGCCAGGTCTTTTCGTCCGGAACGTTGCTGCAATAAGTGAATGAATCGCCGTACGCTGCAACGGACGTCGTTGAAAAGCTCGTGCAGGTGTGCCTGGCCCCGTCATCGTCGTGACGGTACTCGATTCCGTCCAAATCCTTGTACACGAGGTCGGGTCGGTAATCCCATCCCAGTACGGGATGAAACATCATGAGCCCGGATTCCTTAAGACCATCCGATGCGCCATCACGGGCTGCGGCTTGCACGACCACAGGGCGTTCGAAACCGCCGTTCCGCCTCATGGCAAGCTGGTACTGGACATCCCCTCGACCTACTCTGCCCCTGATCCGTGACGGAACGTTGTTCTCGAGCGCGAAGTAAGATAGAAGCTCGGGGAGCACCACGAGAGGGAACATTGCTATGATCCAGAAACAGAGTGTTTTGAGACTGGTCCACCTGCGGATCACCCTGACTCCTCCCGTTGATCCGACGTCATCATTGCCTCATCACGAGAATATCTTAAGCTATCACAGATAGTTACATTTTTCAATCAAAAAATAGCGGTCGACAAGGATTCAGTCTTGCGGGTGAATCGAACTACCGAGTTGTCAATTGCGAGCGAAGCGAAGCCATCTCGTTGCTTTGACGGCGCAAAAGGATGGATTGCTTCGTCGCTGCGCTTATCGCAATGACGGCTTGCCGCTCATGTCTGAAAGAGATCTTCCCCCGGCAACCCCAAAAACTGTGATACAGTAAGCCCGCGGACATAATCTCCTCACTTTCTCCGATTTCTAAAATGCAAGAGAAAGCAGGAAATCATGTCCGGATTTCATTTTCAATGCGGGAACGCACTCACGTCAGAGCCTCATTTATTCTAGGGCTGATCTGAATTCTTCAAAAGTCCCATCAAAAAGAGCGACATTGTGGAAGCCTTCCATTGTGAGGGCCTTGGCAAGCTCGTGGGCCTGTTTGCCGTTTTTGCCGAAAACAATTATGCGGGTGTTGTGATCTTCATAAGGCAGACGTCCGTCGTTTTTGGCCTTTCTGATCTCGCCCACATCTTTTTTCCCGGGCTGCACGCCTTTACACGGCAAATTTTTTGTGTTCGGAACACTGCCGGCTGCAAATTCTTCAGGATCCCTGACATCAAAGAATGTCGCTGTTTTGTCATTCTCAAAAACATATTTGATTCCCCACGGCTCTATCTGAGTAACACCTCCTAGAGCCCGCCAGACCGGAATGCCAAGCCTGTAACGACGGATGTTTGTAAAGCCTTTTTCTGCAAAATCGGCTGCCAGCCGATTGACCTTCCCTCAATACATGCCGTTACAGTAAAGCACGATCAGGGCAGTCTTATTACCCTTGAGCACACGGTCGGCTTCTGCGGCATCGGATACGTACACCGCCTTTTCCACCCCGGGCTTTGCTGACAGATTCAGCGCTCCTGGTATATGACTGAGTGCAAATTCCTTGAATGGCCTTGCGTCAAAGACCGTGGCACTTTTTTCAGCAAGAAGATTTCTTAACTCATCAGTGGAAATTTCAGGCGTCTTCTTGCCTTCAAGCAGTGTAGCTTCTTGAATTTTACAGGCCTCTTTCGCTTCTATGCCTGTTGAAACATTCAGAGCCAGAAAGAGAGCAAAGAAAAGTAATGATAATTCTTTAAGGATTTTTCCCATAATATCTCCCTCCATTCTTTAATAGAGGGAAAGGTACGAAAGACTCGCTAAGATGGTGTAAGAGCTTTGTTAGATTTTTGTCATGGTCTCCACATGCCACCGGCAGCTACGTAATATACGCTCTGCCGGAGCATCTGAAGCTGGGTGCGGTTGCTGTGAACCCAAAACCCGGTATCTTCCAACTCTCTCGATTGGACAGAAGATCCCGAAACGCTCGTCCATCTTTGTTTACCAGCCGAATACTCCGGGGTGAAGGATCAACGAGAGCGATCGATCTCAGGAACAGCAGAGCTTCTCTGAACCCGGACTCTCGCTCTGTCATCCGAATATTCCCGTGCGGGTATGATTGTCTGTCGACGGACTTTGTGGTAGATGATAATTTTAGGGAGGACTTCAATGCTCTATGGAGCCATGAACTTTCCGGTGAGGCCCGTACTGCGCGAATTGGAAACGATCGCCGGCCTGGGCTTTGATTACTTTGAATTGACCATGGATCCTCCTCAGGCCCATCATGAGATACTGTTCGGTCTGAAGGATCAGCTCTCGCAATCCCTGAAACAGAAAGGCATGGGCTTGGTCTGCCATCTCCCCACGTTTCTCTACACCGCGGATCTGACACCCGCTCTGAGGGAAGCATCGGTAGCGGAAACGATCCGGTCGCTGCAGGTGGCGGCGGCGCTGGAGCCTCTCAAAGTCGTGGTACACCCGAGCTATATTACGGGGTTGGCATCGTTCGTACCGGACCTGGCGAAACGCTACGCGCTTGCAGCTCTGGAGGCGATTGTGGGAGAGGCCGACCGTCTGGGAGTCACCCTCTGTCTGGAGAATATGTTCCCCAAGTCAAACTCGCTTGTCGAGCCGGCGGACTTCGCAGAGATCTTCCAACTATTTCCCACTCTTAAACTTACTCTCGACACCGGGCACGCCCATATCGGGAGCTCGGGGGGAAAGCGGGCTCTCGATTTCATCCGTACCTTCCCCACCCGCGTTGCCCACTTCCACGCGAGCGACAATTTCGGCAGAGAGGACAGTCACCTTCCCATCGGTGCAGGGACCATCGATTTCCCGAAGATTGTCAAAACCCTCAAGGAGATCGGGTACGACGGGACGGTAACGTTCGAAATCTTTTCTCGGGACAAGGATTATCTCAGAATAGGCAGGGAGAAGTTCGACGAGCTGGTTCGGTCCCTCTACTAGGGCTGCCTCGGGATTCGGTAAGTCTCGTATGGCCTGCGCACCGGTTCCCATGGAAAGCGCCGCAGGCAACGCGGGCAGGCGGGGAGCACGGTCAGGGCTCGTTCCCGGGCGGCAGTTGGGTTTTGTGCTCTTCTCTCCAATCCTTGCCGAATCGCTCGCACATGAGGGGCTCAAGACGCTTGAGCGTGTGATCCCAGGGTGATTTCCCGCTTTCTATAATTCCCCACAGATCGCTTAACAGGGAATCGAGATCGGCAAGCTCCTCTTTGGGAATGTACGAACTGGCCCCTCTCTCCATGGACCCAACCAGGTATTCGGGAGTCATGGCCGGAGCGGTCAACATTACCGTGATGAAATTCCTCTCCACCGCGGCCTCCAGGAGATGGAGGCCTTTCACGCCCATTATGTCAAGTATAACCATATCGTAGCACTTGGTGCGGATCAACTCGAGCGCCTTGTCAAAGTGCCCTGCGGTCTCGACCACGCACGCGTCCAATACTTCCTCTATGGTTTCAAGAACATCAGGTTCGTCGTCCACGACGAGAATCGTCTTACCATCGAGCACGTCACATCTCCCTAGCGACAATGGGGTGGGCCTCTCAAAGCGGCTTGACATGATTAGTTCATGTATAATATAAAGATTAGTGGAGATCAAGCCATGGTGTCGAACCTTTTGGCGGGTAGGCAGATCCAGGGCGTCGATGACGAATCCGATACTCCGGAAATTCTCCAAGAGGAGTTTCAATACCACGGAGCGGGTCTCTTCCGCTCCCTTTTTGCGAAGACGCAATCCGGCGGATCTCTTCCTTGAAGTTCGACCTGGTGATTCCCGACATCATGGGTGTGCGAGGATTCGATCTGCCTCAACCGGCTGTGGTCAAGAGGATACCGGTGGTTGTGGCGATTGCACACCGGCTGAATCCGGAGTCGTTGAGGAAATCCAAAGACTTGGGGGCAAGGGCACTCTTACCGAAGGATCAACCGGGTCACATGGCCCCTTTCCTCGAAGACGTTCTCACTCTCAGTTCTCGAATCACAGGGAAACCAATTTTCACCAAATTGGGAAACTCCTGTGGGATGCGTTTCCTCCTCGATGGACGGAGATCGAAAGAGGAATCCCGGGAGAGAACGAAGCGGGAAACGGAGCTGAGCCGGTCCACCATTGTCGAGCCTTAGGCTTCCGGCTCCTTCATGCCGGCACTACTCGGGGGTGGTTGCTTGAGTATAAAAAACATACAAACCGCGCATCTGGTCCACGATCTCAAGAATCCGGTCAACATCATCGAATCCGGAGCCCGATCACTGCTCGAAAAACAAGACCGCTACGGAGGTCTCAACGCGAGACAGGAAAAGGTCGTCAGGCGTATGTTGAGGAATGCCCTTAAGATTCGCAATCTGGCCAACAGCATGCTCGAAGTGGATAAGGCGGCCCTCGGGATCGTGTCCGTGGCGGAGTGTACCTTGTCGGGTATTCTCAAGACCGCCTTGGTGGAGGTCTTCGATCTGGTGGACCCCGGAGTCTCCGAGGCGTTGGAAGAAGCCGGCAGTATGGAGAGATTCAAAACTATCCTGAAGGATAATCAGATTATCCTTGAGGGAGATGAAGCGCAGCTCAACCGGACCATTCGCACCGACGAGACCAAGATGTGCCTCATAGTGACCAATCTCCTTTCCAATGCCTTCAAGTACCGCCAGCGGAACGTTTTCCTCAAATGCGAGGCGGCAGGCGATTCCGTTAGTGTGTCGGTGAAGGACGACGGCCCGGGAATACCGGAGAATTTCCACGACCAAATCTTCGATCAGTATTTCCAGTGTCAGAAGGTCGAAGGCTTCCCCGTTCGCGGCCACGGTCTCGGGCTTGCCGGTGCCCAAGCACTCGCTGAGGTGCTGGGAGGCTCTTTGATGCTCTGCAGGAATCCGCAAGGGGCTGAGTTTGTGGTACGGGTGAAGATCTCGCTTTGAAGAGGTATCGGAAGAGATGAAGCTCCCGCGGTTGCGGGGCCGGGCGGTCGGAGGAGATCGATCGACGAAGCTCTGAAGGGCGGTCATCGCAACATCACGTGCCGAGTCGTTCCACACGTTTTGATTCGTCGGGACGATAACGGCCATCCTCCTCGGCAGGAACCGGGTCTCAAGGCCTTTCTCCTTGCCTTCACAGCGGGATACCTCGGTAAAGTCCTCTTGCTGCCATGCCCACTGTCGGGGGTTTCAACGGAATTCGTGCTTCTCCGATCCGAAAATGGTCGAGTCCGCGAAATCGGAGGTGGGTCTTTGTGCAAGAGGTGACCGCAAACCCCAAGCAGATTGCCCGTATTCTCGTTGTAGACGACGATCCGAGGATATGCGAGCTCGTGTGCAGATGGCTCGAACGGGAAGGCCATTCGTGTTCCGGCACGGAGAGCGGAGAAAGTGCCGTCAAGATGCTCCGCGAGGAGCACTATGACTTGGTGATCACCGACATCATGATGCCCGGCATGTCCGGTGTGGATCTACTCACCTTTGTAAAAAGCCAATTTCCCGAAATGGCAGTACTCATGTTGACGCCGGTGGACGATCGTACCACGGCTCTCATGACCTTTGAGCTGGGTGCCTATGGGTACATTCTCAAGCCTTTTCACGGGGACGACATTCTGTTACACGTGGCCAACGCGCTGGAACGACGACGCCTGATGTTGAATACCCAAGCCTACGAGCGTGACCTGGAGAAAAGAATTCGTGAAAGAGATCTCGAGGTTCAGGGCCTGGAAAAGGAGATGGTTCACCGCCTCAACTCCACCGCCGACTCGCATCGGGACGAGACGAGGGCGCACGGCAAGCGTGTCGGGCTCGTTTCGGCGCTCATAGCGCGACATCTTCGATGGAGGCCCGAGTCGGTGGAGAGGATGAAGCTCGCTGCGCAACTGCATGACCTGGGCAAAATAGGCATTCCGGATGCCATACTGCTCAAGCGCGGCCCGTTGACCTTCGAGGAAACTGAAATTTTGAAGAAGCACACCGTCATTGGGGCTCAAATTCTCGATAAGTCGGAATTTCCCCTGCTTCGGTTGGCAAGGGATATAGCGCTGGCCCATCACGAGCGATGGGATGGAGGAGGCTATCCTCAAAGACTCCGCGGTAAGTATATTCCCGAGAGTGCACGGATCGTTGCTATTGCCGACACGTATGACATTCTTACTCACAGGAGCGTTAACCGGCCGGCGATGTCGGAGGACCGTGCTCTGGCAATCATGAACGCGTACAGAGAGTCGGCCTTCGATGCCGGGATTTTCGATCTTTTCATAGCCTTGATTCCCGCAATCAGAGAGATTCGGCAAGAAGTGGGAGACGAAGAAGAATTCCGGTGCTCGACGTGAGGAAGACATTGCCGGCCCATGGGCAGGAGAGTCTTCTCTCATCCTCGGACGTACGGATTTTGCTCCGGCGAGTGATTTCGGGGAGATATTGTTGACAGCTCATTGGTCTGCGTACCATTATGGATGTGCGAGGACACTTTCTCGGGCGAAGTTCCGGAAAGTTCGCTCAACACGTTTGAACATCCCACACACGGTCAGAGATGGGGAAGAGGGTGGATAGGCCTGACATCTCATTCGAGAAGGGTGAGACCTACAAAGACATGGGGTTGCTCAGGGAGGCCGTTGCCGAATTTGAAAAGGCGCTCCGCGAAGAATCCTTGAAGTTTAGAGCTACCCGACAAATCGCCGCATGTCTGATGAAGTTGAATCTCCCCGAGCAGGCCGAGAGAACCCTTCTGCAGTCCCTTATCGGTGCCGACGTGCCGATTGGGGAAAGACTGCGGATCTACGCCGACCTCGCTGACGTCCATTCCGAGCAGGGCCGGCTTGAATCCGCTTTGGAGAGACTCATTCAAATTCGGAGTGAGGATCCCGATCTTGTTCCCGACCTGACCGACCGGATCGACGAATTATCGACCAGAATCGCCGCCGGTGCTCTTTCGGAAACACCGTCTTGGGGGAACGGAGAGGCCGAATCGATCGCCGACGACAAGAACGCTGCTGTTTCTCCCGCCCCAAAAACCTATTCCGATCCTCGGCGCAAGTCTCCTCGGGTAAAATTGTCAAACCCGGTACAGTATTCTTTCGACCAGGATCGCTGGACGCAGGGGTATTCATCCGATCTGAGTGTCTCCGGCATGTTCATTCTCACGTACGAGCCGATTCCCGTGGGAAGTCTCGTGTTCCTTCGGTTCGACCTGCCCGAGTCCTCCGAGAACGAGCCTGTGGAGATTATCGGACAAGCGGTCCGCCAACAGTCTCAGGGCAAGGATGAGGACGGCGTTCTGGGCATGGGGGTCCGTTTCCTGTCCATGGGGGCAAATCAGAAAGAAAGCCTTGCCACGCTGGTCCGTGACCTCTACAGAGAAGAGGCCCGGGAACCGGACGAGGAAACCAAGATACGATTTCACTGCGACAAGTGCGGCAGAATCCTCACTTCAACGGAAGCCGCATCGGGTAAGCTTGGAAAATGCGTCTGCGGACACACCCTGCCTGTCCCCTTCACCTATCACAATCCTTCACCCGAGAATCCCCTGCGGGGATTGGTCCTGGCCGGGTGCAGAATAGACGGGGTCATCGGCAAGGGGAGCGCTGCCACTGTGTACAAGGGGCATCACCTCACTCTGGACGTTCCCGTTGCCATCAAGATCCTCAATCCGGTCCTCAAGGTACAACAGACGCAAATGGCGCAACGGTTTCTGAAGGAAGCCCGAGTTATTGCCAGGATCAGACATCCCAACATTGTAGGGGTCATGCACGCGGGAGAAGAGGACGGTCGGAGTTTTATCGCCATGCAGTACGTGGCGGGCCACAGTCTCGTCGAGATCCTCAATGAAAAAAGGCGCCTCCCCGTCACCGATTTCATCCGCATTGCGCTGGACGTGTGCAAGGCTCTTCAAGCCGCGCACGAGAGCTCCATCGTTCACGGAGACGTCAAGCCGGCCAATATCCTCCTTACTCCCGGCGGCACGGCAATGCTCGTGGATTTCGGTCTCGTCAAAGACTTGAGCACGTTCAAGGAAGAATCTCCGCGGGGGATTGCCCTGGGCACTCCATTGTACATGTCTCCGGAGCAGGCGCGGGGAGAGTATGCCACCGACACGCGGTCGGACATTTACTCTTTCGGAGCCGCCATGTATCACCTGTTGGTGGGCAGACCCCCTTTCGTCGGGTTCACCAACCTTGCGGTCATTCGCAAGCACATTCAGGAAAAGCCGGTTCCGCCGGCGGAAATGTCCGTGGATATTCCGGAGGCCATATCCGACATCATTGCCAAAACCATGGAGAAGAAGCCGGCGGACAGGTACCAATCGGTCGAAGAGATCAAACAGGAGCTGCTCAAAGTTTCCCGCGACATGGCCGTGGAGCAGTTCAAACCCCTGTATAAGAAGCTTGCCAGAAGGAGCCCTACATCGGAAGACTAGAGCGCACAAAGGTAGTCGGCATCCCTTACGTCTCGTCGACCGCTCCCGGCGCGCACGACAGCCACACAATGACTTTGCAGTGGGGACAAATCGGCTCGTCGGCCTCCGAATAGGTCCGGCAGTTGGGACAGACGAACCTGTATGCAGGTCTCGACGGTTGAGGCGTTACGGCCGGCTGATGGTCCGGTGCCGGTTTCGGCGGTTGGTGTGTCCGGGAAGACTGATGGTCCGGTACCGGTCTCCGTTCAATATCAGATGCGCTCAGCACCTCCATGCCGACCAGTTTGTTCAACAAACCCCTAAGCTTTGACTCCGTCAGCTCATATTTGGCCATGAGACCCGCATCGTCCATGCCGGACCTGAGGTCTTCCGTAAACGCTTTGACGGGCAACTTCTTCTTCGGCATTGGTTTCCCCGATTCTTATCCACCCCCGGCCCCGGATCATGCCGAGGAGAAGCGCAATGACGTGATTCGCTATGTATTTGTTTTCATAAGTTGGGTCGCGCATTTCACATCTGGCGGCGCTACCAACATATCTGTTGATGATTAAACGCTTTCCCCGTCATTCCTGCGGAGGCACGAATCCAGGCACTTCCGAACACCTTGGACCCCGGCTTTCCTTCGGGGTAACGACTCGGGACTATAGGGGAGCGCCTTGAAAACCGCGGGACACAAAGAAAGTCTTGGGGTTATAAGGAAACCTATGGATAGCATCCGGTGCTTCCCTATCGGGTCAGCCATAAATTTCAAACAGGCGCCGCTACTCTTGAAAAAACAGCGCTCATTTCCGGCGACAATGTCGTCGAAAGCTCATTGGCCTTCAATGAGAAGGATGCCGCGAATTTCAACGAGCGGCACTATATCAGAGGTCATCCTGAAATCGATTGCCTTCCGAGACCGTATTTCGGAAAAGGCGTAATCGGTCGCACCATCTACTCTCCGCGTTACCGCATCAGTCCAAAGGAGCACGACGAGGCTCCGACGCACCTCCACCTTTTATACTCGGACAACCGGGAAGCCGCAACGGGGCATGAAAATCTTCGCGGGACCTCGTCCATCTCGTCTAACTCGACACGCTTGACGACCCGGACCCCAAACAGGTTCCCGGATGGCGACCCCACAGCCCACGGCCTTTGACAAAGAGGTTTTTTTGCGGGATGCTGCTCCGAATGTGTTGAGCGGGGCCGCTAATACCAGGGGCGGCACCATGGCTCCCTGCACCGAGGGACCGAGCGCCGCTCAGAATTACCGGTAATATATCCGTGACCGAAGTGCGCCAATGAACCAAGAGAACAGCAGCATCGATTCCTCACCAATTGATTTTGGCTTCGATACCCCCGTGAACAGGGTCGGCACGTACAGTGAAAAGTGGGCCATGTACGAAGAGCGCGGTATTTTGCCGCTCTGGTTGGCCGACATGGATTTCCGGTCGCCTCCACAGGTGATCGAGGCGCTGCAGCGCCGAGTGGAGCACGGCGTTTTCGGTTACACGAGAGCCCCCCATGAGTTCGTTTCCATCGTGCTCGCCATGTTGGAATCGGAGTACGGCTGGAGCGTCCAGAGCGACTGGTTGGTATGGCTGCCCGGCCTTGTAACGGGCCTCAACGTGGCCTGTCGTGCTTTCGGCGAGCCCGGCGACGACGTGCTGACCGCGGTGCCCGTGTACCCGCCGTTCCTCACCGCACCACGCCGCGCGGATAGAAACCTGATCACCGTGCCGCTCATGCGCACCGACAACCGATGGTGCTTTGATTTTGACCGCTTGCGGGATGCCGTCACACCGAAGACCAGGCTCCTTCTCTTGTGCAATCCCCACAACCCGGTGGGACGCGTCCTGAACCGCGACGAACTAGCCGCCATCGCAGCATTCTGCAACGATCACAACCTGATGATCTGCTCGGACGAGATACATTGCGGCCTGATTCTCGACAAGGAAAGAAAGCATATTCCCATGGCCACACTCGGCGAAGAAACGGCGAGACGGACCGTGACGCTCATGGCACCGAGCAAAACCTACAATCTTCCCGGTTTGGGCTGTTCATTCGCGATCATTTCCGATCCCGAGGCACGTTCAGCTTTTCGGAAGGCGATGGCGGGCATCGTTCCCTATGTGAACGCGTTGGGTTTCTCGGCAGCGCTGTCGGCCTACAGAGACTGCGGGGAGTGGCTTGCCGCCCTCCTGGATTACTTGAGAGGGAATCGGGAAACAGTCTATCGTGCCGTCAACGACATGCCGGGCCTTTCCATGACTCACGTGGAAGCCACGTATCTCGCCTGGATCGACACGAGGGAAGCGGGACTGGAGAATCCGGTCGGGTTCTTTGAGGAAAGAGGGGTTGGATTGGGGAATGGAAAGCCTTTTGGGGGACCGGGTTTTCTGAGACTTACCTTCGGTTGCCCGCGATCGACCCTAGTGCAGGCGCTGAACCTCATGGAGCAAGCCCTGATGACCCGTGCTCGGTCGGAAAAGTGACGTCCCTTTCGTTTCCGTCGGCACCCGGCAGAAGAACCGGCCGTGGTAAAGCCAACCGATGTAACCTCCGGGCACGTCGAGCGTCGTTCCTCCGGCGTGTCACCGTAGGGGCTTCTTCTGTGCCGGGCGTTCTGTACTGGCCTCACTCACCGCGAGCACGCCGGTAATTTTGCTCAGCTCACGCAAGGCCGGTTTGGAAATCCTTGTGATCTCGAATCCGGCAGAAGGCTCCCCTGAAACTCTGTCCGTCCTCGTCCACTTGCACACTGCCTCAAATCCGAATGAGGTGGTCTCCGGAAAAAGGTCGGACCGTATGAGAAAGGTGCTGATTTCATCTAGTCGAGCCCTAATTCCCAAGACTTGCAGCCCCTCTTTGGTGAGATCCGTAACCACCCCTCGAAGATTCAAATTGGTCGCGTCGTAGATGGAAATATTGTAGAGGAGGTAGTTTCTCGGTATTGCTCGCTTCTGGACGGCGTCTATTTCGGATTGACGGGCAAGCATGCGGTTGTGGAAATCCATGGAATCAATGGCGTCAAGCTCTTTCAGCTTTTCCAGAAGCCATCTGTACTCGCCCGGATCGAGATGGTACTTCTCCATGATGGGGACGTCGCCCAAACCCGAGCGAACATCTTGGCTTATCTCCTCAATGTCTATCCTTCGCCTGGTCATGGCTTCCTCCCCTTCTCCACCGGATCGTCGTTTACTCTACGTCATGATGAGAGATGAGTGAAGCGTTTTGTGAAGGTCATAGGGAAGTATCGCTCACCATGGCCGATAATGGCTTTTCGCAGGCAAATCGGTAAGCCGTGGGTGTCTCTCCGATTCGACGGGCTGCTTCGAGCTCCTCCGGAAACGCTCTTAGTATTCGAATTCATAAGGTCGGTAGCTCATTTCACCTCTGGCGGCGTTACCGAGGCATCTGTTAATGTCGAACCCTCTCCGTCATTCCTGTGGAGGCAGGAATCCGGGCTCTTCCGCCGCTCCGGACCCCGGCTTCCGCTCGGGGTGATGATTTGAGGCCATTCGGGATGATCCGGAAATCGATTGCCTTCCGAAACCGAATCTTCGAAAGGGAGTACTCGGGCTTCGGTTCAATCCTCATCCTTTGAGTGCCCCACCACCTCACGTTGATGAATACCCAAGGGAGCAGAGAGGCTCCCACCGCAGCAGTTCCCGCTACTTCGGTGCTGTCTTCTGCTCCAACTTCTTTTTCAGTCCCTCTTGCTGCCGACGAATTTGCTGCTGACGTTGTTGTTGGTGTTGTTGTTGCTGTTGAATCTGCTGCCGGCGCATCTGCTGTTGTCGAGCCTGTTCGGCTTGACGAGCCCGCTCTTGCTGTTGACGCAGTTGCTGCTGTCGTGCCTGATCGGCTTGACGAGCTCTATCCTGTTGCTGACGAGCCCGCTGTTCAGTCGCCCGGCGTTGCTGCTCCTGTTGTTGACGAAGCATATCAGTCTGACGGGCCCGTTCCTTCTGTTGACGCAGTTGCTGTTGTCGAGCCTGCTCGGCTCGACGAGCCCTCTCTTGTTGCTCCCGAGCCCGTTGCTCTACCGCCCCGCGCTGCTTTTCCTGCTGCTGACGCAGGATATCGGCCTTATGGGCACGCTCCTGCTGCTCCTTGAGTCGCTGCTCGGCCTGCCTTTTCCCTTCATCCTGCTGCTTGCGTCTCATCTCGGATTGGCGGTTACGCTCCTGTTGGTCCCGGAGGCGTTGCTCGGCCTGCCTTTTCCCTTCATCTTCTTGCTGCTTGCGTCCTATTTCGGGCCGGCGGTTTCGCTCCTGCTGCTCACGGAGGCGTTGCTCGGTCGCCTTGCGTCCCTGCTCTTCCCGGAGACGTTTCAGATCAGGCTGCTTGGTATGATCGCCGTCTTGTATGGCCGGTTGCCGCACCCTTCTCTCTTGCTCCAACCGATGTTGACGACTCTGCTCTTCCTGCTTCCTTTTGAGATCTTCTATGTTGCTCTGGATGACGTCCCGCCTTGCCTTGTCCTTGACGTCCCCAAGTTGCCGTTCCAGGTTCTGTCGCTGCTGAATGAAATTCAATCCCGGGGGCGCCCCTGCACCGCTTGGGGGCTTGCTCAAGTCCCTCAGAGTACCCAGAATCTCCTTCCTTTTGTTGGGATCGGTCTCCGTGGCCGCTTCCACTGTCATTTTTTCGATTCTTTTCAGTTGGGCATCACCTTGTTTTCTCTGCTCCACCGATCGCTCGAGCTCACCGATCCGTCGCTCCAATCGCTGACGAGTCCGGGGATTGGTCTTCCTATCCACGGCCTGTTTGACTTCCGCGAGGGTCTTCTGATTCACCAAGTCGGCTTGAGGGGCACCCTTCTGCTTCTCCAATCTGGTCAGAAGCTCCCGGCGGGCCTGGGCCTGCCTGTCTGCGTCACCCCCCTTTCCGGCTTGGGTGAGGAGATTCCTCAATTCTTTCTGATTCCCGGCAAGCGGCAGTCTCCCCTCGGCAACCTGTTTCTTGATTTTCCCCAGTTCCGATCTCAGGGCCATACGTTTCCCCGGATCTCTTTCCCGGGATATCCTGTTTCTCAGCGAGGCTATATCTTTGCCCGCCACTCCGGCGAGTTGGTTCTGAAGGTTCATGCGGTTCCGGATCTGGGTTTGAAATTTCTGCATTACCTTCAGGTTCTTCTGCGAATTGAAGGAATCGGAAACCGTCTGGAACAGATTGAACCCCCGGGGCAATTGCCCGGAGAATCTCTTCCGTTTTTCCTGGAGCTCACCAATCCTCCCTTCGAGCCGATGAATACGCCGACCCGCCCAGTCTGCTCGCACGCTCAAGTAGTCCAGCTCACGGTTCAACTGCATCAGCAGGTTCATGTTTCCCGCCTGCCTGGCTAAAACGATCATGTTGTGGAGCTCTCTGCGACGCATCCAGAGGTTGCGCCAAGAGTACCGGTCGTAGAGGAGGGCTCTCTCGCAGAAAGCGTATCTCGCGTACACTTCCACCACGGTAGGATCGAAAACCCATCCGCTGTATGCGGGTATGGGCATAAGGAAATATCCTGCGCCGGGGATCCAGATTTCGCAATAACCTCCATGGAGACGGCCCACCCGAATGTCCCAGTATGGGAATTCCACAACGTCCCAAACTTCTTCATAGTATTCCGGATAATCGGGATACGAGTACGCAACCGGCGGTTCGGGCCCCACCGGGCCGCGAGCAATGGAAGGTCGGCACGCGTCCATGTTTGCCCGGAGGGTCCCCGAGATCGTTGTAGCCGCAATCAGCCGCTCCAGATCGTCCGCGCCCGCGGAAAGGATCATGATCTTCGGCTTGCCC
This sequence comes from Desulfomonilaceae bacterium, assembly GCA_041741735.1. Classification (GTDB taxonomy): domain Bacteria; phylum Desulfobacterota; class Desulfomonilia; order Desulfomonilales; family Desulfomonilaceae; genus JBGSJS01. The sequence goes on along the minus strand of JBGSJS010000081.1, from coordinate 70,954 downwards.
TCTTCTATGAACACAGTTTTGCAGCCCAACACCGTCTTCTCGGTCCACTGCTTCCCTTCGGGACCTTTGATCCTGACTCTTCCCGAGATCACCGTAACTACAGTCTTCGAGGGATCGTACACTTCCACCACGAAGTCCACCGGCTCATTGACGTCGGCCGGCTCGACGTACGCAAGGGGCGTGGAAACGAAGAACCTCCTCGTGTCGCGGCCCCGGTTCTCGCCCGTGGCCACACGCACGACACCCTCGATGATTTGAACTTCATTGGTGGGGCCGTTCGCGTCCTCATCGGTTGAATAGAGGAGAGACGAGAATTCACCCAATGAGACCTTGAGGCCGTTGTCCCATGTGAGAAAGAGTCTGGTCTTGTCCTGGGTGCTCACCGTGTCCCAGGGATTGATAGCGCTTCCCTGAGAAAGGGATTTTGATTCGGGGTCGCCGTCCGGGTGAAGAAGTGCCGTTCCCACGATCTCTGCCACCACGGCCGGAGGCCCCGCCGCTTCGGCAACCGTCCCCGGAACGGTACAGAACAACAAGAAACCGATAAGAATTGCCGCCGGGGCCGCGTTGAGCCTCCCGAGGATCAGCATGTTCATTCTGCTCATTATCATCACTCCCCGTCTCCATGGGATAGGGCTTCTCTCATATTGTGCGCCCCGGTTCACTCGTTCGCTACGGAATCGGTCAACCCTCAAGTGTCTCGGTATGCCGAGCTCAACCGGCGTCGAATCGGTTCTTCCCGTCTCCACCTCTATCCGCGAAGGTTTCGGTAAACCAATCTTTCCTGATATGAACCTCAATTTTCCATCCAGTTCCGGCAGATTCCTTTGCATCATGATTAAGATTCGCAGAACGCATGGATATATGACAAGAATACTGCATTGCCGGCTTCCTGAACACCCCCCTCCCAACTCCTTGCGGGAGACCTGTCCGAAACCGCAATCTCTGCACCCCCTCAGTGCTCTTTCTTGGCCGGCGCGGAGGCATCACGCGCTGCCGACGAGAAGAGCGACAGGAAAATGAGCCAGCATTTCTCCCATTGCCAGGGAACCGCCACCTTGCGCGTGACCGCCAGTGAGGGCGTCCGTCCACGCGCCGGGCGCTCCTTCGGGCAATATCACCTCCGTGTCCTGCCAGACCTGCCTGCCAATCGGTACCTCCGTCTCATACACCAAACGCGTGGTGAATCTGGGAACCGCTATCACAGCCCAGGCGTTGCCGTACCGGCGGGCGAATGCAACGACGTGACGACTGAACTTCCCTGCTGTGGTCAAAGGAATATATTCCCCCCGAGAAAAGACGTCCGGCTGAAGATTGCGCGCGGAAAGAGCCCTCCGGATGAGGAACAACTTGACCCTTCCGTCCTCCTTGGCCGCAAGAAGCTCGGAAGCGTACTCCACGAGATCTGACGTCCATCGCGCCTTGATTTCCTTCAGGAACGCGATCCTCTCGGCAAAGTCTACAGGTCTGCGATTGTCCGGATCTACCAGGCTGAGATCCCATAATTCGGTTCCCTGATAGAAATCGGGAATCCCGGGAGACGTTATCTTTAGCAGGGTCTGTGCCAAGGAGCTCCAGGCGCCGTGATGGGCGACTTTAGCCTGAAGGGGAGCGAGCTCCTTGAGGAACGCGTTGCGCTCGGAAGGGTCCAGAACCGCCTCGACAAATGAGACAAAGGCCTCCTCGTAATCGGTGTCCGGTTTCAACCACGCGGTGTGGACTTTGGCCTCGCGCACCGCTTTGACAACGTATGCCTTCATCCTCGCCACAAAATCGGGATAATCCGCCGTGTCGGTCGGGAACGCGCCCAGCAGGTTCTGGTAGAAGAAATACTCGTCGTTTCGGTCGGGAACGTTGATGCCGTTGATCCGTTTCTTCTTCCTCCTGTTCAGCCCGTTCCATCTCCTAAACGCGCTCTCCCACTCCTGGGGTATCTCGGAAAGAACGTTGATTCGCGCCCGGACGTCTTCGCCTCGCTTGGTGTCGTGTGTCGCCGTGGCATTGAGGGAATGGGGCCACGTCCACTGCCGTTTCACGTTAAACTGATGGAGCTCCTCGACCGTGGTACCGAATCGATGGGGGTTCCCTCCCACTTCGTTGAGCGAGACGAGCCTGTTGTACTCGTACAGGGTTGTATCCTCGAACCCCTTTGCCATGAGCGGTCCGGTGAATTGTTGGAATCGCATGGCGAACCGCAGCCACTGGTCGCGTTCGTCGTCGGAAACGTAGTCGGGGAACTCCAGGAGCAGGAATCTCCTGATGAAGCTCAATTCGTTGAGCAGGGCAGGATTGCGGTTTGTCACGACCTTGATGGCATGTTCGATATGCTCCCGATCCTCCGTGGCAAACGACTGCGCGTTGATGTACGTCCTGTACAGGGGAAACGCTGCGAGGACCTCTTTGAAAGCTCTCTGGAGTCCGTAGAGTGTCAAGTCGCTCCCGTGGCGATCCCGGCCTGCGACTCCTTTTACCAATTGAGCAAGGTTGTACACGTCGCCGGCCATGTCCTCTTCGATGATCACTTTCTTGTTCTTCCGCACGAGGTCCTCGTACGAGCCTTTGAAGCCGCTTACTCCCGAATATATTTTCGAGAACGCTTTTTCATTCTCCGTATCACAGAAGATTCCGTTCACCTTATTGCAGAAGTCGTATCCCGTCGTCCCTTGAACCGGCCAGGCCGACGGCAAATCCTCGTCAGGCCCCAGGATCTTCTCCACGACGAGATACGATTCCGGCGCGTGCTCTCTCAATTTCTGCAGATAGAGGGCCGGATCGTACAGTCCGTCCACGTGATCCACGCGAAGGCCTGAAATCATGCCTCGATCCATCAAATCGAACGTGAGGCGGTGGACGCGGTCGAAGACGGCTTCGTGCTCCACGTTCAGGGATATCAAGTCGTTGATGCTGAAGAATCTCCGATAATTGATCTCCTCCGCCGCCACCTTCCAAAACGACAATCGAAAGAGCTGTTGCGACAGCAATTCGTCGAGGAGGGTGAAGCTTTCAGCGTGGCCGGGAGTGCCGTTGAAAATTCGTATGTTCGTGTCGACGAATTCTTTGAAATCCTCGTTTCGGTTGTAGATCTCCCAGAGCATGCGCTTGACGAACTTCCGATGGTCATACGGTTCCGAAGACTCTTCGTCCGGAGGATTCGTCTTGAGAATGTACAAGACTCCAAGGAGCTTGATGTAGTCGGGATGGTCTTCGCCGAGTTTCTTCTTGAGCGCGGGCAATCGGTGGGTGAAAAGGTTGAGGTACGAGTCCATTCTAAGCGGGAAAGCCAGGTCATAGTACGTGACGGAAATCCCCTCCTGTCCGTAGGTCAGTTTTATCTCGCCGCTTTCCAGAGATTCCCCGTAGGAGCGACCGAGGAACGGAGCGAGGAGCCTTCCCCCGATGCTCTGAAATGAATGATCCCATTCAATGTCGAAGAAGTTGTAGTACCGGGAATCGGAGCCCATCTCGAGCACGTCCATGAGAAATGGGTTCTCTGCGTGGAACGCCATGTGGTTGGGAACGATATCCTGAATCCACTCCAGTTCGTGAGCGTGCAACTCGGAGATCAGGCGTTCGAGATCCGAAAAGCCCCCCAATTCGGGATTGATTCGATTGGGGTCCACCACGTCGTACCCGTGGAGGCTTCCGTGGCGGGCCGAAAAGATGGGAGACGCATAGAGATGCGATACGCCCAGCCCGTCGAGGTAGGAGACAATCTCTCGGGCTGCGGAAAAACCGAAGCCGGGATGGAATTGAATGCGATAGGTCGCCGTAGGAACGCTCATCGGGGACTCCTCCGGGATTTTAGGCATCCGTCGGTCTTGCCGATGCGGGTTTGAGCAAACGGCGCCTGAGGATCCAAGTTCGGCATTTCGTAGATACGGTGCCGTTCCTGAGCTCAAGGCCTTATACCGACTCAGTAGCGACCGGCCTCCGCAGGAATGACGGGGGAAGCGCTTGATCGTGAACGGGCATTTTGGCTGCACCGCTCGCCGTCAAATACGTGACCGAACTTAAAAAATTGGATACTTAGGTGTCGGCCTGATCCATTCGAATCCAGAATCTTTCCATCAGAATTGCGACTTCTTCGATCCATTCTTGAGCCGAGCCGTCGCCGGCTTCTGATTTTCGGAGCATATCCGGATAAACATCCTCGATCATCTTGTAGCAGACATTCTGCGTGTCGCGCGGGTTCACCTCAAAGGGCAGGGATGCCACCAGCGTCGCGGCGGCATACAGGGAGCGCACCAGCCCCACATCGGCCGGATTTTCCTGCCACTGCTTCGCGAGATTCTCGATGCTTTTTCTCAGGGCGTATTCGAGGGTGTCGGTGTCAAGAGGGACCCCGGCCAGGGCAGTTTCCTCCAGGAGCGGCCCCACGATCTGTGGCTCCAGGGTTCCCTCCAGAAAGGCATTTCGAAGCCGGGCGTTGAGGATGAATTCCGCTGCGGCGAAGAGCGGTCTCGGCATGGGCGTGTCCGAATCCTTAAGAAAACGCAGGAGAGGAACGTTATTATCGTAGACCTGAGCGTACGCGTGCTCGGCCTCCTGAAGGGTCGGTTGCACGATCATGTCCAGGATTTTTCTCTGTTCGTCTCGGAAGAGAGAGGTAAGCGAATAGGTGGACGATCCGAAGTACTTGTCCAGGGAAAGAATGATTTGGAGAAATTCGCCCCGCGCAAAGGAGTCGGAGATCTCCTGCCACAGTTCCAGATAGGACGATTCACTCTCGTACGGACCGACGCCGCAGCTTATATTATGATCGCCCAGGTGAAGTACGCCGAAACAGAGATTCGTCGATTCCCCCGTGATCTCCGACGTGAATTTCGCCCGCCCTATCTGAAGCTTAGCCCGCCCTGCCTGATGACTCCGACAGTCCTCAGTGGAAACGGAGTACCAGCCTATGTACGTCTGTTCGCCGTAATCCTCGAACAGAGAGCTCACCGCGTAGTGGGCACATACCTTGGTGAGGTCGAGCATGGACGGTCGCACAAATTTCTCGTAGATCCTTCGACCGTCCCCATGTTCGGGGATATTACTCTTGGCCTTGCTCAGGAGTTGGAGGAAACGCGGCTCCACGCCGTATCCGAAAAGCTCGCGTGACAATTGAACCGCCCGGCCTGCGTATTGAATCACCTGGACCGTTTCGAGACCGGAGAGCTCGTCGAAGAACCAGCCGCAGCTCGTGTACATCAGCATGGTGTGGCGTTGGAGCTCCAGGAGCTTGAAGACTTTGATCCGCTCCGATTCATCGAGAGGCCGCATTGCATGACGATCGAGGAATCGGGCCGCATTCTCCGCGGACCGATCCATGAGAAAATCGACGTAATCGTTCCGTGCCTCCCAGGGATCTCTGAGATACTCCACGGCCATCTCTTCGTAGGCCGGCTCCAGGGTGTCCCGCAGCCAGTCCAACGCCTCCCGCAGGGGGCCGCGCCACCCCTGATTCCATCCCGGATGTCCGCCGCTGTTACACCCGCAATCTCTGTACCATCGCTCAACCCCGTGGACACAACTCCATGAGCTTCTCTCAAAGATCTCCACTTCGTTAACGGGGGGATGTTTGGCGAGGTACTCCCCGTAATTGGTGAGACGCGCCTTGTTGTCGGATTCGATGTGATGAAGCGCGTAGGCCAACGCCATGTCGCCGCCCCTGTGGTGGTGGCCGTAGCTCTCTCCATCGGTGGCGACGTGGACGATCTGGGGCCAGGATCGCCCCTCGGAAAAGGCTCCCTCCAGCCTTTGTGCGTAGTTTTCACCGCTGGAAAGGAGTCCCTCGAATGCAAGCCCTTGGGAAATTGGGCCGTCATAGAAGAATAAGCTGATGGACCTTCCCGAAGGCAGGTTCAGTCTATACGCGGTGCTCGGATCGATCCTGCCGCCGCTGACGTCCCTCCAGTGGCTCGTTCCCTGTTGGCGGACTCGCCTGGCCTGACGGGGGGCTAGAATCGTGAAGAGGATGCCGTGCTCGGCCATGATATCAAGGGTTTCTATATCCACAGCGGTTTCCGGAGCCCACATCCCCTCCGGATCTCGTCCGAATCTCTTGCGGAAGTCTCTTATTCCCCAAATCACCTGGGTCTGTCGGTCCCTCGTATTGGCCAGAGGAAGGATCATGTGGCTGTACGCTTGAGCCAGGGCCGATCCATGGCCCGAATACCGTTCACGACTTTCCAGATCCGCTTGTAATATCGCTGCGTACACTTCGGGAGCATGGCCTTCCATCCATGCCATGAGGGTGGGGCCGAAGTTGAAGCTTATCCTCGAATAATTATTTACCAATCGTACGATGCGACCTTCACCGTCCATGATCCGCGAGGTGGCGTTGGGTGCATAGCACTCGGCCGTGATGCGTTCGTTCCAGTCATGGTAAGGATACGCGGAATCCTGTACTTCGATGGCCTCCAGCCACGGATTCTCCCGTGGCGGTTGGTAGAAATGTCCGTGAATGCAGATGTAACGTTCCATGTCAGCCTTTCTCAACCTGGGTGAAGACGACTGCCGAGAGGGGAGAAGCCGTGATCTGCACCTCTCCGTCCGGAGAAAGCTCCTCAGGCACTGCACTTCCCGGACCGTGCCACCGAGGATCCGCCGAATCCAACCGCTTGCGTCTCTGCCCCGGAGGCAAGGCAATAGTCACGACTTGCGGGGAGTCGCCGAAATGGTAGAGGATCGTCACGTCGCCTTCTTCGGACCACCGCCTTACAAGGAGAATCTTCTCCCGCTCGAATCCTCGGACCTCTTGTCTCTCCTTGCTCATGCCCACCATGTCGTTGATCTCTTTGCGGAGACCGATAACCTCCCGGTAGAATTCATAAAGGACCCGGTGGTGTCCGTCCCGCCGCATTTCATGGTTCAATTTGGCGCTCATGAACGTACCTGGGTCCTGGGGGTCCGGGGGCTCCCCTGCCCAACTGAACGCGGCGAACTCGTCCTTTCGCCCCTTTCGAACAGCCTCCACCAGATCGGGGTCGGAATGGCTCACAAAGTAGGCAAAGCCGGCAGTCTCACCGTACTCTTCCCCCATGAATAAAAGCGGAATGAAGGGCGAAAACAATACTACTCCGGCAACCAGCTTGAGCGCTTCGAAAGGTACCGATGCGCTCAAACGCTCGCCGAGTACCCTGTTGCCCACCTGATCGTGGTTCTGGATGAAGACCACAAACCGTTCGGCCGGCAGCGCAACCGATGAGCGCCCGTGCCGTCTCTTTCGATACGGAGAGTACTGACCCGAGTAGATGAAGCCTTCCCGAAAAGCCTTTTCCAGATGCTCGATCCGGCCGAAGTCCTCGTAATAACCCGATCGCTCCTCTGTGACCAGCGTGTGAACCGCGTGGTGGAAGTCATCGTTCCATTGGGCATCAAGACCGTACCCTCCCAATTCGGGAGGACGAACGGCCCGGACATCGTTGAGGTCGCTCTCCGGTATCACGTGAATGCGGCGATTTAGCTCTTGGCCCCGGTCGTGGACTGCCGTGCCCACCTCCTCGAGGAAGTGCCGGGAGGAAAAATCGAAGATGCCGTGGATGGCGTCGATCCTGAGAGCATCGATGCGGAGCTCGGTCACCCAATAGAGCGCATTACCAACGAAGAAGCTTCGGACCTCATCGGCATAGGGACCGTCGAAATTGATTGCCGGTCCCCAGGGGGTCTTATAACGATCCGTGAAGTATGGGCCGTAATCCCACAGATAGTTGCCTTCCGGTCCCAGATGATTGTAGACCACATCCAGGACCACCGCCAATCCTCTCCCGTGGAGGGCATCGACCAGTCTCTTGAGGCCTTCCGGCCCTCCATAGGTGGATTGCACCGCGTAGGGATAGACCCCGTCGTAACCCCAGTTGCGGTCCCCGGGAAACTGTGCCGCCGGCATAAGCTCCACCGCGGTCACTCCCAGTTTCTGCAGCTCGTCCACATGAGGCAGAATCGCCTCGAAGGTGCCTTCCCGGGTGAAGGTTCCCACGTGCAGCTCATAGAGTATGTAGTCCCGCAGCGTTATTCCCGACCAATTCCCGTTTTGCCAAACGAAATCGGACTCCGTCACCTCGGAAGGGCCGTGAACCCCCTGGGGTTGGTGCCGCGATGCAGGATCGGGACGCTCCTTTGTGCCGTCCAGACGGTACAGGTAAAGGGCACCGGGCTCGACTCCTTCAATCACTCCGGTGTGATAGCCCCGCGGACCTTTCTCCAAGGGTACCATGAGATCGCGTGGCGTCAGGAGGTGAACCTCCACCTTTGCGGCGAACGGGGCCCACACCCGGAAGCGGCAACGCCCCTTCCCCAAGTACGTGGCTCCGATATAATTCCTGGAGCTCAAAATCCTGAACCCTCCGTGACTCTTCAATGGATCGGCCGAGTCGGTCTCGAGAGAACCGGTGAGGGAAACAGGTTCTTCCACAGGTGAGAAGAGCGCGGTCACAAAGTCGGTATCTCAATCCATCCTCGGAGGACATCTCCCATGCCGGTCGCTATAGCCCTTTTCTATAGCAGAGTTTCGAGGTGGAAACAAATCAGAGGGTCAGTTCGGGGGTTGGGAATCTGTTCTCGGCGGGGCGACGATCAGAGTCTCCACAGCAAAAAGGGAGAGCCCCTCTTCGGGACGCTCCCTTCTCGGTGTTTGCGTTCATCAGTCCACGCGGCCTTGGAATGATGCGAAAGCTATTCCTGGTTCTGTTCCATCGATGTTACCGGTAGCTTAGGTCTCTTCCCGGAACCGCCGGATTCTTCTTCACCTTCCAAGGGCTGCACTTCTTCCTTTTCCTTGGGGAGTACGGGCTTTGCGAGGACTCCCGCGGACAACGAGGTGCGTCTGCTGGCATGCTTTATCACCGTGCCCGGAGGCGCAGAGTAAGAAGGATGCGCCAAATCCATGCCCGACGTTTTCCAAATGAAGACGAACGCGTCGGCAATGGTGTTGATCGTCGAGCCGTAGATCCGGTTAAGGTCCGTATCGGTCAGGACAAGGGCTTGCTCGAAACGGGGAGGAGACCGGAACATGGCGTACTGGTCTTCCTTCATCGTTCCGGGATACCTGTCGTTCCTGACATGAATGAGGGTGGGCATCCCCTCCGGTTGCATGCGCTCCATGAGCTCGCCGAGGGAATTGAAATCAGCGTACCCATCGTAGTAGAGAAAGACGTCCATTTGGCTGTCCGCAATGGCGCTTTCCAGAGTGGCGTACATTTTCTCCAGATATTGCAGTTCCGGTGCAGGCGGAACTTTCAGCAGGGAAATAGAATAGGCGATCATGCCCAGCCTCCCCGCAAGGTTGGAGGAAGACGTGTCGAGCTTGATGTCCCCTCCCTCGAATGCCTGAATGCAGTATGGAATGTCTCGCATCAAGCGCGTGTAGGAGCTCCGGCGAACTTCTTCAAGGTCGATCTGTTTGAACGGATTTGACATGACGTTACGCTTCATGAACGTGTAACCGCGCGTAAAGTCGTAACGATTCTGGTAGATGTAGGACCCCATTGCTCTGGGGAGAAGTTTCATCAAGTCCCCGATGAGCACATCCATGAACTGGATGGACATGTAATATGAGTACTGAGTACCCGCACCGCCGCCGGTTTGGGCTGTTGCGGACCGAACGGGGAACGCGATCAGCAGCAACAGGAGCAGTACAACGTGCGATGTCTTTGGAGCTTTCATGAAACGTCCTCCTTGGGAGGAAACCCGGTTTGTGGTCAGGTGTCTCCTGATTATAGAAGCAAACATACCATATTTCATGGAGTTGGTCAAGAAGTGGAGTTATCAAACTGAAGACACTAGAGGAATCTGAAAAAGAAGGACGAGAAAGCCCACAATCCGGGGCTAAGAGAAATGCCTGACTCCCGAATTTCCGGGCTCCGGAGTCTTGCTGACGGAAGACCGGTCTGCCCGGACCCCGGCACAAGACATTGATGTCTCTATCAGATAACGGTTCACCGGTCGACCGTTATCTCGGTCGCTTTTCTTTAGCCAAATCAGTGTATGTGGTTTTCTCGATCAGCCGGTGATATCTTTCCGATAAATCCTGTACCGCTTGAGGATTCGGGCACCCCCCTCCAGCTCCAGCTTATTTATGGCGTCATTGTCCTCAAGGTTCCAGCCCAACTCAAGGTATTGATATCGCATGTCATTTCTTAATACCTTCTCAAGGTGGTCGAAAGCCACGAGAGGGAGACCGATCTTCTGATACTCCTTCTTGATGCCGAAGATTACTCCTCTGAGACCTCTGATCTCGTGCTTGTACAGGAGATACTTCAATGGACCCAGCACCCCGATTTTACCGTTAAGACGCTTGAGGAGCGGGTTGACGTCCGGGATAACCATGGCCACGCCGGCTGCCTCACCCTTGTAATATATGAAGAAGGTGAGCTCTTCTTTCAGGACGGGGAGGAGGTTTTTTCCCATTTCCCGCATCTCGTCATCCGTCATGGGGACGAATCCCCAGTTGTCGGCCCACGCGGACCGGTAAATCTCCCCTATAAGGGCCATTTCGGAATCCACGTTCTTTCGCGAGCCGTTGCGGGACATGATGTCGGTGTTCCTCATGATCCTTCGCGTGAGGCGTTGTATCCGATCGCTGGACCGGTCTTCACGGACGAGGTTGAGCGCATAAAGGTCCTTTTCCTTCCGGAATCCGTTTTCTTCCACGAGTGAGAGGTAATAGGGGTGATTCCACGTCATCATGATGGTGGGGGGATATTGGAAGCCTTCTATCAAGAGGCCTATCTCGTAATTTGTGGATGGGTTGAGAGGACCTCTCAGAAAGGTCATGCCCTTGCTTTTGACCCACTGTTCCGCTGCATCAAAGAGCCCTTTTGCGGCTTCTTGGTCGTTGAGACATTCGAAAAATCCCCACGCGCCCATCAGCTCATTGTGATACTGATTGTGATTCCCGTCGACTATGGCTGCTATTCTCCCGACGGTCTCCGACCCCCTTCGGGCGAGAAAGAGTCGGCACTGTGAAAACTTCCAGAACGGATGTTTCCGGGTGTCCAGGAGATGCCTCACGTCTTTTTTCAGCGGAGGAGCCCAGTTGCATTCTCTTGGGTAGATTTTCCAGGGCAGGTCGATGAAGTCGTTAAGATCTGATGCAGTGGATACGGGAGCAATCTCCGCCTTGGTCATTTCCGCGGCTCCTATCGATGACGGCGTGGATCTGAAGACAAGCATCAGCCTACCAGGAGATCTTGACGGCAGTCAAGCAGACGCCCGAACGATGACCGGAGCACCCCGTGCCGCCGGCCGTCGAGCTCCGCAGGCTGAAACACCGGGTATGCCGGCGACGGAACGGGCCGGGAGGGCGGACGATCCCCCGGACCGGCGCTCTGAATGACCGGCCCGGAGCGAATCTCAACCATATTTTCTCAGTACATCTTATTAGGCAGCCAAGTCACCGTTTCGGGAAAAAAGACGAGCAACAGCGTTCCCAGAATCAGGGCGAACAGGAAGGGCAGGCAGCCTATGAAAATGTCCTCGAGGGGAATTGACTTGTCTATCCCGCTGACGACATAGACGTTTATTCCCACCGGTGGCGTGATGACTCCCATCTGGGTTACCAGAACGATGATGACCCCGAACCAGATCGGGTCGTACCCCAAGTTGCTCACCACCGGATAGAAGACGGGAATGGTCAGCATAATCAATGCCAGTGCGTCGATGAAACACCCACCCACCAAGTACACGAAAATGATCATGCAAATGATCGCCCAGTGAGGCAGATTCAGCCCCGCCACCCAGTTCGCCAACTCGAACGGAATGCGGGTCACCGCCAGAAAATGTCCGAATATGACCGCTCCGGCCACCAGGAGGAGAATCATGCAGGAAGTGCGAAGTGTTTCGTAGCAGGATTTGACAAACCCCTGCCATGTCAGAGTCCGCGCGGCAAGTGCCGTCATCAACACTCCAAACGCCCCCACCGCCCCTGCTTCTCCCGGTGTAAACCATCCTATAAAGAGGCCGCCCATCACGATGCCGAATATGACGAGAGTGTCCGCAAGCTTCGTAAGGGACCTGAATCTGGCCCGCCACGTGGCTTTCTCTCCCGCAGGTCCTTCGTTGGGGCTGTACCATGCATATACGGCGATGGCCACCATGAACAGGACCGAAATGTAGATGGCCGGAAGTATTCCTGCCACGAACAGCTTCCCGATGGACTGCTCCGTCAGGATGCCGTACACGATCATCACCACACTGGGCGGCATGAGCATGCCGATACCGCCTCCGGATGCCACTGCCCCTGAAGCAAGTTTGTTGCCGTATCCGTACCGCTTCATCTCCGGGAGCCCCACCACGGCGAAAGTAGCGGCAGTGCCTGGACTGGAGCCGGACACGGTCCCGAACGCGCAGCAGGCAGCCACCGTGGCCATAGCCAGTCCGCCCCGGATATTTCCCAGAAATGCGTATGCACAGTCGTAAAGTTTTCTGCCTATACCCGCGTTGAACGCCAATTGTCCCATAAGAACAAACATGGGAATGACGGTGAGGCCATAGGACGAGTAGACGTCGTATATGTCCCTGGCCATGAGATTCAAACCGGCTTTGAGGGAGATGATGTAGCTGAATCCCAGGAACCCCACCAGGGTCATCACATAGGCCACGGGCATGCGGGTAAAAAAGACGGCCACAAGAAGGATGATTCCGAGAATTCCTATGTACGTGGGGCTCATTCTTCCACCGCCTTTCCGACGTTCCGAATCACCCCTGCCAGAATGGCAATGCAGAGAATGCCGAAACATACGGATACCGCGTAGATGAAAGGAGCCTTGGGAATCTGGACGGTCATGGACACCTCTCCCTTGGAAGCCAATTCCCGGGCATAGCGCCACATCTGCCAGGAAACCACGCCGAACAGCACCATGCTCACGGTCCCCGTTATTGCATCAATGATGGCCTGTCCCCGAGGCGACATCTTTAGCACGAGGAGATCCACTCCCACATGCCCTCCTTCAGTCTGGGTGTACGGCATGGCACAAGCCAGCGCCAGAACCGCCATGAATCCCACCGTATCAACCGCCCAGATGATTGGATGATCGAAGCCCCTAAAGAGTACGTCCGCACAGGTGATCAACATCATCAACACCAGTGCCGACGCGCCGACAAGCCGCAGGAGTTTGATCACTGAATCGAGAGCTTTTTCAAAAGCTTCCATATTTGCTTCCTCGGTCGGTCTTCCTCGGTACAGGAACCCGGCACGCTCGCGGCCATCTTTCCCGGCAGCGAGCGTGTCTCCGGTTCCGACAGCTAGGCTTGGTTGCTCTTATTTTGAGCTTTTACGAGCTGCCTCGAGCGTCTTCTGCGCGGTGTCGAGCGCCTCGGCGCCGGGCAGATTCTTCTTCTTCATGTTTGCCACGAACTCAGCGAGAACAGGCTTGACCGCGTCTGCCCATCGTTTGCCTTCTTTGGCGTCCAGTATGATGATTTCCTTCTTTTTTTCCTTCAGAAATGCAAGACCCTCGGCATCGCTGTCGTCCCAGGCCTTGGCATGCTTGGCTATCCATTCTTTATTGATTTCCTTGATGGTCTTCTTGACATCATCCGGGAGGGCTTTCCACTTGTCCTTGTTCATGACCACGAAGAACGTAGTGGTGTAAGCCGCGGGATAATCGAGGGTGGCGTAGTCTATGACTTCACCAAGCTTCCATCCCTTGTTCGACTCCAGCGGATAGACGGCTCCGTCCACGACACCCTTCTGCAATGCCTGGTAGGTTTCAGGCATCGGCATGGCCACCGGGGTTCCGCCCAAGGCTTTGACCACCTTCTGGCTGGTCCCGTGACTTCTGATTTTCAGACCCTTCAAGTCCTCCAGTTTCCGTACCGCTTTGCCCTTGGTGTGGAGGAGGCCGGGACCATGCGCGTGCAGGTACATGACTTCAGTATCCGTGAGAGCCTTGTCTTTGAACTTCTCGTACACGGCGTTGGCCACGGCGGTCGCCTCAGGGCCGTTCTTGTATCCGAGAGGGAGGTCAACCACCTCCATGAGCGGGAATCTGCCCCGCGTGTACCCGAGAACCGAGAAGCCGATATCGGATATCCCGTTCACGACGCCGTCGTACACGATATCCGCCTTGGTGAGAGTCTGGCCGGGATAGTACTCGACCTTCACCTTCCCGTTGGTCCGTTTTTCGACTTCCTTACCCCAGGCCTCGGCAAGCTTGCTCTGGATGTGAGTTGCTGGGAAGAAGTTGCTGTACGTGAGTTTGATGGGGTCAGCAGCTTGGATCGGGGAAAAACCGCCCAACGTGAGAACCATCATTCCGAGAAACAGCAGACTGATTCCTACGGCCTTCAATCTCATTTCGTCCTCCTCTCTGGTTGTTGCCAAAAAGAGTGCCTCTTGACGGGCGCTTCACCCGTCCTACCTTTGAGTTGTCGGTGGGTTGTTTCGGTGGTGCTGTGGCTACGATCGTGAAGCGAACAGCCTGCATGCAAAAGGTCTCCCGAGTTGCGACCGCGCTCGGCAAGGCCGTTCTCCCGCTGATGGATGACCATCGCCTCCTCGGTCCGGCAGCCTTGACTCTCCTCATACGTGACCGTTTGCAGACCGTAGTCACGAGCTCGTGTGAATAAAAACCACGGCCGCCCCGAGCGACAACCTCATGTAGCCGATACCGTAAAGCGAGGGCCGGCATGAGCTAGCCGGTTGAACCTCAGTACTGTTACTGTAACTTAAGTTTTCCATCATAGTCAAAGGCTTTGCGTGTTTCCACCGTAACTTTGGGTTAGGCCAATGTTCATTATGGAGAACTTATGTCAAGCCCGCCGAAATAAAGCCCATTTGCTCAAGGTCTCTGTTCTCCAGGAAACGTCGTGAGCCCTCTCAAGGCCCAGGTACGGCCGGGCAGGGAGACGAGCCCGCCCGCGGACTCACGCGGGCCGTGGGGGGGCGGAAAAAAGCTGCCGCCCGATCGACGCACCGGGAGCTCTTTCTCGGAAATCGACTACCGTTTCAGAGGGCCGATCCCCTTTCCGCGACGGTCCTTAATCTCCGCTGAGGCCCGAGAGACCGATCTCGTGACTTGGATGACCTGCTCCGCAGACGCGCTCCCCGGCAGATAGGGGAACAGGTCGCTTCCAACGGGCTCCTCCCGGCATTGGGATCGCGAGGACATAAAGGGGGCCGAGGAGCATGAAGGAGATCCGGTCACGATCGAGAATTTTGGACATAATTTCCCAGGGCTTTATCCACTTTGCTGATGTGGTTTCTCAGCCAGTCGCAAGTCCCGTCCAGTACGGTAATGCAGGAGGACGAAGTGATCTCTCCGTTCTCATACTTGGTCTTTATGGCGGAAAACTCTTCCACGAACTGTCCGTGCAGCTTTTTGTGGTCGGCGTAGGCCGGGTAGTTCAAGGCCTTCATAAGGCCCTCTTCCATGCCGAAATGGGTGACCACATAGTCTGCAAGAAAATTCAAGAGGTTGCCCGTCTCCTCTTTACCTTTGCCGTCCCACATCGCGGCCAGTAGCTTGTTGACCGCTTCGAACAACTTCTGATGCTGAGTATCGATTTCTTCCACGCCCACTGCCAAGTCAGCAGTCCATTCTATGGCCATAGCGCCCCAACCTCCTCGATCTCGTTCCGGGCTCAGCTCCGCCGGGAGTCTCCGGTGCGGATGCGCGGCCCGGTGATTGCCCCCCTACCTTGAGGCAATATCATACAATCTTCACCCCGGACAAACCTAGCAAAGGATGACGGTCCCTCTTAAATCCCCGTCATGCCGTCGGCAGCGGAGGAGACATGCCGTCGCTGTTATCGATGTGATCGCGAAATGGTTTCACTACTGAGGCGGGCCCTTACCGGTCGATACCGTAAGGTCGCTGCGCAACCGCTTTTTCGGTCAGAAAGAGAACCGCCGCGTGCTGATATTGACGAGTATGGAGATGACGAGAAAGGAAGAGAGGAGGGAAGATCCCCCATAACTGAGAAAACTCAAGGGTACGCCCACAACCGGCAGCAGCCCCATGACCATTCCCACGTTAATGGTCACGTGCCAGAAAAGCACGGCGATGCAGCCAAAGGCCAGCAAAGCCCCGAAACTGTCTCGCGCCTTACCGGCAATGGCAAGTCCGCGCATGAAGAGCATGACAAAGAGAAGAAGTACGGCCGTACAACCGACGAAACCCCACTCTTCGTCCAGGATGGAAAAGATGAAATCCGTGTGCTTGACCGGCAGAAACATGAGCTGATTCTGTGTGCCCTGGAGGAATCCTTTGCCGAAAATCCCCCCCGAGCCGATGGCGATATGAGACTGAATGATGTGATAGCCCGCGCCGAGGGGATCGTAATCCGGATTCAAAAAGGTTATGAGCCTCTTTTTTTGGTACTCCATGAGGAGGCGATCTCCTACCAGGAGGAGCACCGGAATCATCCCCAGAGTTATGCCGCCCAGCCATTGCAGCGCCTTACGGCTCAAGCCTGCAAAGAGGACCATTGAGACGGCTATGAGGGCGATCATGACTCCTGTGCCCAGGTCAGGCTGAACAAGCACCAAGATCACGGGGATGGCGACCAACAAGGCGGGACGACCAAGGTCCACGAGCTCCAGGGGGCCTTTGCCGGGTCTCGCTTGAAAATACTGAGCCAGGATGATCACGACCGCCAACTTGGCGAACTCCGACGGTTGAAAGCGCATCAGGCCCAGATCGATCCACCGCCGCGAGCCCGACGTGGCCTTCCCCACACCCCAGACTGCGATCAGGGCCACGACCACGGCAACGTAGATCCACACCGCCCATCCTTCGAGCACGTGGTAATCGAAAAGGAGAAAGGTCGCCATGAACACCAAGCCCAGACTACACCAGGTCATCTGGCGCAGTACAAAGGACCTGCCTGCCTCCCCCATGGGCGAAGTGGCGCTGTAAATCAGACAGAGCCCTATGCCGGAAAGAATCAGGCTTATGAGAATCATCGGCCATTCGACGAGGACCGATGATTTCCAGGTACGTTTTGGCGAGAGCAGAGACATTGTTTCCAAAAGCAGTCCGGGACCGGGAACCGGCCGACCCTGCTTCACGATCTTCCGGAGCCGATCGCATCAGGGACGACAACCACCTGGGAATATTTAATGATTTCCGACGAGCGGCCCCTCCGGTGGATCTCCGGGATCCGGGAGGCCATAATAGCGGGCTATGACTTTGCGTGCAATAGGGGCGGCACTGGCTCCCCCGCCTCCTCCATGCTCCACCACGACCACCACGGCTATTTTTTTGGGCCGATCGTCCACGAATGCTACAAAAAGCGCGTGAGTTCTCTCATGATAGGGGATCTGCGCTTCGTCGTCGCCTTTCTGTTTCAGGCTGATCACCTGTGAAGTCCCGGTCTTGGCCCGTATGTTCAACCCCGGAACACGACACTTCTTCCCGGTGCCCCGGCCGTCCCGCACCACTCCCAGAAGGGCTGATTTGAGCTCGGCAAACTTGTCCGGGGCCAGGGGAATCTCCCATCGCACCATGGGAGCCTGATCGTAAATTACCTTCCCGTCCGAGCTGCGTATCTGCCGGACGATGGTCGGCCTGAGCAACTTCCCCCCGTTGGCCGCCGCCGCGGTCATGACTGCCAGTTGGATCGGTGTTGAGACAACATATCCCTGTCCGATGGCAATGGCCATGAGCTCTCCGTCTTTGAGAAAATCCCCGTACGTGCGCCGCTTCCAGGCGGACGTGGGGATGAGTCCCGGCAGCTCCTGAGGGAGGCCGAGGCCCGTGGGAGTTCCCAGACCGAAGAGAGAAGCCCAGTGGGCGATACGATCCGCTCCGAGTCTCATCCCCGCCTCGTAAAAGTAAATGTCGCACGATTCTACAATGGCTCGGTGCAGATCCACTTTTCCGTGACCGTACCGGTTCCAGCAGCGGAAGGTCTGGCCGGCTACCTCCAGAGAACCGGTACAGACGAACGTTTTCCCCGGTTTCGGAATTCCCTCGCCCAAGACGGCCGCCGCGGTGACGATCTTGAATGTGCTGGCCGGCGAATAAAGTCCGCGAATCGACCTATTTTCAAGAGGATGGAGCGGATCGCCGAGAAGCTTTTTCCACTGTCGGGTCGAGATGGAAGGAGAGAAGAGGTTCAGATCGAACCCGGGTTTGCTCACCATTGCCAGAATTTGACCGGTGTCGGGGTCGATGGCAATGACCGAGCCGGCCCGGTGAATGAAGATCTCCTCAACATATTGCTGTAGGGATGCGTCAACGGTAAGGACTATGTCCGCCCCGGCCTGCGGCTGCCTTCTCGAAAGGTCCGCGAGCTGCCGGCCTTTGGCGTCAATCTCAATCTGCTCCCATCCTTCCTCGCCCTTGAGATACGCCTCGTATTCCTTCTCGATTCCCGTCTTGCCCACCATGTCACCCACGTGGTAGCCCAATTTGGGCCCCTTAACCAACTCTGCCGAGTTAATCTCTCCCAAAGTTCCGATAACATGGCAGAGTGTCTCACCCAGGGGATACAGTCGATAGGGCTTGGTCTCGAGAACCACCCCTTTGAGCTGTCCCGCTCGTGACTTGATGAGTGAAAGCTCCTCCATGGTCACATTCTTTTTGATGGGGAAGCTCATGAACCGCGGAACCGATTTGCTGCGGTCGATGAGGCTCCTCATCTTTTCCGGAGAAAGACCGAGGATGGGCCCGCAAGTCCGAATCACCTCGCCGGGGGCGGCAAGCTCCGCGGGGACAACGGAAAAGGTGAAACTGGGCCGGTTCTCCGCGAGTACCCGGCCTGTCGAGTCGAGGATACGTCCTCGGGAAGGTGGGAGACGGATCAGTCTCATTCGATTGCTGCGGGAAAGCTCGGTGAAGGACTCGCTCCGGATGAGCTGGAGTTGCCACAATCTGGTAACCAGCACCCCCATGAAAAAGAGCATGATGAGTGCCGCGATCCAAATTCGAGTACCGAAATGCTCGGACGATCCCGTTTTTCTTGTCAGGTCGGCCATTATCGCTCCCCCACCAGTCGGGAGTACCCGGCCCAGAACCATTCCACGAGGGGAAACACGGCCAACGAGACGAGAGCCGTCACGAAAGATTTCATCAAAATCCATCCGGCCGCGTGCCTGCCGAAGTCCAACGGGCCTTCCGTCCACCGTGCGAGAAGTACAGCGGCGGCACATGCGAGAGTCGCCCCGAAGATCGTCCACGCCCTTCCGAGGAAGTTGTCTATGTCAACCCGCGCGTTTAGATTGCCGCAGGCCGCTACGAGGAGACAGTAGATCAAGGCAAAAAGCCCGGGAGGGGCACCGGACAGAAGCCCGACCGTCAGGCCCGCGACGAACGCGAAGCTCAATCCGGAGACCGCCGGGACGCGAAGCCCTGCCCAGACGACGAGAATTAATATGAAATCCGGCTTGAATTCGAACCATATTTTCGATCTCGACGGCGCCGTCTGAATCACCAACGCGAAGAGACCGACAGCGAGGAGAAAGACCGCCGCCTTCAACGGTTCCCCTCCAGGCCCGGTCTGATGTCGAAACCGCCCTGTCGCCCCAGGATGACGAGCACCTCCTCGATTTCCGAAAAATCCACCGAGGGAATAACCCGTGCCTCCAGAAACAGCCCTTGGTCTCCCTTTCGAGTGCTTTCCACTCTCCCCACGGAAAGACCCTTGGGGAAGATGCCGTCCAGCCCGGAGGTCACCACATCGTCTCCTGTCTTGAGGTCCGAGCCCAAACTAATGTACCGCAGGATGCAGCCTCGATCCAGAGATCCGTTGAGAACCCCCCTGGCCCGGGTCCGACTCACCCTGCAGTCCACCGAGAGGCCCGGGTCCGTCAGGAGTAAAATTTGCGCAACGTCTCCGGCTGACTTCACGACGCGACCGACAACACCATCGGCAACCGTGACGGCCATCCCGGCAACGACTCCGTCTGCGGCCCCTCGATCGATGAAGAGCGTCCTGTGCCATCCCACGGCGTCTTCACCGGTGACTCGGGCAACCAGCGACGGAAACTCATGACCGGCCTTGAGATCGAGCAGCTTCTTGAGTCTCCTGTTCTCAATCTCCTTGCTTACAAACGTCTTCTTCTCGCGACGAAGCTCCAGCACTTCCGCCTTGAGCGCACGGTTCTCCTCCCCCACCTTCACTAGGTCGAGATAATGATTCCAGAAGCCGCTCACCCGGGTCTGGACGCTAAACAAGGTCTGCTGGACCGGACGAATGATTGAGTAGACGACTCCGCTCACCGGACCCGCCTTGGGAGATTTGGACGAAGAGAAGAGAATGATGAGTCCGCCCCCGATGAGAATGAGGACCAATGCAATGTCGCGGGTGGATCGAGGCATGGGTTACGATCGACTTTCAGCTCCGTGAACCGGACTAAGGGTCTGTCACTAAATAAGCCTGTCATCTTGCCGTATTCCCGTCCATGGGTTGAAACCCATGGCTACTCAGAGTGCGCCCCGGCAGGGCGCGGAAAATCCCTGCCCTGAAAGGGCAGACTGTGAATAGCCGTAGGTTTCAACCTACGGAAAACGGCCGTCCATTGCGGTTCGCCGCTCGCACCTAATTACCGCGACTATACCGTGCCGGTCCCTATCTGAAAAACGACCCATTTAGCGCACGGGAGGCCCGGACAGAGTTGACTTGAAAGGTTAACCGGCCTTCCCACGGCTCGGAGTCACTGCGCTCTCTTTCCGATCCAGGCCGTTCGACCGTGCATGATGCGTCAGGACTTGACGAGGACATCCTTGAGCATGTCAAAATGCTCGAAAACGAGTCCCGAGCCCAGAACCACGGTGGATAGGGGGTCTTCGGCAACAACGACGGGCAGGCTCGTTTCCCTGCGGATCACCTCATCCAGATTCTTCAGGAGTGACCCCCCTCCCGTGAGCACGATGCCGTTGTCCACGATGTCCGCGGCAAGCTCGGGGGGCGTCTGCTCCAGAGCGGTCTTGATGGTCTCCAGGATCGCTCGAACCGGTCCCGAGATGGCCTCGGTCACCTCTCCCGAGCGCAGGGCGATAATTTTGGGTATCCCGGCTATCAGGTCCCGTCCTTTAACTTCTATCATAGCCTCCTCCTTCTCCTGGCAGGCCGACCCGATCATCATCTTGATCATCTCTGCCGTCCTTTCCCCGATGAGAAGGCTGTACTTCTGCTTGACGTATCTGATTATGGCGTTATCGATTTTGTCTCCGGCGACTCGCAGCGACTTGGAGTACACGATATCCGACATGGAGATCACGGCGACTTCTGTCGTCCCTCCGCCTATATCGACAATCATGCTGCTCGTCGGTTCCGTAATGGGGAGATTGGCGCCGATGGCCGCTGCCAGCGGTTCCTCAATGAGATACACTTCTCTTGCCCCGGCACTCTCGGCGGCTTCCTGAACTGCGCGCATCTCGACTTGGGTGATGCCCGAAGGGATGCAGACGACGATTCTCGGTTTGACCAAAAATCTGCGGCGATGAATCTTGAAGATGAAGTGCTTGAGCATGGCCTCGGTCACTTCGAAATCCGCAATCACTCCATCCTTCATGGGACGAATGGCCTTGATGTTCTCCGGGGTTCTGCCCAGCATCTTTTTGGCATCGGTCCCCACCGCCACGATGCGGGGCCCCCGCCTAAGATCCATCTTGACGGCCACCACGGAAGGCTCGGAGAGTATGATCCCTTTCCCGCGCACGTAGACCAGCGTGTTGGCTGTGCCGAGGTCAATGGCCATATCGTTGGAAAATATTCCGGACAGCGAGTCGAAAAACATATGGGGTTTTTCCGGGGTGCGCCCATAAACATGGAAATCCTATGAAATTTAGCAGAAGCCGTGCGGAGGATCAACCTAGATCTTTGATTGACAACAAAGTCGCAACTATTTATCATCCCGCATCGATTGCTAGTGGGCTGAAAGGAGAGGCTCGTGCTCGATCTGATGAGAAAACACGCCCGGTCCTGGCTTATCAAGGTGGCCCTGGGCGGGATAATCATCGTCTTCGTCTTCTGGTACGGTTGGTCCGGCCCCGAGGAGCGGACTTCCAACTTTGCGGCGAAGGTCAACGACACCGAGATTTCGACAAACCAATTCCAAATGGTTTACCAGAGCGAACTGGAGAAATTGAGGCTTCGCTTCAAAGGGCAGATTCCTCCCGAGCTCCTAGACAAGCTGAATCTGAAGGAGAAGATTGCCCAGGGCCTGGTGGATCAGATCCTCATGCTTGAGGAGGCCCGAAGACTGGGGCTCTTCGTCACCGACCAGGATTTGGTCTGGGACATTCGATCCAATCCCATCTTCCTGAACAACGGAGCCTTTGACGAGCGGATCTATCGGATGTACCTCACTTCCATAAAGCTTGCCCCTGCAGCCTACGAAGACATGAGGAGGAAAGAGCTCCTTCAGTTGCAACTGGCTCACCTGCTCACCGACTCGGTGAAGACCAGCCCGGAAGAGATCAAGAGACTGTGGCATTTCCAGAACGATCGTCTGGTACTGTCCGTTCTGTTGGTCAAGCCGCAAAAGGAAACCAAAACACCCGACACGGGAGCCGTGGAATCCTATTTCAAGAAGAATCAGACCAAGTATGAGATTCCGGCCTCGGTGGACGTCAAGTACGTCGTGTTCTCATGGCGCGACATAGCGAAAGGACTCTCCGTCTCCGACGATGAAGCCCGTTCCTATTACGGCAGCCATCCCAAAGAGTTCATCGTCCCGGAACGGACCCACGCCCGGCATATTCTCCTGAAAGTCCCGCCGGATGCGGACGCAACGAAAAGAGAAGAAATACGGAAGAAAGCCGAGGAGATTTTCGCTCGCATCAAGATGGGAGAGGATTTCTCGAAGGTGGCCGAAGCGGAATCACAGGACGAAGCTACAGCGAAGAAGGGCGGAGATCTCGGATACTTCTCAAAGGGGACCATGAACCCGGAGCTGGAAAAGGCGGCTTCAGCCCTGGCAATGGGAGCAGTGTCGGAGCCGGTGCTCACCGATCAGGGTTACGAGATCTTGAAGGTTGATGAGAAACAACCGGAAAAAGAAGTACCCTTCGATCTCGCCAAGGATAAGATCGTAAGCAAGATCCTCGAAGAGAAGGCCAGAAACAAAGCCGAGCGAGTGGCGGACGATTTCTACGAGCAGGTGTACCGATCCGAAGATATGGAGGGGCAAAGTGCCAAGTTCGGCTTCACCGTCTCCCATGCCGAGATGGTCCCCCGGTCCGGCGAGCTGCCCAAGGTGGGGCAAGACCCCAAGCTCATGGACGAGATCTTCCGGCTTCAGCCGAATGAGGTCGGTAAGCTCCTTCGAGTGGGCGACAACTTCGTCATCGCGAAGCTCGTGAAAAAGAATAAGGAACGGATCCCCGATTTTTCCGAGGTTCAAAAAACCGCCGAGAAAGATTACCTCGATTACGAGGCTCGACAAAACGCCCGCAAGAAGGCCCGGGAGATTATTGAAGCGCTGAAAGAGCACCCCGAGAAGGCCGAGGAAACGGCCAAAGAGTCCGGACTGTCATGGCAGCAACTGGAGCCGGTGTCTCGAACCGCAGGGTTCATTCCGCAACTGGGCAGCTCCCCGGAAATTTCAGAGATGTTGACCTCGGTATCCCCCGCCGCCCCCCTCTACACGGAAGCCATACCGGTTCAAGGAGGTATGGCCGTGGTTCGGTTGGCCAAAACGGAGCCGGCCGGTGAAGATAAATTCGAAAAGGATGCCTCCGCGTTTGAAAAATGGGTCCTGGAAGTCAGGAAGACGGATTTCTTGAAGGGCTGGGTGAGGCTGCTGAGGGAAAAGGCTACGATCAACGTCAATCCCAAGCTCTTGTGATAGTAGTGCGGTTGGAACCCTGTTGGAGCGTCGAGCCGTCGATCGGCCTGAGCCGCTCGGTCATGTGTGAGATCGGCGTACGGAAGCGCCCCGGTACTGCTATACCTTTGGAACAATAGTGCAAAAGCCTGTCGAGGGCGCAGCGGGATTTTCAACGCGTCTCACGGGCAAAGTCCACATGGGTCTACCGAACGGGTTTAAAATTGCTTGACATCCCAAAAGCCCGTTGCTAAGTTTAGAGGGCTGCGGGCATAGCTCAGTTGGTAGAGTGCAAGCTTCCCAAGCTTGATGTCGCGGGTTCGAGCCCCGTTGCCCGCTCCACAGAGTGGTGAAGACCACCCGGGTTGTCAATCCCGGGTTTTTTATTATATTGCCCCTGATTCTGCCCACGCGGGAAAACGGGCACCGGAACACCGATTTGGAATCCTACCGAATGGACCGAGAGTTGATATCGTCGCTCTGGGCCATGATAGAGCCCGTGCTGGAACCGGAGCCGATCGAGCTGGTGGAAGTCGAGCTCAAAATGGAGGCCGGCCGCTGGGTGCTCAGGCTCTACATCGACACGCCTACGGGGGTCACCCTGGACGACTGTGAGTTGGTCAACAGACAGGTGGGAGCGCTGCTCGATATCAAAGATCCCATTGCTCATCCGTACACGTTGGAGGTTTCCTCGCCGGGAATCAACAGGGTGCTCAGAAAGGAACGGGATTTCAACCAGTTTGCGGGGTCGCCCGTGAAGATTAGGACTCGTCGAAAGCTCGACGGGAGGCGGAATTTCCAGGGAACTCTCAAGGGCATGGAAAACTCCAAAATCGTAGTGGACGTGGACGGCAAGCGTGTGGAAATATGCCCGGACGATCTTGAGAGAGCGCGCCTGGACCTTCCCCAGCAGGAGCTGTTCCGTAGAGACTTGCGCAAAGGAGCTGCGAAGACAGGGGATTAACGATGGGAAACTTGAACCGGATGATCGACCAAGTGGCCAAGGAAAAAGGTATCGCCAGGGAGATCCTTGTAGAAGCCTTGGAAGCGGCACTTGTTTCCGCAGCCCGTAAGAAATACGGAAACAGGGTCGAGCTGGAAGCTCAGTACAGCGACGACACGGAAGAGGTCGAAGTCTTTCTTTTCAAAGACGTGGTCGAAGTTGTGGAAGACTCCACAGTCGAGATCGACCTGGCAACCGCCCGTAAGGAACTGGACCCCGAGGCCGAAATCGGCGACCAGCTCGGCGTCAAGATGGAGACGGAAAGCTTCGGACGCATCGCAGCTCAAACCGCAAAGCAGGTCATCATCCAGAAAGTCAAGGACGCGGAACGGGAAAACATTTACGCCGAGTACAAGGATCGAAAAGCCGATGTCGTTACCGGTATCGTACAGCGGTTCGAGAAACGAAACATCGTTGTCAATCTGGGGAGAGCCGAGGCAATTCTCCCTTATTCCGAGCAGATCCCCAGAGAAAACTACCGCCAGGGAGACCGAATCAGAGCATTGATTCTCGATGTGAGACGTACGCAGAAGGATCCCCAGATAGTCCTCTCCAGGTCCAATCCCGCATTCCTGGTGGGCCTCTTCGAGCAGGAAGTACCCGAGATTGCAGAAGGAATCGTCAGAATCATGTGTGCTGCCCGGGAGCCCGGCCAGCGAGCCAAGATCGGTGTTCGCTCCTCCGATGCGGATGTGGATCCGGTGGGAGCATGCGTGGGAATGAAGGGATCGAGAGTCCAGGCGGTCGTCCAGGAGCTGCGAGGGGAAAAGATTGACATCATCCCGTGGAACGACGATCCGGCTCACTTCGTCTGCAATGCGCTTCAGCCGGCGGAAATCTCCAAGGTCATCATCGATCAGGACTCCGGCACCATGGAAGTTATCGTAGCCGACGAGCAGCTCTCTTTGGCCATCGGCAAGAAGGGACAGAACGTGCGTCTCGCCGCGAAGCTCACCGGGTGGAAGATCGACGTGCGTAGTGAGTCCAAAGAAGAAAAGATTACCGGTGAATCGTTCGAGCGACTTCTCTCCATCGTTGGGATGGATGAAGAGACCGCGACGATTCTCTTTGAGAACGGGTATCGGAATCCCGAGGATATAGCCGAGGCGTCACTCGCGGAGCTCACCAGCTTCATGGGCATCACCGACGAAAAGGGAGCCTCTCTCTTGTCGGGCGCCCAGGCATATCTGGACGTAACCAGGGGACGGCCGGTGGGTGAGGAAGCCGACGAATCGGAGGGAACCGACGAAGCCGAGGCAACCGATGAGGCCGAAGGGACCGATGAACCTGAGGAAGCCGACGAAGCCGAGGGAACCGGTGAAGCCGAGGACGACGGCGATGTCCCCGAGGAACTGGTGGCAACAGAAGAAGGCGCAATACCGGACGAGCCCGAGATGCTTCATCTTGAGGGCAGTTGAAGACGGACTCTGGATGAAGAAAGGCCACGTCCCTATCAGAACGTGCGTCGGATGTCGGCAGAAGCGCCCGGCCGGCGAAATGGTGCGGATCAAGGCCTTGGGTGATGCCATCGTGATCGCCCATGGAAAAGATAGTCTGCCGGGAAGGGGATGTTACCTGTGCCCGGCGGCGAGGTGCGTGGAAGCAGCCCTGAAAAAGGGACGCATCGCTCGAGCGCTGCGCAGGGAAGGTGTTGACATCCCCTCGAAAGAGGAACTGCTGAGATGGCTCGAACAAAAGGGGTAACTTGATGGCGATGTTGACCGTCGATGACCTGGCCCGAGACTTGAAGGTCAGAAACGAAGATTTGCTCAGGGAACTTGTGACGATGGGGTATGAGGTCGAGGGTCCCGAAAGCCCTCTGGAAACCGAAGACCCGGCCCAGTTGCGGGCACGGCTTGTGGACGTACTGCCTCAACGCGAGGTGGTTGAAAAACGCATCAAGCCGACCGTGATCAGGCGCAGAATGAAAAAGCCCCCCCCCACGCCCCAGAGCCATGAAGAAGCTCCAGTCGAGCAGGCTGCCGCAGAACCACAGGAACGACGGGAAGCCGAGAGAGAGCCCGCCTTTTCTCAGGACACACCTCAAGCAGACGCGGGCGGACTTGCCTCACGAAAACCCGTAAAGAAAGTGCGGCGGCCGGAAGCGGCTCGCATCATAGAACCGGCACCTTCGCGACAGTCGGTTCCCGAAGACGGGGCCGCCCCCGAGCCCTCAACGCCTATGCCCGTTTCAACTGCACCGGTAGTTGCAGAACCCACCCCAGGAGAGGTTGACGAAGTGATTGGGAGAGCCGCAGTGGAGCAGGTCACGGAAATGGAGCCGCCTTCCTCGCCGGAAGTGGGGGAAGAGCTTGCGGCGAAAACCTCACCGGTCCCGGATAAGACTGAGATAGGCGTCACCGAGCCCGCCGCTCATCGGGAAGAATCGGCGAAGGAAGGATCTGCCCGGGCCCAGGAGAGGGAATCCGTGCCCGCAGCGGCTGGTGAGGAGAGATCCGTCGACGAAAGAAGAGCCTATGACGAGAGAACGGCCAAGAAGAAGAAAAGAAAAGACAAGCGTATGCAGCCGGCTCAGATCATCGGCAGGGTTGAGCTGAAAAAAGAGCCTCCCAGAGAGGTCGAGCGACCTCAACCTCCGGCACCGCCTCCGCCCCCCCGGCCTGTGAGAACCGCTGAACCGGCTCGGCCGGCGGTTCCCGTTGCCATGGTGGAGCCGATATCAGAGGAAGAGCGCAGGAAAAAGGGCAAAAAGACGGTCAAGAAGACCCGCGACGTCAAAGAGACGGTCGTCGAAGACGATAAGCTCAAGGTTCGTCGGCGCAAGGAAGTCGTACTCGGGACCGACCTGTACGACGATCGCCCCAGGGGAGGACGTCTGCGTGCAAGGGGCAAAAAAGCCAGGCCGCGCAAAACGGAGATAACGACTCCCAAGGCCAGCAAGCGCCGTATAAAGCTGCCGGACCTCGTCACCGTGGCCAACCTGGCGCACAAGATGAGCGTGAAGGCGTCGGAGCTGATCCAGCATCTTATGACGTTGGGGGTAACCTCCTCCATCAATGAGTTCGTTGACTTCGATACCGCTTCACTCTGTGCTTCGGAGTTCGGATTCGAGGCCGAGCCCGCCGGGCAGACGGAACAGTCGATGCTCCCTGCCGCCATAATGGACACGGTCGAGAATCTGGTGTCGAGACCACCGGTTATCACCGTGATGGGACACGTTGACCACGGAAAGACCTCGCTCCTGGATGCGATCAGATCGACTCACGTGACGGCCCAGGAAGCAGGCGGCATTACACAACATATCGGCGCTTACAAGGTCAAGCTGGACAAGGGCGAGCTGGTGTTCTTGGACACCCCGGGACATGAGGCCTTCACGGCCATGCGCGCCCGCGGTGCCCACGTGACCGACTTCGTGGTTCTCGTCGTTGCAGCAGACGATGGAGTGATGGAGCAGACCCGAGAGGCGATCAACCATGCACGCGCCGCCAACGTTCCGATCATCGTGGCGGTCAACAAGATCGACAAACCCGACGCGGATCGCGACAAGGTCATTCGGGAGCTCAGCGAGCACAACCTCATCCCTGAATCCTGGGGCGGCGATACGGTCTTCACCTTCGTAAGCGCAAAGACCTATGAGGGTGTGGACGAATTTCTCGACCTGATCCTGCTTCAGTCAGAGCTCATGGAGCTCAAAGCCAACCCCAACAAGAAAGCTGCCGGCACCGTGGTCGAAGCTCGTTTGGACAAGGGTCGGGGGGCAATGGCCACCGTCTTGGTGAGAGAGGGAACCCTGAGGCTCGGGGACGCTTTTGTGGCAGGCCTCCATCACGGCAAGGTGAGGGCGATGGTCGACCACGAAGGAAGGAGCGTTGAAGAGGCAGGGCCGGCCATGCCGGTAGAGGTGCAAGGATTCTCGGGGGTGCCCGAAGCGGGTGAGCTCTTCCTCGTCGTAGAAGAGGAGAAGATCGCTCGGCAGATCAGCGAGCATCGGCTTCACAAGCAAAAAGAGCAGGAAGCTGTCGGCACGGGACAAGCCTCTCTGGAGGACCTCATGGCCCGTATGCTCGAGGCCGAAGCCAAGGAGCTCAACCTCATTCTCAAGGGAGACGTTCAGGGATCCGTCGAAGCTCTCAAAGAGTCGCTCCTGGGAATCCCCTCAAAGGAGATCAAGGTCAAGGTCATCCACTCCGGAGTGGGGAGCGTCACCGAATCGGACGTAATGCTGGCCAGCGCGTCCAACGCAACAATCATCGGTTTCAACGTGAGACCGGCTCCCAAGACCACCCAGTTGGCCGAGCAAGAGAAGGTGGAGACCCGGTTCTACACGGTGATCTACGAGGCCATCGAAGACGTCCGTAAAGCAATGGAGGGGATGCTGGCCCCCATCGAGAAGGAGACCATCACCGGCCGCGCCGAGGTGAGACAGACGTTCCAGGTTCCCAAAATAGGCCTGATTGCCGGTTGCTACGTGACCTCGGGGAAGGTGGAACGATCAAATCAAGTCAGACTTCTCCGCGACAACGTGGTGGTTCACCAGGGCAAAATCGGGTCCATGAGGCGATTCAAGGACGACGTGAAGGAAGCCCTCGAAGGGTACGAGTGCGGCATCTCCCTTGACAACTTTAAGGATATTAAAGTGGGAGACGTCATCGAGGCTTACGTGATCGAACAGGAATCGGCCAAGCTGGTATAGAGGAACGCCACGCCGGATTTGGACGAGACCTTGATCCGATTGAAATTAGTATTGTAAGAAGGATGGCTTGCCCCTCCTCATCTTCCCGGAAAGTGGAGACCCTCGTGGTTGATTGTTGATCGCCGGACCGTTTGGCGAGGGCTCCGTAAGGCCTGCTCATCCTTTTTGGAGAAGAACATTTCTGCTCCTGCCCGGCTTTCAGAGGCTGAGGGACCATCATGGTAGTAGGAGTGGGCCTTATCAGACTGACGATCCACGAATCGAATTCTCTCAAGGCAAAACGGAGGGTCGTGAAGAGCGTGCTGGGCAAAGTTCGCAGCAAGTTCGATCTCTCCATAGCCGAGGTGGACGACCAGGACAAATGGCAGAGATGCACGTTGGGATTCGCCGTTGTCACCAACGAAGCGGGGCATGCCCACTCAATGCTCGAAACGATCACCGCCTATGTGGAAAGTCTTTACCTGGCGGAAATTACAGATTCTCAGATCGAAATAGTCCACTATTGAACCACCGGATGCGAGGCGCCAACAACCTCCCGTCTGCAGCTTGAAAGACTCGTCGGTATGCCCAAATTTCGAAAAGACCGAGTAGCCGAACTGATCAGGCAGGCAATCGCGGACATTGTGGTCCTCAAGATCAAGGACCCCAGAGTCATGGGGGTTACCATCACGGAAGTCTCCATGAGCGCCGATCTCAAGTCTGCGAGGGTCTTTTTCGCCTGCCTGGCAGACGGAAAACCCGAGGCTCATCAGGAAGGCCTCACTTCCGCTGAGGGATTCATTCGCCGGGAGCTGCGCAAGGAGCTCGATTTGAGGTATATCCCGGCGCTTTCATTCGAGTACGATACTTCATTCGACCACTCCATTCGTATTCACGCCATCCTCAAAGAAATCCAGGCACCGCGGCCGGACAATGATGAATGAAATTGCCGAGATTCTGAGGCGCGAGGATCGCTTCCTTGTCGTTTCTCACATCAACCCCGACGGTGATGCTATCGGATCGCTCTTGGGAATGTACCTGGCGCTCCGGGAAATGGGCAAGGAGGTCAGAGCCTTAAGTGCAGACTCCCTGCCGGACACGTATGACTTCCTCCCCGGTAAGAGCTCCGTCCTGCAGAAGTTGGAAGTCGCAAAATTCTCGCCCCGGTGGATACTCGCGCTGGATACCGCCACGGAAGCAAGAATTTCAGGGGATATAGGGGGGCTCAGGGACAGGGCCAAGCTCATCAACATCGATCACCACCCGACGAACCCCGCGTACGGCGATCTGAATCTTATCGAATCGCAAGCCACGTCTACCGCCGAGATCGTTTACAACCTGCTCTCGGCAGCCGGGTACCGATTGTCCGCCGACGTGGGCAAATGCCTCTACACCGGGTTGATAACCGACACCGGTTCCTTCAGGTTCTCAGGGGTCACCTCGCGAACCTTGAGAATTGCCGCAGAGCTTCTCGAACCCGGATTGGATTCCTATGAGGTGACTCGGCATCTCTTCGAGGAGCACCCTCTCGCCCGCATGAAGCTTGAAGGCATCATGCTTGAGAGAATGGAAATCCTTCTGGATGGAAAACTGGTGCTCAGTACTCTTCATGCCGAGGATTTCGATCGGGTTGGTGCAGCCTTCTCGGACTCCGAAAACATGGTCAACCGCCTCAGAGAGAGCCGCGGGGTCGAAGCCGGAATTCTCATCACCGGCATGGCCGACGGCAATTTCAGGGTCAGCTTCAGATCCAAAGGGCGGCTGGATGTAGCAGCGATCGCGGCTTTGCTCGGAGGCGGGGGGCACCGCAATGCCGCAGGTCTCAAGACGACCCTGCCCCTTCAGGAGCTAAAGAAGACGATTGTGAGCGCGGTGGCTCAAGCCCTGGAGTAATTACCCGTGGACGGCCAAAGACGCGAGCGTTTGGAGCTAATCGCTCTATTTGGTTAATATGGTTGCGTATTCTCATACCATTGCGAAAATCAAAAGATAATTCGGACGGCAGATCTCTTTCGGTTCGAACGGCCCAACCAGACTTCGCTCCCAATGACAGGTTCCCGTTCTCATTGCGAGGAGCGGAGCGATGAAGCAATCGAAAGGGGCAAAACGTCACCGAGTTTATTCAACCCGGCACCGAGGCAGACAGGTTCGTAGTTTTCCCCTAACCAATTACTTTTCAACATTCTTTTACGCATCATACCAATTCGATAAAAATACCGACAATCTATGACCCAAACGCTAATTAGTATCTTGACATTTCCCACAACAAAAGGCTAAAATAACACAAATTTATCGTAACCTCTCACTGAGGAGACGGCGAGGAGGATACATGTTTCGAAACCTGCTCATACCGGTTCTCGTGGCCGCAGCACTTGTCACCGGGAGCACCTGCGGGGCTCAGCAACCAATGCCCCAGGCCCCGGCCTCCGTGTCCTGGCTTCCTCACGGGTACGGGGCAAATATGTACCTGATTAATTCCCCCGCCTCGCGGATGAAGGGTCTGCACGGCTTTCGCAGCACGCCCGAACACGTGGGGTGCTGGTCGCAACCGCTGTGGGGGTGGGACGTGAACGGCTTCTACCGCGGTCCTCAAGTCCCGGAGAGAGACCCCGGCCAATTTCAATTGCCCATCGGTCTGCTCTATCCGGACAACGCACCGATGATGCCGCCGCCCCCTCGGAAAGTCAGGGCTGCCGCAGCGCACATGAGGTGATCGGGAGTAGCCTGCTCAACCGACGCAACAGACTTGCCCACCGGGGCAGTCCCTGCGGGTAACGTTTCGAATCGGCACATGCTGCGGGCCGCGATCTCACCCCCGGTGGACGAGGTCCGCCCACTGAGATCGTGGCAACAGCGGATGCTCGGGAATCACCCGGGCGACATACCCGCACTGACCGGTGTGCCGCAACGGAATAAGCCCCGAGAAGAGCACTTTCCCGTCGTCAGGGGGAACGGAGAGGTCAGGCTCGAGTCGTGTGATATGCCTGACCTTGAAGTTTTCCCAGAGGTCGATGGGACCGTGGAGAAGCTCGACGCGCAATTCCTCGGGCCTGTGTCCGGCCGTTTCAATGCTGACCACGACCTTCACTTCTTTGCCTTTGACCGCGTTTCCCTGGTCGATAACCTGCACATCGTTGACCGCTACCCTCCCCCAGTCTGCTTCGATTTTCTTCTTCCAGGAGACCAGTTCCTTGAGACGGCCGAAATTATTCGATCGCAATTCGGCATAGGATCGGGCTGCCGGTAGATACCCCTGCTCAATGTAATCGGAAACCATCCTGTGGGCATTGAAAACCGGGCAGATCGTCTGAACGGACCGCTTCATCATTCGGATCCATGCCCTGGGTAAATCGTCGGCCCCCCGCTCGTAAAACAAGGGCTTGACGCTCTCCTCCAGGAGGTCGTAAAGGGCTCGACTCTCGATTTCGTCCTGGTGCTCGGGGTTGTCATACTCTTCGCCCCAGCCTATGGCCCATCCGTTGTCTCCCAGATATCCTTCATCCCACCAGCCGTCCAGGACGCTGAGATTGAGGGCCCCGTTTGCCGAAGATTTCATGCCCGACGTGCCGCAGGCTTCGAGGGGACGCCGCGGAGTATTGAGCCACACGTCAGCTCCCTGGACCATGTACCGCGCCACGTTGATATCGTAATCTTCGATGAAAACGATCCTGCCTCGAAAAAGCTCCTGCCGGATAGTGTCCACGATCTTGCGGATAAGCTCCTTCCCCCCGTTGTCCGCCGGATGGGCCTTCCCTGCAAAGATAATCTGAAGCGGACGCTCGGGATTGGACAGGATCTTAGCCAGCGTTTCGAGCTCTCTGAAAAGGAGGGTAGCCCTCTTGTACGTGGCGAAACGCCGCGCAAAGCAGATGGTGAGCGTCTCGGGGTCGAGCACTCTGTCCACTCCCTCAAGCTCCCTGGGGGAGGCACCCCGTGCCTTGAGCTGTTTGAGCAATCTTCGCCGGGCAAAATAGACGAGACGGGTTCGGCACCGCTCGTGGGTGCGCCAGAGCTCGGTGTCGGGTATCTTCTCGGCCCTCTGCCAGATCTTTTCGTTGTCCGGGTCTTCCGTCCACCCCGGCTCGAGATAGCGATCGTAGAGTTTGTGGAGATCCCTGGAAATGTACGAGGGGATGTGGACCCCGTTGGTGATGGCTTTGATGGGCACGTCTTCCCTGTCTGCGCTGGGCCAGACCTGATGCCACATGTCCCGCGCAACTCGCCCGTGGAGCTTGCTGACCCCATTGGCCCGGGAGGTCAGCTTCAGGCCCATCACGGGCATGCAGAAGCCCTCGGAGCCGTCCTGGGGACGCTGTCTGCCAAGCCTGAGAAACGTTTCGAAGTCCATTCCCATGCGCCCCACGAACCCGCGAAAGTACTTCTCCATGAGTCCTCGCTCGAACACGTCGTTGCCTGCGGGGACCGGGGTATGGAGGGTAAGTATGCTCTGTCCCGTGGTGATCTGTCGTGCTTCATCCAATGACAGCCCTTGTTCCTCTACGAAGTAGCGGAGCCTTTCCAAGAGGGCAAAAGCGGCGTGCCCCTCGTTGAGGTGGTAGACCGAAGGGGCGATGCCGAGCGCCTGGAGGGCCCGACATCCTCCAATGCCCAGAAGTATCTCCTGGCGGATGCGCATTTCCACATCGCCTCCGTAGAGCCTTGCCGTGGTGGCTCTGAGGCGGGGAGGATTTTCGGGGATGTCGGCATCCAATAGATAGAGCGGTACACGCCCCACATTGATCTTCAGGACTCGGCAGAGCAGCGTTTCCCCTGCGAGGTCCACCGACACCAGCAGAGTGCCGCCCGTCGAATCGGTCTGTTTTTCCAGGGGAAGGGTGTCAAAGTCGGTACGGGGATAGTTTTCCTGTTGCCACCCGTCCACCGAGAGCCGTTGGCGGAAATATCCCTCCTGGTACATGAGACCGACCCCGACGAGGGGCAAGTTAAGATCGCTGGCCGACTTCAGGTGATCCCCCGCGAGAAGTCCGAGGCCGCCCGAATATATGGGCACGCATTCGGTGAGTCCGAACTCCAAGGAAAAATAGGCCGTCACAAAGTCGACCGGATGCTCGAGATGATAATCGTACGATCGAGTCCGCTGCACATAGGCCCGGAGCTTTTCCCTGACCCTGAGGGCATGCTCCCGGTATCCTTCGTCTTCACGGATCTGGTTTAATCGGTGACTCGAGAGCCTTATCAGCGTAAGGAGCGGGTTATGGTTCGTCTCCTGCCACTGTCGTTCATCCAGATGGTCAAATAGTTCTACTGCTTCAATATTCCAGGAAAACCAGAGGTTTCCTGCAATCTCCTTCAAATCCTCCAGTCCCCCTTCCATGGGGGGAACGACCACATACTTCCTCAACGGCATCTCGACCTCGCCATCCCCTTGCGGGAGTCGATAAGACCTAGTGGCAGGGCCGGAAGAAGACCCCGTAATCCCACCGGGCACCAATATACCACACAGGCCCGGGGAGCCGGAAGTGCGGACTCCATTCTCTCGAGGACACCCCCCTCCGCGACGTTCTAAAGGCATTTTTTTGAGGCGTATCCTCCGAGAATTGTTAAGCTCAAACCGAATGAGCGCTGTCCGGGGCAATTTGGCTGAGTGAAACAGTTGACTTCACACCTCCAAAAGAGTAAGCATAACAGGGGATTCATAAGCTGCTCCTGCTTTGCACCGGTGGGATCGCGGGCAACGGTGGGGGCACGGATTCCGGCGTGTAACTCGCGCGGCGGAAAGGATCTCAGGTATTACCCTCCATGAGAATAAAAGAGACAACGGGCTTTTCGACTGAACAAACTCCCGAGAGAGAGAAGGTTTGAGTATGGATAGATCCGAGATTCTACAAGACAAGCTGATCTTGGCGGTGGATGACGAAGAGGACGTCCTCGATATTATCGAGGAGGAGCTCTCAGAGTACGCGAACGTCACCCTGCATACCGCAACCTCGTTTGAAAAGGCCCAACAGTACTTAGTGTCCTACACGTACGATCTTGTCATCCTGGACATCATGGGAGTTCGAGGATTCGATCTCCTGCAGATCGCTACGAATGCCGGATTCCCGACCGTTATGCTCACAGCGCACGCGTTCACGCCTGAGGCGTTGAAGAAATCCATCGAGCTCGGAGCGCGGGCATACCTCCCCAAGGAGAAACTGGGATCGCTGGTACCTTTTCTCGAAGACGTGCTGCGTCTGAACTATCAGTCGGCTTGGAAGAAGGCCTTGGATTCGGTTGCAACCCTGTTCAACAAGAAACTGGGCTCCGACTGGCGCAAGTCGGAGCAAGACTTCTGGCAGGATTTCGAGAAGAAGCTGACGGTGGACGAGGCCGCCATAATCAAATAGAGCGTTGCTCCCGTGATATGGTAGAGCCGAAGAAGCCGGGGCCTTGCGTCGGTTCGGGGAATTTTTCGGGCGAAGCCGGCACCGACACAAAGCGTTGGGATAACGTATCTTTTTGCATATTGTCAACAAGGAGCTCTGTATGAGAGAAGTGGTAATCGTTTCAGCTTGCCGGACGGCTATTGGGGCGTTCGGCGGTGCGCTCAAAGATATGCACGCGGCACACATAGCAGCGGTGCCGATGAAAGCGGCGATCGAGAGAGCCGGGATATCTCCCGAAGTAATTGACGATGTGCGGTTCGGGTGCTGTCTGAACCCTACCGATGCCATGAATGTCACCCGCATCGGTGCCCTTTTTGCGGGAATACCGGACTCGGTCCCTGCTGTGACCATCAACCGGGTTTGCATTTCGGGAATGGAAGCAGTTCTTTCCGGTACGGCCATGATCAAAACCGGAGTGGCGGATGTGGTGCTCGCAGGTGGCGTAGAGCACATGTCGGGCGTCCCGTATACCCTCGAAAGAGCGCGCTGGGGAGTGCGCATGGGAAACGACAAGATCACCGATGCCATGACCACGGGGCTGCACTGCGGGTCCCACATACTCCCCTACCCCCAGGACGGTCCTGTGGAGTTTTTCAGAGGAAAACCCTACATCATGGGGCACACTGCCGAATTCGTGGCGCTGAGATACGGCATTACGCGGCAGGAACAGGACGAGATAGCCTTGCGTAGCCACAACAATGTGGAACGGGCAACCAACGACGGCTCTTTCGCCGAAGAGATCGTCCCCATACACGTCCCCCAGAGGAAAGGCGATCCCAAGGTTTTCAACAAGGATGAACATTTCAGGCCGGGCCTCACCATGGAGGCGTTGGCCAAGCTGAAACCGGCCTTTATACCCAAGACGGGAACCGTAACCGCGGGCAATGCCAGCGGCATCAATGATGGGGCGGCCGCTCTGGTGCTCATGTCCGAGGAACGGGCCAAAGCGGAAGGGTTGACCCCGTTGGCCAGGATCAAGACCCAGGGAATGGGGGCCTGCGATCCCACAGTGATGGGGATCAGTCCCGTGCCTGCAGTCAATAATCTTCTGAGCCGCTCGGGAATGAGCCTCGACGACTTCCAGCTCATTGAGCTCAACGAGGCCTTTGCCGCCCAGTACCTGGGTTGCGAACGTGAGCTGAAGCTCAACAGGGAGATCACCAACGTGAATGGATCCGGTATCGGTTTGGGTCACCCGGTGGGGTGCACCGGTGCCAGGCTCATCGTCTCTCTGATCCATTCGATGAAGAAGAGAAACAAGAGCCTCGGCCTTGCCACCCTCTGTGGCGGCGGGGGCGTTTCCATGGCATGCGCCATAGAAATGGCTTGATGTATCTCGGCCTGTGAGTGAAGGGTAGCTGCACAGGCCGGTGCTTTCACGGAGTGCGGTGTCGCGCCGCGGATCGTAAGGGTCCTGCGGAGAGAGGCCTGCCGGGATCCCGGACGAACCTCCGGAGGTCCGACAAAACCGGATCGGCGCCGCGACATCCAAAGGATGGCCGGGTGCGGAGTTTCGGTTTACGGCCGGCAGTTCACGTTGAAATCCCGCTGTTGGCTTTCTCGAATGGACCGGATTCTTTCCGGTCCGTTCGAACCCACTGGACGGCCTCTTCCTCGTGAAGCGCCCTGCAGGCGGTGCACGAGCGGGATCGTATCTCAAGAGGGGGAGCACCGTCACGAGGGCGACCCGAGAGAGGACTTGAGTAAAAAGTGGCTGATCAGAAAACCCCCAAGAAAATAAACGCCAAGGCCATTATGACGGACCTCAAGGGCGGACTGACCGATTCGGAGTTGATGTCAAAGTATGGTCTCTCGTTCCAAGGGCTTCACGATCTTTATACCAAGCTTGTCCAGGCTGGTTTGGCGACTCAGGCCTACTTCGCCAAGAGGGCCATGGCCAACGTGGGCAATCCACAGAAGCAGGAGGAATCGCACACATGCCCATATTGCGGTTTCTCGGCCGACGAAAAATTCACCCATTGTCCTCGCTGCAAACAGGACACCACAGAGTTCCTCGACACGGTCGAACTGACCAAAATCCTCACCGGGTCTTTTGACTGACCCTCCCCCTCTCGTCCCGCATGTGCTCCCTTCCCATGGATAATGAGCGCAGGGGAAACCCTAGCCTTGCCTTGGCTGAGTCCCCTTTTGGCGCTGAAGAGCATAACCCCCATCCCGATGCTAGTGATTGACGGCATTTCGCGGCTCAACAGCTCATTCGGACGGAATGTCTCTTGCGCTGCGAACGGCCCGACCTGACTGAGTAGCGGTTTTCGGAAATACGGTCATGGAAGGCAATGGATTTCAAGAAGAGCCAGAATAGTCCCAAATCGTCACCCCGAGCGAAAGCCGGGGTCCGGAGTGTTCGGAACAGCCTGGATTCGTGCCTCCGCAGGAATGACGGAGAGAGCCTTTGATCGTTAGCATGTGCCCAGGGAGTGCCGCCAGGGGCAAAACTGCGGATCGCATTTGTGAACTTGCTTTGGAGACATGCCGCCGGCGGATCGGTCAGTCGGAAAAGAGAGCTCGGAAGATGAGACGGGCCAGGAAAATGACGACGATCAGTATCGCCACCATGCCTACGGTATAATGAGTGCGACTGCCCAATTCCCGGAGCCTCTCGCCGAAAGAGAGGTCCTCTCGAGAAGATCCCTTGGCAAAGACAAGCTCTTCCACAAGTTTCCAGGCCAGCACCAGTACAATAAAAAGTATGAGGTATTTCATCTAGTTGGAATGACGAACAGGGGGATCGTCCTCATGGGAGACCGTGGCGAGCCCCGGCGGACACGTGTGCGGTTTCGCTGCGTTTTGCTTTCGTACCTCCGTGAGGCAGGCATTCGGCGTCTGTTTCGCAAGGCAGCCCGCGTCCGGGATCACCGGGCACTTCTTGAAAGCGGTTCCGTATCATACCAGGATTATCCTCAGCGCGATTATTCCACTCACACGGCTTAATTGCAAGGCTCTCGCGCGCGGGTATTGCCCGACAGGGCAAAATGGACTAGTTTCGACATATGGAAATCAGATTTCAGAAAATGCATGGCACGTTGAACGACTTCGTCGT
Source organism: Desulfomonilaceae bacterium (assembly GCA_041741735.1). GTDB lineage: Bacteria > Desulfobacterota > Desulfomonilia > Desulfomonilales > Desulfomonilaceae > JBGSJS01. The sequence continues at coordinate 32,173 of JBGSJS010000081.1, read as the reverse complement.
GTTCCACGACCTGACAGGAGATATGCAGCTTAGTCCCGGGCAGGTCGCGCACCTTTGCAACCGCCGTGGAGGCATCGGGGCTGACGGAGTCATCGTGGTGAGACCCTCCATTATCGCCGACTTCTTCATGGACTATGTCAACGCGGACGGCTCGCCGGCAGAGATGTGCGGAAATGGAATCCGCTGTCTGGCAAAGTACGTGTACGATATGGGCCTTACCAACAAGAGAACCCTGCCCGTGGAAACGAGAGCCGGCGTGAAGGTTCTGGAGCTCATCCGGGATGCGGGTGGGAGAATCGGCCGCGTTCGCGTGGACATGGGACGCCCCATATTCGACCCCGAAAAAATTCCGGCTCGCCTTGGAGATGTCGAGCAGCCTGTGACGAACTTTCCCGTTGAGGTTGGCGATCGGTCGTTCCTCTCCTCCATACTCTCGATGGGCAATCCCCATTGTGTCATTGTGGCGGGCGACGAGGTCGAAACGCTGGTCCACGCTTATGGGCCGCTCATCGAGAAGCATCCCCTGTTTCCGGCGAAGACCAATGTGGAATTCATCCGCGTGGAAGGCCCCAACCGACTGCTCATGCGGGTGTGGGAGAGAGGTAGCGGTGAGACGCTCTCCTGCGGGACGGGCGCTTGCGCTTCGGCCGTGGCTGCCAGGGTCCAAGGATTGGTTGAGTCTCCGACTACGGTCTCTTTGCTCGGGGGAGATCTTGAAATAGAATGGAACGGCGGAGATTCCAGTGTGTTCATGACAGGAGCTGCTGAAGCGGTTTATAGCGGAGCGATACATATTTGATTCTATGGCGTCTTCGCTGTTGACATTTCTCGCGGATTGCATTAGGAATGCTTCGCGGAAGGACTTGGCAGGGCTATACCTTGTTGCTCTCCGGCGGCGCCCGTGAGGGACCACGGCGAAATGACGAGGTAGGCAGGTCTTTTGCGATGGTGATGCAGAGCCTTTGGGGAGGTCCGCGGGAAACGGCAAAGCGATGGATCGTGTCCGAGGCCGATTGTAAGTGCCGGATCGGCAGGGACATTGTCCTCCTTGACACCCCGTCGGCCTCACCTCCCCCGAGGAGACGTCAGGAGAAGGGCCGAATGAAGAAGGTACTTTCTGAAAAAGGATTCACGGTGCTGGAACTGGTGTTCGCCATCGTGATCGTAGCGATATTGTCGGGAATCTATTTCTCCTTTATGGATTCGTACCGGACGGCCCGAGTAGGCGAGCAGGCGGCGAAGGTTTTGATGCTTGCGGCACACGTGCAGGAAGATTTCTTCGCCAAACAGCATCACTACTTTGATGCGGAAGTCTCAGGAAATGGGGGCGACGCGTACCTTGTCACTCCGGATGGGGCCAAGACCGACGTGGCGGTTCCGCCCAACGTGGTCCTCAGTCTCAAGACCCGAGGCAAGGAACAGACGGCATTCTCGGGATACGCTTTTTTCTCGGGGAGCAAGGTGCTTCACAAGTACGATTCCGAGACAGGGAAAATGACCACCGTCCCCAGATCCCAGGATGATTCGGGATGAAAAAGAGAATCCTGGCGGCTCTCCGGCGCCATGAGATCTACCTGGTCGCAGCGGTCATCGGCATCGTTTTCGTGGCCGCGATGGGTATTGTCGCGTGGCTTCTCAGAAGCTCCATAGTAACCCCGCCGTATGAGGAGTTGAAGGCCCGCGACCTCAATCGCGTCTTTGCTACGGCCTATCTACGATTTCGAGAAGAAGACGGAACCCCCTACCTCAAAGTGGAAGTCCATAACGGAACCCTCTGGTGGATAAAGAAGCTCGAGTTCTCTTTCGAAGGGGTCCCGTACACCTTACGGGATTCCGACGCTTTCCGGCCGCTCCATTTCGGAGCTCTGAGGTGCAATCTTAAGAAGCAGCCTGCAGCCCATGGGAGTGCCGAATACGATCTCAAGATTCTCAGAGCATCAGGGTACCGGCCTCCACAGGTGCGCTGGAACGAAGGCATCGAAATGATTGCCGGCGGAAGCCGACCCGCTCGAACCAAGAACTGAAGGCCCCACAGGCATGACGAAGACCCTTCCCTTTCGGCGAGCGTGATTGCGCCGGCCGACCTCGGATACTCCCCTCATCTTTGCAAACCGTTGTTTTGTTTTTCCGAACATAGTATTTATTGAGAGAGGCGGCGGAAGAACGGCGCGGCCGGAGCGTTACGCGAACCGCGACCCGATGGATTCTTGTACGCCGTCAAGAACATGAGGCGGCACGTAGTCGTTTCGAGCCTTTAGTACTGCACGCTTAACGCGCATCGGTATGAGAGGTCACAGCCTCTTTGTTATGGAGGAGGAGCCCCAATTACCCGTCGTATTCTTTCATGGAGGGAGTTATGCAGGCCCAAACCGGTATTTCGACAAGCGACTTCGAAAAGGCTTTGGTAATCGGACGACCGCCCAATGTAGCCGGTCTGTTTCCCAATTCCAAGGCATTGATCGTGAGCGGCAAGGTGATGGACCGCGCCGCGCTGGCAAAGGGAAATTCGATAGCGATCGCGGCAAGTGTCCGCAATTCATTTGTTATCCGCGGGGCGCTTCGAGCGGCACAGAGGGCCAATGCAGCGATCCTCATTGAGATTGCCAAGTCCGAGGGCGGCGCTGACGCCTACTGCGACGTGAGTTTGTGGAACATGGCCAGGCAGGTGGATGCCGCGTGCAATGAGCTGGACATCAGAATCCCCGTGGCCATTCACGCCGATCATTACGGTATCAAGAAACCCGCGGACAGAGAGGCGGCAAAGGTAGAAATCCCGAGTCTCATCGACGCGGGAGTTACCTCCATCGCCATTGATGCATCTCACCTGCCGGACGCCGACAACCTCGCGACCAACCTCGAATTGAATTCCTGCTTTCCAGGTTGGATGGGATACGAGACCGAAGTAGGAGAAATAAAGGGAAAAACGGGGCTGTCCACTGTGGAAGAGGCTCTTTTCCTCATTGAAGGACTCAACGCTCACAACATCTTCCCCGATTGGATCGCCCTCAACAACGGCACGACTCACGGAATTGAAGCCAGTGACTCGGGCATTCAGGTCGATCTCACGGCAAGGATTCACAAGGCTTTGGAGCCGTACAGAGTTTCCGGTGCCCAGCACGGGACATCGGGCAACAGCTTCGACCGCCTGAGGGCTATCGCCCGAGAAACCCGTACGACCAAGGCCAATGTGGCAACTGCTCTGCAGATGGTCTCATGGGGGCTCAAAGTCAACGAATACGGCAACGCCCTCCAGGATGAAGACGGGAGCTTCATCAAGATGCCAGATGCGGGACCCTCGGAAGCAATGTGGGAGAAGATGGTAGCCTTTGCCAAAGAAAAGGGCTGGAAGGGAGGAGATTTCAAGAAGCTGAACCGTCCCTTCGAGAATAAGCTCCTCGGCATGCCCAAGGCGGAGCGCGACCGCATGGCAAAAGGAGTTGAGGACTTCGTCTACGTCCTGATCACTGAAGTCTTCAACGGAGCCGACACCGCACCTTTGGCCGTGGAGGCCATCTTGAAGGCCGGATCGTACGATCTGGGCCCCAAAGGCACGAGAATAGAAGATCCGGCAACGTGGACGGAGGAAAAATTCAGAGCACGCGCGGCAACCCTGGATTCGGACAAGGGCGCCAAAGGTAACTTCGACGATTGAAAGAGTAATCGCCCAAGTATCGCTCTCTAGTGCGTAGGATGGGGTGAGTCCTCGAACCCCATCGGTCGAGGACGGCCGGCGATGGGGTTCACTCCGTTCACCCCATCCTACACGGGCTACTCCTCGCCTCCCCGCATCGGTCTGCTGCGCCTTGCTTGACCATATTCTCGTAAAGGTACTCGGGGGCCAGGTCAGCCTCATTCGGCCAGCGGAGGGTGTGGAGGACCTCTGAGACCTCGAATCTCCGGAACTCTTCCAGATCCTTGAGCGGCTCAAAGACCGGACCCCACAGAGCATCCGCCAGATCCACGATCCCGCACGCACCGTTATTGAAGCGCACGCGAATCTGGTACCCTTCGACGTACTCTGCCTCAATGACTTGCAGCATGTATTATCACTCCAACGGCGGGATCTTCTTCAGCGGCTCGTGCCGGGAAGCAAGATCCCAGTCCTCCAGCAGTGCGTCCCTGTATATCTCATACCATTCCATCAAGGATGGGGTGAGTAATCGAACCCCCTCGGTCGAGTAAGACGGCCTGCGATGGGGTTCACTCCGTTCATCCCATCCTACAAGGGTTATCACTTCCATCCGGCAGCAGAGGCTGAGCTCATTGCTCCCGAGCGGCAGCAGGATCTCGCACCACAAGGCGGTTGACGCCCAGGCGCAGGTACTCCTGGTACCGGAAGCAGAGGAATCCCACCACCAGGGGGACGAAGCAGCAGATAAAGAAGAACAATGCCACCACCTTCAGGTCCACCTGGAGAAAGTCTTCGGCGATGCGGCTGAAATCCATCCAGTGGCCCCCGCCCTTGGCCTCTTCGTACATGCTTCTGTGTTCGGCGCTCGTCATTAGCCGGAAAGCGAAACGGACATCCCAGAAGACAAGAAAAAAGCTGATCGCGCTGTAAAGGGGCCGCTCGGCCGCGTGAACAACTGCGGCACCACTGAGGGCCCGGTAGAAGAAGACGCCCGCTATGACCAGCTCCGTCCCGTGACCCATGAACAGGATGACGATGTGCTTCATTTGCGTGACGGATATGATGATATGCACTACCAGGAGCACCCCGAGAAGGACCAGTGTGGTGATGTTCTTCCGATAGGTGTACATCGCCGCGGCCATGAGCCCATAAAATACGACCAGAAGAGCGATGGAGCGCTCCAGGTGCAGAGTCACCCCTCCGCCGTAATGCAGATCAAAGGCCGGGACACTCGGGTATCCCAAGAGCCACCCTGCGATGGCATGGCCCATCTCGTGGACCAATATGCCGAGCGTGGAAAAGATGTGGCTCACAAAGGGGAAGAACAGAATCACGAGAGCGATGACAGGCCCCGAGGCCAGGACCAGCCAATCGTTTTTGTCCAGATGCCTGATTTCGGGTACGAAATCCGTTTCATCCTCAAAGTATGCTGCTGCAGCCGAAGGCCTTTCGTCGTCCACGAGCTCCACGTCGGGAAGATCGGGATCAATGCCGCTCTGCGGGTGTCGATTGGCCCTGCCGTCTCCGGATCCGGATCGGTTCAGCCGGATCTCACCTACCTCCGGGTCATTGCCCATGGTTTGGGCAGGACGTTCTTTGGGCACGGGGATCGGGCCGATGCCTCTTCTCTTCTCCGGTGTGCGCGGAGGCTCATGCTCCGGAAAGGGCCCGGCGGACTCAACGGGAATGCGAGATTGTTGGGGGGCCAAACCGAGCTTGGCGAAGACCACGCCGCATCTGAGGCATTCCTGACTGTTCTCGGGCTGCGTCAACCCACATTTGGGACATTTCATAATCCGATCCTGTATGAGGCGCCGCGGATTTTGACGAGCGGCACTACATAGGGCCCATCCACGCGATGGTCTACGCTTTGGACGCCGGGTCAAAGAGTAGCACATTTGCACCGGGATGAGGTAGACTGTCGGCAGGCAAGGATCTGTTGATTCATATTGATGTGCAGGCAAGGAAGGGACCGCATCGGCGTCACCCGTCCGAAAACCATTTCAGCCACAAAGATTGGGTTTGACATATATTTCCAAGGTCCTGGAGGAAGCATCATGCTGAAGGCAGGTTCGAGCTACGCGGATGTATGCGATTTGTTCCAATGGGAGATTCCTGAATTCTACAATATAGGGGTCGATATCTGCGACAAATGGGCCGAGGATCGGGATCGGGTAGCGCTGCTGTATGAAGACCAAGATGGGAATGTGGCAAAATACACGTTCGGGGAGCTCAAGAAAAGGTCCAATCAGTTGGCAAACGGTCTCCTCGCCCACGGGATCGGCAAGGGCGACCGAGTGGGAATTCTCTTGGGCCAGTGCCCCGAAACAGCCCTCAGCCACATTGCCATCTACAAGATCGGCGGCATAGCGATTCCCCTTTTCACACTTTTCGGCGTTGACGCGCTGGAATATCGGTTGGCCAATTCCGGAGCGGTGGGCATCATCACCGACGAGGCGAACCTTTCCAAGATCCTCTCCATACGGGACGGTCTTCCCGACCTGAAAGTCGTCGTGGTTACCGGCTCGGAACAACGCAGGACGGCAATCGATTTTGGGCAGCTCATCGACAGGGGCTCCGACGAGCTCCAACCGGCGAAGACCAGAGCGGACGATCCGGCCCTCATCATTTATACCTCGGGAACCACGGGGCCTCCAAAAGGTGCCCTCCACGCGCATCGGGTCGTTTTGGGGCATCTACCGGGGGTCGAGTTTCCTCACGACTTTCTTCCCAAAGAGGGAGACCTCTTCTGGACCCCTGCCGACTGGGCGTGGATCGGGGGATTGATCGACGTGCTCTTTCCCGCTTGGCATCATGGAGTGCCTGTGGTGGCCCATCGTGCGAGGAAGTTCGATCCGGAAGAGGCGTTTGCTCGTCTGGCCCGCCATGGCATCCGAAACGCGTTCATGCCGCCCACGGCCCTCAAAATGATGCGCCAGGTGGAGAATCCCCGGAGCAGGCATGACTTTCGCCTGCGCAGCGTCGGTTCGGGAGGAGAAACTCTGGGGGAAGAGCTCCTGGATTGGGGCAGAGAAGTGCTGGGCCTTACGGTCAACGAATTCTACGGACAGACCGAGGTGAACCTGGTTGTCGGGAACTGCTCGGAAGTCATGCCCATCCGTCCCGGCTCCATGGGAAAGCCCATACCCGGCCATGTCGTGGAGGTGATCGACGAGTCGGGCACACCTTTGCCGCCCGGGCACGTGGGAGAGATCGCGGTGAAACGACCGGACCCCGTAATGTTCCTGGGGTACTGGGGGAATCCGGAAGCCACCCGGGACAAGTTCATCGGCGATTGGTGCCTCACCGGCGACCTGGCACGCAAGGATGAAGACGGTTACCTCTGGTTCGTGGGGAGAAAGGACGATGTCATCACCAGCTCCGGTTACCGCATCGGTCCTGCGGAAATCGAGGATTGCATCATCAAGCACCCCGCGGTGAGCATGGTGGCGGTTGTGGGAAGTCCCGACCCAGTGCGGACCGAGATCGTCAAAGCCTTTGTCGTACTCAAGAGCGGCCTGAAGCCGAGCGGCGAATTGGAGGAAGAGATCAAGAACTTCGTGAAGGTCCGTTTGGCGGCTCACGAATTCCCCCGTGAGGTCGAGTTCATAGATGAGCTTCCCATGACCGCGACGGGCAAAATCATCCGCAAGGACCTGCGCAACCGAGAAGTTGAGAAGAAGGCCGAACGGTAGGTTCTTTACGGCTTACTTTGGGTTCCGGAAGGGAATCGCTTTCAGGGTAACCCGGAATGGTCCAGAGTGGTCACCCCGAGCGAAAGCCGGAGTCCGGAGTGTTCCGACAAGCCTGGATTCGTGCCTCCGCAGGAATGACGGAGAGCGGATTCGATGCTGCACAATGCCTTGGTCGCACCGCCAGGGATGACACGCACGACCGAACTTACAAAATCGAAAACTAACGTCTACGGCCGGATTGAGCTCTCTTTCCTCGAAGGGCACCTCGTTCTCGTCTCACGACGTCGAGGGTGTTCCCGGTCGAGGCGGCTTCGGCCCATTGTCTCCTGACGGGACTTCTGCGTTTTCAGGCTTCTTGCGGTTCTTGTCTCTCTCTTTGGACTTGGCGGCTCCTGCCTTCCATTGGGCAAGGTCCGTGGTCTGGAGTGGTTGGCCTGAGCTCAGGATCTCCTTCCCTTCCACGACGAGCTTCTCCCCCACTTTGACGCCGGAGATCACTTGTGCGTACCGCTCGTTGGTGGTCCCTATTCGTATCCGCGTGAGCTGGGCCTTCTGCTCCCCATCCACGAGGACCACCGTGTTCTCGTCGTTTTCCCTGACCTGGTCCAGCAGTGCCTGCAGGGGGACCCGAACGAGATCCTTGACGGTGTGGTACGTTATGCCGGCCCGCCCCACCATCCCCTGGAGAAGCGTCATGTCGGGATTGTCGAGGTAGATCCGAATTTGGAAGAGTCGGCTGTCATCGGCAACAGGTTGCACGTACGTGAGCCTTCCCGTGAAACGTTTGCCCGGCAGGGAATCGATAGTGACCTCAGCGTCCACTCCCTTGGCACGGACCTCTTTGCGCGGGATCTTTCCCAGGTCCACGTCCGACAGGAAGGCTTCCAGATAGGTGGTCCGGTAGTCGCTGACCACGAAGAGTTTCCCCCCTTCGGACACCCAGTCTCCCTTTTCGACAAACCTGCGCGAAAGAACCCCGGTGATGGGGGATAGAACTTTGGTCTTCTTGAGGTCTTCCACAGCCTTGGCCAGCACGGCCCTGTCAACGTCGACCTGCGCTGCGGCGTTCTGGAACGCGGAGAGCTTTTCGTCGTACTGTGTCTGGCTGATCGAGCCGCTCTTCCGTAGCTCCTGGTTCTTTTCGAATTCCGTTTTACTGAACCCGAGGGTTGCCTGGTCCTTTCGCAAGTTGGCCTGGGCCTGATTCGCCGATTCCCTTATCTTTGTTTCGTCGAAAACGAGCAGGAGCTGGTCCTTCCTCACGAATTGGCCGTCGGAAACGTCAAGGGAATCTACCTGAGCCGAAACCTCCGAGGAGACCGTGGTATTCGCGTTAAACTTCATCGTGCCCGACACATGGAGGGAGAGGACAATATCCCCCTTCTCGACCGTGATCGTGCCGACTTTGATGGGGGGAGGAGGCAATTTCTTTTGGGCTCTGCGGTCGCATCCGGAAACCACGATGAGACAGGCTAGAACAATGGGCACGGTAACGCGAATCATACTCCCTCCGTCCGAGGTTGAGGGTAGGCGGCAATGTTCATTTGGTCGAGCCTGTTCGGGTCTTCTCTGATTCCAGCTCGCCCAGAATCACCGTTCGCGGTCTCCAGAATCTCTTCTTCACGTCGTCCAGCAGGGTGTAGACAACCGGCACAAAGACCAGCGTCAATAGAGTGGCAACCGAGAGGCCGCCCACAACGGCCATGGCCAATCCGTTGTAGATCTCGGCACCGGCTCCCTTTTTGAGAGCCAGGGGGAGCATACCGAGCACCATGGCGATGGCGGTCATGAAAATCGGACGCATACGCCTTTGGCCGGCAAGGATGAGTGCATTATCCCTCTCTATTCCCTGCTCATCCATCAGTTGGACCGCGTAGGTGATCAAGAGAATGGCGTTCTTGACCACAAGCCCGACCATCATGATGTAACCGAGAATGGTGAAGGAGTCGAATGGAATACCGGTGAACGTGACCAGAAAGTTGGCGCCGACAATCGATAGGGGCACACTCAGCAGAATCGACAAAGGCGTTATGAACGACTGAAACTGCATCACCAGGAGCAGGTAGACCACCACCACCGACAGGGGAAATACAAACCGCACCGCATCCATAAGCTTGCGCAGGTCGTTGACGGCTCCAAAGGGGACGAACGAATAGCCGACAGGAAAGGGGACTCGCTCTCTAATCTTGGCCACGACTTCTTCAAACACCTCGCCTAGAGGTCTCCCTTCTATGGTCAGTTGCACTCTCGCGTTGCGGTCGGAGTTGTAATGGGCGATTTGCAGGGGGCCGAAGGTGGTCACCACCGAGGCGAGGCTGGTCAGGGGGACGTGGACGGTAGGATTTTGCGGCGAGGTCAAAATGATCTTCCCCACGTCCCCTACGCTCTTGAAGGACTGTTCTTCCCCCATGACTCGGACGTAGTAGTATCTTCCATCCACATCGTATTTGGTCGTGGTGCGCTGGCCCCCGATAGCGGCTTCCACCGCGTCGGCTACGTCTTTGACCTCGAAACCGAAATGAGCCGCCCGCTGACCGTCCACGCGGACTTCCACCTGGGGCTTCCTCAACCAGAGGTCGGTGTACCGGAAGACAATGCCCCTCGTTTCCTTTCCGATTTCCAGGATCTGTTTGACGATTCCGTCAATGACATCGTAACTCTTCCCCCGGACCCGAACGTCCACCACGTTGGATCGTATGTGGACGTTTCCGAAAAGGGGGAACTGGATGGGGAGTATTGCCTTGAACGGGAGATCCTGGCTGAGGTCGTATACCTGCCGGGCAATCTGCTGAATGGGTACACCGCTGTCTTCCTCTCGGTCGCACACGACAAAGATCACGTTTCTCGGCATGGCCCGGTTGGGGATGGAGACGATGTTGCGCACGCCCTTGATCTGCTTCCAGCGCTCCGCAAGAATGTCCATGAGGCGGCTTTTTTCCGCCAGGTCGGTTCCTTCGTAGGTCTCGACCTGAACCTTGAGGAGATTTGTCCCTCCCGTGGGGAGGTACCCCATGCCCGGAAGCATCGCTTGAGACAGGGCGAAAAGCCCGAGCACCGCGGCTATGAGGAGCCCCTTTCGCACGTACCCGTTAAGAAAGAACCGCAGCAATCTCAGAATACCGGCTGAAACAAGCCCGCCCATCCGATCCAGGAGACCGAGGGGCGCCAGAATGGTTTTCAAGATGCCGGTAGGCTCCTTCTCTTCCCGCATCCATCGTGAGGCAAGCATGGGGACCACGGTGAAGGCATCGAACAGAGAGAGAAAGATCGCACAGGAGATGATGAATGCGACCGGACCGAAGAGCGTCCCCACTTCGCCCTTGAGCATGAGGATGGGCATGAAAACGGCCGCGGTTGTGAGCGTGCACATGAACGCGGCCATCCCGACCTCTCGCGTGCCGTCCACACATGCCCGGACAATGCTCTTCCCCTCTTCGTAGCGATGGCGGTAGATATTTTCCAAGACCACGATGGCATCATCGACGATCATCCCGATGGAAAGTGCCAAGCCTGCCAGGGAGAGTACGTTTATGGAATACCCGAGCAGGTACATACCGATGAAAGTCCCCACAATGGAGACCGGGATGGAAGTCGCAACTATGACTATGCTGCGCCAGTTCTTGAGAAAGAGAAAGAGGACGAGCAGCACGAGAATGATGGCCTCGATTAGGCATTCTCGCACCGTCCGGACAGCGTCCCGAATGTACGTGCTCTGATCGTACAGCTTTTGAAATTTGGCTCCCAGCGGACCGAAATCCTTGCGAAGGCGGCTCAGTTCCCGGTCCACCTGATCGATGGTCTCGACGATGTTCGAGCCCACCTGATTGAAGACGTTGAAGACGATCCCCGGCACCCCGTCAATAAGACAGTAGGAATCGGGGCGCTCGTAATAGTCTTCGACTTTGGCCACGTCCGACAGGTAGACGATGGGCTCGCCGGGCTTCGAAATACGGACTTTGCGGAAGGCCTCCACATTGAGGAGCTCTCCTACCGTGCGTACGGTCCATTCCCTCGTCCCCTCGATGAAATAGCCCGCGCTCTGGTTGAGGTTGGTCCGGTCGATATAGCGCTTCACGTCTTCAACCGTCAGTTGTCGGGCCTTGAGTCGTTCCGCATCAAAGATGACCCGCATCTCCCGGTTTCTGCTGCCGTCGAACTGGCAGTCTCCCACTCCCGATATCCTCTTGATACGGGGAGCGATGATTCTGTCCGCCCAGGTGGAGAGGGTGACAAGATCCACGTTGCCCGTCAGCGCAAACTGATACACGGGAAGACTGATTCGGTCACTGGCCTTGAAGATCTGGGGCTTTTCCACCTGCTTGGGGAGGTCCGTCACCCGATCGATATTCCTCTGCAGCTCCGCAGCCGCGAAATCGAGATTGCTGCCGGGTTTGTAAAAGACCACGATGAGGGATTCCCCGTGGCGGGAGAAACTCTGCGTGTAGAGCATGTTCGATACGCCGCTGATACTCTCCTCGAAGCGGGTGGTAATCTCCCCTTCCACATCTTCCGGAGCGGCGCCGGAGAACTTCGTCACCACTACGATGATAGGGGTTTCGGTATCGGGTTTGAGCTCTACGCCGAGGAACTTCAGGCAGACGTATCCGAACACGATGACCAGCAGCACACGCACGATCACGGTTATCGGATACCTGACCGAATGTTCGGCTACGTTCATCCTCCGTCCTTGCTCCGAAAATTCTCAGCCCCGGCATCGACTGAAGAATTGCCTTCGGTCTTCTTCACACTTTTTCAAGAAGGTCCATCACGGCTGGACTCACCGAGCTCATTGACGTCCGGCACTATAAACAATTCCGAGAGCGATCAATTGACGTCTCTCACTCTTCATCGGCGATCCTGCAATTCTTTCAACGCTCCGACGGAATCAATTGAGTTACTGCCCGACTTCACCGGGCCGCGGCCTGACAGATCATTCACTGAGTAATCATAGTCTATGGAGCCATTTGGGTAAATGGAAAACTGGGAGTTGAAAACACTTCTTCGGAAAGGTGGGACTTGAGAAGGGGGACGCGGAGGCTCCGGGTTGACTCTCGGACACTATTACCTTGGCACGAAAAATGCTCCACCAAGGGTGACGAGAAGATGTGTGCGAGTCGCTTCTCGGCTTTGCGACCCAAAGAAGATGCCTGCGGTCACGATCGGAGCTGTTCTCGCAGAGCGGTCTGTTAGGGTAGCGATCCTCCCGGGCCGCAGGTGCCGACCGGATAGGGAGGTCATGCCACCGGGTGACCACGGGCGAAGCGACTGTTAATACCGTTTCGCAGCCAAAGATGTGACTTCACGGTCAGGACGGCTTGTCGGTGAAGCGAAGTCAAGTCTTACCGTTCGTAGCGGAGGAGACATGCCGTCCGTGTTATCGATTTGATCGCGAAATGGTATAAGCCGGGCGGCACGTCGATGCCGCCCCGTACATCGGGGCATTCACGGTTCGATATCCGTCGGATCATTCGGGATTGAAGTGAAAGTCACGAAACGAAAAGTGCAGACTCGATCACGGGATAAAGGCACGCTTTACAGAGTGTAAAGGAATCTGACAGCTTTCGAGCGGGGCGCACCAAGTTTCATTTACGCCCGGGCATCGCGGGAACGGATACCGCGCGGAGGCTCGAAATCACGGGGCTGCCCCGGAATGGTTTAAGGCCCCGAGAAACAGGAGAAAAGATTCATGAAAAACAAGAGGGTCTTCTCAAATCCTTTTCGAATGCTGAGTCCCAAGCTCGACTACGAATCCTTGCGGATGGAAGAGCTCCACAAGAAGGCCTTTGCGGAGTCGGTATCCATAGAAGAGGCCATGCTGATTACCATCAGCAAAGTTATCGAAATGTCGAAGCTCCTGTCCAAGTGCCTCTTCAGCGGCTCCGAGACGCAAATGGATTTGTGCGATGCCCTGGCCGCGGAAATCCACAGACAAGAGAAGCTCCTTACCACCGATCTTCTGGAAGCCACTGTGGGAGGGAAGCTGCCCAAGGGCATCATCCGCTTTCCTTTCCGGCTGGAGAGGATAGGTGATTTGCTGGAAAACATTCTCAAGTGTAGTCGCGTAAAAGCGAGAGACGGCATTCCCTTTAGCGACAAAGCCCACGCGGAAATGGACCGAATCTTCGATCTTCTCGTTCGCATGCTCGGCAACCTGAGGGATGCGTTCAAGGCCCCCAACAAGGTCCTCCTGGAGTCCATCCGTGCTGATGTGAAATCGTTGGCCGAGCTGCTCACCGATGCTCGATTCGGTCACTGGGATCGTCTCGAAAGAGGCTTTTGCGCCATCCAGGCTTCCTCGATCTACTTGGACATTCTCGACTCCCTGGGAGGAGTGAACGGTTACATCAACAAGATGTCCGAGACACTGATGGGGGTCGTCGAGGAGGCGTGAGGCGAACCGGGCAATCCAATCGGGACCGATCCATCATTTCTCGGGCTCGCCGGAGGAAACAATCATGCTTGTCAAGTATTGGATGAAGAAGACGGTAGTCACTGTTGATATAAATGATTCCATGCAGGACGCTATCAGCCTCATGAAAGAGCATTTCGTGCCGCTCCTTCCGGTGCTGAAGAGAGGAAAACTGGTTGGCGTGATTACCGACAGCGATCTCAAGAGGGCTTCTGCTTCGGACGCCACGACTCTGGACGTGCACGAGTTGGCGTACCTGATTTCCAAGATCCGGGTCCAAGAGATCATGACCAAGAACCCTATAACGGTCCCCCCTGACTTCACCCTGGAAGAGACGGCCGCGAGACTTCTTATGAACGACATTTCCGCGGCGCCGGTGGTGGACGAAGAGGAGAAGATCGTAGGTACGATCTCCCAGAGGGAGCTATTCCTGGCGTTGACATCGTTGAGCGGATTTGCCAGGCGAGGGGTCCAATTCGCATTCATGCTGGAAGACAAGCCGGGCTCCATTAAGGAGGTAACCGACATCATACGCGGCTACGGTGCCCGGCTCGCAAGTATTCTCACCTCCTCGGAGCGCGCCGCCGAAGGATACCGGCATGTGTACGTGCGAGCGTACGATGTGGATCGGGACAAGATGGACCAGCTCTTGAAGGAGTTGCGTGAAAAGTCGGAGCTCCTCTATATGGTGGACCATCGGGACAACAAACGGGAAGAGTACGTACAGACGGGCAGGAGTGCGGAGGAAAAGCAGGGGGCCGGCGAGGTCTCCGTCGTATCTACCCGCAGGGTTCTCTTCTGCACGGACTTTTCCGAGAATTCCGGTCTCGCCCGCGTTCGTGCCGTTGAATACGCCAAAGCCTTCCAGGCGGAGCTGCTCGTCCTCCACGTGGTGAGCTCGCGACTCGTCGGGTACCCAAGCTTCGAGAACACCATTCCTTTGGATCTTGACGAGCTGCAGCGGACCATAGACGAGCGCGTGCGGACCGAGCTTGAAGTGACCGCGGCCAAGTGCAAATCGGAGCTGGGAGAGGTGAAAACGGATGTCCGGTACGGGGAGATCCCCACGGAGATCGTGCGGTACGCGGAAAGGAATTCCGTGGACCTCATTGTCATGGGGACTCACGGATGGACCGGGATCAGACATGTGCTTCTCGGAAGTGTGGCGGAGAACGTCCTGAGAACGGCCTCATGTCCGGTGCTGACTGTCAAGGCTCCTCGCGGTTCGGCGGTTGTGCAGTAAGAGCTCGCTGTGTCTCATGGAATGAAGTCCCTCGAGGATCGTCTTCGGGGGAGCGGGACTTATCGTGAGAGGAGAGCGTCATGGAGAAGAAGGCGGTACAGCCTCCCAACCAGCGGGCTGAGAAGACCGGCCCCTCGGAGGACCGAAGATGGCGTCTGGTCGATAGGACCATGCGTCTGCACGGCAACAAAAGCCACGCACTCATCGAGACCCTTCACACCGTTCAGGAGCACTTCGGGTTCCTCGACCTGGACGCCTTGAAATATGTTGCGGAACAGCTCAGGGTTCCCCTGAGCCGCGTCTATGCCGTGGCCACCTTCTACCAACACTTCACCCTCAAGCCGCCCGGAAAGCATACCTGTGTGGTGTGCAAAGGGACTGCCTGCTACATAGGCGGCGCGTCCAACATACTCAACGAGATTGAAGGGAAGGTCGGCATTGCTCCCAACGAGACCACTTCGGACGGGGAGATATCCCTCGTCACTGCCCGCTGCCTCGGATCCTGCGGGCTGGCGCCCGCGGTGGTCATGGATGGAGAGGTCTGTGGCCGGATGACTCCACCCGCGGTCATGGAGCGGATAGAGAAGTGGAGGAGCCATGACACTGACGCTTGAAGACCTGCAGGGAATTTCCAAGATCGAACAGGATCGACAGGAGGGCTTCCACCACCACATCAACGTGTGCATTGCCGCGGGTTGCCTCTCCTGTCAGAGCGGCTTGGTAAAGGAAGCCCTGGAAAAGGAAGTGGCCCGAAGAGGTCTGGAGAACTGGTGCCGGGTCAAAGGGGTGGGCTGTTTGGGTCTGTGTGCCGCGGGTCCTCTGATTTCCATCGAGCCCGAGGGAACGTACTACCAGGGGGTGACCGTGGCCGACGTCTCGGACATCCTTGACGCACTCGGCGGGTCGCCTGTCTCCCGGTTGGACTGTTCCGCCGAATTGCCGTTTTTCCAACGACAGCAAAAGATCGTGCTGGAAAACTGCGGCAAGATCGAGCCCGAGCGCATAGAAGATTATATCGCGGAGGGCGGGTACGAGCCCCTGTACAATGCCCTCCGTCTCATGACCCCGGGAGAAGTCATCGAAGACGTTGTGGCAAGCGGGCTGAGAGGAAGGGGCGGCGCCGGGTTTCCCACGGGTCTGAAATGGACAACCGTTTCCAAGGCCGCCAATGGCACCAAGTTCGTAATCTGCAATGCGGATGAAGGAGATCCCGGTGCCTTCATGGACCGAAGCGTTCTGGAAAGCGATCCCCATCGGGTTATTGAAGGGATGGCGATAGCGGGCTATGCGGTGGGGGCCTCGCGGGGATTCATCTATGTCCGGGCCGAGTATCCTCTTGCAGTGAAACGACTGCGAACCGCCATTGCTCAGGCTGAGCGTCTCGGCGTGCTCGGGCACAACATTTTCAACACAACCTTCAGCTTTGTCATTGAAGTGAGGCTGGGAGCAGGCGCGTTCGTATGCGGCGAAGAGACTGCGCTGATTGCCTCCATTGAGGGTCGGCTGGGGAGGCCTCGTCCCCGACCGCCCTACCCTGCCGAGATGGGGCTTTGGGGGTATCCCACACTCATTAACAATGTAGAGACTTTTGCCAATATCCCGCCGATCGTTCGTAACGGAGGAAAGTGGCTCGCCGGTATCGGCACGGAAAAGAGCAAAGGGACCAAAGTCTTTGCCCTCGCCGGCCGCGTGAATCACACCGGCCTGATCGAAGTCGCCATGGGGACCATGCTTCGGGACATCGTCTTCGACATCGGCGGCGGTATACCCGACGGCAAGAAGTTCAAGGCCGTGCAGACAGGAGGACCTTCAGGCGGGTGCGTGCCGGCCCAACACCTGAACATGCCGGTGGATTACGAGTCCCTGGCCGAGGTGGGCTCCATCATGGGCTCGGGCGGTTTGATCGTCATGGACGAGGCGTCGTGCATGGTGGATGTGGCCAAATTTTTCATGGAATTCTGCATGAGCGAATCGTGCGGAAAATGTGTCCCCTGTCGTGTAGGCACGACGCAAATACACGATGTGCTGTGCAAAATAACAAACGGGTCGGGAAAAGATTCCGATATTGCACTCCTGGAAGAGCTGTGTGACCTGGTGAAGAATACGGCCCTCTGCGGACTCGGTCAAACAGCCCCTAACCCTGTGATGAGCACGCTGCGCTACTTCCGGGATGAGTACACGGCCCACGTCCGCGACAACGTCTGTCTCTCGGGAGCCTGCAAGATTCACACACCCACGGAGGCACCATGAAAAACCCGATCCGTCCGACAGCCGAAAGGCCCCGTGCCGATGTGAACCCGGTGCGCGTGCTGACGTTCAAGATCGACGGAAAGGATGTGAGCGCTCGCGAAGACGAGACGATTCTCACCGTGGCCCGCGAGAACGGCATCGACATCCCCACCCTCTGTCATCTGGACGGGTTATCGGAGCGCGGTGCGTGCCGTCTGTGCATTGTAGAGGTGGCAGGCTCACCCCGGTTGCTTCCTTCATGCGTGACCCTTCCCAGACAGGACATGGAGGTGTTCACCCGGACTCCCCGTGTGGTCGATTACCGCCGGAAGATTCTTGAGCTCCTCTTTTCCGAGCGCAATCACGTCTGCTCGGTCTGCGTCTCCAACGGTCACTGCGAGCTACAGGCCTTGTCGGTCACCTTGGGAATGACCCATGTGAGATACGAATATATCTATCCCCGCCACGCAATCGATGCATCGCACGAGCGCTTTTCCGTGGATCACAACCGTTGTGTGCTCTGTTTGCGCTGTGTACGGGTATGCGACGAAATCGAAGGCGCTCATACGTGGGACGTCATGGGACGGGGGATTTCCGCCAAAGTGATTACCGATCTCAACCAGCCGTGGGGTCTTTCCGTGACGTGCACGGGGTGCGGCAAATGTGTCCATGTCTGCCCGACCGGTGCACTGTCCGAGAAGGGTAAATCCGTGGCTGAAATGACGAAGCGCCGGCAATTCTTGCCGTACCTGCAGATGATGCGGCACTAGGAAGGGCCGTAAGGATGTGAAGGGTTGCCAAGGGACGGGCGGGATAAGTCCGTGCCCCCTTCCGAGGCCCTCATGACGATGCGGGCTCCCGCGGACATGAGAGCGTACCTCGGGCCGATGCGGACGTGGTGCTCGTTGAGGGAAAGTCGTGTTTATCGATCGGCCGGCACGCCGACGGCTTCGCCCCATGGTGCCCCAGCGTAACGGTGCCCTGAACAATCGAGGATCTACCATGAACAGAGTGCGCCTTGCCACGACATGGCTCGATGGATGCTCCGGATGCCACATGTCGTTTCTGGATATTGACGAGAGGCTCATCCAGGTGGTCGAAAGAGTTGAGTTGGTGTACAGCCCGCTCATAGACAACAAGATCTTTCCGGAACAGGTGGACGTCACCTTGGTAGAAGGGGCCGTGAGCAGCGACGAGGACGAAAAGAAAATCCGTCTCATACGGGAACGGACCGGAACGCTGGTCTCTTTCGGTGACTGTGCGGTAACGGCCAACGTGCCGGCCATGCGGAACCAGTTCAAGGTCGAGGAGGTCCTCCGCAGAGGATACGTTGAGAACGCATCGTGCGGGGCCGGCATTCCCGACGTCGATATCCCCCATCTCCTCAAGCGATCACGTCCCATACACGAGCTCGTACGGGTTGATTTCTTCTTGCCCGGCTGTCCTCCCTCGGCCGAATCGATATTCTTTGTGCTCGGCGAGCTGCTGGAGGGGCGCGTACCCGAGCTCACGGGCAAAAGCCGGTTCGGTGCGTAAGAGCGCTCCGGAGGTATCATCATGTCGGAAACCATCATAATAGATCCGATCACCCGCGTTGAGGGCCACGGCAAGATAACCATTCATCTGGACGATAAAGGGGATGTCTCCGACGCCCGATTTCATGTCACCCAGTTCCGGGGTTTTGAGAAGTTCTGCGAAGGGCGGCCCTTTTACGAGATGCCCTCGCTTGTGGAACGCATTTGCGGAATCTGTCCCATCAGCCACTCGATAGCTTCGGCCAAGGCTTGTGATGCCATCCTGGGAGTTCGCATACCCGCAGCGGCGACCAAGCTGAGGCGTCTGCTCACGTGCGGGCAGTATATTCAGTCCCATGCATTGAGCTTCTTCCATCTCTCGGCACCGGATCTGCTCCTCGGAATGGACTCCGACCCGGCCAAGCGAAACCTCATCGGAGTCTTGGAAGCCGACCCGGACTTGGCCATGGACGGCATCCGCCTCCGCAAGATCGGGCAGCAAATCATCGAGGCTTTCGCAGGCAAGCGAATTCATCCCTCGTGGGTGGTCCCCGGAGGGATAAACGTGCCCCTGACCGAGGAGCACCGGAGCATGATGCTCTCTTTGCTCCCCGACGCCTACGCAATCGTGAACAGGACTTTGAGCTGGCTCAAGTCCCGTCTGGATCGGTACCGGGAGGAGATACGGACATTTGCCAATTTTCCCACGTTGTTCATGGGGCTGGTGAATCAGCAGGGAAACCTGGAGCACATGGACGGCAGCCTGCGTTTCGTGGACGCAAGGGGCAAATTCAGGGCCGATCAAGTGGACCCGTCCGAGTACCAGGATTGGATCGGTGAGGCCGTGGAGCCGTGGTCCTATCTCAAGTCCCCCTACTTCAAGCCCGACGGATACCCCGGGGGAATCTACCGGGTCGGACCCGCTGCTAGATTGAATGTGTGCAACGGATGCGGCACGCCTCAGGCGGACCAGGAATGGGCGGAATTCGTGGGATTGGAGCGTGGACCGGTGATGAGCTCCTTTCACAATCATTACGCCCGTCTCATTGAGATTCTTTTTTCTTTGGAGACTCTGGAGACGCTCCTCAACGATCCCGACATCTTCAGCCGCCACGTTCGAGCGCATGCCCAGCCCAACCACCAGGAGGGCGTGGGTGTGGTGGAGGCGCCCCGCGGCACACTCATTCATCACTACAAGGTTGACGACGACGGCCTTATGATTTCGGCCAACCTCATCGTGGCCACAGGCAACAACAACCTGGCCATGAACAAAGGGATTTTGCAGGTGGCACGGCGCTTCATCAACGGCGACCGGATCACGGAGGGTGCTCTCAATAGAGTGGAAGCGGTGGTCCGTGCTTTCGACCCCTGTCTGAGCTGTTCCACCCATGCGGTGGGTCGATCGTCGTTGGTTCCGATTCTCCTGATCGGACCTGACGGTACAGTCCTGGACGAGGTGCGATGACTCTCGTTCGGGTCACGTGAGCGGGACATACAAATCGCGGCAGTCGGCTGCTCCGGGAGGAAATGAGGATCGAGCTCTCGTATGTTTGTGCAATGCTGTGACCACGACGGAAGCGAAGGCCATGTCTTATTGCGGCCTCGCTTCCGGCCGATGCCGCGATTTGTGCCGCCGCGAAAATTCCTGAATCTTCCCCCTGAGGACCCCCCTTCCGGAACACGGTTCCAAAAGGCAACCGATTTCAGGATCCCCCCTAATGGTCTCAAGTCGTCACCCCGAGCGTAAGCCGGGGTCCAGGGTGTTCGGAAGAGCCTGGATTCCTGCTTCCGCAGGAATGACGAAGGGAGCGTTCGACCATTAAGGGTTATCTTGGGAGTGCCGCAGACACCGCGGCGTGATGTTCATTCTTGCAAACGGAACACTCGGTTTGTCCGGCATCAACCAGCCGGCAGACATGGCCGGAAAGATCCCACGTCCCATTTCTCGGGTGGCCTTCCCGGGATTCTTGCCGACAATTGGTTCGACATCATACTTCTCACCTGTTCGAAATTACTTCCGCGACCGAAGTCATAACCGGGCCTCGCCGCGGGGAGAGCTGAACCCCGGCTCTGCACTGCCGACCGGTCCTCTTTCTTCCTTGACAGGTCTCAAGTGATTCCCGTAACATGGCAGATTCGGGGCGTGCCGACCATGAAATGAGAGAATTACTGCCTTGGAGGGATGGTGGAGTTTCAAGAGGTTTCCCGCAGAATTGACGAGCTGACGGACGAGTGCATCGAATTTCTCATCCGCATCTGCTCCATTCCCGCGCTGGGCCCTGACAACAAAGGGACCGGCGAAATGGTGAAGTATCGAGCCGTTAAGGAAAGCGTCCTCGCTCTGGGGCCCGATGAAGTGGACGAAGTGCATGCACCGGACGACCGTGTCCCCGATGGGGTGCGGCCCAACCTGATGGTTCGATTCCACGGGAGGGATAGAGCGAGAACCCTTTGGATTCTCTCGCACATAGATGTGGTGCCCCCCGGCGAGGAGAAACTCTGGCAGAGCGATCCCTTCAAACCCCATCGAGCGAACGGCTTTATCTACGGCAGAGGAGTTGAGGATAACGGCCAGGCCTTGGCAGCGAGTGTCTTTGCAGCGCGAGCCGTTAAAGAAACCGTAGGATTCGGCCTCAATGTGGGACTCGCACTCGTCTCAGACGAAGAATGCGGAAGCCTGTACGGCTTGGATTATGTCCTGCGCCAACGAGGGGACCTTTTCAGCCCGGACGATCTGATCCTTGTTCCCGACGCGGGGAACGAAAACGGTGACCATATTGAGGTTGCCGAGAAGCATTTGCTCCACGTCCGATTTACGGTCAAAGGGAAACAGTCTCACGCCAGTCGCCCGGACTTGGGTGTGAACACCCTGAGGGCGTCGGCCCACTTCATAGTTGAGCTCGATCAGGCTCTTCGGGACCGCTTCAACCAACAAAACGCCTTTTTCAACCCGCCGGTCAGCACGTTCGAGCCAACGAGGAAAGACGCCAACGTCCCGAACATCAACACGATTCCGGGTGAGGACGTCTTCTTTTTTGACTGTCGGATGCTTCCCGAAGTGCCCCTGGCCGACGTTCTGGGAGAAATGCGGACGGTCGCGGAGCGCATCCGGGACCGGTTCGGCGTGGAAACCGTGGTTGACGAGCATCTCAGTTTCGAGGCGCCGGCGCCGACGCCCACCGACTCCCCCGTAGTAGTGGCCTTGGCGCAAGCGGTGCAAGAAGTGTACGGGGTCCAGGCACGACCGCACGGTATCGGAGGCCAAACCGTAGCGGCGTTTTTCCGCAAGCAGGGTTTGCGGGCCGCCGTGTGGGCAAAGTTGCTGCACATGGCGCACGCGCCCAATGAGAAAATCGCCGTTGAGAACCTCGTGGGCGATGCCAAAGTTTTCGCCCGGATGATGGTCTGAGTCCCAACACGGGAGCCGTTGCCCAAGCATCCGGTGAAACACTCAATGTGCGCGGGCCAATGGTTGAGGAGCGCTGCCGCACGAGAGTCCGGAATCGGTCGGCTTTTCACTGGTGAAGCCATCCGAGGCTCGTGGCCCGTGAATGCGAACGGTGCCGTATTTATTGGGATACGGTACCCGGAATTTGCTTTTTTCGTTCTCGGACATTCGGGTCCGATTTGTGTGCCGGCGGCTCCGGTCAATGACCGAGCTGATTTGGTTAAGGAGGATATGGGGGTATGTTTCGTACCAAACCCTCGATAGGTCTCACATGCGTCGCGATGGTGTGCGCGGTTCTTTCGGTCGCGCCTCCGCTATTGGATAACGCCGATGCCGCGGATCGCCGTCAGGGTCGGAGATCAACCGAGCAGCGACTCAACATGCAGCAAGCCGTTGCCTTGGCGGTTACCCGCAACCTGCGTATGGCGGACGACCGGTTGGCTGTCAGAGAAAAAGAGCACCAGCGTCGGGAGGCGTTCTCGGACTTCTTGCCGTCCATCGATCTTCAGTACGGGGCGACTTGGTACCGGTACAAGAACTCTTCAAACGTCGCCGCATTTGCCGCTGCCCACGACGGTCGCCGAATACTTCCCGTGGCTCGTCAAGGAAATCCGGCAGATCCAGTTGGAAGTCCGACGGTGTACGGCACGTATCCTTACCGCATAGACCCGTACAAAGCGTTTACCCTGACCGCAACTGTAAGTCAGCCGCTCTACACCGGCGGTAGGTTGCTCAACGACTACAAATACGCGCGCCTCGGCGTAGACTACTCGGCCATCCAGTACGAAGTGGACAGGCAGGACCTCATTCTTGAGGTCTACCAAGCCTATAACCAGATGACGCAGTCAATAAAGCTCCTGGAGGTTGCGGACCAGTCCATCCGAGCCCTTGAGGCCCTTCGGAATCAAACCAGGGAATTTTACAAGGCCGGGGTGGTGCCCAAGGTGGATGTTCTCTCCACGGAAGGCCAGTTGGCCCAGGCCCGCATCCAGAAAACCCAGGCCCAAGCCGACATTGAACGGTACCGCGCCACCCTCAACCTGCTTCTGCGTTATCCCCAGGAAACTCCACTACAGATCGTGCCGGATATCTCGTTCGTGCCGAGCGATTACGGCATTCCGCAGATCTACGCGACAGCCGCGGCCAATCGGCTCGAAATCCGACAGGCAAACATCTCCGTGGAACAGGCCATGGCCCTGGTGAAGTCCTCCAAGGCCGATCTCATCCCCGCGGTCTCCATGCAGGTGCAGGGGTCCAGGACCAATGACGATTGGAACCCCCTCGACCGCGAAGCAGTTAACTCATGGAGTCTGCAGGGAATTCTGACCTGGAGCTTTGACATGTTCCGCAGGAGGGAAACCGTGAAGGAGAGGCGGGCCTCCCAGGCGAGAGCCTTTGTTGCCAGAGAGCAATTGGTGGAACAGATCATGGAAGAGGTGAAGTCGGCCTACGTAGATATGAAGCGGTCCCAGAGCGACATTGGGGACAACCGTAAGGCTGTGGAGTTCAGGCGTGAGAATTTCCGTATCAACCAGGAACGGTACAAAGAGCAGGTGGCAACGTACATCGAAGTGCTCGACGCGCAGCGACAGCTTGCCCAGGCTGAGGGCGATTACTACCTTTCTCTTATAGGTTACAGGATAAACAAGGCTACCCTTGAGAGACGGATGGGTATCCTGAGGGAATAATCGGAGGAGCCGGAGTGATCGATAACATCCCCCGGCCGACTTTCTCTCACGGGCGCATCTGAACCGATGCTCCCTTCGGTGCGCCGGATGACGCTCGGTACGGAGTCAAAGAAGGTGACAAACCCAAGAAAAGTGACGATGCTCTGCTCGGTCTGGCTGATTCTCGTCCTTATCGTTCCGGCGGCATGGGCTCAGACGAACTCGGCCTCGGCGACTCCGGCCGGCACTTCGACCGGGAGACCAAGCACCCTCCAGATTCGCCAGAACGTCTTCGCACGAGAGCGCTCCGCCATCCAGCGCGGCATAACCGAGGTGCAAAGGTGCGTGAATGACGCGACCCGGGCACAAACACTGCGAGACCCTCAGGGCAATATTAACCAGGTCCCCAAGGTCGATATTGTGAACTGCGGAAGAAGACTAAGCATCTTACAGGACCGACTGAGGAGCCTCTCCAGGAGGAGCGCCGCTCTGACCCAGGACGCTCAGGCGCAAGCTCTTGCCCTGAGAAGGAAACTCCAGGCAACACAAACAAAGTTAAGACTGCAGGGGCTTTCAGCGCAGTAATCGTGGAGCGCTCTGAAAATAGCGGGAAAAGAAGAGAGCCTTGGGGTCGTAGGGAAACCGATAAGCCGCCGCCTGCCCCTATCGCGCACCGCCATAAGTCTCAATCAGGCGCCGTTGCTCTTGGAAGAACCGCGTAAAGAGCTACCGGATCTCGGCAAGACTCCGGCTAACGGCTCCTTGGGGAGTGCCGCAGTGCATGTTCTTGTGGGATTCGGCAGAAGATTTCGAGCGAATCCTGCGTGACAGGGAACCGGGCGCGGTACTACGTAGCGAACGTACCACTCCCCTTGGGGAAGTACGCACATTATACCCCAAGCAGTTGACATTGCCTACGCGTCGCTTGCTTCGGGGATCTCCCGGTTGAAAATGGGAGATCTCACCCCTGGAGTGCAGAGCTTCTTGCGAAGCCCACACACTCCATGGGGGTGCAAATCGATGACTAAACGCATCCGGTGGGTTTGGGGAGTCCTGCCACCTTGCAGGCGCCCTTTGCGGGTCCGGACGGAAACAGCTCGTAGATCTTCTTCAACTTGAAGCCCGTGTCCTTGCAGACCTTCCGGATCATGGGAGCGATGTTGAACTCCAAGTAGTAATTCCTCAGATAGTGGACCACTTTCCAGTGCTCGTCGGTCATCTCTTGGATTCCTTCGGTCTTAGCAAACAGGGCCGCTACTTCCTCATTCCACAGGTCCGGATCCTGCAAGAACCCATCCTCGTCAACTTCAAAGGTTTTACCTTCGATTTCCAGTGTCGGCATACGAACGCCCTCCTTCATCTCAAGTTTGCCGGGATAAGCCGGGCAAAGAGTGTAATCCTTTTTAAAGCTATCACTAGTGTGAACCAAAAACAACCCGTAAATTTCGGGTTTTCTCCCCAACGCCTTGAAACATGGATCCTCGCAACAACCTGATATAACGGTGAATTCCGAAGGTTGCTTCCGGGTTTGCGGGGACTTATCCCAATGGCCTGCCCGCCTGATCGTCGGGCGGTCACGCCACGCTCCCCCGAAGGAGTCATTTTTTCTTCATCTTGGTCTCTACATCTCGAATATATTTCTCTATTCCTGCCCGGACGGCCTGCCGCTTCTCACGGGCAAGCGCTTCACGGTACACCTTGAGGGCCGACGCGTAATCCTTCTTGATTTCGTAAACCAGTCCCATCAGGGCGTACGCCTCGGGGTACTGAGGATTGAGCTCGATCACTTTCTTAAGGTCATTGATGCTCTTGTCATACTGCCCGCTCTTCGAGTACGCTATCCCGCGGTAATGGTAAGCCAGGAAGAATTTTGGGTTGTCCTGAATGGATTTGGAGAAGAGTTGGATGGCCTTGTCCCACTTTTCCACTCTTAGGGCGAACTCCCCCTGTTCGAAGTAGTCCAGATAATCCTCAGCGCCTGCTTTTTGCCAAAGCAGGGAGCAGGTTATCGTGAGAGCTATTAGGAAAAGAGAGCGTGCCGATGATTTTTTCATACCCAAATCTCAGGTCATGTCAGAAAAGTACTTTATACCACAGAAACGGTCATTCAGTACCGTTCTTTTTTCAACGAGCGCGTTTTTTCTTCCCTGTGACAAGCTACTCGGTCACATAGGACGCGGCGTTGCCCCCAAGGTACCTCTCGCAACGAACTTCAACGAGCTTCTCAGGCTGAACGGCTCGGGACACCAGGGTCACGTTCTTCATGGGAGCGCGCTCCCGTCCGGGTTTCATGCTCTTGCCCAAATACCGTGTTGCCCCGGGACGTCTACTTTGGTAGCCTGATCCCGCGCGCCGGGACCACGCCGACTTTACCGCGGACAGGCGCACCGCCCGGAGCGCGTTATCCCGGCGGAGGCCGCCCCTGCCGAATGATATGGCGCATTGACGGGCAGGTATCCGGATCGTCCCGGGCCTTTTTCCAACCGGAAAGAGGGGGAATTGTGCGTGCGACAACCTGGGCAAAACGGGATCTGCCGGATGGGAAGAGCGCCGGCAGCAGCTCAACACGGTTGTGGCGACGGAAAAGAGCTGCCCTTGACGGAGCCGTAAGAGGAGGAGGTCAATAGCATATTTCATGAAAGAAGTTTCAAAACGAAACATCGTTCCGGATTGCCTCCGAAAAGGCAGGTTTCAGGGGGTTGACGGCGTCCTCGACGAGGAGCCGGCCTGGATAGTTCGCAAAGTGGTGAGCTTCCTCTCTTCCAAGGTGGCCATTGACGACAGCGTGGTACGTAAGATTCGCGAGTCGGCACAGTCAGGGCCCGTTGTGTACGCGATGAAGTACCCCAGCGCCTTCGATCTCCTTTTCTTGCGAATGCGCTTTGCCGATCTCGGCCTGCCGGTGCCCTCCTTTGTATTCGGCGCCTCCAACATGGCCTCCGGGTCATTCCGGAAATGGGCTAAGATCACTCGTGCCAAGGTGGAAGGAATATTCAGGGCCGACCGGAGCCGGCTTCGCCTGGACGATTCCGTGATGACGCAGATATTCGATGCGGGCGGAGCGGGCGTTCTCTATCTCGTTGATGAAAGAACCTCCCGCAGCAGGTACGTTAATCCCGAATTGGACCCCTTGAGAATTCTCCTGGACCTTCAGGGTCGAGTGGCCGGAGCGATCGCCGTACTGCCGATGTTCATCCTGTACGACCGTACCCAGCGAAGGACCATTCGCCCCTTCTGGGAGAGCTTTCTCGGCGACCCGGACAGGCCGGGATGGACCAAGAGACTCCTCATGGCCATTCGAAAGTGGACGGTTCCCGAGCTTCTCGTGGGCGAACCGGTCCATTTATTGGGTGAGTTCGAGGAATTCGGGTCTGACAAATCGTGGGAGGAGCTTCCCTTTGAAGTTCGCCAGGAGCTGATCGCCGGAATAAACGCCCGGATACGCGTGAACAGGGGCCCGGAGAGACGGTCTCGCACTGAAATCAAAGAGCTGGTGCTCCAGGATGCGAGACTTCAGGAGGCTGTTCGTGAAGCGATGGCTCGCGAGAATGCCCCCGAGGTGAAGATTCGCAAGAAGGTGGAGTCTTATGTAGAAGAAATCGCCGGCGACCAACACCTTCAGGTGCACCATTTTCTCTACTACATCCTGAAATGGATCTTCACGAACATTTTCGACGGCGTGGAAATTAAAGAGTCCCAGTTTGCCATGCTCAAAGAGAGGAATCAGCAGGGTTCCCTTATCATGGTCTCCTGTCACAAGAGCCATATCGATTATCTGCTCGTTGGATTCCTCTGTTTCATCAATCAGATGGCCATTCCGTACATGGGTGCCGGTAAGAATCTCTCGTTTTGGCCGGTGGGGCCGGTACTAAGGAATGCGGGAGCGTTTTTCCTCAGACGGAGCTTTAAGGGGAAGGAGCTGTATAAGCAGGTCTTTGCAGCGTACCTCAAAGTGCTGATCCAGGAAAAGATTACTATGAATTTTTACATAGAAGGAGGGAGGAGCCGGACGGGCAAACTGATGCCGCCTCGACTGGGTATGCTGACGTTTATCTTGCAGGCGGTTGAAGAGGGGGCGGTTGAGGACTTGCTCTTCGTGCCGACTTTCTTGGGATACGATCAGGTCCCGGAAGAGAAGTCCTACTTGCGTGAGCTTGCCGGGCGTGACAAGCAGAAGGAGACGGTACTGTCGGTGATCCGGGCTCGCGAGATCTTGAGGAAGCGTTTTGGAAAAGCCTATATCCGATTCCACGAACCTCTCTCATTCAAGAATTTCTGCGCTAAGAGGGGAGTGGACACGAGCTACGGCAAGCTGTCCTTGGACGCAAACCGTAAATTGATTGAGGATTTCGCCTACCATGTGATGAGTGGAATCGTAGAATCTGGGGTTGTCACTCCCATCGATCTCCTTGCAGCGAGCCTCGCATGCACGGGGAGCAGACAAGTGAGCCGCAGCGTGTTGATGGCAGCGATCGCATGTTTCTCCGACGCGCTGAGCAACAGAGGCATAGAGCTCGCCGGAAGCCTCGAGGACATGCAGCCTGCAGTTGAAACCGCGTTGGGACTTTTCAGGGTACGGGGATTGGTCGACATCGAGCAGCCCGGCGAAGCGGGCGGTGAGCAGACCTATCACCTTCCGGACCAAAAGAGAGCTCCGCTGGAGTTCTACCGGAATTCCCTCGTCAACTATCTGTGGCCGGAATCGTTGGCAGCAGCGATTCTCCTCATGCGGAACGAATTGTCAGGTGAGATGCCGTCGGGAATGCGCGACGACTTTCGATTCCTCAAAGAGCTTCTCTCCAACGAGCTCATTGTGGACCCTCTTGTCCGCGACGACGATCTGATCGAGTCAACTCTCGGGTTCTTCCGGACCAGGGGGTGGTGGCCCGCGCGGCAAAGTTCCGACGGGGGCTCCGCCGGGACTCAGGCGCTGGAGTACTTCAGGGGAATACTTTCAGATCTTCTGGCGGTTTATTATCTGGTCCTCGTTGCGTCGGACCTCGTGAAGGACGATCCTGTCGGCCAAAAGGACTTCGCCAAGAAAATGGCCTCAAAGGCCCATACCTTGTTCTCGGAGGACCAGGATCGAGCAGCCCCCTCACTGGCTTCGGTAACCGTAGCCAATGCGCTTAGGCGCTTTGGGGAAATGGGCGTGCTGGAGTACTCGACCGGGCGTAAGGTTCTCGTCGGGGTGAAGGATCTCGCGGAGCGAGATCGGTTGCGGGAATATCTGGCCCGTTTACTGGGCCGAAAGACTTAGCGACGGCCGCCACGATGAGTTCTTCTCCAGCGCTCCCCTGCTGCGGTAAAGACACCCTCTCCGTTACCCAGAACGCCGTAGCCGCAGTACATGTCGAGCCAGTTCTGGGTCCGGGCCAGAGTTTTGCCATAGTCGTCATTTTCCGCGCCCAAAGGTCTGAGCCATCTTCTAATCCCGAACGAGCGTTGATAAGGGTCGGCCTGCGAGGAGGAATAGGCAGTGGGACGCGTCAAGGGGTACTTGACGCCGTAGGGCGTGATTTTGACGCCCGAGAGGGGGTCGGCCGAGACCTGCATGCCGGTGAAGAGGATTGCGACAACTATGAGAGCTACAAGGCCGAGTATTTTCATGGAACACTCCCTGACGGATCGTTCAAAAAAGACCGAAAATCTTGATCTTCGTTTAATGATAGCACATAGCATGCTGATTTGGCAAGGTTAATATGTTACGCATCCTTTAGGGGTTGACAGCAAAGGCGCTCTAAGGTACATTTACCGGATTGGCGGGGCGTAGCGCAGTCTGGTAGCGTACCTGAATGGGGTTCAGGTGGTCGCTGGTTCAAATCCAGTCGCCCCGACCACAGATTTATTAGAGATTCCGCCTAGTTGCTTGGATGGAGCATAGGCGGTTTTTCTTTTGATGATGACCAGTGCGGGACTTTTGCGGGACTCATCACCGCAGACTCGGTTGGCTGCGGCAACAAGGTTGGCGGGTTCGGCCTGGGAATAGTGAGTCGTGATGCGGCCGGACTTGTGACCGAGGAGATCCTGTCTGTCCTCGAACGGCACCCCGACATCCCTGAGCGGCCTGCCGAACGTGTGTTTCAGATCGTGCACCCGTACCTCAGTGAGACCGGCTCGCTTCCTTGCGTCCCGCCAGGCACGACCATTCATCTTGAGAATGCGTCTCCCCTGGTATGTGAAGACATACTCAGAATGAACTCCCCGCATTTCATCGACCACACGCTTGGCGATTCGATTCAGAACAACAAGGCGTTCTTGCCTGTTCTTCACCATGCCTGCCGGAATCAAGAAAACGCTGGTCTTTAGCTCGGGAACTGACACCTCCCAATCCCAGCGCAGACTGCAGACCTCCTGTTCTCTGCACCCGGTATTCACCTTGAACAGAGCCATGTTCACCAGATGCTTGGGGAGTTGACTGAACAGCCGGAACTGCTCTTCCCAACTCAGAGGATACGGAGAGCGTCTGTCATTTTCAGGTAACAGCTTGATCTTGGGTGCCGTCATCAGCCGGGTCATTCCGTGTTCATCAAGTCATTCGCTAGCGGCCGGTTTCAAGATGTGACGGACCGTTTGAATCGCGTAGTTGATAGTCCGCTTCTTCACGCCTTGTTTCTTCCGATACGCTATGAACGGCTGCAAGGCTCCCATGTGAACGGACTCCAATGGTAAGTCACCAATAAAAGGCTCCACAAGCTTCAAGTGAAGCGCATCGTCAGCAATACGGGCTTTTTTGCGGCCTCGTCCGGGTACCTCGTCGCAGCCTGCCGGAAAGCCCTCGCTGGTCGAGCTCCGTAAACACCCGCCTGTCTAATCTGTTCCATTCTCCGCGCTAAGTATCATTCCGCTTTTTCGAGGTCGCCCGTGCCGGCGCTTTCGCAAACGCGTCTTCCTCTGATGACCTTGTCGATACGCCACGTCCCTTGTCTGTTGATAAGGCCGGGGATTTTCTTGCGCCCCATGGCTTTTCTACTCCTTTCCATTTGCCGGGACGCCCTTTCCGAGCTTTATGTTGATCGACCCACGCGTCCAGGTCAAGACGGTAAAAGGCGACTCCCTGCTTACCAATTGGAATTTCAAAAAAATACGGCCGAACCTCCGCGTTGAACCGGTTCAGGCCCATGACGAGATATCGGGAGGCCTCCCGGAGTCTTATGAGTCTGGGCTGGATTGCCTCATTCATTACGGCACCGCCCCAAAAACCTTCTCGCTCGCAGCCTCATCGCTCCTTTTCCCGTGAGGAGCATTTGGCAATAAAGGGGGCGGAGGTCGTCTTCGACCTGTTCGTGTGTGAACCGCCGGTCACTTGGCCTCGATCCCCTGAATGTCCCGGCTCACAACGTCGTAACTGCGGAATTCATCAACCCGAAGGGAGAGAGCCATCCCCTGGACTTTCGGCTGTACCTCAAAGAAGATCAGACGGGATAAGGGGTTCCCTTCAAGACCAAGATCGAGCCGACTCAAGAGCTGGTGGAAACGGCCCTCCACCCCGGCCTCGACATCCAAGGCACACTGTTTGACAACTGGTTTGCCTCCAAGGAATTCATCAAATTCCTCCGGGGCAAGGGTTTGCGCTGGGTGACCAGGCTAAAGTCCGACCGAAAGATCAAAATCAAGGGAAGATACGAGGCAATCGGTCAGTTCGCCGAAACCCTCCTCAGAGAATCGTTCCGAAAGGTGTCCATTGGCAATCGGATCTATCATGTCTTTTCCAAAGCGGTGGATCTCAAAGGAGTCGGACAGGCCGGAATCCTGATCGGTTATGAGAACGAGGAGTTTTCCGGTTCCCCCGCCTACTTCGCAACCGACCAGATTCGGTGGGAAGGAGCCAGAATTTTGAAAACATACTCCATGCTGTGGAACATTGAGACATTCTTCAGGGATTCCAAGCAGAATCTCGGGCTTGAAGACTATCAGCTCAGAGATTCGAGGTATCAAACGTCATTGGTATCTGATCTTCCCGGCCTAAGCCTCCAGATGGCCGGCAAGTGTGCCGAGCTGATGTCCGGTATGCGGCGGGCTCAAGGTAGAAAGGCGCCTGGGAAAAAAGGAAATCCGGCCCTCCAGACACGCAGACTTTCTATCCGTCTACCTTCGGAGCTGGTTGAAGCTGTTGAAAAACTTGGGGGAAAACGTGGTCAGCACATGGAAAAGGCCTTGAGGATCTATCTTGATGCGGTGAAGCAAGAAAGGTCGGACTTATCTTCGACAGTAAAAAATGTAAACACGAATGGTATCGGAATGTTAACATGGGCCAACAAAAGTTTGGCACTACAATAGGGATGTCTGAGTCGGTTCGCCGCTGTCAGGCATGGAAGGGGTAGCTCCCAGGAGAGC
>JBGSJS010000080.1:0-4157 GCA_041741735.1 Desulfomonilaceae bacterium | reverse complement strand
CTGGGTCCGATGAGATCCGACCCACATCCGCAACGTAGATACCTCTTGGACGCTCAACTCGAACTTGACCGATTTCTTGGCCATGCCTCACCTCCATGGCCTCCTTCTATACCACCTTTACTTACGGAACGCAACACTAGCAATTTCATCAGGCGATAAGGTATTAATTTGCTGAATACTCATGCCGAGCATTTCCGGCACTTGATAACCATAGAACCGCTGAGCGGAAAGGTTCGCATCAATAATCTGACCGGTCTCCGGTTCGATGAGGAGCATGACGGCGTCATGATTCTGAAACATAGATCTGAATCGGTTTTCACTTTGCCGCAGTTTCTCCTCCGCACGCTTGCGCTCCGTGATGTCACGGATTATACCTCGATATGAGGTAATCGCACCCTGTTCGTCTCTCCCAGCTATCAAGGAACAGTGAGTGAGCATCTGTTGCCCGCTCTTTTTCTTGACGACAACCTCATATTCGGCGCTTCCTTGTGCATTGATCATTGAGAGAATCCGCTTTCTGTCAGGCGGATGCGAATAGACATCCCGTTCAAGATCAAGACTCAATATTTCTTCTTTCGTACCGTAACCGAACATCTCGACACCTTTTTTGTTCATGTCGAGAATTCTCCCTTCTGGAGACGTGATAAAGAGGCCGTCGAAGGACTCTTCAAAAAGGGCTCTGTATTTTTGCTCGCTTGTCAGGATCGCCTGCTCAGCCTGCTTGCGGTCAGTGATGTCCATTACTATTGTTCGGCACCGGTTGAATTGTCCGTTTTCATCCTGTACCGCAACCGATTCCAGTTGGGCATGAAAGGAAGCGCCGTCTTTTCTCACCAACTCGATTTCGCAGGTCTGCCCGGATTGAGTCTCAAAGACCTGCCTGAGATGTAAGTAATAGGCATCCCCAAGCTCTTTACGGACAAAGCGAGAAAGGGGTTTATTGATCAATGCCTGCCTCTCCACGCCCAGAAGGCTGACTGCTGTGAGATTGGCTTCCAGAATAAGTCCCTTCTCATTCACGGTGACGTAGCCCACGGGGGCAGAGTCATAGAGGTCCGAATACTTGGCCCGCGACTCCTCCAGTGCTAGTTGCGTCTGACGCAGTTCCTCGTTTTGCATTTGCAGTTCAACCTGACGGACCTGTAACTCGTGAACGAGCTTTTGCACGTCCTCATGGGAGAGTGCCGATATGTCTACAGCATCTCCAGCCTTCTGTGCAAAAGAAGACTCTGCATCCCGTCGCAGCTCGGAGATCTTGTCCTTTGAATCCTTGCTGAGTGTCATGATTCCCCCGTAGACCTCAACCTCCACCAGAAGGAGGAGAAGCTCCAGCCATCACGCAACGGAGATTGGTGAATTATCAGGTGAGCCCTCCTTGGTGGAACCGTTTCCTCTTCAAAGATCAGTATTCTTGAGGCCGCTCGACTACTTTTTCAGCATAACCGACCATGTGGGCCAAGTCAAAGATTCGTGTCGAGCAGCGGTGAAACCGACTACTACAGGCCAAGGTATTGATGGACACGGGCTTGAGCGTTTCGGAAGCCTTTGGCCGCGCACGCGAAGAAATCGAACAGCGGGAGGAGCAGCACCATGATTGATATGGAAGTGATCCGTCGACTCAATAATTACGACATGGTCATCATACTGCGGCTCCCCTGCCTCCGCCTCTTGTGGGCACGGCAGGCGGCCGGGGTCCCTCCTGTCTGGTGGCCATTATAATAGGTGTTGAAAAGAAAGGGGGTCAGATCTGCTCTTGACTCATGCGTGGCTCGTACGGCCCCACTTTGGACTGAGATTCCCTCGTGCGCTATCCCTTTCGCTCCAGGATGAACTACGCCGCTCGCGCTGACGTAATGCCCCGTCCAAGGCCGTCCCCTCCGGTTGCGGAAGCCTGAATCCGGCCAAACCCGGCAATCCTCCTGCCCGGTGAAGATCGCTTCAGAAAGTCCGCCCCTGTTCGTGACATGGTACCAAGCGTCCGGAAATTGAATGCGCCGTGGCCGTGACATCTATTGCCTATATTACCATGCCTCCCATGAGTCAAGCGCAGACGTGGCCCCTTAGCTTGGGTAACCGGCGCGTACTCCATTCTACTTGACCCGGGTCCCGAGGTGAGGTATCCCAAGAAAGAGAAAGGGCAGAGTCTCTCATCAAACTGAGACCGGTCGGCCATTGTCGGACGTTCTAGGAACGTGCCTGTGAAATCCTTTGAGGTTCCAAGCTAACAACCTTAGACCGTTATCCGCCCGCATCCTCTCGGAATAGCCTGACCGGCTCATATTTTGGCATACGATCGTGGTGCCGTTGGAGAGTTCATGAAACTAAGCCTCAAACAGATAGGACCTCGAAAAATGGAGGTGCATTCTGACACGTGGTCCTTTGTGGTAGACCTCAAGGAGGAATTCGGAGGAGACAACTCAGGACCGAACCCTTCGGAGCTCACCGCTGCCGCCTTGGCCTCGTGCGAAGTCCTCACGGGAGTCTACTGGGCTGCTCGCCGCCATGGAATTGAACTTCGTGATGTTGAAGCAGAAGTGGAATGGGAATATGGACAAAAACCGGATCGAATTGACGGCATCCACGTCACTATCCGCAAGGTGGCGCAGCAACTGGGAGATGAAAAAATCCTGCGGGCATTTAAGGGCATAGCCAGGGGATGCACCATCACGAAGACCTTCCAGCACCAACCCAAACTCACTCTCCAGATCGAATAGCCACACACCTTGAGATTGCGCATGGAAATGCGGGGTATGGATTCCTCGTACCGTTTGCCGTCTCCCAGTGTCTTAACCTACACAATGCTGTAGAAGGTACGGCACTTGAAGAGCGGTGGCGTGTCAATGAGTCCGGTGATCGCCGGGCAGGTAGGACCGAAAAGGGGTCAAAAGCGGTCAGATCTGCTCTTGACTCATGCGTGGCTCGTACGGACTTACTTTGGACTGAGATTCCCTCGTGCGCTATCCCTTTCGCTCCAGGATGAACGACGCCGCTCGCGTTGACGTAATGCCCTGTCCAAGGCCGTCCTCTACAGTTGCGGAAGCCTGAATCGGGCCAAACCCGGCAATCCTCCGTACCGGTAAAGATCGCCCCGTGTAGCCCGCCCCTGTTCATGACATGCAACTAAGCGTCCGGAAGTTGAATGCGCCTTGGCCGCAAGATGTATTGCCTATATTGCCATGAGTCAAGCAAAGACTTGACCTCTCTCTCTGACCCCTCTCCATGACCCGTCTCTGTACCCTGACAGTGCTTGAAGGTCTGTGGTCTGAGCTGTCCGTTCTCACCCTGTCCCGGCACGACTGGGTCCCATTCATCAGGGAAAGGCTGTTCCTCGGGCACGAACGCGTTAGAAGTCTTGCCGTACTTGAACCGGATTTCCATCAGGCGGGTACGCCGCGCGTTGAGTTCCTCTCCGTCATTCATGGTGCAACTCTCGATCCGGTGGTCCTGGAAGGCTATAACACCACCCGACTTACCCGTGAGGTTCGTTCTCAAACGCACTAGGATGGTTCTGAGCGACGTTCGGCTTTGAGATGGCTACACACCGTGTGATTTCAGAACATTCGGAACCGGAGAGGCAATTTCTCGCTTATAGAGCCGAAAGCCGGTGTATCGCCGCCTTCGGACTCCCGTCAGGCAAGGAAGGGCCTTCTGCATGTTGCCTTAGCCTTCCTCTTTGCCCGGTACTA
The DNA here is from genome assembly GCA_041741735.1 of Desulfomonilaceae bacterium. Taxonomy (GTDB): domain Bacteria; phylum Desulfobacterota; class Desulfomonilia; order Desulfomonilales; family Desulfomonilaceae; genus JBGSJS01. The sequence goes on along the minus strand of JBGSJS010000080.1, from coordinate 471 downwards.
CCGAGGTGCGTTTGGATGATGAACGTGGCGGGAAAATCGGTTGACGAAGCAACCGCTGGAGAGGGTATGCTCAGAGACAGGCCCAAGAGTGCCTTTTCATCGACCAAGAGACTGTTTTGCCTCCGTCACGTCGCCTTGGCCGCTCCACGCACACCATTCCGGGACCGGGGGAGCAATCGCTTCACCCGACAAGGTGCCAAAACCGGCGGAAAGGCGAGACCACGCACAATTCCGGAGGAAATTGATTTATGATAGCAGCGTTATGCTTGATCTATTTACTTGCCATGTGCTTCTTTTCGCTCGCATTCTTGGACGACTGGCTCAGGTCTTTTGTACTGGTTCAGCGTGAATTGGACAAATCCGATTTGCGTTTAAGCTACTCCCGGCACTCTATGCTCCGAGAGATTTGCCACGTGAAGAGACCCTGGGGCTCCGCCCCAGACCCCGGAGTTTTCTGAGGCATCAGGGGTC
>JBGSJS010000079.1:0-81030 GCA_041741735.1 Desulfomonilaceae bacterium | reverse complement strand
GCCCATGCAGCGGCCTGTCAATCCGCTCGGCGGTGACCCACCGACCGGAGAGCCGTGTGCGGGAGATCCGCCTGCACGGTTCGGAGGGGGGAGCGCCGGGTAACCGAGCGTTCCTACCCCTATTTCATGGTGCGCCCCTTCAGGGCGCCGCAATCCCGGCCCTGACAGGGCCGACCAACAATAGCCGTAGGTTTTAACCTACGGAAAACGGCCTGCATCCGAACAACGCCTCACCCCTATTCCTCCGTCTTACCGAGCTCCTTCTCCAGATTCTCCACAAGGTCCGAGCGATTGATACTCTGCCACGCCTTTCGGGCGGCACGGATGTGGTCGTCCCGCTCTTCGTCGGTGCGGGCAATTCGTGCAAGGCGCCGCAGGGTCCAACCGATGGAATATGGCTCGGAGATGCTTTGATACATTCCCAGGGCGGTCTCGTAATGAGTCCGTGCCTTTTCGTGATCCGAGCGTGCCAGGGCGACATCCCCAAGGCTGTAAATGCAGTTTGCTTCTCCGAAAATGGAGCCCACCTGTTGGTACAAGGGTCGAGCGGACTCGTAAAGTGACTGTGCCTGTTCGTGATCCGATCCACGCAGAGCGATGTCGCCAAGGCTGTAAATACAGTTTGCTTCTCCGAGAAGGTCCCCGACCTGCTGAAAAAGTGGTCGAGCGGTCTCGTAAAGGAATCGTGCCTGATCGTGCTCCGGGAGAGCCAGGGCGATGTCGCCAAGGCCCTTGATGCAGTTTGCTTCACCCCTAATGTCTTTGACCTTTTGGTAGAGTGGTCGAGCGGTCCTGAAAAGGGTACATGCGTGCTCGTGGTCGGAACGACGAAGGGCGATCTGGGCAAGGCTTTGGATGCAATTTGCTTCACCCGTAATGTCCCTGTCCTTCTGGTAGAGGGATCGAGCTCTCTCGTAAAGTGTTCGTGCCTCCTGGTGGTCGGATCGAGCCAGGGCGATGTCGCCCAGGCTTCTGATACAGTTTGCTTCTCCGAGGATGGAGCCGACTTGCCGAAAGAGAGGTCGAGCGGTCTTGAAAAGGGTACGTGCGTGCTCGTGGTCGGAACGACGAAGGGCGATATCTCCGAGACGCTGGACGCAGTGTGCCTGCCATTCCGTGAATCCCAAGGACAAGGCCTTTTCTCTCGCCGCTTCGAGGGGACGGGTCGAACCCATGCCGGTGAATCGTAGGAACTGACCCCAATCCACGGCTGCACGAATCGCCTTCTCGGGCGTCGGTCCAGCAACCGCCCGGGGAATTGCGGACTCCACATTACCGACTTCCCAGCGAAGTCGCACTGCTGCTTCGGCGCCACCTTCCCACCCCACCTTGCCTGCATAGTTCGACACGAGATCTACCAGATGGGAGAGGACTCTCTCTTGGCTTTCAATGTCGGGAGGGTACTCTCTGCCGACATACTCCCGCAACGTAGTGAGCACCCGCAAGCGACCCGCCTCATCGAAGGCCAGACCGGCCTTGCGCAGGGTAGCGGCCGCTTCGTTTCCATTATCAGGGAAGACCACCGGGATGTCTCTCCAGGCAATGCCGTCGGGGAGCAGGGAAAGCGCTGAGAGCAATCTCCTCGGGGCTTCGGTCACAGTCATGCGGGAGCCGTTGATAGAAACCTCGTACGATACTTCCAGGTTCGTGAGGCGGTGCCGGCCGTCGGCCCTTTTCAGGATCGCCGTGTGTTTCTTCTGCCAGCGACTCCATAATCCTTCGAGATTCGCTTCGCCCTGCGCCTGGTGTGCCATGAGGCTGATGGCCAGGGGTATCCCCTCCAGGGCTCGGCAGATGTCATCCAGCCTGGGATCGGTCGCGAATTCTTGGCCCGCGACCTCCAGGAAGGCCCGACGTGCAGGATCGTCCGCGAGAGGGTCGAGCTTCATGGGATCGTGCCATGAAACTCCGTGGGGCCTCTCCCGACCCCTGAGCGACACGACAAGTGCTGCGCCGCAGCATCGTGCAAGCACCCCGAGGAACTCTTCAACCTCCAAAGTGTCCGGTTCCCATGGCGTTTCCAGGTTGTCCAGGACGAGGAGTGTGGGCGCCTGTGCGAGCGCTGCCATTACCAGTTCTTCGATGTCGGCATCAGTGGGCAAACGGGCGTCACGGGCGATAGCGGCCGCCAGCTCGGCCCTCGACAACGCCGTTTCACACCGCACGAACCAGCGCCTTTCTCCAAAGCGCTCCACAACACGCTCGTCGTTCAGTGCCTTCAACGTCAGGGTCGATTTGCCTATTCCCGGCCCTCCGAGAACGCAGACCGGCGCCGGGTTGTCCGAGAGAACGACGCGTATCAGCTCCTCGATCTCCTCATCTCTGCCGAAACAGGGCGGGGCCGCGGGGAGGAGAGGGGAAGCTGTCGGTACTACTCGCGGTCCGGGACGCACCTGACAGACGGCACCTGAGCGCGCTTCGACGGCATCGGCGACCTTGAGAAGAATTTTCTCTTGGTCTGCGAGCTTTATGTCTATCAACGATTCTGAAGGGCGATTGACCGCCTGAAACTGTGACAACGCCGGGGTCTTCTCGAAACGGCACGGGCTCACGATCACGGGCAGGATCTTGGTTCCGCGCTCTTTCGCAGCCTCCAGCAGCGGGGGCAGCTCGTTTTCCGCGATAAAATCCGAGGCCAGAAAGTGCACACTCACGAGGAGGATGGCTATGTGGGCACGGGCTAAGGCTGTATCGATTTCCTCACGCCACTTGGAGCCGGCGACGATCCTTCTATCGCTCCAAATATCAAGCTCCGCACGCTCTCGCTCCAGCGGTCGCAGATGCTCATGGAGGCGTTCCAACCATACTTCGTCCTTATGGCTGTAACTGATGAAGACGTGGATTGGTGACTGCTCTGCTAAAGCCATTGGATCTCTCTTTTGTTGAGACGCGGTTGTTTGGAGCCCGGCTTGTGTCGTTCAGCCATTACGAGCCGGCGCCGGCCGATGTATCGGTCGTTCCGAGCCCTGAGCCTACTCCCTCGTCGCAAGGTTGCGAGTTTTTCGGCCAAAGACCCCCTGCATAAAGAAGCACGGTTACCACGGTCACGATACCCATGACTGTGTCGTAGACCTTGTGTGGAAGGGGAATCGAGTTGGTTCCAAACTCGAGGAACCAAGACGAGCCTACTGAAATCACTACTATTGCAGGAAAAACCCACGTGTAGAAGAACCACGTCCAGGTACGGAAGCACTTGGTCTTCTCGGTCAAATAACCGGTGCTCTCCCTGTAGATTGCATCGGGCCCGCCGATTGCCCAGGAGAGACGTTTCTCCAGGCTATGCAGGTAATCGTACTGCTTGACCACATGGACCGCTATTTGACAGTACCGCATGAGAATGACGCTGAGGAAGGTCCAGGAAGTGCTCAACAGGGCCGCCATGGGGAGGTTGGCAAGCTTGAATTTCAGACCCAGAATGGTCAGTTCGGGCAAGGCTTGAGGAAGAATGAGAGAATAGCGGAGCTGAAGCACAATGCCGCCCAACAACGCTATGACAACGAGGAACAGCCGCTCTCGCTGGTTCTCTCTGTCTCGAATATGGGCAAAGGAATCCTTGTAGTGATCGTGAAGGAGATTGGCTGAATCATCCATGGTGGTCATTTTGCCTCGTCTATACGGCACGGATCGAAGCGAGTAAGATCGTGTCGCTCTGACCGTAGTACCCTGACGCACGTTTTCGCGACTGCCCCCGGAAACCCTACTTTGGCTGCACAGATGTTCCCCCCGTCCCTCTACCCAAGTTGCAGGTATCCGAGTTCCGGACGCCCCTGCGGGAAAATCTGACTAGTGGAATAGCTCACCGTAAAGCTCTCAGTGGCTCGGTGTCAAGCGAAAAGCGAGCTGAAATCCAGGGAGAAACGGCTCTCGGCGCTGGGTTGATTCGGAAGAGCATGGAATACCTCATTACGGTGCCGGAAGGCACTCGATACGAGGATGCCCCTGAATGGTCCCACGTCGTCACTCCGAGCGAAAGCCGGGGTCCAGGGTGTTCGGAAAAGAGCCTGGATTCCTGCCTTCGCAGGAACGACGGAGAGAGGGTCCGATCCTGAACAAATGCCTCGGTGGCGCCTCCAAGGGTGAAATGCGCGACCGAACTTGTGAAATCGTATACTTGCTCTCGCTCCATTCAAGCGCTCGGTCGCTCCTTGCTTCCGTCGAGTGTTAGAAACAGGTTACGATTCCGTTAGAAACTTGTTAAGATGACCCCTTCCCGGTAGGTATCCACGAATCGAAGGCAGTGATGTCCGGCGGTAGTCCGGGCCGCGTGCATACAGGGAGAAAGGCCGAGCAATTTCCTTATGAACGTAGAAATCTCGCTTATCATTCTGGGCATTATCGCAGGGGCCTACATGGCCTGGAACATCGGAGCCAACGATGTGGCCAATGCCATGGCCTCCGCTGTCGGGGCCAAGGCAATCACGCTCCGACAAGCTCTCGTGGTGGCCGGAGTTCTCACCTTCGTGGGGGCCACCTTCGTGGGATCTCACGTGACCCAGACCATCAGGAAAGGGATCATCGACGCGTCGAGCATCCACGATCCGAAGCTCATTCTCCTGGGCCTCATCTCCGCGCTGCTCGCCGCTTCATTCTGGGTCTTCATATCCACATTCAAGAGTCTCCCCGTCTCCACGACTCACTCCATCGTGGGGGCCATGGTCGGGTTCGGCCTTATCGTGGGGGGGCCTTCGTCGGTCAACTGGCTCAAGCTGGGCGGCATAGTATTGAGCTGGATCTTGTCGCCCGTGCTGTCCGGAATCGTCGCGTTCGCTCTGTTTCAGGCCATCGACAAGCTCGTTCTGGCGAGGCTGGACACCCTTCACGGGGCCGTATCCACAACTCCCGCGCTCATTGCCGCCACCGTGTTCCTGATGACCTTGGCGCTCTTTATGAAGACCCCTCTTTCCGACCGGCTCGGCATCCACGGATGGCTGATGGCGATCGTCCCGGTGGGGACCGCTATCACGGTCTATGTCGTCTCGTACCTCGTTCTGAGGACTGTGCTCCCCAAATCGGGAATCACCGGCGGAGAGGAGATATTCCGCTACCTGCAAGTGATGACCTCGTGCTATGTGGCACTTGGCAACGGGGCCAACGACGTAGCCAATGCCATGGGGCCCTTGTCGGGGATCTATTTCATCTTTGCCACGGGGTCAACCGCGGTCAATGTCCCTGTTCCCGTGTGGATTCTGGCATTTGGAGGTCTGATGATCACGGTGGGTATCTGCACGTGGGGGTACCGGGTCATCGAAACCCTCGGATCGAAAATTACCCAGTTGACCAACACCCGGGGCTTCACCGTGGATTTCTCAACGGCCTCGGTAGTGCTGATTGCGTCGATGATGGGGCTCCCGGTTTCCACCACCCACGCGGCGGTGGGCGCGTACGTGGGGGTGGGCCTGGCCGGCGGGCTTCAGGCCATAGACCTCCGAGTCCTCTGGCAAATTATGTTGTACTGGGTCATTACGGTTCCGGTAGCCGCGGCAACATCGGCCCTGATTTTCCTGCTCCTTTCGGCAGTATATTAACAGAGGTGAGACATGCGTTTCCTCTTGTCGTCAATGTTCAGATCGTCACCGTTCGAGAACGTCTTCAAGCACGCCGTGAAGGTGGCCCAATGCGGACCCTTGTTCGTGCGCGCGGTGGAGAGCTACTTCCAGGGTGACCGGGACAAGTTTGAGCTCATCAAGGAAGAGATCCGTGACCTAGAGGCCGAAGCCGACAGGATCAAACGGAACATCCGTTCCCATCTGCCGCGTGCAGTGCTGATGCCGGTAGAGAAGTCCGTATTCTTCTCCTTTCTTCGCGAGGCGGACAAGGTCGTGGACTGCGTGAAGAACGCTCTGTACTGGATGTCCTATTTCCACGTCTCCGTGCCGGAACACATTGAAAAAGACTACATTCTGCTCGTCAAAGAGGTTGGAGATTATTTGGGATTTCTCCCCGAAATGGTGCTTCGGGCCCATCGCTTCTTTGGCACACGTACCGAGGCGGACCGCACCGCGGTCAAGGACATCATACGGGAGATCAGATGGAGAGAAAAAGAATCCGACGACCTTGAGAAGGCCATTTTTATCCGATTGTGCGCAGACGAAGAGATCCCGCCCAAGACGTTCTTTCTCATGATACGGCTGGTCGAAACAACCGGCGACATCGCCGACCACCTGGAGAACTCTTCGGACATGATGAGGGCAATGATAGCCAGGTAAGGCGAGCCACCGCTGTCCCCTGCCGTTGGGAAGAAACCTCTCGATTTCGGAAAGTCCCCTTGCTATTTTTTTGATTATTGGAAAAACTGGTTGCCGAGCGAAATCGATCGGCAACCTCGCCGGCCAAGGTACGGTCGGCCCGGGTTTAGCCGAATCTCATACCGTCGGACATTCACGGTCTCTTGAGACGTCCTTCGGAGCGTCCCGGGGACTTCCCGTACGAGGGGGACATGCCCAAGGAACGAATTCTCGTCGTGGAGGACGAGGAAGACATAGCGGAGCTTGTTCGGTACAATCTCTCCAAAGAGGGTTACCAGGTCACCTGCGTGGGAGCCGGTGAACCGGCGCTCAAGAAGGCCAGGGAGCTCAACCCGGACTTGATCCTCCTGGATTTGATGCTGCCGGGCATCGACGGACTGGACGTGTGCCGCGAGCTCAAACGCAGCCGTGAAACGAGACATATCCACATCGTCATGCTGACGGCCAAAGGCGAAGAATCGGATATCGTCACCGGACTGGAGCTGGGCGCGGACGACTATATTGCCAAGCCGTTCAGCATCCGGGTTCTTCACGCTAGAATCAGAGCCGTATTTCGGCGGGGCGCTGAAGAGGTTCCCGACGAGAAGAGCATGGTCAACGTGCACGGAATGATCGTGGACCCTGTTCGGCATGCGGTCTCCATCGCCGGCAGAAGCATCCCCTTGACCGCCACGGAGTTCAAGATCCTCCACTACCTGGCCCGCAGACCCGGCTGGGTGTTCACCCGAGACCAGATCATAAAAGGGGCCAAAGGGGACAATCTTGCCGTGACCGATCGATCGGTGGACGTGCAGATCAGTTCCTTGCGCACCAAACTGGGCGAGGCGGGTGAGAGTATCGAGACGGTGCGGGGCGTGGGATACAGGTTCAGGGAGTAGGTCGTGAGAAGAAAGAAGAAACTACTGTGGCAACTCTACTGGTCGTATTTGCTCATCACGCTCCTCTCTCTGGTGGCAATGGGGTTGTATGCTACTTCCGCGCTTGAGGACTTCGCCGCCCATGAGACGACGGATGAGTTAAAATCGCAGGCCGTGCTCGCCTCTGAGACGGTTCGAGGTCTCCTGTCCGGGGATCGACCCGCCGAATTGGACACATTGGTGAAGAAGGTCGGGGCTGAGATTGCGACGCGGATCACCGTGGTGCTTGCCTCCGGACGCGTGGTGGGCGACTCGGCCGAGGAAATTTCCCGCATGGATAACCACTCTGCCCGGCCCGAGGTGAGGGAGGCGCTTAAAGGGCGCACGGGAATTTCAGAGCGGTACAGTTTCACCCTGAACAAGAGATTGATGTATGTAGCCGTTCCTGTGCGAGAAAACGGCACGATCGTGGGGGTTGCCCGCACGGCAAAACCCGTGGCGGATCTGGATCGTGCCTTGGGGTCCGTGTACGTCCAGTTGGGTCTCCAAGGGTTTATCGTGGCACTGCTGGCGGGAGCCCTGATTCTCTACGTCTCCCACCGCATCAATCGGCCCATGGCTCAACTCCATGCGGCCTCCATGAAGTTTGCCGAGGGCGATCTCAATTTCCGCGTGGACATTCCCCACGGCCAGGACTTTGCCGACCTTGCCGATGCCATGAACAACATGGCGGCCCAACTCCAGGACCGCATCGACGCGGTGACCAGGCAGAAGAACGAGCTTGAAGCCGTTCTATCGGGTATGGCGGAGGCGGTATTGGTTTTTGATTCCCAAGAGCGGCTCGCTCGTATCAACCTGGCTGCTGAACGACTTTTCCAGATCGATCCCGATCGAATGAAGGGAAGAAGCGTACAGGAAGCCATCAGAAACACCGAGCTCCACCGATTCGTGAGAAAGACCTTCGAGGGCCCGGGGTCGGCAGAGGGCGACATCACGGTCATGGGGAACCCGGACAGATTTCTTCAGGCACACGGAACCATTTTGTGGGAAGGCGACCACCAGAAGAAAGGGGTGATCGTCGTTCTCAACGATGTGACGCGGCTCAAGAACCTCGAGCGCATCCGTCGCGATTTCGTCTCCAATGTGTCCCACGAGCTAAAGACGCCCATAACGTCCATAAAGGGTTATCTTGAAACACTCAAGGACGGCGCTCTGGACGATCCCGAAGACGCTCATCGTTTCCTGGATATCATCATCAAACATACGGATCGCCTTTCAGCCATTATCGAAGACCTGCTCAGCCTGTCCAGGATAGAACAGGCATCGGAAAAGACCGGGATCACGCTGGTGTCGGGCTCGGTGAACGATGTGGTGGAGGCAGTGGCCAAGTCCTGCGAGATCAGAGCCGAAGAGAAGGAGATCGGGCTGAGCGTGAAGTGCGCGAAGGGCCTCATCGCTGCAATCAACCCCACCCTCCTCGAACAAGCGGTGATGAATCTCGTGGACAATGCCGTGAAGTACAGCGAACAGGGCAAGGCCGTGGAAATAGAAGCCCAACGGGTGGGGACGGAGATTGCCATCAGGGTGATCGATCAGGGATGCGGCATATCCAAGGAGCACTTATCCCGTATATTCGAGCGGTTCTATCGGGTGGACAAGGCGAGAAGCAGGAACAAGGGAGGAACGGGCCTCGGTCTCGCCATAGCCAAGCACATCGCGGAGGCGCATCGTGGGAGGATTGAGGTGGAGAGCTCCCTTGGCGTCGGCAGCGTGTTCTCCATATTGATTCCCGCTCGGTAGGCTCCCGATTCGCCGGGGTCGGCAGTGGTGGTCAGGTCTCCACGAGCGGGTTCAGTGAGGCCGTCTCGGAAAGACGGTGTCAGAACATTTTGACAACTATGTTGCTGATGATGTTGGCCGCCTCATCCACGCGATCCGCGCTCCGGTTGAAGTGCCGGTAAATCTCCCTGTAGCTCAACATAGGCCGCGGGTCGTGCCCTGAAAAGAGCTGCTTTAGGGCGGCCAGAAACGTGTCGTTCATATCGTTTTCGATGCGTTTGGCCCGCACGGCATATTCAACGGCAACGTTGGGGTTCTTTTTCAAATGCTTCATCGCGCCGACGAGCTGCTCGGCCCCTTTTTCAAGCAAATCGGCCATGCGGCAGAGATATTCGTTACTCTCCACCTCAAAGGCATCCATCTCTTTGACCGTGTTTTGTGCATGATCGAGCACGTCGTCTATGGCGCCCGAGAGGGCGAATATATCCTCGCGGTCTATGGGGGTGATGAACGTATGGTTGAGCTCGTCGATGAGAACCCGGCGAATGTCGTCGGCTTCCTGTTCCAGACGGAAGACTTCCTCTCGGCTCCCCTCATCATTGAGAAAAGTCACCAGGGCTCGGCAGCCGCTCAAGGTCTTTTCCGCTTGGGCGAGCAGGAGATCGAAGAAATCCACCTTTCTTTTCGGACCGAATATATCCCAAAAGGACATGATGCAATCCTCGCCTTCAGTGGAGAAGGAAGGTGTCGAGACACCAGAAGATGGCCGCTGCTATCGCCGCCGATATGGGAAAGGTCAAAAACCACGCGTAGGCAATGGTCCCTGCTGAGGACCAGCGTACGGCACTCATCCGACGGGAAGCCCCGACGCCCATTACGGACGATGAGACCACTTGCGTGGTGCTTACCGGCCCGCCCAGCAGCGATGCCGCGACAATCACCGACGTGGCCGTCAACTGTGACGCGAACGAGTGCACCGGCTCCATGCGACAAATGCCGAATCCCACACTCTTGGCGATGCGCCAACCACCGGAGAGCAAGCCCAGAGCGAGTGCTCCCGCGCAACCGAGAACCACCCACTCGGGAATAGGCAGTTTACCGTGCATTTCACCGGACCCTGCCGCCAGAATCATGGCAATCACCCCCATGGATTTCTGGGCATCGTTGGACCCCTGGCCCGCAGCAAGGAAGATCATGGTAGGCCTCTGGATGAAAGAGAAGAAGTGCCCCACTCCCCTCGATGCCCTGCCGAACAGCCCCCGAATAATGGAGAAAATGAGGAAGCCGATGACAAATCCGATTATCGGCGACAACAACATGGGCAGGAACACCCCGCGGAAAAGCAGATGGAGATCCACCCCCTGTTTTCCCATGGCCAAGAGGGCCGCTCCCACAAGCCCGCCTATGAGAGCGTGCGAACCCGAGGAAGGGAGCCCCACATACCAGGAAGGTATTTTCCAAACAATCGCACCGCCCACCGCGGCGATTACCGCTGCGTACACGGTTGACGCGGTCAACTGCTCCAAAGGCTCAAGGCACAAAATGCTGCCGGTCATGGTGTGAGCCACGGCGGTTCCCAGGAGAATAGCACCTCCGAGCTCCGCGACGGTAGCCGCCAGGAGAGCCCGCAAGGGATTCATTGACCGGGAGCAGATGGTCGTCGCAATTACGTTGCCGCCATCGTGAAACCCGTTGACGAAAGCGAAGAGGAACGTGAGTGCTATTGAAAGATGGAGGAGGGTTTCGGTCACATCAGTTGCTCTGTTATTTTTCCGGACCCCCTCACTTGAGGGGTGCCCGCTATTGCCGACAAGCTCAATCGCGTTAAGGCTCCGAAGGGCCCGGGCCCGACTCGACCCAAATGGGAACGGTAGCATCCGAAACGCAGTCCGAGCGCGGAATGTACGGCTTCAAATCGATAATGGGGGACCCGGAGAACGCGTCGATGCCGTCGATCACGATGGAGCAGTCTTCCACAGACCTTATCTTGCACACTGAAAAGGCTATGGGATTGGGCCGGAAAGGCGATCGGGTCGCAAAGACTCCGGTGAGGGGGTTGCTCATGTTGCGACGAGGATGAACCTTGAGCGTAGCCCTTTTCTCCGGAGTGTCGTTCCTGTCGAACCAATAGAATACGATGACGTGGGAAAATCCGGTCAGTCCCGATAGCGCATCCCTGTACTCGGGGAGTATCTGCAGGGCAGTCCGACCCGACCCTTTGATCACGCTGCCGATAGCTTTTACCGTATAGTCCCGGCTCATCGATTCCTCTACAAAACCAAAGAGAAAGGCCGCTGCAACCAGGACGTACCAAAGCCGAATATCTGGTCCCGTCGAGCTGCGTTTCTCCATGAATCTCATCCACCCGGACCCTCTGCATCGCTGCCGGCTTCTCCGGACGATGCCGCACCTCGACTCGAGTCCTTGTCATCCATGGACAGTGCCGAGAGACTACACCGAACGGTTCAGTCTTCACGCGCGGTGAGGAGCTCCTGAACCCACCCGAACGCTGCGATCATCGCCGGGAATCCCACGATGGTCATGGAAAGCAGCACGGTCTGGGCAACTTCTTCCGGGCTCGCACCGTTGTCTATGGCTCTTCGTGCATGGGACCGAACTGCGCCCTTTGATCCGGCTCCGATGGAAACGCCCAGTTGGATAAGATGTTGGCTCTTGGCATCGATGGGGCCTGCTTCGGCACAGAGATCGCCCACCTGGCGGTGTGCGTCGGCAATGGCGCCGTGTTTCTCGATGAACGACTTGAAAATATCGGGCAAGTACATGCGCTCTTCTCCTTGCATGAACATCGTGACCCATAACATATCGATACATCATATCACAGCCTCGTGATTTGGTACACGAAAATGAAATACCGGCGATTCATCAGGGTGATTTCATGGGTCTCGCCGACCCGTATAGCGACGTGCCGGTGTTGACAGAGGTAATCGAAGGAACCATAGTGTTTCGAGATGCTATAATGAAGTGTTTCGAAAAGCGTTGGACTGGAAGACCGATCCTCCGGCTGGCCAAGCGGCTCTCACGTGGGTTCGGGCAGGGTTGGCGCAAGACAAGACGAGAGGGACCGGTTTTGGTAATTGAAACGCGTTGGGAAGAGGCGTGCACACGCGTCCATCCGTAACGGACAGAACTACGGCTCTTGTGAGACGGGGCGGAGTGAAGCAGGTCGGGTGTTCTTGCGGCGATGCCTCGAACCGCAATTTATCGATCCCCCAGGCGGAGGACTATGAAAAACCCCGGAGAAATCATCGGTGCATTGGTCAAGTCGATTTGTCATGTTGTGATCGGAAAAGAGGAACAGGTTGCCAATGTGGTCACAGGCCTCCTTGCCGGCGGGCATGTGCTCATCGAGGATATTCCCGGAGTCGGGAAGACGCTTCTTGCGTTGGCTACGGCTCGTTCCTTGGGGGTACGGTTCAGGAGGATTCAATTCACCAGCGACACCCTGCCGTCCGATGTCATTGGGGTGAACGTGTACGACCCGCGGACGTCCGCCTTTGAATTCAAAGAAGGCCCCATTTTTACGGAGGTCCTCCTCGCCGACGAGATTAACCGGACGTCGCCCCGAACACAGTCGGCACTCCTCGAAGCCATGGCCGAGGGGAAGGTTTCGGTGGACGGCATCACGTACCAGCTTTCCAAGCCTTTTTTTGTCGTCGCCACCATGAATCCGGTTGAGCGTTTCGGATCCTTTGAGCTGCCCGAGAGCCAGCTCGACCGCTTCTTGATGACAATCAGCCTTGGGTATCCCGATCGGAGCCACGAGTTGGAGATCTACGCAAGAGACATGGAGCACGTTCAGGCCGAGCGTCTCGAGCCGGTGACGAACCGGGAAACGATAGCCAAGCTCCAGGACCTGGTGAGGCAGGTCAAGGTCGAGTCGTCGATCATGGAGTATCTCATCGATTTGGTGCGGGCTACCAGGGAACATTCCGCCATCAGGCTGGGGATCTCCTCCCGGGGAGGACTGCACCTTAAACGGGCAATGCAGGCGCGGGCTCTCCTTTCAGGTCGCGATTATGCCGTCCCTGCCGACTTGAGGGCAGTCTATATGCCGGTGAGTCTCCATCGGGTGCTCCTCACGGGCGGTGCTTCGGACGGGAGATCGCGTGTAGGGAAAGAAGCGGTGCTGACCCGAATTCTGGATTCCGTGCAGGGTCCCGTGTAGATGTGGAGGACCGACCGACTGGTGCTTATCGTGGAGCGCACTGAAAACTGCGGGAAACGAAGAGGGCTTTGGGGTTATCGGGAAGCCTAGGGATAGTACACTGCGCTCTACTATAGCAATAATTGTTTTCCCGGGAACGGACGATCGGCTCCCTTCGGAAGGAGAGCCGGTCGCAATAATAGGCCGCAATGAACGTATCGCGATCAGAGCCGACTAAGGGCGCAGGGTCGGGCTTCAAGGTGGAAGCCCCGGGCTGGATAGTGGTGTTTCTGCTGGTGTGGCTTCCCTTGGCGTCCTTCGGTTCGGCCAACAACTTCCTCCTCATTGTTTTCATATTGATGGTCGGGCTTATCATCGTCTCCCACCGCATGGCCAAGGCGAACATCAACTCGGTTAAGCTGGCTCGGCGCCTTCCCGAGGACGTCTTCGCCGACACCCCGTTCCCCATCCAATATCTGGTGGCGAGCGATCATCGACCGTGGGGCTCCATGACTCTCACTTTCAAGGAGCAGTCACCGTTGACGGGGCCGGAGGAAGGAGTCTTTGTCGCGCGTGCTCCTCGAAATGAAACGGTGGAGATCCCGGCGATGGCCGGCATAGCCGCCAGGGGGGAGCACCGGATTGGCCAAGGCACCCTTTCCTCGTCCTTTCCCTTCGGCTTGGCCACGTACCGGCGCCCATGCGGCTCCGCCCAGTCGGTCGTGGTCTTCCCCCGCGTTGACCCCATTGTCGAAGACATGCCCGTTCATTTCGGGGGATCGCGCAGAGGTCCGGAACGTACGGATCCTTTCGGAACGGTGCCGTACCTTTTCCGGGAATACGTTTCCGGCGATCCGTACAAACATATTGAATGGAAAAAGACAGCCAGAACGGGGAAACTTATTACGAAAGTCTTCTCGGAGCACGGAGCGGGCGAAATAACGATCCGTCTTCCCGCACAGGCATCCGAGAGAGCCATTTCCAGGGCAGCTTCCCTCGTGGTGCATTTCTCGCGACAGGGAGCACCCATTGCCCTTGAGGGGCCGGGAGTGGTTGTCGAAGCGGGGACCGGTAAGGAATTCGTGCGGAATCTTCTTACGTTACTGGCCAAATGGGAAGACCGACCCCACGAGGCCGCCGGAGAGAACCACCACCGAGGCACCGTTGTCGATGTTGACAGGGCAGGCGATTTTCTCTGGAACCAATCCGGGGAGGCCGGGACACATGCAATCAACAGTCGGGAATAAGCTGATTGAACAGTTCCTGAGATTGCGCGGGAGTCAGGGAGTGACGTACACCTACTCCATCGAGCCGGGCGAGTCCCGTTCTTTCCGGGTATTTCTTGCCGCGTTGGCCTGTCTTTCCCTGGCCCTCGCATGTATCGAAAACGGTCTCCATCGATTGACGCTTTTCTTGATTCCCGTGATCGTAGCCGCTCTTGCACGCCGTGAATATGCCAAACCCTTTCTGTGGTCCCAGAGGCTCACCCTCGGGCTCTTCACGTTGTACGTCGCGGTTCTCGTCGTGACCGCGCTGACCGTCTCCGGAAGCCTCTTTACTCCCACTACCATCGCTTACTTTACATTCGGGGTGCTGATGGTGCGGGTTCTCTGCCCGCTGCCGGATCGGAGCATCGCCCAGCTCATCTTTCTCAGCGTGGGCATGATACTCATTAACTGCATTCTCACGAACCATCTCGTCTTCGGCCTGCTCATGCCCGTCTATTTCTTTATTCTCATGGGCACGCTTCTGCTTTTCCACCTCGCCCGCAACAAGACGGCCGCGGGTAAAGGAGTGACGCCGCCCGAAGCCGCCAGACTGAGCGAGAGATGGTACGGGAAGTTGGCCGCTTATTCGGTCGTCGTCATAGTCTTCACCGTAGTGATGTTCGTTTTCGTTCCTCGTCCGTTCCTCGTCATCCCCGGATTGAGCGGCGGAGCGGGCCAGGGTGGCGGGCTCGGCCGACTGCAGCAATACATCGCGTACAAAGACATGACAGGGATGGCCGGTCGCACAAGAATAGCATTCAAGGTATCGGTCTATGACGGAACGCTTCCCGATGTCCCGTACTGGCGCGGCCGGGTTTTGGACAAGTTCGACGGGACCAAGTGGGTCGCGTCGACCAAGATGCGCGGCATGGGGGTCATTATCCACGCACCGCCTTCGCAGGTGTTGGGTTATGAGATCATCCCCTATCGACTTCAATCCAAATATCTTTACGTTTGCGGTGTGCCGAGAGAAGCAATCGGGTACATGCGCCAGTCGTTGTTCATATCGTCCAATGGAGAGGTGGTCATTGACTCGCCCTTCCTCTTTTCCGATTCCTATTTCGTAGGGTCGGCAAAGCGCAGGCTCCCGGTCTCGCGACTGTCAGAGCCTCAAAACGTGGACAAGACAGGCGTAACACCCAGAATCAAGCAGCTTGCCGGACAATGGACCGATCGGTTGACAACGGCGGGGCAAAAGGCCGCAGAGTTGGAGTCGAGGCTTAGGAGGACCTACCGATATGAGCTGGAGACTCCGCCCCCACCGGATGGAGTCAATCCCATCGAATACTTTCTCTTCGATCATCGAGCCGGCAATTGCGAATACTTCGCCGGGGCCCTGTGTCTCATGCTCAGGGCGATCGACATTCCGGCCCGGGTTGTGGAAGGCTTCGCTGGGATGGAGAAGACCGAGGTAGAAAACGAGTACCTCGTGCGGTTCTCCATGGCCCACGCCTGGGTGGAGGCTTTTACCGAGGGTTCTGCCTGGACTCGACTGGATGCCACACCGGGTACGCGAAACGAACTGGCAAGCCGTTTGTGGAGGAGGCTTGCCGATTTTTATGACGCCGTGGAGTACCGCTGGATCAAAAAAGTGGTCTACTTCGACAGGGTCGATCAAGCCATGATTCTGGACAACGTGCGAAGGCTCTTCGCCGGAGACGTGTCCCTGCATGAAGTGCTGACCTCCTCATTCTGGTGGTTCATGATCGGGCTTCTGGCGACCGTGACGATCCTCTTTGTGACCGTGCTGCTCATGCGCAGCAGGAAAGAGGGCAGGCCACACGATATGGCCAACATTTACCTGAAAACCATGAGAGGTTTTGTAAAGAGGGGGATTCTCGACCGCGTCCATCCCTGGCACGAAACGAACACCGCTCGAATTATCGAGAGATATCCTCAGTGCAGGGATGCATTGATGCGATTCATGAAGACATACCTCGACGCGCGTTTCGGCGATGCCCCGTTCGCGTCGAGGCGGGAGCTCGAACGAGCCGGTCAAGATCTGCTGCGCAGTCTGCGGGCCTGACGAGTCGCTAATGAATGGCGTACTTGACCAGAACGAATCCGCCTATGAGCAGAACCATGAAAACTACTGCCAACAGGTTGAAGTACTTGTCGATAAAACTCTTGATGGGCGGACCGAAGACGTAAATTAACCCCGCGACAATGAAGAAACGGGCCGAACGACTGAGAACCGAAGCTATCACGAAGACGAGGAAATCTATTTTGAACGCCCCGCCCGCAATGGTGAAGAGCTTGTACGGAATCGGAGTGAAACCGGCTATTGCCACGGCCCACCCCGCATACGTCTGGTAGAGTTGTCCCACGTAACTCCACTTGTCCATGAGTCCGTACATTGACAGGATGTGATTTCCCACTGCTTCCATGAACGCGTAGCCGATGAGATAACCCACCATCCCTCCAAGGACCGAGCCGATGGAGCAGATGAGACCGAAATAGAATGCCCGTCGTGGCACGGACATGGCGAGGGCCATGAGCAGAATATCCGGAGGAATAGGAAAACAGGACGATTCGGCGAATGCCAACAAGAAGAGAGCCGGCACCCCGTAGCGGCTGTGGGCCCAGGTGAGGACCCAGTCGTAAAGTCTCCGGAGCCAGAACAAACGTTTGCCCACATTTCCTTTTTCTATGGTCTTGGCGCCCGTGTCGACGCCGGTACCTGCAAGACTGACTTCAGAGGGGGATCTCATTGCTTCCTCTTAGCATTTACCGCCTACATTTCATCATGTTATCCGGCCGGCCGAGGGATTTCTCCGGGCGGGCCCGACAAGTCCTGCCTTATAACCCTTAATCGGGGGTGGTGTCCATAGCATTTTCCGGGATGAGTCAACCTTTGATCCGGGGCGCACCCGACCGACCGGCCGCACGCTCCTCCGTTCGCGCAAACCAATGAGAGCGCCCGCATCGTTGCTCCACTCGCGGCGTCAAATTGTCCGGCCGTATCTCCTGTGGCAACTGGGCTCTCCCCAATTTTTAATGCGGCCCGGGGTACGATGTTGACCCCTCGGACGAACTAGTACATCTTACAGGTTTTGGGAGTAAATATCAGCCGTTCGGTCGTCGAGGAGAAGCCGGAGCATTCCGCCTTCTCCAGAGCCGGCGGAAACGTGTGAAAGAAAGGAGAGCGTCAGTTGAAAGTCTTATCAGGTATCCAGCCTACGGGATCTCTCCACATCGGCAATTACCTCGGGATGATGAGGCCGATGATTTCCTATATGGACGAGGAGCAGCTCTTTGTGTTCATTGTCAACCTCCACGCGTTGACCAGTGTTACCGATAGCGAGAGACTTGCTACGGGAACCGTCGAAGCTGCCGCGGATTTCCTGGCACTGGGGTTGGATCCCGACCGATGCGTCTTCTGGGTCCAGTCGGATGTCCCCGAGGTCGTGGAACTGTCATGGATACTGACCTGTATCACTCCGATGGGACTGCTGGAACGGTGTCATTCGTACAAGGACAAGATCGCGAGGGGAATATCTCCCAACCACGGTCTGTTTGCGTATCCCGTGCTCATGGCTGCGGATATTCTTCTCTACCAGGCAAACCTCGTGCCGGTCGGCAAAGACCAGAAACAGCACATAGAGGTCACTCGGGACATTGCCATCAAATTCAACGGCACGTTCGGGGAGACCTTCGTCATCCCGGAAGGCGAAATCAGCGACGAGGTGGCCACCGTCCCCGGTACCGACGGACAGAAGATGTCGAAATCGTATGACAACACCATCGAAATCTTTCTCGATGAGGGCCCCCTGAAGAAAAAGGTCATGGGGATCAAGACCGATTCCATTCCCGTGGAAGAGCCCAAAGATCCCGAAACATGCAATCTCTTCCAGATATACCGACATTTTGCCCCGGCAGATCGGGTGGCGGACGTACACAAGCTCTACGTCGAAGGAGGGGCCGCATACGGAACGATCAAGAAAGAGCTGGTGGGGATTCTGTGGGACTATTTTAGAGACGCACGAGAGAAGAGGGCGGCATTGTTGAAGGATCAGGCATTCATCAGGGATGTCCTGGCAAAGGGAGCCCAAAAGGCCCGTTCCATAGCCGCCGACACCCTCGACCGGGTGAGGCGAAGAGTAGGCGTGATCTACTGACATGGGCACAACAGCTACACGTATTGCCGATATGCGCAAGGTGGTATCCATTCTCCGGGAGGAAGCCCGCGCCCTGGCGGTGCCCATCGTAACCGAAATCTCCCGGAGACGAAGGGACCCCTTCGAGGTTCTCATTTCAACGGTGCTTTCGTTGCGGACGAAAGACGACGTCACGAGAGAAGCCTCTCTCCGCTTGTTCGGCAAGGCCCGGTCCCCCGAGGAGATTCTCACCCTCCCGGAATCGGTGATCGAAAAACTGATCTACCCGGTCGGGTTCTACAAGACCAAGGCACGGAACCTGAAGAAGATCTGCACTCAGATCATCGAAGACTACCACGGCACTATCCCCGACGATCTGGACGAATTGCTCAAGCTCCCCGGAGTGGGGCGCAAGACTGCCAATCTGGTCATAACGTTGGGGTTCGGAAAGCTTGGTGTCTGTGTGGACACCCATGTCCACCGGATAAGCAACCGGTTGGGGCTCGTTACAACCAAGACCCCGGAACAGACCGAAATGGCATTGAGGCAGACGCTCCCGCAGGAATATTGGATCGAGTACAACGATCTGCTCGTTACCTGGGGACAAAATGTTTGTAGGCCCATTTCGCCTTTCTGCTCAAAATGCCCCATTAAGCCTTACTGTAAGCAGATAGGGGTGACACGCCATCGGTGAAGCATTGCGGAGCACAGGCATTGGTGAGGCGATGATTAGTGCTCTACGGGGCTAATCCGGCCGAGTATTTTTGCCGATGAGATTGCTTCGCTTCGCTCGCAATGACGGATTCAGGGTGTCATTGCGAGGAGCGGAGCGACGAAGCAATCCCAAAGGTCCAAAACGTAACTGAATTTATGGGGTCCAATGCCGGGGTCCTTAGCGATCTCTAAACGGGGATCGGAACAAACGGCATGAATTGAACACTGTCGGGCTTGACGACCGGATTGCACAGGCAAAGCCGAGTCGGCCGGTCATCACCATTGATAAGATGATCTGCGTAAAAGACTGAGCCAAACCACCCTCAACCTACGGAGCTTCTTCAATGAGTCTGGCAGGTGATGCTCTCGAGCGTTTCATTGAAAGCACGATATTCTACCCGGACCCCTTCCTGATTCAGGGGCCGACGGATTACGGCCTGGATTTCAGGGACATTTGGTTCCAGGCAGAGGATGGGGTGCGTCTGCACGGGTGGATGGTTCCCGCACCCGAACCTGTGGGACTCCTCCTCTTCTGTCACGGAAACGCGGGAAACATCTCGCACAGGCTCGACAACGTATTCCGTCTTCATCAGGCGGGGATAAGCGTGTTCATCTTCGACTACCGGGCGTATGGACGGAGCGAAGGAAGGATTACGGAAAAAGGGCTGTACCTTGACTCTGAGGCCGCGTACGGAATAGCCCGGGACGAAGCCGAGGCCCAACATGCCAAGCTCGTGGTGTTCGGCAGGTCACTGGGCGGAATTGCCGCGACCCACATCGCCTCGGTCAATCCCTGTAACGGTGTCATACTCGAATCGACCTTCACGCATTTGGGGGCTTTGGCCGGAGAGCACTTCCCGCTTCCCATGATGAACGGCTTGCTGCGGAACCGATTCAACTCGGTGGCCAAAATGGAGAAGGTCAAGGCCCCAAAGTTGTTCTTTCACGGCGACCGCGATGAGATCGTGCCGTTTCGCTACGGTCGCGAGCTGTATGAATCGGCTCCCGAGCCCAAGGAATTCGTCACCCTCAATGGTGCCGGCCACAATGACACGTACATCGTCGGGGGAAACGAGTACTTTGAAAAACTGAGGAATTTTATAGCACAACTTCCCGAGTCTCCAATCGCTCCCGCATGAGCATCCAAAAGATCTGCGCAGAACAAAGGAGCGCGGCCTCGGCTCGCTTGTCGTTGTCCGGCTTCCTGGCGTAACCTACTGCCGATACGGGGATTTCCGTCAGCGCACGGTCGAACTGATGGTACATACGATAAAGAAATTCGCGGGACATCCCGGACTTTCAAGGATTACCGAATCTCGGATGTGAAACTCCCGGAGACTTGGGGGGTCAGATTTTTCAGGTAGCGTGATGTGCCTGAATCGGGCTATACTGAAACTGCTCATATAGGCCGATGGACCTGTGATGCGAGAGTGGCGGAATTGGCAGACGCACCGGACTTAGGATCCGGCGGGGTAACCTATGGGGGTTCGAGTCCCCCCTCTCGCACCAGATTCAGGGCATAGCAAACAGGCCATAGCCGGGCGACTCGCTTCTCCTCACGAAAGGGGAAGCCGGGAGGAAAAGACCATGAAGAGACTATCGGCATTTCTCGTAGCCGCTGCATTGGTTCTCATGGTGATGCCCACGGTGTGCGCTGCACAGTACTACGGATATTATTATTATCCCTACTACTATGCGCCGCCTCCCCCGCCGCCGCCTCAACCGAGGGCGCAACCGGGCACGCTGTATTATCACCTGACACCCGACCCCCTCCTTTACTGGAAATGGGGCGTAAACAACAGGATCTCGGACTTTCAACAACTTAACCGAAGCCCTCTGAACCCCGAGAGCGATCTCGAATACATGATGCGAACTTTTTGAGCCTCATGAGCGTGAGGCATTCCGGCTTAGTATCCCGCAACAGGTATCCCGTGGACGGGCTTCCTCTTTCAGCGGAGACGAAATGATAAAGGAAGCCCGTTTGACCAAATTTCTCAGAATTCTCTTCACCCCGGTCAAATGGCTTATCGGCGTGCTCATCTGCATCGAGATCCTGAGCTTTTTGGCCCTCACCATCACCAACTACATCTTTTACGGGCACGCTCGGGAGGGGAGCAGGGCAGTGTACGATTCGTACACGCTCTTCCTGCAGAGCTCCGGCGTCCGACCCACCGCATTCGGTTCCGTTTCCCAGGACCCCAAGAAGAACAGAGTTATCTGGATGTTCGGCGGGTCCACCATGAGAGGGGCCACGGATTTCGATGACAGGACAATTCCCAGCTTTGTGGCTCAATATCTGAATTCTCGGGAAAGCGGCCTCCATTACACGGTGATAAACTACGGGATGAATTCCTTCAACTCCCTGCTGGAGGTCAAGTACCTGGAGAAACAGCTCATCGAGAGCGATCTCAAGCCGGACGTCATCATCTTTTACGACGGGGCCAACGATGCCAAGTACTTTGCCGAGCACCGGGATCCTTACGGTCACCACGGGTACCGCCGGGCAAAGGCCCTCATCGAGAGTTACTACAAGAGCCCCATCGGGTTGCTCAAGCCGTTGAGTGCCGCAATCTATTCATCGTTCACCAAAGAGCTCTACGACAAGATCAACCAGGTTGCCGTGCCGATTGAGTGGGACTCTCCGTCGCTTGCCGCGATGGCCGTCGCGGACCTCAAGAGGTACGATTTTGTGAACAAGATCTCCGGTTGCTATGGAGCCCGATTCATCCTTTACTGGCAGCCGATGCTTTGGGTGGAAGACTGCAACGTTTCGGAAGCCGTCCGGGAAAAGGAAAAGAATCTCATACTCAATTCGGATCGTTTCAAAACGGTGCGACACAATTTTACCGTCCCGTATGTTGCCCTCGCGGAACGATTAGGCTCCAAGCCCTATTTTGTCAGTCTCAAGGGCGCCTTGTGCGGCAGGACGGTCCCGGTGTACCTACCCGACGGAGTCCATCTCACCGATGAAGGAAGGAAGATCGTGGGCCTCAAAATAGGGATGGACCTGGAAAAACGCTTGGCCCGGTGAATGTGCTCCGCATCCGGATAGAACCGTCCCACGGACCGCACCGACGGCCGGCGTCGGCAAAAACTACCCCTCGGAGAAGTGAAAGAGTGATTCCGCCGAAAACAGCATATGTCTTGCTCTGGTTTCCCAAGCCGTCCGAAACGTTCGTCTTCAGAGAGGTGATGAATCTCAGGAAGATGGGACTGCCCTTGAACGTCTACACCCTGTACGGAGAGCTGACCCGCGGCATGTCCGACGAAATGCGCTCGGTCTCCCGAGACGTGGAACGACTGGGCATACCGTTCCTCAGGCATCTCGGTCCGGATTTCGCCTTCTGGTGGAGGCGGGATAGAGATCTTGTATCGAGGCTCATGAAATCGTTTGTCCTGCGTCGATGGAGGGGACTCGAAAAGACCGGAGAGAACCTGTGGGCCTTTATGGCAGGGTTCAGGCTGGCTCGCCGATTCGAGGAGGAAGGGATAGAGCACATACATGCCCCGTGGGCAAGCGGGCCCGCAACCGCGGCGTGGATTTCGTCCCGACTCACCGGCATTCCCTTCAGCTTTACCGCACGCGCGTGGGACATATATCCTGCGGATGCGGTGCTGACGGACAAGATTCGCGACGCAGCTTTCGTCAGAAGTGAGACCGCGACCAATATTCCGTATCTCGGAGGCTTCGTGGGAGGAGACACGAGCAAGATCCATCTCACGTACAACGGGGTTCCGCTTCAGGCACACCGGGAAGCACCCGTTCCCATGAAGCCCCCGTTCAAGCTCCTTGCCCTCGGCAGGTTCGTGGGGAAGAAGGGATACGACTACCTGCTCCAGGCTTGCCGCATCCTCGCGGATTCGGGAGTCGATTTCCATCTCACCCTTGCAGGGGACGGTCCCCGATCCATGCAGCTCAAGCATCTTGCCAACAAGCTCGGACTCTCCGATATAGTCTCTTTTCCCGGCTTCGTGAGGTACGACGCAGTCTCGGACCTGTTTTCGTCATCCGATCTCTTCCTTATGCCGAGCGTGGTCCACTCTTCGGGAGACCGGGACGGCATCCCCACCGTCATCATGGAGGCGCTCATGCACAGAGTGCCGGTTATAGCGACGGATGTCTCGGGAATTGCCGAAGTGATCGAAGATGGATCTACGGGCCTTCTCATTCCGGAAAAAAATCCCGTGGCAATCGCTGCTGCGGTTCGGAAGATGACTCAGGATAGAGAGTTTGCTCTGGCCACGGCAGAACGGGGGAGAGAAAGGGTTCGCAAGCAATTCGACCCGGATCTCAACCACACCAAGGTACTTGAGCTCTATACGAGGCTTCTGGGGAAGCCCGAGAATCCTGGAGGAGGAGAAGATCCCTCGGCCGGCAAAGAGAGCCTTGTGAACGGTTGAAGTCGCCATAAATCCAGGGCCCTTTCCGAACCCTCTAGGCGCCCAAGTCGGTGGCCGTCTTACCCGACCGATGGGGTTCGAGGACTCACCCCATCCTTGCGCTCTCCGGGGGGATTCGGGACACTATCGGCGGGGGGCTTCGCGAGACAAGGCCCTGGTGAGAGCGTAACCGGCTGCGCAAGAGTGAATGCTCGCCCACCTATTCGGAAATCGATTGACGACTGATCGAGGGTGGGATATGTTCCTGCCGACGGCGAGGGAATCCTGCCAAAGGATTAGGGCGCTCTTTGTGGTCAAAATCGAGTTTCACACTCCGATTGCATAATATTTTAGGGCATCGCATGGTCCTTCATCCATTCCGCTTTGTTCATCTCTTCAACGAAGGAGGGGGACTTGCGTCCGGTCTGGTTCGTGTCAATGGTGATATGCCCGAATTGAGCATTGATGAGCACATGGCTGTTTTGGATGCCCGTGTACTGGAGGACATAGACTATGTTTTTTTCAGGCGTTTTTCTGATGGACGGTCTTCCCAGGTTGCAGCATATGTGGTCGACAATTCTGATGAGAAACGTGATGAAACTTGTATGGCCGCTATCCATCAAAGGGTTTGGCTCCAGGGAAGAGCGCCCTTACTGTATATCGCATGGCCTAGCCGAATTGATATTCTGACATGTGCGCGAGGTCCCGATTTCTGGAAAGATGAAGAGCACGAATGTCAGTACAGTCCAGTTCAAAGCTTCGATGTAAGCGTATTCAATACCGCGGCGGAAATAAGCGGCGAATTGGCCAAATTTTCAATTTACCGCCTCAGTAATGGAACATTCTGGGATGAACCTTCCAATAAAGAACTTGCGAACCATGATCAGGTCGCACACCGCCTCTTGATTGAAGCAGTCGTGGAAACAGATAGAGAAATCGAGGGAGAAAAGAACCATGTGCAGAGAAGATTACTGTTACTGACGGTCCTCATCAAATATCTGGAGGACCGCAAAGTTTTTCCTGATGATTGGTTCGACAGATTTCATAAAGGCGCTACAAACTTCCTCGGGGTTCTTAAAGGAGGCAATCCCAACGAAGTATATGAGTTACTGGACGTTTTGGAAACGAAGTTCAATGGCGATATTTTTGCTATCGCTGATACTGATAAGTCTGCTTTGTCGAAAAAAGTCCTAAAGGAATTTGCTTTTCTTGTAGAAGCAAAGACTCTGAAACGACAACATTTCCTTTGGAAGCAATTCTCTTTCAAGCATCTGCCTGTAGAAGTTATAAGCCATCTTTACGAAAAATTTGTTAAGAGCGGCGCGGGGGCAGTCTACACCCCACCCTTCTTGGCGTCTTTGCTCTTGGATCATGCCATGCCATACGGCTCACTCTCTGGGAAAGAACGCATTTTGGATCCAGCTTGTGGATCCGGGGTCTTCCTTGTGGGGGCTTTCCGCCGTCTGATTAATGTTTGGCGCAGCAAAAATGACTGGACACGACCTGATGTTGCAACCTTGAAGAAGATTCTCGGGTCAAGCATCTTCGGAATAGAAATTGACAAAGATGCCATAGACTTAACAGCGTTTAGCCTTTCCCTCGCGATCTCTGACGCATTGCAGCCCGATATTATCTGGAGGAATTTGAAATTTGATGTTCTCCATGGAAGAAACCTGATTGAGAAAGATTTTTTCGACGTCTGCCTCCAAGACAACACGGATCAGACCAATTTCCGCAACAAGAAATTTGACGTGATAATTGGCAATCCACCGTTTCAGTCCAGTCTTTCACCACCGGCAGAAAAAATTGATACTTTAAACCAGAGAACTCTGCATTTGAAATGCCCGGATAGACAAATCGCGTATCTTTTTTTGGAACAGGCATCAAAGTTTCTGCGGATATCCGGACGTATTTGCCTGATCCAGCCACCTGGATTCCTTTATAATCACGGAACCTACAAATTTCGAAAACACATTTTTCAAAATTATCGTGTAGAAACAATTTTCGATTTCACTTCAATTCGCGGGCTATATGAAGCAGATGCCAAAACCATAGCGATTTTGGCAACACGGTCAAATATCCCAAAGGACCACACTATCAGGCATTGGACATTTCGACGAACCGTGAGTGTTAAGGAACAGATTTGTTTTGAGCTGGACCATTATGACCGGCATCGGGTTTCGCAAGAGCAGGCAATCGAGGACAGTATTCCGATTTGGCGTGCACACCTCCTGGGAGGAGGGCGGTTGGTGCATGTACTCCAACGCTTTAGAGAGTTTCGTACATTAGGGCAATATCTGGATACCAAAGGATGGATTCATCAAGAAGGATTTAAGGCTGGAGGAGCCGGAGTAAAGCGAACTAAGATACCTTGGTTGACAGGAAAACGTTTTCTTCCGACGGAGGCCTTACTGGACTTCGGGATAGACAAGAGTCAGCTCAGTACGGTGAGCGACACATTAACACACAACGGCAAAGAGCCATTATTTAGATCGTCGGGTAGTCAAGAACATTACCAGTCGCCATTGATTGTGATCAAGAAGACTATAGCACTTCAAATGGATTTTGTCGAAGATGAAGATCTTGCATATTCCGCGAGAATTGTTGGTATTCACGCGCCTAAAGAGAATCGACGGGAACTGAGAGAACTTTATTCCGTACTCCGAGAGAACTTGGATTTTTTTAGGTTTATGTCTAATCTCAATAGCAGAGAGGCCTTGGTTGGACAGGCGACCTCGATTCGGAAGCAGGATATTGAGCAACTACCCTATCCGGAAAATTCGGATGATCTGTCCCTTTGTTTCTGGGAAAAGGCATTATGCGAGGACGTTCTAAATTATATGGCGGAGTTCGTCCGAAAGGGACAAAAGTCGAAACTGGCCAAAAGGGCGGAACTTGATGACATCTCAGAATATAATGAGATGTTTTCGCGAATGCTGAAAAGTGTTTACAGCAATTTAAGCTTTGGAGAAACAGTCTGGAGGGATGGCCTGATTTGCCAGGCTTTCTGCTTCGGAGAGTGTCCTGACTTCAGAGAGCTGCAAGAGCAATCGTCACAGAGTTGGAAGAGTCTCATTTATGATGACAATTTTGGGAACCTTAGGACCATCAGGGTATTGCGGTATTATGATAAGAATTTCTTCATGATAATCAAGCCCGATTTGCTCCGCTATTGGATTAGATCAGTAGCTATTCGCGATGCCGATGAGACGCTTGGTCAGCTATACGAGCAGGGGTATTGATTATGGGTAGTGGGAAGGCACAACCGCAGTTCGTCGGGAGAATCACATCCGGCATATCGAGAGGCGAGCTTCCGCTGAAAACTATCGCATTTGTGCGCGAACAATTGCCCGCATGGAGGGATGATACTTGTCGACCGGATGAGGAAGCTGAACGACCCTTGAATTTGCAGTTATCCAAATTTCTCAACCGACTGGCGCGTGAAAAGTTTCCCATGGTTCAGTTCACTCATGAGGAGATCCAGGAAGACGGAAGGAGCGTTGATATCGGGGTCATAGAATCCAAGGCCTATTCGGTATACTCGGCATTTATTGTTTTTGAATGCAAACGCCTTCCAGTGGATCGGCCAAGTCGCAAGCGAGAGTACGTGACTGGAGAGGCAGGCAAGGCAAGCGGTGGAATTCAGCGGTTCAAGCTTGGACTTCACACCCCAGAGCTGGAGATAGTGGGGATGATAGGTTACATTCAAGAAAATTCAGCGGGGCACTGGCAGGAGCAGATCAATGAGTGGATAGCCCAGCTTACCCACAAAGGCAGTGGAGACTCCTGCGTGTGGTCGAATGAAGACAAGCTCAGCGACTTGGCGGGAGATGGCTCTACGGATACCGCTTACTGCACTTCAACACATGTCAGAGCCGGCAAAGAAAAGACACCTGAAATCAGGATACACCATCTTTGGGTTCTCATGAGAAGCAGGAGTGGCAACTGATCCGGGTGAGCCGTGAGGTAGACAACTTGCACGGGTGGACGTTTCCGGCTCTCCACGCCGTGCTACGCAGCGTGTTGTTCGTCCAAGGGACGCTTACCGGTATGAAACGTCTTCACGATTGGAAAGGTCACGGTGTCCCCGTCATCTCGGCACCCTCGGTCAAGCGGTCGATCGTCTGCTCAAACGTGCGAAGACGAATCCCGGTCCGGTGGCTGACATGGTGTGGAGCTGGTATCTCCGTCCGGAGTCTGGTATCATCAACAAAGACAGGTCAGACAGGAGGTTTCGCCATGACCTTCCGACGCATTACCGTGAATCCGGAGATCTGCGGCGGCAGGCCCGTCGTTCGTGGCTTGCGCTTTCCCGTTTCACGTCTGCTGGGTCTCTTGGCCGCAGGAGAGACTACGGAATCCATCCTGAAGGCATACCCGTACCTGGAACCGGAGGATGTCCGGGAAGCCCTAAGCTACGCCGCGCTCCTGGCCGATGAGGAAGTTGTTGAGTTTGCCTTATGAGGTTTCTTCTCGATATGCCGGTGTCTTCCGTGCTTCTCCAAGTTCCTGGTGACCCCATCGCCAGCTGGCTTGACTCGACCGATGGGGTTCGAGGACTCACCCCATCTAACGCGCTGCAGAACTCAATGCTTGTCGGGCTCAGGCTCAACACCTCGGTATTTGAGCGTATTGCGGTCTGCCGGCACGGAGAGCACGCATCCACTATCATCCCGGCGCCGCGTATCATGTGTGGCTGCGCGGGAACGCCGGCCTGACCCCACGGCCGAACCCCTGGATGTCATCGCCGGTCATCTTTTGTTCCTATCGTCGACGTATTCGGGATTTTCGGGATCACTTGCCCATTGCAGAGGATTTGTCTCTATATAATGTCTGATGGCGTGTAGCGCTCTATCACTGCGGATGATATGTTCGTGATAATTCCGTTGCCACACCGAAGTACCCGCTATGTCGGGATATTCATTTATCAATCTGGTGCATGAAGACTTGAAGCCGGCGATGAATGACGAAAGCGATCGTTTGCCGGGGCCACGCGCTTGTAGGGGCGACCGGCGGTCGCCCTCTGGGTTCCGGTTAGCGCCGCAAGATGCTTCTCCTCCAAGATAAGGGTTGCCGGCGGTCCGGCCTGCGCTATGCGGACCATGATCAGTGAGGATCAAGACAATTCCATGTAAATGATTGGGCATGACAACGAACGCGTCCAAACAGATTTCTCGACGAACCTGAGCCGATCGCAGCCACTCATCGCGAACGATGGTACCAACTTGATTGAAGTTCATTTCTCCATCTTCGATCTTCCCGAAGAGACATTCCCGGCCATCCGCGCAAATTGTCACAAAGTACGCGCCTTCTTGGGAATAATCGTAATCCATCAGTCTAATGTCACGTTCTGCAAGTTAGAGTGGCAATATCGCCCGGTGATGTCCAGTAATTAAACGCCTATTTTGGCACCCAATACTACTCTTAATTCGAGAACGTTACACTAGCCGAGCGTCTGTGGTGTCTATCCGGATCAAATCTCATGGTGGTTTCCGCAGTTGCATTTGTTTGACCGCCTGTAGGGGCGACCGCCGGTCGCCCTGGGTTGACCCGCAGCAAAAGAGGGCGACCGACGTGGGGAAATGAGAAAAGAGGGCGACCGCCGGTCGCCCCTACAACTTGTTCGGCTTCAATGACTTGGTTTTTGCGGCTCATCTCTCAAGCCGGGAAACCGTTCAAGGTTGCCATGACCGCATGCATGCGAAAAATGATTGTCATCCTAAACGCCATGCTCAAGAAGAAACAGCCCTTCCAGGTCGTTTTTTCTTGACAAGAAACACAGTCGCTACGCATTTCTCGTTTGCTATGATGAAGAATACCCGTCCCCCGTGATCTCGGCACCCCCAGTCAAGCGGTCGATCGTCATTCTTACACCGGCAGCGCCACCGAATCCTTCCCTTCCAGAGGGACGAACCGGACCTCAACCCTTCGGTGAAGGGCATTGGCTATCCGGGATGCCATAGCAAGGAAGTCTCCTTCGTAATCTGATTCCTCCATGTCCTCAATGGCCGATTCTTCCACTCCTACGAGGTCGGCGAGCTGCTTCCTTGACAGGCCTGCTTTATCCCGGAGATTGTAGAGTTGTCGGGCGATGTCGGCTTTGACTCCCAGCTCTTCAAAGTATTCCTCCATCTCCGGATCGCCTTTGATATATCGGTCGTAAGCCCACTGATAAGCGTCTGAACTGAGTTTTTTCTCTTCCATCTCAAGGCTCCCATTGAAAGGTGTGGGTCTTGGGGTCTGCTTGAAATCTCTTCTTTAGCTCTACGGCCCGCTCAATCTCCTTCGAGGGAACCTCTTTTTCCTTCTTCAGTCCGTGAGTGAGGACGACGACCTGGTTCCCATGAAAGAAGTATAACATACGGTAGCTCAGACTATGATACCTCACGCGAAGCTCATGAATACCGTCCCTGAGGTAATCGGCTTCAGGTCGTCGGAGTTCATATCCGAAAGATCGCAGTATCCCTATCCACTTCAAACATTTGGCTCTGTGCTTCAGTTGAAGTCCGTCAATCCAATCGGACATTGGGACCGATCCGTCAGCCTCCTTGTAAAATATGACCTGAACCTCCGGCATCCGTTCACTCCTCACCTATTTTATCAATGATTTTGACGGAAAGGTCAACGCCTCTCAATCGGGTCTTCGGCAAGGCAACCATACGTGTCTTCAATGAACCGGCGCCACTCGGGGGTCTCATCGAGGGCTTCAGCTTCAGGCTTGGATGGGCAAGGGGAACCGGCAAGTGCCATAATGATTCGATGCAATATGTCCGGGTCTTTTTCCTCCACCGCATCCGGCTCAGCCCCTATCTGCTCTCTTGTGATCATCTTTTCTACCTTCGCCGAGATTCTTGGTACCACGGTACCCCGAAGGGTCTTTCACGCAAGGTCCCTTTGGGGACCAAGGTGGAGAGCTTTGAAAGTCGCGGGAAGACGAAGCCCGCGTAGAGTGGGGTGAACGGAGTGAACCCCATCGCCGGCCTTGACTCGACCGATGGGGTTCGAGGACTCACCCCATCCTTGCGCACTACGGCGCAGCCAAGCTCCGGACTATCGGAATCGGCCGGGGCGGTTGAGAAGTACCGGCGGCTCCCGTGAACAGATGCTCCGACCTCAAGGCCGTGCTTGCAACTCTCGCTTTCCGTGTGTCATAATGCATTGACCGGTTGGGTCGTGCGACGACGGACATGCGGTCCTCCGACGTGCCCTCACTGTGAGCCGTTTTGAACATGGCCGCTCAATAAAGACCCGGGGTCTTACCTTAATGATTCACGCAGTCATCATGGCCGGCGGAAGCGGAACCCGCTTCTGGCCGGAAAGCAGGAAAAGCAGGCCGAAGCAGCTTCTCTCCATAACCGGCGGCCGCACTATGATCAGGGCCACGGTTGAGAGAATCTTCCCGATCGTCCCCTTTGCCCGGATGATGGTCGTCACCGGGGCCGATCACGCGGATCTCGTGCGGGAGCAGCTTCCTGAATTGTCCGCGGATATGCTGGTGGTCGAGCCTCAGGGGAGAAACACGGCACCGTGCATCGCCTTGGCTGCCTACAAATTGAGAAAGAAAGATCCGCAGGGCATTATGGCCGTGTTGCCGGCCGATCACCTGATCGGAAAGGAAGAAGAATTTCTCGCGGCTTTGACGGCAGGGGCCGAAGTAGCGCAGAACGGCAGCCGCCTTCTCACGTTCGGCATTATTCCCAACCGCCCTGAGACGGGATTCGGATACCTCAAGCTCGGTTCCGCCCGCATGGAGGTCGGCTCGTCCAAGGTGTTCGCTGTGGAGCGCTTTGTGGAAAAACCCGATCGAGTTACTGCAGAAGAATACCTCGCTGACGGGACGTACATGTGGAAC
The DNA here is from genome assembly GCA_041741735.1 of Desulfomonilaceae bacterium. GTDB lineage: Bacteria > Desulfobacterota > Desulfomonilia > Desulfomonilales > Desulfomonilaceae > JBGSJS01. Next base: position 49,673 of record JBGSJS010000079.1, on the reverse strand, counting down.
AGCGGAATGTTTATCTGGAGCGTTTCCGCAATCATCGAGGCTTTCGAGAAACACCTGCCCGCGTTGAGCGCCGCAATGGACGATATCTCACCGTTTCTGAACACATCCCGGGAAGCTGAAGCCATCGCCCGGATATACGAAGAGGTGGAGGCGATTTCCATAGACTACGGCATTATGGAGCGGGCGGACAACGTTCTCAGCATTCCCATCGACGTGGACTGGAACGACGTAGGCAGTTGGGGGTCGCTTGAGGATGTCTGGGGCAAGGACGAGTCGGGCAACGCGAGCAAGGGGACCGTCATATTCCACGAGTCCGTGGGGTGCATCGTCTCCTCGCCCGGCAAGGTTGCCACGATTATTGGAGCGGAGGACCTTATCGTCGTAGACACCCCGGATGCACTCATGGTCTGCCGCAAGGACCGGGCCCAGGACGTGCGACGGTTGCAGGAGATCCTTCGTGAACGCGGCCACGGAAAACTCCTGTGACATGCAGGCCGAAGCCGGGGTGGAATGCCGCGGGAAACATCACGACAGCAGTGATCGGGCTCCGGAGATTGCGGGTGCCGGCGCTCCGAGACATATCCCGGCGCTTCACAAGGGGATCGGCCGCCGACCTACAACGGAGGTCTTACAGAGCATGTTGAACATGCACCGTCATCGGTCGCGGCTTGTCGAGACTCGACCCGGTCGGCCCGCGAGATCTTCCGACAGCCTACAAGGCCTGCCCGAAGGTGAAGACCGTCATCACGAAAGGGGGTTCGGGCTATGCGCGTAGCGATTCTGGCCCCGGTCGGTCGGCCGACCTCTCCCGAGGAACGTGGTGGGCGCCGGGACACGATCTCTCTCTTGGCAGAAGAGCTCCCGGCCTACGGGGTTGAAGTCTCCCTATTTCCTGCCCCGGATTTCCGGCCCTGCCCCGAGTCCAATGGAGACGGACCGCATCCGGGGGTCTTGCAATGGCTCCGCCTGGGGGAGTTTCTTGAGGGGGCCCATGCCTTCGACCTCATCCACAATTGGGCGGGTGTGCCTCCTTTCGGATACGCTGCTTTCGTGAAGCGGCCGATCGTGACGACCATACATGAACCGTGCTCCAAAGGGGACTTGGCGGTTTACCGGAAGTACGGGAAAAGATCGTTCTACGTCTCCAACTGTGACACCGAGCGCTTAACGGACATCCATTACGAGGCCACGGTCTACCCGGGAATCGACTTGAAGACCTTTACCTTGGGCATCACTCCCGGAGACTACCTCTTCGTGTCGGGCCTCGCATCGGAAGGGAAGGGTATTCGTGATGCTGTGGAGCCGGCCCTGAGGGCCGACAAAAAGTTGGTGATCGAGGGACCGATCGAGAGCACGGCTTTCCTGGAAGCAGACATGCAACGCCGCCTGCGAGACGGAAGAATAGAGTATGTCGAGAACCTCACTCCCGACAGGAGAGATATGCTGCTGGCCGGAGCGGAGGCTCTGCTCTATGCGGAAGTATGCCCGGGGGAGTTTCCACTCATCGCCTTGGAGGCCAATGCCCTTGGAACTCCGGTGATAGGACCGGGCCGAGGTGTATTGGGGGAGATCGTCATCGACGGCGTCAACGGTTTTCTGGTCTCCCGCATTGCCGAGGCCGGCGAGGCTGTAAAGGCTCTGGGAGCCATTTCCCGTGCCGACTGCCGAAAAGTGGCGGAGGAGCGTTTCTCCGGGCACCGGATGGCGCTGGAGTACATCAAGGTGTACCAAGGAATTCTCGAGACGTGCCAGGCTGAAGAGTGTCGCCCGTGGGGTTACTACGAGGTTCTTTCGGACCATCCCGACCACAAGGTCAAAAGGATCGTGGTCTATCCGGGAAAACGGCTCAGCCTGCAGCGTCATAGCCGTCGTTTCGAGCACTGGACCGTGATCAACGGGTCTCCCGTGGTCACACTGGACGATGATGATGTGACGCTGGGGCCCGGCGAATCCATCGAGATTCCGCAAGGTGCCCGACACAGGATATTCAATCCCGGCGAGGAGCTTGTGGTCTTTGTTGAGGTCCAGACCGGGGACTATTTCGGCGAGGACGACATCGAGCGCTTCGAGGACGATTTCGGCAGGGTCACGAAATGCCGCTGACCTTCACTACGCAAGAGTGGAGGGCAATCAATCGTTCACCGGCAGCAATCCTGCCCTGGGTCTGTGCAAAAGAAGTCTTGGCGAATTTTCCATGGCCGAGACATGGCTGCGTGTTATTGTCTCTCCAGATTGCTTCGCTTCGCTCGCAATGACAGGTTCCGGGCGTCATTGCGAGGAGCGGAGCGACGAAGCAATCCCAAGGGGCGAAGACATCACCGAATCTCTGCCACGCAGCATTAAGGTTTGACAGCGTGCTCCTTGAGAAGGGCCGCTACTTTGGTGTGACCTCTTTGCTCGGCCATTTTCAGAGCGGTCTTCCCTTCCTTTCCTTGACGGCAACGTCCGCTCCCTTCTCCAACAGGAGGCGCACAATGTCCTCGTGCCCCTTGCTCGATGCCACCATCAAAGAAGTGACGCCATTGTCGGCCCCGGCATTGACATCGATTCCTTCGTTGAGGAAACGCCGGACTTCATTGATTTGTCCGTCCAGTGCGGCCTTGATCATTGCCACATCTTTCTGGTTTGAATTCATCAGCAGCAAGGCGCCTACCATGATCAGCACCCCGATAACCGCCAAAATATGGAGCCTGTTGACAAACATGCAAATCCTCTCTCGAGCGTGCATCGGCCTGCGTCCGCCAGTATGCATCCGAACGGGAGAAACCGCAACCACGAGCGCCTTTCAAAACGGAGTGTGCTCTCCTTGCTTCAGGTTAGCAAATGTTCATCCCGCGATACTTCTTGACAGGGTAGCCATGGAAGGCTACAACGTGGTAACATTCTCGTAAGGAGGGGTTCATGAAAAGGATTGCAGTGTTGGGGATCGCGGTCTTGGTGGGTCTGATCGTGTGCGCCGGCTTAGCGTGGGCGAGCATGGAGGGGGACTGCAAAGCCGTTGTGGAAAAAGCCGCCGGCATGTTCAAATCCAAGGGGAAAGACGCAGCTATCAAGGCCATTAACGATCCCAAGGGACCGTTCGTCAAGGGCGAGCTGTATGTTTTTGCCGTTGACATGAACAACAAGGTCCTGGCACACCCGATGTCGAAGACTCTTGTCGGGAAAGACGTTTCAAAGGTCAAAGATCCCAAGGGCAAATTCCTTTTCGCCGAGTTTCTGAATGTCGCTAAGGGAAAGGGCTCTGGATGGGTTGAGTATATGTGGCCCAAGCCCGGTGCAAAGGAGCCCTCCGCAAAAAGAAGCTACATCATGAAGGTCCCCGGCGAGAACTTGTACATCGGAGCGGGATACTACAAGTAAGCCCTATCCTATAATCGTTGAGGAAGCCACCCTCGCGCATTGTGCCGGGTGGCTTCTTATTACTTGAGCATGCTAATCAGTGTACCCAGGCAATGGTTGATAGTTTCGGCAATCGTCGCGGCAACGTGTGCCCTGTATATTGCCGGAATGGGCGATTCATTCGTAGGAATGGATTTCCCTTTGTATTCGCGAGTGCTCTATTCGTCCACCTATTTGGAAACTGCCTTCGACCTTCTTCTGGATTTCAAGGGAACAATCGTATCGGGGTACTATGCACCCCTCAGTTCCATCAGCCTCATGCTCGACAAAATACCGGCTTTTTCAGACGTGCCCAACCCTCGCGTTACGCTCGCGATCAACACGATCTTTCATTGTGTCAACGGTCTCCTTGTTTTTGCCTTGCTCACGCGCCTCGGAGTAACATTCCGGGCCGCTCTCCTGGCATGCGGGCTGTTCCTGATTCATCCGATTCAGGTACCTTCGGTGCTCTGGTTTTCACAGCGCAAGACCCTGATGGCCGTGACGTGGTATCTCGTTGCCTATCTGCTCTATGACCGGCACCGTGAGAAAGGGTCCCTACCGTTCTATTATGCTTCTCTCGTGGCTTTCGGATGCGCTTTGCTTTCCAAGCCGACCGCTGTGGTGCTCCCTGTGATTCTATTAGTCGACGAGGTTCTCCGACGCTCGGACATACAAACGATCGGGTTGGGTAACAATACGTACGACTCGGATTCCCTGACTCGATCCGCTGATCGTTCTGCGACCGAAGCGTCAAATGCAGAGAGCGGGTCGGATTCGGCATCGTTGGGACAAAAGGCTGTTGTGGTACGTCTTGTGCCGTTTTTTCTCCTTGCCGTGGCATACGGCATCATAACGATCGGCACCGAAATCCCTCCCAAAGTGAACGTACCCTTCTATGAAAGACCTTTTATTGCATGTGCCGCAGTGATCTTCTACATATTCGAAGTGCTGCTTCCGGTAGATCTTATGTATGTTTATCCCATGTGGCGCGTCTCTCCGTCGTCGGTGGGATGGTGGGTGCCGCCTGCTCTTGTCGTCGCAGCAGCATCGGTCATCTACATTGTTCGACGCCGGGTGAAGTATGAATTGTGGTGGGGTATTGCAGGCTTTCTCATTCCTTTGATCCCGGTCTTGGGGCTTGTCGGGTTCGGACATCTGCAGCACTCGTTTGTCGCGGATCATTTCTTGTATCTCTCCATGGTCGGAGGTGCACTGTGCATGGCGACAGCCATCGGATACGCGTTCGAGAGGGCGGGAGGAAGCCTCAAGTATGCGGTGGCTGTGATAGTACTGGTATACATGGCCGCACTTACGTACCAGACAGCGACGAGGATAGCCGTGTGGAAGGACGGTCTAACGTTGTGGGCTCACAACGCGGAGGTTTGTCCGTCATGTTACGCGGCACAAGACATGCTGGGTCTGGCACTCCTCGAAGCGGGCAAGACTGCGGAAGCGGCAAAAATTCTCAATCGCGTCGTCACCAGGTGGCCTGACAAGTGCGAAGCATTCCACAACCTCGGAGCCGTGATGACAAAACTGGGGAGACCGGAGGCCGCTGTGTCGTCCTATCGCAAGGCGATAGTTCTCTGTCCGGATTCCTTCGAGTCCTACAATAATCTCGGCGATCTCTTGTCCAAATTTGGAAAAAATGGCGAGGCCGTCACATGCTATCGGGCCGCCATCCGACTCAACCCCTCTTTTGCAGAGGCCTACAGCAATCTGGGGGACGAGCTGCTCAAACTCGGTCAAGTAGACGAGGCATTTGCCGATTTCCGGACAGCCATAAGACTCAAGCCCTTTCTGCCGACAGCCAATAATAATATGGGCTGGATCGAGATGCGGGCGGGGAGATTTGAAAAGGCTCTCGGGTATTTCCGAACCGCCATCCGGTTCAAGCCGGATTTTGCCGAAGCCTACAACGGTGTCGGCATAGCCGAGGCAAATCTCGGGAGAACCAGACAGGCTGTAAACGCTTTCGAAAAGGCCGTGGAATTAAGACCCGACTTCGAGGATGCGCGGAACAATCTGGACCGGGTCCGCCGGCAGTTGAAGTAACCTCGGAAGGGAAACAATTCTCCATGAGAGTCACGTCGGACCTACCGCTTCCATCCATGATCCTCGCCTGAATCCTTCAACTGCCTGAGTGCTGTGGCAAGATTCTCCTTGATGAGACGATCCTGGGGATTCATCTTCTCAGCCCTGCGTAAGTAGGTCACCGCTTCAGCGGTTCGTCCGGTCATGGCCAAAACCACCCCCATGATCTGGTTGGCGTTCCAGTAGTCGGGTCTGAGCTCAAGCGCCCTCTTCGCAAAAGCCGCGGCCTCATCCAGGCGGTTCATTCGCATCAGGAGCGCGCTGAGGTTCGTGCATGCCACGTACGATTGCTCGTTGATAGCCAGCGCTTTCCGAAAGCTCTCCACGGCCTCACCATTTCTTCCCTGTGCCACAAACGCCCGTGCAATTGCGTCGTGGACCATGTCGTCGCCGGGATCCAAGCGAAGGGCTGTTCTGAGCTCTGCAAAAGCGGCTTCCATCGATCCTCGTTGGGCAAGAAGGTCGCCAAGCTCGCGGTGAGACCTGCAGGAGTCGGGTTGAAGCCTCACCGCTTTTCGCAAGAGAGCCTCCGCTTCCTCGAATTTGCCCAGCCGCGTGTGGACCGACGCCAACGTCGTCAACGTCACCACCCTGTCCGGAGCAATCCGCAGGGCTCTCTCAAGCGGGGCCGAAGCCTCCTGATATCTGCCGTTATGCTGGAGAGCACGGCCGAGATTGTGCAATGCCTGTGAAGCAGGGGCGTGCTCCAGGTTGGAGTCTTTTCCTTGAAAACGGTTTACCGTGTCTTGCCAAAAGAGGACGGGATCTCGCCAAAGCTCCGCCCTGGCCAATGATACCGATGCAGCGGCTGCCAGGACCGCTGCACAGAGGCAAGCGAGTCCTATCCGCGCAGATCCTCTCATAGTGCCCGAGGCGGTGAATTCGAGTACGCTCATGAGACAATCCGCGGCAATGATCAAAAGGCCGATCATGGGGAGCACCGCCCGATAACCGAAGTAAGCATATTGGGGCACCAGTATGGATTCCGGCACAAGGTTGATCAGAAAGAAGAAAATACCGAACCCCCAGAGGGGCCTCTTTCGCACAAAGATCAGCCCGGCAACGACCAAGGCAGCGGCTCCCGCGATCGGCACCAACGATTCCGCTCCGGGACCGGTTACCACCTGAGGCGAGACAAGCTGCACCTTCGAGGTGGTAGGCGCAACGATGATCGACAGGTAATCGAAGAGGACACGGCTCTGAATCGAAATGATCTCTCGGAGATTCAGGCCGCTCTCGGCGTAGTACTGGCCGACTGCATTGAGAATTCCGGCTTTGTTGGCAATATTCCCATGGGCCCGCTCCACCAGGGAGAGCCCGCTTATGCAGACGGCAGCAACTGACAGATACGCTGCCGACCGTTTCGCCACCGATCGAAGTGTGTCTCGAAAGAGGACGGCATCTGCCACAATCAGCACTAAAGGAAGCGTAACAGCGTTCTCCTTGCTCAAGAGTGCGCACAGAAAGAAGAGCCCGGTCAGAAAATAGCCCCGGCCCGGGTGTGAAATTAGCCCGTTGCGGGTTGCCGCGTGACTCGTCAAGGAGCAACAATAGAAAAAGCAAGCCATGAGAGCCGTACGTTGCCATATGTACAGCACGAGCTGCGTCAAAAGCGGATGAACGAGAAAGACAAAACCGATGAAAACACACACCAGACGAAGTTCCCGGTCAGAGGCGTCCGAGCGTTCGCGATTAGAGGAAAGGAGCAGGTACGTGAGAACCACGACCATCAAGGACGTGAAGCCAAGAATCACGATATTCCACAACCTGAAATGCCGTGCCGACATCCCCGAAACCATGTAATTGACGGCGAAAGACACCATAGGTAACGGTCGTTGAGGAAAAATCGATATCACCCCCAGGATGTCGTTGGCTTTAAAGAGAGCTCTGTTCCCCTCTATCAGTCCTCCGGAATCGTAATACATCGGCGCGTCGAGACCGCGGACGTTGAGGGCGAATCCGATGGCGATGAACCCCGCGAGGAGAAGACCGAAGAGGACGATCGGTTTCCAGGATGTGTCCTTTTTCATGGGCGTGCCGTTAGGCAGGGCTCATTAAGGCCGACCTTTCGGTCAGGATGGGGATGTGCGGTTGTATCCATAATTGGAGTGGTACTCGCCTCGCCGTTTTTCTCAATCCGGAACCGGTTCGACTACTACCCGGAACGGTGTCGGTCATCCGTGCCCCATTCGATAGGGTCTCTTTTCATAGAGTTTAAAGGCTAGCATATCGCCGGATCAACTGTCAAAGAGCGGTACCCGAGCCTCGCGTCGGAGAGCCTTCCCCGGGATTCTCTGCCCCACATCAAATCCGTTCTGCTTTCACCGATCCCGGAGAGTCGAATGCCGAATTCCTACTCTGCCACATCCGAAAACATCTTTAATCCCTGCCTCCCGTTGAACCGCACGTGGCGAATGGAACATTGACAAATTTCATAGCGGAACAGTAAACTTTACCAAAAGGCTCTCTGCGTCACGGGACAGACCGGCCCCATGCCACTGCCAAAGGCTACGGTTCTTGAGAAACCACCTTCTCCGTGAACGAAGCGGTCCTGCGCCCCTAAAAGGAAAAGAGCCGAATGGTTTTCACTGAAGGTTCAGAGAGGGGGGCACTTAATAGATTCAGGGAGGAAAGAACGATGAACAGTACGAGGCGGTTGTGGACGGCGGTAGTCATGGGCCTTTTTTGGGCCCTGGGGGTGAGCTGGGAGGCTCTCGGACAAGACACCATCAAAATAGGGGCGGTTCAGGCGACCAAGGGAGTGTTTGCCGAAGCCTTCCTCCATGTTAATGACGGGCTCAAGGATTCTCTTGCCATCGCCAATGAAGAGGGTGGAATCAACGGCAAGAAAATTGAATATATATTCGCGGACAGCAACTACAACGTTCAGGAGGAAAAGGAGAAGTTCGAGGCTCTCTACGCGGCGGACAAACCGCCGGTGATGTTCGGCCCCAGTACCGGCTTGGGGATGGCGTTGCGGAAGGAAATCGGGGAGAAGTACAAAGTTCTTTACGGTTCGACTTCCTTCTCTGCGGAGCTCACTCTCGGAGGAGCGCAGTCTTCAATATTTCTGAGCGGCCCCAGCTACGGGGATCAAATAGCGATTCTGTTGAAATATATCGCCAAGGTCAAACCGAAAGCCACCGTGGCTTTCTTTCATTCCGACAGCGCTTTCGGAATGGACGGAATCAAGTTTGGGAAGATTATCGCCCAGAGGCTGCGATTAAAGGTCGTTGACGACATATCGGTAAACCTGAAGAGAACCGACTTCACCCCGGAAGTTCGGGGCCTCAAAGAGAAGAATCCCGATTACGTGATCTTCCAAGGGTTCGTGCTTCGACCGGTTCCCGAGATCATCAAGCAGTGCAGGGATTTGGGCATGAAATCCACATTCATGGGGCTCTTCTGGACTGCGACCAAGCAGGTTTTGGACAAACTCGGCCCGTTGGCCGACGGGTATCTCGCGGTCAACCCCTATTCTTACTGGGGCATGACCGACGTTCCCATGATCAGGAAAATTATGGACTACAACGCAAAACACTACCCGGACATCAAATATCGGCCCAATTACTATATGCAGGGATTCCTCACGGGCATGATCTTCACCGAGGTTTTGAGGAGGGCGGACAGAGCCGGGAACCTGGACTATAAGGCAATAGTTCAGGCGTTACATTCCATAAAGGATTTCGATACCGGTGGGTTAACGGCTCCCCTTACCATCAAGCGCAACAGATTTCCCGTGGCAAGGGTCTGGGCTGCAAGCGCGGCAAAAGGAGCGTATGAGCCCGCGCCCCTTCCCGAAGGGCTGGAGACCTGGATCAACGTCCCGGACTAGGATTGAGAACCGTCCGCCGCATGCTTGAGGCGGATCCGTCGGAAAAGAGCAGGGTGCAGACGAGAAGACCGCGGCCGGCCGCGACGGTTCGGCGTCTTGATCCCCATGAGAGCCCGCCGCGGAGTTTTCTCGGCACCCCAGCCGATTCCTCTGTGCAGAACAGTCTTCAGCCATACTGACTGCGCCGACGGTATCTCGTGCCCATCCTGTGGGGGGCTACCGCTAGTTCCGGCCAGTGGCGGAAGAATACTCCTTTCCTGGTCGGATCACTTCCTCTACCGACCCGAGACCCCCGGAGATAGTGAACGTGAAAACGGAGCCCACGCCCGGTTCCGACTCGCACCATGTTCTCCCGCCGTGGCGGCGGACCGAGATTCTCACATAAGTAAGCCCCATGCCTTCTCCCATGCCATTCGCCCTCCCCGGGCGCTGGAAAAATCGAAAATACTTTCCACATCGTTTGAGTTTTGGAATCGGGTGCTAAGCCGGGGCATTTCCGCATTACGATACCCCTCTCCGTGGGGAAGCATTGATTCGCTCCGATTCAGAGCCGGCGGGATCTTTGCGGTCGGGATGGCGATATCCGCCTTGGGGAGCGTCCGGGAGTGTAAAAAGCGCCCGGAATTTGTGTAATATTTTCTGGTCCAACTTGTTGATATTACGTTATTTCAACATGTTCCGGCTTCAAGTGGGTGTCTTCTCCACAGAGGTGCAGCGAGGAGGTTGGGTCCTTACGCATCAATGCGCTCGTTATCTTGAAAAACATGCGCCATATCAAATAGATAGTTTGAGGCCAAAGGTGTGAAGCGTGGCGTGATTTTTGCATGGAGGAGTGCCAAGATAGCCTTGCGTCTTACCGATGCGGAACACCTGCCGCGACGGCGAGCCTGGGGAAGAGAAAGAGCGTTATGAAGACTGATTTCCGGACACACTATGGCCTTGGCCTCACGAATGCGGGCGTGGGGCGTGCGTGTCTTGACAACCTGTTAAATTTTCAGTTATATTTAGGACGCTTTGCGCATCTGTGGTCACCCGCGTTGAGATTCGAGTCCGGGCCGGCGCAGTTGTTAAGAAAGATCTCGGTGAGTGCGTTGTCATTCAGTATGTTCATCGGCACCGTTGCCGAGAAGTGAGAGTGAAATACCATGGTATCCCGGCTTTTCAGTCGCAAAGCTCGCTGGCTCACGCATAGACCGGTCCTCGAAGCACTGGAGGATCGTATCGTTCTCGATGCCGCGGTTGACGCCACTCCTCAAGATCAACACGACTCCGCCGGCCAGACGCAGGCCGATGCCGCTGCAGGAGCTTCCGCTGCGCCGGCGACCGCATCGGGTAACGGAGAGGCTGCTGCGGGCGGCGGTCAGGGAGCCGGCCAAACGGATACAGACAGCGCCCACGATGTTGTCCATCAGAATCTCAACGTCATTCTCATTTCCAATCACCTGGATCAGGTCGATGCGATCTCGGCTGCCGCAGAACCGGATGCCAAGGTCATTGTGTATGACGCGTCCGACGGCAATCTGAGCGAGGTGATCGCAAAACTCCAGGCCGAAGTGGCCTCGACCGGAGAGCAGATCGGCCATTTGGCTTGGTTTAGCCACGGCGATCCCGGCGTGCTCAAGGTCGGTGACAATCTGATGTTCAGCGCCGAGACGGTCACGTCGAATCCTCAGGCATGGCAGGACCTCGGATCGCTTATGGCCCAAAATGCCCGTATAGATCTCTATGGGTGCGACATCGGCCAGGGGACTGACGGGATGAGCCTCGTCAGTGCCATTGCCCAGACGACAGGAACAGTGGTTTGGGCAAGCGACGACACCACGGGGAGCGGAACCGACGCGGATTGGGATTTGGAGGTAAAGAGCGGTGAAAGCTCTCTGACCGCAGTCGTTGACGTGGCGGCCCTCGAGAGTCATGCAATCACCCTGGACAACAGCGATTTGACCAATGCCGGTTTTGAAACCGGAACCACTACGGGATGGACCGCAGTAAATGACGTGCACGTCGTGAGCGCAAGCACGGGGGGAGTCCACGGGTCCAACGGATATGAGGGACAGATCGACGTGGGCGCGAGTCCCTACGCTTCGGAGGGAAGCCAGTACATGGTTCGGCTGGACAGCCAGACCTCTGCAGGGAACGATCTGTACCACAACCCAGCGCTGTCGGACCTGTCCAATTATTCTCTCATAGAGCAGCAGTTCACCTATGGCGGAACCGACAGTCTCGTGTTCGCGTACGCGGTGGCGACCACTGATGGGAGTCAATACGGCCATTATGACGAATTCGGCTACGAAGTGGTGGTGAACGGCGTGACGCAGATCAATTACACCATCAATTCGGGCGATGTTCCTCCGGACGTCTGGCAAACCCCGAGAGAATCGGGATGGCGGGAAGTCAACATCGATCTGTCCAATTATGCTGATAGTGGCGATACGGTAACACTGCGGATCTGGGCCGGCGACTCGATAGACAACATATGGGACACGTGGGCGTTCGTGGACATGCCTACCACGTCGTCGTACCACCTCCCCACGGCCGATCCCGCGAGCGTGACGGTTGCGCGTGACGGTTCGGTCACATTCGACGTCATTGGGTACGATCCGGATTCCCACGCCGTGGGATCGGTACATTTCGACGTTGATTCCGATTACGGACCGACACACGGTACGCTGATTTCCGTGGGCGGGGCACAGTACGACGCCACGAATCATTACTATTACCAGACATATACGTACACCCCCGACCCCGGATACTGGGGTGAGGACAACTTCCTCTTCACGTTTTCGACGCCCAGCGGATCCTGGAAAGGATTCATTTCCAACACGGGTTGGCCCGTCGGAGCCCGCGGTGAGACCTCCAGCACGTATGATTTGGCCCTTACCGATCTCAACCACGACGGGCTCTCGGATCTCGTGACCGCAAACTCGAACGGCAGCAGTGGAGGGAACCAGCCCGATCTTTTCTACCTCGGCGATCCGAATACCTTCTTCCGAGACGGCGTGACCATGGACACATACGCAGGCGGCTCCGGCGATTCCGTCAGCCTGGCGGTAGGAGACCTGAACAACGACGGTTTCGAGGATGTGGTGGTTCGCAACGGGCAGAACGGGTACGACATGGTGTACTTGTGGGACAGTGCAAACCAGGTGTTCAATCCCGTTAGCCAACTCAGTGGGACCAACTCCGGAACGAACGGTGCAGTCGCTCTGGGAGACTTTGACCGGGACGGCGACCTCGACGTGGTGGTTGCCAGCGGGAACAACAATGCGGCGGAGGTCATCCACTGGAACAATGGAGACGGGACCTTTGCGGCAGCCACAACGTCACTCCCTTCTGTCAACGGAACGACTTCCGTTATTGAGACGGCTGATTTCAACGGAGATGGGTACGTGGACATCTTCGTGGGCAAGTCGAGCAACAACAATGCGGCTATCCTCTATAACGACGGGTATGGGGGGTTTTCCACCGCCCACAGACAGTATATAGGTGTATCGCGAGTGTCATCTGCCGATGTCGGGGATGTAGATGGCGACGGCTGGGTGGATCTCGTTCTCGGCCGTGGCGGAGGGAGCAATCGAACCAATTATTACGTACATAACAACGCAGATGACGATGGGAGCCTCGACGGCAACGGACACGCGAAGTGGGATACTCCGACGACGATTACGGGGGATTCCCGCGACACTCGGGGGATAGCGCTGGCCGATGTGGACAGAGACGGCGATCTTGACGTCTTCGTAGCCGATTACAACAGTACGCTGAAGCTCTACGAGTTTTACGGCGGCTCATTTCATGCGGCCACGAATATCAGCTCCGGGAATTTGAGCGCTCTTTCCATCACGGCCGGTGATGTGGACGGCGATGGCGACATCGATTGTGTGGTCGGCATAGCGGGCGGCAACAATCTCTATTTTCAGAATTCGGGATTCCACAGCGGCTCCAGCCCAATGCGCCATGGCGATCCCGCCGAGGTGACGATCCACGTGGAGCCGATCTACAACTGGAGCTTCGAGAACACCGCCGATCACTATGACGGCTGGACGCTGACGGAAACGTACGCCGATACTACCCTTCCGGCAAACATTCAGGATGAGTTCGGCACCTTCGCCATCATTCACAATCAGCCCGAGGGGACGGTTATAAACTGGGACGATCTGCTTCACGATTACTACGACAATAACGAGCAAAACCAGTATTCCATTCATACACTGACCTATCCCGGCTCCAACGGCATCACCATAGACGGCAGCAGCACGGACTACACCGCAGTCCTTCTCAGCGGCGGCGAACGCACGGCCGTCTTGACGCAGACCGTAAGCCTCGATCAAGATGTCTATCTCGAAAAGTTGGAGCTCAGTTGGGATCTTTCCTACTGGAACACGAACCTCGGTGAGGATCCCGGCAGCGAATTCAATGCGGATCAATTCTTGGCAGTGTACATTTACGACAGCTCGGGGACTCAACTCAGTGTATGGACCAGCACCAACGGGGTTGACCAGGCGGTGGTCGGCTCCATGCAGCACTACACCGTGAAGATGGACGCCTCGGACGCCCTGGTTACGGCACTCAAGACCGGTCCGACGGACATTGTCATCGAGCTCGAGGTCCACGGTATGGAATGGTACCTGGACGCGGCCATCGACGATTTTACCTTGGTGCCCACACGTCATTACCCGGCTTTCCTCGTGAATCCGGTGGCCATGGCAGCCTTCACCAGCTCGCCGACTCTCGATGCGGTCGTCGGGGCCTCGGCGCTTGCCGCTCCCCTCTCGGATCCCGGACTCGCAACGTTGAATGCTTCTTTTCAGACCACGAGCGCAAGTGCCCCTCCACTCACTTCTCTGAGCGTACTCACCGACTTGGCACAAAACGAGACAAGCCCGCTCGTACTGTCGACCGGGTCGCTTGCCGATGGAACGACGGATTCCACCCTGTTGCTTCTCCGGAATTCGTCCCCAGGTACGACGATGACCGGCCCGGAAGATCTCTTGCAGAGTTTGGATGCGAGCGTCTTTGCGGCCGTGGCGGGAGAGCCGAGTGCGGCGGCCTCGGCCGGCTCCCGGGTGGCCGATCCGTTTTATGTCGCGTCAGCCGAGGTTCCGATCTCAGCCTTAGAAACGGTTGTAGAGGCTCCCGGTGAGATCGTTGTGGCAGGTGATTTCGCAACCGTGGACGGCCTATCCGGGAGTGCCCCCGATGGGCACGGCCGGGTTATCGATTCCTCGGCAGGCGTCGTGTTCAACCTGAGCGAACTGGATGTCTGGCAGGCGATCATGGCGGATACCCCTGCCCTGACGGACGCTGCACCGACGTCACCAGGTACCACGGTGGCCGAGCAACTTTCCGTAGGCGGCTCGATTGCAGTGAGCCTGGATTCGTTGAGCTTTCTTGACTTGTTGGGCTAAGCGTCTTATGTTCAAGACGAGAATGTTAAGAATCCGCCGGCGGCTTTAATTTCCGGCGGCCGGCCGGTGAATCCGAAAAATGCCGCACGAAGAAAAACTTTTTGCGAACCCGGACGTCGTATTCAGGGAGGAGTTCGACGACTGGGTAATTGTTTTCGAGCCCAACCAGGGTGTAGCGCTGGGGCTGAACCCTATAGGCGCCTTCATTTGGAAGCTGTTGGACGGCACGCGAAGCCGGACCGACATCCTTCAAGCCGTAGCCGACCATTTTGACGAGGTCCCCGAGGAGGCACGAGATCACTTGGCGGGTTTTGTCGATGTTTTGGTCGGCAAGGGGTTTGTGGGACACGTGGTGGAGGAGGCTTGAACGGGCGTGGCGCGAGTAATGAACACCCCTCGATCGATGGATCTCCTCATTACCGGTGCTTGCAATCTCAGGTGTGCGTATTGTAGTCATTTCTCCGGCAAAGGTGACGTGGGGGAGGACCTTGCCACGGAGGAGTGGCTTGCTTTTTTTCAGGAGCTGGGACGCTGCGCGGTTCTTTCCGTGTGCCTGCAGGGTGGGGAGCCTCTCATGCGGGAGGATTTCGTGCCTCTCGTTCACGGTATCGTACAAAACCGAATGCGTTTTTCCGTGCTGTCCAACGGTACGCTGGTCACGGACGACCTGGCCGCGACAATCGCCGCGACCGGCCGCTGTGACGTCGTCCAACTTTCCATAGATGGATGCCGACCCGGACCACACGATGCTTTCAGGGGGAGCGGAAGCTTCGAAAAGGCGATCTCGGGGATGAGAATCCTCCTGAAGCACAACGTGCCCCTCTCCGTTCGCGTTACGATTCACAGAGAGAACGTGGACGACCTCGAAGAGATCGTCGAGTTCCTCCTGGACGACGTGGGCTTGCCCGGTTTGTCCACAAATTCGGCAGACTATTTGGGGCTTTGTCGTCGGAACGCCGAGAGAGTGAGGCTGACCCGCGGAGAGCGTCATAGGGCCATGGTCGCGCTGAGGAAGCTTGAAAGAAAGTATGGCGGCCGCATCTCGGCGACTGCCGGCCCATTGGCCGAAGCTCGGATTTGGAGCGAGATGGAGCAGGCTCTGAGAGATTGCGCCGACGCACTGCCGGGAGGAGGCCACCTGAGCGGGTGTGGCGGAGCCTTTACCAAACTGGCGGTCAGGGCGGATGGAGCCTTCGTACCGTGTGCCCAGTTGCCGGGCATGACGCTCGGCAGAATCAACCGCGACGGCCTTCGTGAAGTATGGTTGCACCATCCGGAGCTGCAACGTTTCCGAGACCGCAGTCGCATTCCCCTCGCCGACTTTCTTTTCTGTAGAGATTGCAGGTACATCAATTACTGTCGAGGCGGATGTCCCGCCATATCCGACGCAATGCTGGGAGACCCGTATCGCCCCAATCCGGGTAGCTGCTACAGGCGGTTTGTGCAGGAAGGAGCGTATCCTCTTGATAGTCTTGACTTGAAAGCACACGGTTGAGCCCGTTCACCGCATTCCCCGGGCATGATGAAGAAAGGCCGATGACATTGGACTCGATCAGGTCCGCGAGCAATGACGTTACCCCTCCGTTGGAGTATGTCTATTTCTATCTGACGGCTGTATGTAACCTGAGATGTAGACATTGCTGGATCGATCCGGGAATGCATGAACAGAGCCGGGACGAGCACGCACTCGATCCGAAATTGCTCAAATCGGTCATTGAGCAAGCCCGACCGCTGGGCCTTAAAGGAGTCAAGCTGACCGGCGGCGAACCGCTTATTCACCCCGGAATAATTGCCGTCTTGGATTACCTGAGCACGCAGGACTTGGCGGTTCAGATAGAAACGAACGGAACCGCATGCTCGCGTGAAACGGCACAAGCAATCGCACGATGCAATTCACGCAGTGTTGCCGTAAGCCTGGACGGAATCGATGCCGAAACACACGAGTGGATGAGGGGGAGGGAAGGCTGTTTCGAGCGGACGTTGAAGGGCATCGGGAACCTCGTGGACCAAGGTATCCGCCCGCAGATCATCATGTCGTTGGTAGACCGCAACAGAGGCCAGTTGGCGGCCATGGTCAGGATGGCGGAATCCCTCGGCGCCGATTCGGTCAAGTTCAACGTGGTGCAGCCCATGGGGAGGGGAGAAGGGCTCCACAAGGGTTGTGAAACCATACCCATCCAAGAGCTGGCGGCCATCGGAAGATGGGTTGAGACGGAGCTCGCTCCATCGACGCACCTGCCGATCTTTTACGATCATCCGCTTGCGTTCCGGCCCATGAGCAAAATGTTCGGGGAGTGTGGGGGTGGCTGCACCCGATGCAAGATTCTCCATATCATCGGAGTCTTGAGCGATGGCAGCTACGCATTGTGCGGTGTCGGCGCAACGGTACCCGAGCTCGGCTTCGGCCATATAGCAAGGGACCGATTGGAAGACGTGTGGCGAGAGAACCCTGTAATCCTGGATCTCAGGAAGGGCCTGCCTCATCGAATTGAGGGAATTTGCAGGGAATGTGTCATGCGGTTTCTCTGTCTCGGAGCCTGTGTGGCTCAGAACTACTACCGATCGGGGAGTCTCTGGGCCGCCCATTGGTTCTGTGAGGAGGCACTGAGGGCGGGACTCTTTCCGGAAAGCCGCATGGCGTGCCGCTTAGATGGGGACCGGTGAATGCGAGGGCGTCCCGCCTTGAGGGATGATGCAGCGTGTGATAGGGTGATTGTAAAGCTTGTTGTGAAAAGATACCGTCGGTTCCGGATTGAGAGGCTGAACGAACATGGGCGATGCAAAACCGAAATACGAAAAACCGATTGTCGTCGACCTCCAGGAATTAGACCTCCAGGAAGCCTCGGCTGCGTGTAAAGCCGGAGCCAGTGACCAAGGCACGTGCTTTGACGGTGCGACCGCCGGAACGACCTGCCATCCCGGGAATACTGCCAGGTTAGCGTGCATGTCAGGGGCGACTGCAGGGCACCGGGCTTGTTTCCTCGGATCGATGGTCACGGCCTGACGGGCCGATTGGGCAAGCCTCTCGGTCGGATGGAAAACGCCCATCTCGCGACTCTTGTGACGACAAACGAATAGACACGGATGAGAATGAATTGCGCCGGGAGATGTGATGGTGTGACTCCTCGGTTCCTCGATGAACCTCGATCGGATTCCTTCACTCTTCGTTTGAACGGACAGCTCTCCTGGAACGTTACGGGAACTGGTGGAACGAAAGAATGGCTCACTAAATGGGCGCGAATCATGGGACTGGAGTCCGGCTGTGAAGACGGTCTACCGACGATCCGGTTCATTCGCGGTACCCCGGTCGGGCCCAATGGCAC
This sequence comes from Desulfomonilaceae bacterium, assembly GCA_041741735.1. Classification (GTDB taxonomy): domain Bacteria; phylum Desulfobacterota; class Desulfomonilia; order Desulfomonilales; family Desulfomonilaceae; genus JBGSJS01. The sequence continues at coordinate 31,635 of JBGSJS010000079.1, read as the reverse complement.
TGAGGTTCCGTGGAAGCCCGACTTCCCCATCCTGGAGGCACTGCACCGGGACGGATGGGAAGTGCTGGATCTGCGCGTCATACGAATTTGGCGGCATCCCGAGCGGACCGACCTCGTCTGCGAACTTCTCAACGTGCCGGTCGATCACATAGAAGCCACAATGATGTGGCAGGCCCTTCACCCCCTATACGAAACGGTCATGTATCGAGGTGGATTCCCGCTCCACGCTGCATTGGTGGAACATCGGGGGAAAGGCTTTTTGTTGGCCGGAGCCGGAGGCCGGGGCAAGACGACATGCTGCGAGCGTCTCCCTTCCGATTGGACGGCTCTGAGCGATGACGAAACGCTTTTGGTACGATCGGGAAAAGAGCGGCCTGCGGCCCATCCTTTCCCAACATGGAGCGCTACAAAAGCCAACGGGAGGTCATGGCAGGTGAGCCGGAACGTGGAACCCGTAGCGATCTTCTTCCTCGAGCAATCCGCGGACGATCGTGCCGTCCCCATGGGTCAGGGAGAGGCCGCCGTGAGAATCAACCAATCGGCCAATCAATCCTGTTTCGGGCGCCTGAGGAGCTTACCGGTTTCCTCCCGGAACGAATGGAGAAAAATGCTGTTCCAAAATGCATGCGACACGGCGAAAATCATTCCTGCTTACAGTCTGCATGTAACGAAGACGGGTCGATTCTGGGAGATAATTGAAGAGATGACACGAAATGGAGACTGACGAACGGTGCTCCACGATTTTGTTCGGGACTCAGACAAAACTTCCCACATGGGTTTGACATCAAAGGGTGATCTGTGAAGACCTTTCCCCAAGTCTCTGTTGGCGACGAGTTTCCCGCAAAGGGAGGATACATCACCGTTATTTCGCACGGTGGGAGCATGAAACCGACACTCCCCGAACATGCCGTATTGCTGGTCGAACCGTACGAGGGACGTGGAATCCGGCCGGGGGATGTTGTTGTGCTCCGGTTGCCGGGATCGTCGGCAACCGTCGTGCACCGTACAGTTTCCTTCTCGAAGAAACGATTTATCACTAAAGGCGATGCGAACGAGGCCCCCGACCCGTGGGTCACGGACCCGGACGCGGTGATGGGCAAAGTCTGCTATGCGTGTGCGGGCAAGGGGTTGCGGCGGATTCACGGGGGTGTATTGGGCGTATGGACCGCTGCAGCGGTAAGGGCACGCCGTTCTTTGGCACGGCTGCTGGTCCCCATGGTGCGTCCCTTATTGAAGGTCATAGGCTGCCGGAGTCTCATCACACGATTGTGGACTTTGGCCTGCAACCCGAAGGTGGTCAAGTTTAGTCGGAATGGCGAATCGACTCTTTTTCTTTTGGTTGGAAGACGCAGGATCGGCCGTTTTGAACCGGACCAAGGCAACTGGCGCCTGACGCACCCGTTTTTGAGCTTCCTTGACGTCAGTGTGTTGCCCCGACCGAGGCTGCCTCCAATATAAGCAGTTTTCTCCCTCGCACCGCTATCGTGCCGCTCATTGCAATTCGCGGCATTCTTCGAGTTGAAGGCCGATGAGCCTTCGACAACATTGTCACCGGAGATCGTCGCTGTCTTTCCAAGAGTAGCGACGCCTGCTTGAGAGTTAACAGTCCCTGAGCTCACAGGCCGATGTGGGGGCCTGCGTCATGGTTGACAGAGGTCTGAGGGCGGGCTACACTTCCGAATCGGCGGGACAAGTGTTTTCGGCGCGGATAAGATGTTTCGCTCTGCGTTGAGCCTGAGTGCAGCGAGTCTACAATCAGTTCCCTTAATTGGTATCGGTGTCCGGGCCACATAACCTGACCCAAGAGCCGCCGGCCGGCAAGATTCACGCATGGCTCATGGAGAAATCCGTTGCATCGGAAGATCGTGACAATTGTTTTTCTAAGCTGTTGCCTGGCCTTTACTCTTGCCCACGGCGGTCAGACACTGCCTCAGATCGATGAGCTGGCTATTGGGTCGGCATCACAACCTACGGTGGAGCTCTATGAAGACAAGTCCGGCTTGGAAACCATTGACAAGGTCCGGATGGAAAAATTCCATCCAAACAAGAAGCGGTTACTTAACTTCGGGCAGTCGAGATCAGCTTATTGGATAAAACTATCAAAAACGAATTCCAGTTCGAAGCCCCAAACATTCTATCTCCAGATCGAGAACCAGTGGCTCGACCGGATTGATCTGTTTGTGAAATCGGGAGGAGCAACTGCCTTTGCAAGGTATCGAGCAGGTGCTTTGGTGCCGTCCAATTATAAAGTAGTGGGTTATCGAGGTTGTGTCTTTCCCCTGAAATTCGCCCCAATGGAAACCAAAACGCTGTTTCTCCGCGTTCAATCGGGAACCGCCCTCAGGGTGCCCATCTTCATCTTGTCCGAAGAGGCCTACCGACACGGTAGACTGGTAACGTTTTTTCTGCTGGGAATGTTCTATGGAATTCTCGGATTCCTGATCGTCTATAATGCATTCGCTTGGACCATTCTCAAGCAAAGTGCCTACATTTACTATATCCTGCTCCTATTTTTTGTTTGTACATTTCAGTTGGCCTGGGACGATCTGATTCCCGGAGCTACAGTATTCTCACAGCCCGGCCGGCTTCTCCATCTTTTCACATCTTCCTTTGCGCTGGGGCGCATCTGCAATATCCTCTTCGTATGCTCCTTCATGGATGCGAGGCGTAGGTTTCTCCGGATCTATAGAGTTTTCGACGGTCTTTTGGTACTAGCAATCGTCCTCGCCGTTCTTTATATGCTCGACTTTTATACGGGCAACTACCTGATGATACTGTTCGGTCCGTTTCTTGCCTGTGTATTTGTGGCAACACTTGGATTCATGTGGTATCTCGGGGAAACCCATGCCCGCTATCTCTTTCTCGCTCATTTACCGTTCCCTCTGGTGGCCCTGGTGGTTGCGGGCCTTCTGATAGGCATTATGCCGTATTCGCCTATCACCATGCAATTGGTCAAGGCTGCCTATCTGTGGCAAGGAATCTTTTTGTCGTTGGCCTTAGCCGACAGATTTGCCGTCATGCAGCGAAGTTTCAGCAAAGTGCTTGAAAGGACCGTGGAAGAGCGTTCGACGAAGCTCGTAACCGCCAACAGAGATTTGCAGCGGGAGATTCTCGAGCGAAAACGGACTGAGGAAGAGCTCAGGCAAGCAAAAGAAGCCGCCGAATCCGCTGCTAGGGCAAAGACGGACTTCCTGGCCAACATGAGCCACGAAATAAGAACTCCTTTGAACGCGATCTTGGGAATGGTAGATCTGCTGCTGGATTCCGCCCTGACACCGCAACAGCGAGATCGAGCCGGGATAGTCAAATCCGAGGCCGAGAGGCTCCTTGTATTGGTCAACGACCTTCTGGACCTCTCCAAAATTGAGGCCGGCAGGCTGGACCTGGAAGAGATAAACTTCGATATCAGAGCCGTCTTGAATGAAACTGCCTATTTGCTCGCGGCAAAGGCACAGGATAAGAAGATTAAGCTGAGCCACTTGGTGAGCGACGAAGTGCCGAAGTGTCTCCGGGGCGATCCGGGCAGACTCCGGCAAGTATTGCTCAACCTTGGCTACAATGCCGTCAAGTTCACGGAAGATGGGGAGATATCCATACGAGTGGATGCACAAGGACACGTGCACGATGAAGCGGTCCTGCATTTTTCGGTGTCCGATACAGGCATTGGCATACCTCCTGAAATGGTGGAGACAATATTCGATCGTTTTACTCAGGCTGACTGCTCAACCACAAGGAAATATGGAGGCACAGGGCTTGGTCTGGCAATCTCTTCCCAGTTTGCAAGAGCCTTGGGAGGCGAAATGTGGGTGGTGAGCGAACCGGGAAAGGGAAGTACGTTCCACTTCACGGCTTGTTTTCGGCCAAGTGAATCCGCTTACGAGTGCAATGAGCCATCAACAGGACGGATGGCGGAATTAGCGGATCTCGTGGGGCTAAGGGTCCTGTTGGCTGAGGATAACGTTGTAAATCAGAGTATTGCCTCAGAGGTTTTGACTAAGCTCGGGTGTCGTGTGGTGGTCGCTTCAAACGGGAAGGAGGCTGTTGAAGCTTTCGACTCCCATCAATTCGACATCGTCTTGATGGACATACAGATGCCGGAGATGGACGGATTGGAGGCAACCAGGATCATTCGGTCGAAGGAAAAGCCCTCTGGAATCCCCATCATAGCCCTGACGGCCCATGCCTTTTCCGAGGACGCAAAACGGTGTTTGGAAGCGGGCATGAATGAGCACGTTTCAAAACCGATCAGAGCTTCTGAGTTGCACAAGGTCCTTGCAAGGTTTGCTTCTCCACCTGGGCGAACGGACTCTACAACAGGCAGGCTCAGTGAGCAGCCGAGGAATGAGGAGTCTCCGGTTACGAATCAGAAAGCCTTCGATCTTGAAGCCCTCATGGACCGCTTGGGTGGAGACGGTGAGGCCATTTCCGAGTTGGTTCACCTCTTTCTTTCCCACACCCCCACTCTCGTGGAAGAGCTTCGCGCGGCCGCACAGAAAGAAGATTGGGAACTGATGGCCGCACTCTCCCATACGTTGAAGGGCGCGTCTGCAACATTCGGCGCTGTTCGCCTCGCCGACCTTGCCGTTGAGATTGGCAGATCGGCCGGAGAGGCTCGGAAGGGAGCTCTTCAGTCGCTGCTTCACATGCTGGACGTAGAGCTCCAAGAGGTCAAGCGGTGCCTCCGGGTACTCGGATACGGAAAGGAAGACGTTTAGTGCACAATGGCGTACAAATTCGGTCAACCATTCTCGCCGCTGAGATGACTTCGCGCCGCCGGCAACGACACGGTCCGGTAGTCATTACGAGGAGCGGACCGACAAAGCAATCCCGAGGGTGAAAAACTCACCGAATTGTGGCCCCGGTAATTAGTGACGCATTTTGATGGGATGTGGTGAGCGTAGCGACCCGCAGTTGTCGAGCAAGGACCTCGAACGGTTGTTTGAAAACCACATCAGAGTCATCGGCTGCCGCTCCCGAATTTGAGCGGCAGACCTGAACCGGCGAACGCAGCCGGGAGCACCATGCATTCGATCGCACCCTGAGAGACTTTCCTTAAAAGGACCGAATGGTCTTTGACGGCCACTTCTCCCGGTAAGTGACGGTAACCGTCGGACCTGCTCTCCTTGATGAATGCCAACACGTCATGGGAGAATCTTCGTGTCAACGCGGCCCCTTGATTGTCTTCCGGCAGCTCCAGCGCCATGACTGCTTCGTCGTACGCTGAGAGGTCGCGAATATAGTGGTCCTCGAAGCCAAGCTCCGCGACGGTTTCGACTATGAATTGAGATACGGCATGTAATGACTTTTCGTTTGCCATATGATGGTAGATGTTCCCATTGGGCATCGGCAGTTCACCAAGGCGATCGAGAAGGGACTCCGGATACCCGAGCCTCTCGTCTTTGAGGAGGACGAACCCCGTGTATCTCAGGCACAAGAGATTGATCATCAAATACGCGACTCTCACGAAAAAATCTCGATCGAGATGCTCCGGGATGTAGTGATACAAGGTGGGGAATACCTGTGGATATTTCTTCACCGTCTCGAAATCTACCAGTGTGGCGGGCGACACGGAGAAATTCGACAGATGCTCGTCCAGCGCCAATCGGTCACCGTACTCATCAAAGAGGGGGCTACCGGGGAAGGGAACCAGGAGCCACGTGAATATATCGGAAAGATGCTTCTCTCCCGCGAAGGAGACCTCAAGCATCATCCGCATGGTCTGAACAACATCCTCCTGTTGCTCCTGGGGAAAACCCAGGATAAATCCGCTGCCGGAACGGATGTTGTGATCGCACACTTGCCGAATTATTGAAGGCGCACTGTCCAGCTTCAGCCTCTTTTTGAGTATCTTCTGCATTCGGGGCGATCCGGTTTCGATGCCGAAATAGATGAAATTGCATCCTGTGCCGGCCATGCGCTCCATCATCTCTTCATCAATGGTGTCAATTCTGGAAAAGCATTCCCAGGTGATGCCCAGATTTTCCCGCTCAAGGGCGTCGCAGAGGGACAGCAGCCATTTGCGGTTCAGGGTGAGCATGTCGTGCTCGAAGCGGAACGCCCTTTTCCCGTGGGTCTCCATTACGCTCTTTACGGTCGTGATGATGTTGTCCAGTCCGCGTTGTCTGAACCGACCCTCCCCGAGACTCTTGGAAACGCAGTAACCGCACTTGAAAGGACAGCCTCGCCCGACTTCGACACCTACTCGTTCAACTCGATCGAGGGCCGGTAACAGATTGTAGTCGGGAAGCGGAAGGCTATCGAGATCTTCCACCGGGCCCTGACCCGGATTTGTGATGAGGGTACCGCGGTGCATGAAGGTCACTCCCGGCACTTTTCGCAGTTTGTCCGGATCGTGAATGGAAGAGATGATCTCACTTATCGTAAGATCGCATTCACCTCTTGCCACCACATCTATTTGAGGGAATGCTTCCACTGTCCGGCGATCGGTATGGGTGGCCTGTACGCCCCCGAAGAGTATCTTCACACCGGGCAATTTGCGGTGGAGAACGTCCGCAACTTTTATGAGATCGAGATAGTAGTTGCACCACGTGGAAAAGCCCACCACGTCCGGTTTGGCTGCAGCAATAAGGTCGGCCGTTTCTGAGAAAGACGGGTCTTTGCACTCGGCGTTTATGTCTACGATCTCCACATCAAAGCCGTCGGTTTTCAGTACGGTGGCAAGAGAAAGGATTCCCAGAGGCACGTAAGTTTGGGGACGTCTTCGTTCAAGAACAGGGTTGGGGATCAGTACGGTCTTCATGGGAATTTTCCTCCGGTAGGTCAGATTGTCTGCTCACGGACCAACAGCCGGCGGCTTCAAGCATTCTCCTGAAGACCCTTCTCCGAGAGTGCCTGCTTGTTACGTTCGCCGCTTTACCGGCACAACTGGACGTCTCTCTCCACCAATTCAGCAATCCGGGGCAGCGATGAGCCGTTCTTCTCCCGTATCAACTGCCGAACAGGGATTTGACTGCACAGTTTGGCGCATTGAAGGAAGTACGAGGATGGTCGGAAGCCATGCATCAGACGGATCCAATAGGAGTGTTTTATAAGCTCGTAAACCGCGCGGTGGCCGTTCAGTTCCTTAATTTCAGTGCAGGCGCCCTCGGAAAGCACGTACACTCGTTGCAACGGAGTTGCATACCGCGGGAATCCTTGATGTGCCAGATACTTGCCTTTCCGATCCTCCGTGTCCACCTGTATCGGCTCGCCCAGCGGGCCGGGAAGGTGGTGCACGCCTTCGGGTAGCAGGCGTAAACCCGGGTGGCCCGGATATGCTGCCGGTGCCGGGCCCGAATTGTCGATTACCGTCACTTCTTCCGAGATGAGGGCATGACCCCTCACGTACATTGCCGCAGCCGTTGTCGACTTTCCGGACCCCGAATCGCCCACGAATGCGACCGCAAGATTGCCTACTTTCACACAACTTGCATGCAGGGTGATATACCCCCGCTGATGAAGGAGCACCGAGAGGCCGGGTCCCTGAGCGAGGAACGACATGAGGTTCAGATCCATTCCCTCGTGAGGGTCCCCGATAATTTCCCGACCGCCGACCGCTTCCCCCGAACCCATGCCACGATGGAAGAAGAACGCTCGATTCTCGAGAAGCTGCAGAGATATCAGGGCGTCCGCTGGAATCCCTTGGAAAGGCTCAACCTTCCCGAATTGCATCACAACGTCCGCCGGGGAGTCTCTCTCTTCCAGATCGGGCAAAGGGACCGCCGATCGAATGCCCAGACCGTATGCGAAATAACCGTACACCGAAACCCCTCAACCCGAATAGTATTGTCGAGAGATTCCCGAGCCATCGTTAGCGGACCCACGGTTGGTGTTCTCGGTGATTCGCTCCACAGTGCCGTGAAGGTAGAGATCCGGTTTCACGTAGGGTCTCTTAGCAGGCAACTCGTCTAGAACGCCGGATTCTCCGTTTTCTCGTGGCTTGTCTTCCTGCGATCCGGACATCATGGCTCCTTTCTCCATGGCAGGAGGTTCGCTCTTCAAACTCGCACGTGCAGGCGTGTAGCTCGAGCAACCCTCCACGGGACATCCCGTCTCCGTCGGCTCTCACGAGCCAAGGCCCGATTTATTCAACCACAACCCGAGAGATATGGCAAACCACAGGTAGGTCGGGTCATTGCGCAACGGATCGTCGAGAAAATTGCGATAACTCTTCCCCATGGCCTCAATATCCACGTAATGCTCAACGGCCCCGGAGCCGATCTTCATCATCCTATCCAACACGGGACGACTTGACTGCAGTATAGCATGATCGATACTCGGGCGAAAATCTGTTTTGCCGGGCCGCCGCTCGATCCGTTCGGGCAGCAGACCCTTCATGGCCTTGCGAAGCACCAATCTCGTCCAGCCGTTGGCGATCTTGAGCCTATGGGGAAGGGCGAGACATAATTCAAGGAGCCTGCGGTCAAAGAAGGGATGCCTCGGTTCAACGGAAAATCGGGAGGAGAATTTGTTCATCGATTCAACTTGATGCGTTATGCCGCCCCAAAAGAGTCGGTGATAGTGATCTTCCCGGGCGTCGGTCAGCGGCTTCAAGTAGAATGCCTGAAGCTCGCGATAGCGATACTCAAACCCCAGGCGTTTCGCAAATTCCGATGAGATGAGAGACGCCCTCGGCCACGGGCGGTTCCCATAACCGCCGAGACGGCGCCATGTTCTCCTGACCGAAGCGGGAGTCAGCGGTCTGATCGCCTTACGCCAGAGCAGATCCAGAAATGGGCGTTCCTGCCTTGCGGCAATGGCGCGGGTTTCCCGGAGAAGGTCGAGTACCTTTCCCTTCCACGCAAGCTCAGCGAGGTACCCATGGCCGTGTGAAATCGTGTTGTCACCGTCCAATCCGTCGAGCACCACCCGGATGCCTTTCTCGCTCAACACTCTCATTCCCTGGACGGCAAAAGAATGGGGAGCGTCGAAAGGATCGTCATGATCCGGAATATCGTCGAGACCGAAGTAAGGGAGGGGGACGGCATTGTCTGCCCGGAAATAGAACGGTTCAATGCCTCCCTGGGCAACAACGGTGTTTATGAACTCTCGCTCGTCACATTCGGGAACGAGGTCGTACACCATTGACAGCGTGAGGAGGGGTCCTTTACCCTCCCGTCTCAGGATCTCTCGTGCCGTACACGTGACGCTGGACGAATCGAGCCCGCCGCTGAGGGTAGTTGCAACCGGAACGCTACTACGGAGCCGACATCGCACCGCCTCCATGAAAATGTTCCGGAAGGTTTCCACATACTGATCGTCGGAGCCCAGGTGCAGCTCGTACGAGGGATCGAGCTTCCAATATCTGCTCAATCGAACGTCGTCGGTGCTTACCGCAATCCAGCTCCCCGGAGCAAGCCGCACGATGTCCCTGTAAAAGGTGATGGTTTTGTCATCCAGCAGGCCCGCGAGGTAATCGGCAACCATGACCTCATTGAGTCGTCTCGGAACCACGGGAGCTTTCAGGAGGGATCTGATTTCCGAACCGAACGCGAAGAGTGCATCGGAGAGGTAATAGTAGAAAGGCCGCACGCCGAATGCATCCCTGCAACAAAAGATCTGCTTCTCCACTCGATCCCAAATGCAATAGGCGAAATCTCCTACGAGGTACTCGGGGCTGCTCCGGCCCCAGCGTCGGTAAGCTTGTACAATCAGCTCGCTGTCGTCGATTTCCCGTGCCGGTCGGTCGTTGATGCCCAGACGGGTTACGAGCTCGTCCCGGTTGTCTATCCGGGCGTCCGCGGCAATGACGAAACGGCCGCACCCGCTCGGTCTGGGGAGCTTCTCCGAAAGCGATTCCGGAGTGCTCCTCAACATAAGATTTCCCAGCCCCACCGCACCTTCAGTCCACGTGTCCACCCCGTCCGGGCCTCGATACCGAATCGCCCCCAGCATGTCCGAGATGACCGTGTCATCCAAAGGGCTTCCGTCTCTTCCGTACACGCCGACGATGCCGCTCACCGGCTTTCTCCATCGAAACGGGGTAGAGGAGTGTAGGAATTGTCCCCCCTTGAGTTGAAGAGAATGCCTCCCTCCAATTCCAGCCAGGCGTGAGCCGACAAAGTGCCGACCTCTCCCTTGGTAACCCCTATTCTCAGGGCGCTGGGGCAGCCTTCCATGCCAAGGAGTGTCCTCGCGGCCAGGGCAGTGACAAGACAATTGTCCAGAAACCGAACATGTCGAGCTACGGCAGAAATAGCCCACAACACCCGGGTGGGTGACGGGTGAGCACCCGACTCCACGGCCGCAGGGCGACGAGCCAATCTTGAAAGGGTGAGCAAGGATTTTAGCGGGAAGACCCGTACAGCGATTCTAAAGAAGAAGAGCAGAACGACCGAGAGAGCCACCAGTCGCTTTTCCTGAAAGGGGAGGGCGGCAAATCTAGCCGGAATGTTCATCTCTGACCTCGATCAAGTCGGCTTCGGCAAGCTTGTCGAGGAGCTGCAGCAGGTCGTCGTGACATGTTCCGGAATCAATTTCGTAACTCGCCTGGATGTGCCGGGTTATCTCGAGGACCGTTCTTGGCTCCTCGATAAAGCTCCAGATATAAGCACCCACTTCGTTCAGCCCGTAATAGACGCCGCTGTCGAGGTTGAGTACCGCCATCTCATTTCCTATGTCGGCCGAAACCTGATTGCGTGCGGCAACTATTGAAGTGTCTGCGGAGATGACCGGATTGGGCTGCTTTCCCGTGCTATTCATGACGGCTTTTCCTCACGGCCAGTATACAGGGCCACGGAGCCCGTTGCAACCGAAGCACGTCGGATCTTTTGTTCGGTCCGGATGCCGCTCGAAAAAAAAGTCCCTCGGCACCGCCGACAGTCGGTGGAGACCACTGCCGGACACCAGGACCCGACGCCGGAGCTTTCCCCCTGCGGAGGACTCTGGTAAAATCTCATAACTCTTTTCCGTCGTGCAATGAGCGCAACGTTTCGGAACGGGAATCAAGGGGTCTTTGTTGCAGGTATCGGTAGAAATCCGCGACTTGGTTGCAACCCTCGCAGTGGGAAAATCGCCCCGACCCGGGTACTGCCGAGACTGGACCCATGACCACGTGGAAGCCGTTCGCTCGCATCGTCTGGGCCCGTGGTTGTACAAGCGCCTGCGAGACTGCCGTGAGATGGGCCTCTCCGCCGAGAATCTCCGTTCGTTCGAGAAGGATTACGGTCTTTGGTCGATCGTCTCACGACTCAGGGTACCCGCCCTGACAAGTGCTCTGGAGGCCTTGGAGCGTTCTCACATCCCGGTGGCGGTGCTCAAGGGAGTCTATCTGGCTCAGTCCGTATATGGGGACCCCGGTCTTCGCATCATGACCGACGTGGACTTGCTGACACACGAAGTGGATTTTGAAAGGGCCTCGCAAGAATTGAAAGGCCTCGGTTATGCCATCGCCGCGGAAGCGATCTACGAGGCCGAAGTTCTTCCGCCGCCCGCAATGTCTTTCACAAAGCCGGGACAAACCATCGACTGCATTGACTTGCATCGAGGCATTTGGGGAATCGACTACTATCGCCTGGATTCATCCATCGTATGGGCTCATGCGGTGGAGAAGAGCCTGTACGGGCACCGGGTCTTTTTTCTCACCCCGGAGCTCAATTTCATCCACCTTGCATTGCACACCCTGAACCACTCGCATCTCCTGCGGAACTGGTTGGATCTGGTGCTTCTTGCACAAGGCATGCAATTGAATTGGGAGGAGCTCGTCGATCTGGCCGAAGCCCTCAAGGTCGTGAGGCCCGTGTTTTGGGCTGTGGAGGAGCTAAGAAACCGCTGGGAGCTGTCCGTTCCGGACCGAGCGGTGACCAGGTTGAGCTCGTACAGGCCCCATTGGCTGGAAGACAGGATCATTGGAGGGCGCTTTCGCTATGGATGGCGCCTCTACGCAAAACTGAAGCTCATCGACGGATGGAGACCTCGCCTCATATATTTGCAATCGAAGCTATTGCCCCCCAGAGCCTACCGCGCGGCCTTCGGCGGCGACGGCGGGTGGTTGTCCTATTGGGGCGCGCTTCTGAAACACCTGGCTCAAAGAATCAAGATGGGTTAGTTGAGAGCCGACAGGGGCCGGCTCTCAGACAATTCATTTCACCCGGAGGAAGGGTCTCTCGGTTATCGGGACGCCCCTTGTACGCATTTTACACACGGTGCTGCAGCCTGGAATGCGGCAGGCTGCTCCGGGGTAACACCGAGGACCTTGCACATCCTCTTGGCGATCTCGGTATTATCGTAGAAGCCTGCAAACTCCTCCTCGCCGGGACCCGCTGCATAGGTGACTACCGGTTGGGCGGTGTGGGCAACCGAAGTCCACCCGATCTTCCCTCGCTCCGTCTCAATTTTGCTCAACGCATAATGAAGCCATGTGCCCATATATTCATCGACCTTTGCCATCCCTTTGAGCTCCGGAACATCGTGGGACTTGACGGCAATTGGATGTTCGGCGAGGAGCTTTTTCTCCGCGTCGGTCAATTTGTATCCGGCGGCCGAAAGCACCTCCTCAAGCTTGGCAGGGTCTTTTTGTGTGCGCTTGTTTATGTATTCCAGGCTGTTTTTTATCGGCTTGAGTGCATTGAGATCGATGGCGTACTCGGCTCCTCTGCCCAATCCGAGCCCACCGGTCTCATGATCCGCGGTGACCAGTACCAGGACGTCGGGATGTGTCTTACGAAAATCCAATGCGGCACGCACAGCATCATCGAAAGCGAGGGTGTCATAGATCGAGGCCTTTATGTCATGGGCGTGGCACGCGTGATCGATGCGGCCGCCTTCCACCATGAGGAAAAATCCCTTGGGATTCTTACTCAAAATTGCGAGAGCAGCTTCCGTCATGTCGGCCAACGTGGGCTGCGCTTTCAGTTTCGGCACATTCAAGCGGTCGAGCTCGTATGCCATGTGCGAACGAGAGAAGAGCCCTAGAAGGCGCTTCGTAGAAGCCGGATCCATACGCTTGAGACCTTCACGGTCGGTTACGTACCGGTATCCCTTCTCCTTCATCTTTTCGATCAGATTGTCCTGATCTTTTCTTTTGCTCCCCTTCTCGCTTTGGGGAATGAAGTGTCTCCGACCTCCGGCCATGGCGACTTCCGGCTCAAACTCGACGAGCTGTTCGGCTATGCAATTCTCATCGTCTCGGTCCGATGTGTGGCAAAACACCCCGGCCGGTGTGGCATGGGTCAGACGGGTGGTGCTCACCACGCCGACCGAAAGGCCTGCCTTTTTCGCTGCGTGGCCGATGGTAAACACCTGCCTGCAGTCGCGCAGCACGTTAAGGCGACGATTGTCCGTCTTGTATCCCGAATAGAGGGCAGTGGCGGCCGCTGCGGAATCCGTCACGTGGGATTGGGCGGAGTTGGTTGCGGTGATTCCGCGGGTGCGAATGGTATTCAGGACGATATCCTTACCCAGGATATCCTTGGCATAGATGTCCGCGGATCGAACCTGGTTCACCCCCATGCCGTCGCCGATCAGGAGGACAATACCTTTGCAGAGTTGAACATTTTTCGCCTCGTCGGCAATCCCGAGGCTCACCCCCAGGAAGACCACCACCAGGCATACCGCCATCCCCAGTTTCCTGAATGCTTTCACCGGCATTCCTCCTTTCAATCCGCTACTCTCGCCATACGCCTACCGCGGAGCCCCGCTATTGGATCAAAGGGGTCTCGAGTATAACATCCTTCGGAGCTCTCACTATTGGCGCCGGTATATTTCCCAACGTGCATCCGGCCCCAAGTCACCATTATTTATTGGCCGCGGATTAGCCGTCTGTTAAGGTCGCGCAAAAAGTGTGTGAAAGGCCCTTGAGGGGAGCGACCCGTCAATCTTGCTCCCGGATACGCCTTGTTATAAGATCGACCCAGAGGTAGACCCCGTGCCGACGTTGATCACCCATGCACTGGTCGGAGCGGCCGCGGCCGCAACAATAGCAAACCACGGTATGTCCGTTCGTTTCTGGTCCCTTTCCATTGCCTGCGCGGTGCTTCCCGATGCGGACGTCATCGGGTTCGCGTGCGGTGTACCCTACCACCACATGCTCGGTCATCGGGGCTTCTTTCATTCGCTGTGTTTCGCCGCCCTGTTGGCTCTTGCCGTGGTCGCGGTATTTTTCCCCCGAGAGGAATTTGCGTCAAAGCAATGGGGAATCCTGGTCGGGTACTTCTTTCTCGTTTCCGCAAGTCACGGGATACTCGACGCATTCACCAACGGCGGCCTCGGAATTGCCCTGTTGGCTCCCTTTGACAATACGAGGTACTTCCTGGAGCCTGCGCCCATCGAGGTAGCACCCATAGGGATTGGAGCGTTTTTCAGTCAATGGGGTGTGAGAGTGATGAAAAGCGAGTTTCTCTGGGTGTGGATCCCGGCTTGTCTGATCGTTTTGCTGACCCGACTGGCGGTGCGCCCTGCCTTTTTCCCCAAGGTTTGAAGGTTCGTTCAGCCGTTACGTCATAGATCTCGGGCACATCGGACTGTTCTCGGGATGACCGAGATAAGAGCCGTTCCGTGCCGTTCTAATCGTCGTCCAGGGCATAGAGAGCGGCCCCGAGGGCACCGGTTATCTGCGGGTGCGGAGGGGTTTTCACCGCACAGTCGGTATAGCCCCTGATGAGATCCGCAAGGAACGGGTTATGCTCGATAACCCCTCCGGTGAGGACCACCGTGTCGGTCAACGTGTCCATCTCCACGATTCTCTTCACCACCGAATGAAACAGGCCCCGAACGATGCGATCGACCCTGTTGCCCGCCTTTATCTTCTCAAGGACCTCCGTTGCGGTGAAGACCGTGCAATAACTGCCCAATGATACTTCACCGTCTGCGGTGCGAGCCAACTCGTCAAGTTTTTCCAGTGGAAGTCGCAGCCGCAGGGCCATCTCTTCCAAGAAGGCACCGGTACCGGCCGCGCATTTCCTGTTCATCTTGAAGCTCACCCGATGGCCGTCGGCGTCCAGCTTAATGATCTTATTGTCCTGGCCGCCGATATCCACCACCGTGATGGGACCGGGGAAATAATAGAGGCACCCTCGACCGTGGCAGGAGATCTCCGTAAGGTTCCTTCCGGCGAAGAGAACACTCCTGCGACCGTACCCCGTCGATACTACGGAAGTCACGCGGTCCGCGTCGATTCCCGCTTCGTTGAGGCTTGCTTCCCACGCCTCCTTGGACGCGGCCTCAAAATCGGTCGCGGAATAGACGACTCGACTCCCCACGATCTCTCGGTCACCGTCTACGATGACCGCCTTGGTCGTGCAGGAGCCGACATCGATTCCACCGGCGTATTCCCGAATCATAGTTCCCTTTTGCGGCAGCCGCCCGCCGCCATTCGGCTCGATTGCTTATTCTCGTCTAATTGCTCGACAAATGCCTCGATGTTGGTCTTGGTCTGCTCCTCCGAATAGCATCGCAGATCGTTGAGATCCCCATTAATTACCAGAGTCGGCACCTTCAGCCGCTCGCTCATTCGTTGAGGCATGCAGTACCGGCTGTTGGAATTATTGGGACACGTTTTGGCATCATGGAAAATCACTCCATCAACGGAGAATTCCCTGATCCATTTGTCCATATAGGCTTCTTTGTAAGACTCGTCTCTCACGATAAAAAGCTCGGTGTAAGCCCTCGCCATGGACTCGAACGGTCTGTCTGCGTCGAACGCGTCAAAAATCCAGCTATTGCAGTACGTGGATGCAACGATGTTTGTTCTGAGGGACTGAAAGAGTTGACTCAAATCCCTGAGCTTGCCCCATATGGGCATGCCGTCCCAATAGAGGCGGTGACGCTCCCCTTCAATGGCTGCGACCTTGTCGTCAACCCGTTGTTTCAGCTCGGCCAGAAGGAGCTTGTAATAGTCCACGGCTTCCGGCAATCCGCGGAGCACCACCGCTGGAGCCATGTGGATGGTTGTATCAAAGAACGTCAAAGGAGCGGGCTTCGCAGCGCCACACTCCAGGACCTGCCGCCACAGATCGGTGCACTCCTTGGAAAGTCTCACAACCTCGCGTAGGCGGTCGATGTCGAATCGATTGCCCGAAACTTCCTCCAAGGAAGGGATCATCGCCTTCATCTGGGAGACGATGTCCGCAATGTGATAGTCTTCCACAGCCTTGATGTTCCTGTGGGTATGCACCCCGATGAGTGGAACGTTCCATTCGCGTGCGTAAAAGGCGAACCAGTCCTGGACGTCCCTGCACTGGTTGGTGTTGTAAACCAGCACGTCCGCCTTTGGAACGGATTCCAGTCCATAGGACTTGGTCAGCGGCGTCACTCCTTTGAGGTACGCACCCACATCCGCGGTGAGATATGAACAGATGTCAGGGGAATAGCCTATGGAATTGGCCAGGGGAATGACATCGGTGGCCATGCGGGTGGCCCCCAGGAGGGCGCCATGGTTCTCGGGGTAATAGACGAGGAACCCCATCGCGTGGAGCAGTTCGGCCGGTCCGACAGAAGTGCACCAGGCCACCTTGCGGGCTCCATCCTTCTTTGCGTTATCCAGAGCCGAGAAATGATCGGCCATGAGCTTCTTCATCTGAGAGGCTGCAGCAATAGATTTACGATCGGTCTTGCCTTTGTCGGCCATGTGCTTCTCCAGACAGCTATTTCGGGCATCAATAATGCCTTATGATACTGAAAATCGGACCTCAAGTCAAATTGCAGCACGACCTGCAGAAAGGCAAGCTCCGTGTCGGAGTCGGCCAGCCACTGATACCCCATCCCACTGTTTCTACTTACTGTTTGCTCCAGGCGGAGAGTACGCCGAAAGATTTACCACGACTGGCAAATCGCAGAAACTACATATCGGGAGCTTTCTCGGTTCACCGGGATGAACCCTGTTCCGGCCCGTCCGGGGTTTGAGCGTTTCGCACGAGCACCGCACCACGCGCACCGAGACGTTTTAGGCTTTCTGCTGTTTCCTGAGAAACTTGGCCACGATGACGCCGCAAACGGGGCATTCGTCGTACGGGTGCGGTTGAGGCCGGTCGCACGCGGGACACCTCCATGCCTCAGCCTCCGGCGGCATGGCCTTGAGCTCCACGGTAGCGTCGGGACCATCTCTACGCTTCCGGCCCCTTGAGATCTCTATCGTTTTTGAGTCGCTCGCCGCATCTGAATTGGGAGGTACATTCAGTTCCACCGTGGCATCCGTCCGATCAGTAGATGTCCCATGCGCTTGTGCTTGCGGCGCCTTGGTTGAGGGGGCCTGTTCCGGCTCTAAAGACAACTCCTTCTGAAGGTCCCTCACATCCACCGTTGAGTCGGACGACATCAACCTCCGCTCAATGTCGTTTCGATCGACAAGCCCGGCTGAGAGAAGCTGTTCGAAGAGGTGCTCCAGTCCTCTGGCCGACAGCCGGTACTTCATCATGAGAGCGGTGTCGGACAGCCCCGATTTTACGTCCATAACCGCATCTTTGGCGCTAATGGTGTGTACGCCTTGGGTTTGGGCCGGTTTCACGTCGGGGGCAAGAGATACCTGCCGGACAAACTCGGGCATCCGGCTTTCGAGCTCATCAAGCGTGATGGCGCCGGCCTTGACGAGCTTTTTGAGGAGACTTTCAAGTCCCCGGGCGGAAAGATTGTACTTTTCCATGAGCTCGGAGTCACTCATTCCTGAGCGGAGCGCGTCCAAAGCTCCTTTAGCGTCGATCATGGGTTTGGGCATGGGTACCTTCCCCTCGAGTCACTCTTCCCCCTATGATAGTCAATCCTGAACGGGAACAACAGAGAAATTTGGCTTGTTAACGACCGGGTCGGCTATTGCATCCCTTTCAGCGACGTAGGAACCGAAGCTTCAGCTTGTGGTCGGGCGGTCAAAAGTATGTCGTTGTATTCAATAATTCCAATCACTTGAGCTTCATCGGAAGCCCACATACAACGAGAAACACCTCGTCCGCGCCCGCGGCCAGAACCTGATTTGATCTGCCGACAAGGTCACGATAGTGCCGCGCCGCGGGATTGTCCGGTACTATACCGGAGCCGACTTCGTTGGTCACCAGGAAGATCGTGCCGGATGCCCCCTTTGCCGCTGCGATCAATTCCCGACACTTGCCGGTCATTTCGTCTTCACTAAACGTTCGTCCGGCCAGGTCTTCATGATAGACGAGATTGTTTACCCACAGAGTGATGCAGTCGATTAGAAATACGGCGTTTTCATGACCGGAAAGCAATGCCCGTGCAGGCTCGATAGGCTCCTCGACGGTTTGCCAGAGGCCGTTGCTCCGCGCCTCCCGATGCTTCTCGATGCGCCGATTCATCTCTTCATCTATTCTCGGGCAGGTGGCCACGAAATAGCGAGGCCCGGGCAAGGCCTCTGCCGCACGCTGGGCGTACTCGCTCTTGCCGCTCCTGCTTCCTCCTGTGACGAGAATTAAACGGGCCATCTTTCGGGCTCACAAACTCCTGTAGATGATCGTGTTTTCTTCTTCTTATTCCCCGCCTTTGATCACTGAGGCATCTTGATTCTCAGCCTCGCCGATGGATGAGAAATTCTTAATTTTCACTTTACCATCAGGGAAACAAGCCACGATGTCAAGAGTTCCTCCCATGGCCTCGATTGTCGCTCGCAGCGTTGAGACATAGGTATCGGCGCGTTTTTCCATCTTGGCAACGTTGGGTTGTTTGATGCCCAACGCCTTGGCGAGCTTTTCCTGAGATATTCCCCTCGCACGTCTCAATTCGTGCAGTGCCATCTCAGCAACCATCTTTTCATAGAGTGCATCAGATCGGGCGATTGCTTCGGCGGACATTTTGGCTTCCAGTTCAGCAAATTTGCGAGCCATTTTTTGAGCCCTCCTTCTTCAGCGTTTCCAAGTGCTCGTCATAGAGCCGATCTGCAATGGGCACGTATTCCTCATACCAGCGATCGTTTCCTGTCTTATCCCCCCCGATCAGTAAAATCGCACACCGCCGCGGGTCGAAGGCGTGGAGTACACGAAACGGGCGACCGGCATGCTGAATCCACAATTCCCGCATATGGTTGTGTCTCGACCCATTGACACCGCCGGAGTGAGGGAAAGGAAGATTCGGACCTTAATCACCCAAGAGGCTAACGCTTGCTCTCACTGATTCTTGCTCCCCTTCGGTAAGGCCGGCCCACCACTCGCCAAATTCATCCGTGAATTCAATCTCCCATTTCATGTCCGAAATATACCCTATGAGGTATATATTGTCAAGGGTATAAATAGTCCGTTTTGAAGCTCTTGGCGTCTGAGCCTACAGGAGCCGAAAGAACGCGGAAGACATGATTTCCGGCATTTGCTGTTTTGAAGAAATTTGGCCTACCTCATGAATTTTCAAAGTGTGTTTGTCAAAAGAACGATTCCGAATGGTTGTCGGCGGCATCCGCTTAAGTCAACGAAAAAAGCAAACAACTTGAACCGAATTCGACTTCCGAGGTAGACTTACCCCTGATGGGTGCGCTATATGCCTTGAGCCGAGGAGGGGACGACATGAACGCGATACAGAGAATTCTGATCCTTTTACCGGCCGCAGTGATGCTCTGGGTCGGTATGCCGGTCACTGTGGGAGCGGCTTCGACCGTCAATGAGAAGTCGGCTGTTGCAGAGGGCAATAATCGGTTTGCCGTCGAGCTCTATGCCAAGCTCAAGGAGAGTCGAGGCAATCTCTTCTTTTCCCCGTTCAGCATTTCATCGGCCCTCGTGCTCGCCTATGCAGGCGCACGCGGTGAGACGGCCGCGGAAATGGGAGAACTTTTCCATTTTGGACCGGATCGGCCGGGCTTTCATCGTGACTTCGGTGCCATGGTGAAGGCGATGAACGCAGGAGGAAAGAAGAAGGGATACGAGCTGGCCATAGCCAACGGCTTGTGGATGGCCCGGGGCTTTGGGCTGAAGAAGGACTATCTGAATCTCGTCAAGAAAGACTACGGGGCCGGGATCAAGGAGCTCAATTTCGCCAAGGATTCCGAGTCGGCCCGAAAGACGATCAACGACTGGGTCGCGAAGCACACCAATCAAAAGATCAAGGATCTTCTACCGCCGGGGCTGCCCTCCGGAGGCACGAAGGTGGTCCTGACCAACGCCGTATACTTCAAAGGAGAATGGGCGCTTAAATTCAAGAAGGACAGGACTAAGGATTTGCCCTTCACCACTCTCGACGGCAAGCATATCGACGTACCCACGATGTGTCGGACCGCGTCTTTCAACTACCTGGAAGAAGATTCGCTAAAGGTCCTGGAGCTACCCTATACCGGCCAAGAACTTTCCATGGTCATTCTCCTGCCGAAAAAAGCCGACGGATTGAAAGAGCTGGAGAAGAACTTGTCGTACGAAAGCCTGCAAAGCCTTCTCGGCAAGGGGGCCTCACAGGAAGTTGCCGTCTGCCTTCCCCGATTCAAAATGAAGAGCAAGTTCATGCTTGCCGACACCCTTGC
This sequence comes from Desulfomonilaceae bacterium, assembly GCA_041741735.1. Taxonomy (GTDB): domain Bacteria; phylum Desulfobacterota; class Desulfomonilia; order Desulfomonilales; family Desulfomonilaceae; genus JBGSJS01. The sequence goes on along the minus strand of JBGSJS010000079.1, from coordinate 11,258 downwards.
CGCCATGGGGATGAAGCAGTCCCTGTCGGCTCCGCCGGCGGACTTCTCCGGGATGAACGGCCGCAAGGATCTTTTCATCAGCCAGGTTGTCCACGAGGGATTCGTTGACGTTAACGAGGAGGGAACCGAGGCCGCTGCAGCAACCGGGGTGACCGTGAAAGCCGCCATGTCCATGACGTCGGCAGAATTCAAGGCGGATCATCCATTCCTCTTTCTCATCAGGGACAGACGCAGCGGATCAATTCTCTTCATGGGCCGTGTGGAAGATCCTACGGCAAAATGAGAGATAGCCAAGGCGGTCAGGCAAGTGACGGGGGACATTTCCCACAGGCGCCGAAAAGGTGTCGTCTTCTCTTTGAGTTGTGGAAGAACTAACGTTCTGTATGCGGATGGAATCCGCGATCCGACCTTTTGAAACGGTTTGCCGGCGAGGGGTGCAGAGGGCTTCAAGAGCAAGCGGGAAGAGCGTCCCTTCGATTCCGGTCTGAAACCCGACCCGTGTCGCTCACAAAAAAGGAGCACGTCTCATGCTGAAGCCGGCCAAGCACGGGATTCTTTTCCTTTTCCTCCTCATCGGTCTTGCGACCCCCTTTCACGGTGATGCGGAGGATTATTCGATCCTCAGTCCTCTCAAATCGGAACGGAAATCGGTACACCAGAGAGGGGTCGTCGTCGTACCCACCATTGCGAAAGCCGCGCTGCCACGCGAAGGCCGGATGACCCTGGAGCTGATCAAGCAGGGAGGACCTTTCCCCTTCACCAAGGATGGGACGGTCTTCAACAACCGTGAGATGCGTTTGCCCGCGAGGCCTCGGGGCTACTACCACGAATACACCGTTCCCACCCCCGGGAGGAGGGGCCGCGGAGCTCGCCGGATCATCGCGGGATCGAACGGGGAATTCTATTACACGGCCGATCATTATCGGACGTTCAGGTTAATCGAGGAGTGAGCCGTGAAAAGACTCGCCGACATACTTGCGGATAAAAGCGCCTCCGGAGTTTTCGTGTCCACCGACGAATCGGCCGCGCAGGAGTTGGGACAACTTGCAGGGGCTCACGGCATGATGCCTTTTCTCATTGACGGTACGACCGTGGACTCGAAGGAGCAGTTCCTCAAGGTCGTGGCTGAAGCCCTGAGCTTCCCGGACTATTTCGGCATGAACTGGGATGCCTTCGAAGACTGTTTGACTGACATGAGCGCGCATGAGGACGCGGGCGGATACTTGATCGTGTACCACGGCATGGAGGTTTTTGCCGAAGAGGACCCTGAGAATTTTGACACGGCGGTGGAAATACTTAAGGACGCTGCATCCTTCTGGATCGACCAAGGCAAGAGAATGATCGTGGTATTGCGCGGGCTGGAGCTTTCAGAATGGGGCTTGCCGGAGATAAGTCTCTGATCGGCCCACGGTCATTCATCATCCTCAGGACGAATGTTGGGATTCAGCCGATGCCGGGTCGATCCTTACCAGTGCGAACAATGCCCGTCTACCGGGATTTGGAGCCCCCTGGAAGCAGGAACGACTTGAGTCTCGCGAATCGATCGGGATAGTGCCGCACGAATTCATAGAGAAGCCAGAGACCGAAAACAAGCCCTGCACCTGCCAGTGTGCGAGCATACCACCCTTCCATGACGGGGAGCGCCAACGTCAGGAATACGATAACCGATGCTGCGGTAAGAACGTACCTCGCACCTGAGTTGAGGGTTTCCGACCGGCCCTCGGGTCCTCTCTTTGTTGACCATTCAATCCAGATATGAGAGGCAATGCCGATGCTCATGATTATGTAGGCGCATACAAAAAACTTGTCCGCCAACGAGAGATAACCCACATTGGGTAATCCGGTGGATTTGGACATGTGAAACACAATGGTGCTCAGCAGGGAAGTCATGACGACGGTGATCCTCACCGCGAAGTGCTCCACCGGTACCCAGAAGACTGCGAGCGAAATGGCGATCAGGACGAAAAGCGGCAAGAACATCTTCAACAAGTATGGGAACGGATTACGGGTAACGCCGAATCTCACTTGATAGACCGAGTACTGGTAATCAACTCCCTCTGCCGTCTTGCGAAACGGATCGCCAAAGCTGGCGTTCAGAGGGAGCGTGCCCGAAAAGTGCTCGGGTTTGTCCAAGTGATGATATTCGTTAGGGAATATATGGAATTGGTCCGCGGCGACATCGACCTCGTCGTCAACTGCCAGCAAAATGCGATCGGCCCCGTAGGCGGAGAGGGACATCTTCAGGTTGAGAAACTGGGAATCGAAGGGATAGTCTTTCAGGTTATAGACGTCCAAGAACGTGCCTTTTATTCTAAAGCCGCGGTATTTGGTATCTTCACAGAGGTTCGCGGCCAGCGGGACGATCTGGTCGTCCGCGGTGTGGAGAGAATTCCAAAAAAAGATCGTGTGGTTATCGAGGCTCAAATTGTCCGGCTTTCGCCACTTGAACCAAAGGAAGAACTCCGCGTCGAAGGTTTGCCGTAAAAGATTGACGTTGTCTATGCGGTAAAGGTTGATTCCTGTGTAGACCACGTGCCTCGGGCTCAGAGAAACTCCGTTGACCACGATTGATCCGTCCATGGAGCCGCTTGCCGCAACGTTGGCGCTTGTTTCCGGGCATTCCTTACCGTGCCGCGTGCGAGCTCGGGTGAGCTGCAGATAAGCGGGGCGAAATCTGCCCCTCTTAAGCCATGCAAAGAGTACAGGCCGAGGAATGCTCCCCTCTTTATCAAAATAGAGCCGGCCGGTAATTCCGTCCACAGCCGAGGATGGACTGTTCAGGGTGTTCAAGTAATCGAAAATCTCTTGTCGAAGCTCTGCAACGGACCGCTTGTTTTTCGCCAGCCCGGCCATGATTCCCCTGGTAACGAGCATGGCCGCGTCCACGAAGAGCGCGGGAAAAGGAGCGAGACCCATTTCCGACTCCTTCTGAGACCCGTGAGCCTGCGCCGAAGATGATTCGGCCCCGGCGAAACGCCGTTCGTACAACCTCTTGAACTCATGGGCTTTTATGGGAGCAAGCTCATAGAAGAACGGACTCGCAACCAAAAGGTGCGCGTCTTTGAGTCTCAGGCGCTGAACCTCTCTGTCGATATCCCGAGCGAATGAAGACCAGAGCAGATTGTCCGAGCCTATCATCGGTATGTGGGGTGAATTGGCCCTGATCAGTCCGAACAGGGCGAGTCCCGCATCCTTGCCGGTGAAGAGGACCACCGCGTCCGCGGAAGCCAATGTCGCGGTCAGCCCTTCAGGCTCTCCGGTGATTTTGCCGTCCAATGCGGTGTGTACCTCAATTTCTGCGACCGGCTGAAATCCGAGGGAATGTGCCTGCTTTTTGAAGCTTTCGAGCAATCCGAGCCCATAGGCGCTGCGCTCGTACAGGACGGCCACCTTGGCCCGCTCCATCATCTTGAATACATATGCGGCGATGACGGCTCCCTGCCATTGATCGTCAAAGGTCAACCGAAAAACTCTATTAGAGACCCTGGCAATCTCCCGGTGAGTGGCAGTTGGGGTGATCATGACCATCTCGTGTCGGTCGTAGACCTTGCCTGCTGCCAGTGCAGGACCGGAATAGGTATGCCCGACCACGGCAACGCAATGGGAATCCACAAACTCCTTGGCGGTCTCGACGGCACACTCCGCATCTTTGGGCGGGCATTCCTTTGTGACGAAAACGATCTCCGGAGGGTCGACTCCAAACTCCAGGGCCAGTTCACGGCCTACCTCCCCACGGAGCTGCTCCTGAAAAACCCGTAATGCCCCTTCAATTTGTCCCACAAAACGGGACCGCGTCCCCTGCTCTGAAGACGGCAGGGCCAGTCCGATGGCATAGCGAGCCCAGACTTCAGAGCTATGCAGTAGTGCTACGGCGATTACTGCGGCGATGAGAGGGAATCTGGAAATCATTGAATGCATCCTTGTCCGCGAGAAGTCGCCAAGGGGGATCGGCCGCGGGGAGAGGCATGTTCCCCGCAAGACCGGTTTCCACTGCATGAGCACGAAGCGGAGCAATGAAGCCTCTCCGCTGCTGTAGGGGCCGGCGGCAACGGGAGCCGACCTGGATTGGACCGCGAGCCCGCCGGTTGACTCCTGCCGAAGGCGGGGTGGTTCCGGCCGCAGTCTTTCCGAGGTCGCAACCCGAAATTCAAAATAACCCGTCACTCGTTCGGCGGTCAACTCAATCCCGAAGATGTGGTCTCATGCGGGACGTCCGGCTGTTCCGGAATAATCCGATGTGCGCCGGATCAAAGGAGCAATCGAGCCCGCATCCGAAACCTTGGCGCGGCGGCCAGCGGGAATTGCTCAGTATGGACGCAGGTGGACGGGAGAAACGGAGCAAAGAGAAGCTATCTCATCGGAAAAACCCTTTTCACGCTACTATGAAGGTGGTACATATCCACCCACGAGGTACCCGCAATGAGAGCGCTCCTCATCTCTCCCAACCGAGAAGAGATCAATATGCGGTCATGGCCCCTCGGTTTGGCTTGCGTAGCCGCGGCCGCGGAGGCAGCGGGCCATGAGGTTCGTGTGCTGGATCTGATCTCGGAGCCCGACCCTTTCGCAGCGTTGGCGGAGGCGTATCGCTTGTTCCGGCCGCAAGTGGTGGGGATTTCGGTGAGGAACATTGACGACCAGCGAATGGACTCGCCCGTTTTCATGCTCGACGAAGTCGGGACGGTAGTCTCCCGGTGCAAAGAGTTTTCGGACGCGCCGGTGATTCTCGGCGGCGCGGGGTACAGTATGTTCCCTGAAGCGGCACTGCATTATCTGGGCGCGGACATGGGCATTCAGGGTGAGGGCGAAGCGGCCTTTGTCCGTCTCTTGGAGCATCTGGAAAGAGGTGAGGATGTTTCAACGATTCCCGGAGTCTTTGTAACCGGTTCGACGGCTCGTGCGGAACGGTCCTTTGTACACGATCTGGATTCCTTTCCGCTCCCCGGTCCGCAAATTTTGGCCCCCTCCGGAAGGCTCGACCCTGACTTCCGGCTACCCGTGCAGACCAGACGTGGATGCCCCATGAAGTGCTCCTACTGCTCCACTGCCACCATAGAGGGCCCTCTCCTGCGAAAACGCTCTCCGGCCGCGGTGATTCGATGGCTGGAGCAATGGGTGAAAGAAGGGTTTCGGCGCTACTATTTCGTGGACAACACTTTCAACCTTCCTCCGTCGTATGCCAAGGAGCTCTGCTCACGCATATCCGAAGCTTGCCTCGGCATTGAGTGGCGATGCATACTTTACCCGCGAGGCATGGACGAAGAGCTTGCCAAGGCCATGGCGCAGGCCGGATGCAAAGAGGTGAGCCTCGGGTTTGAGAGCGGAGCGGATGAAATCCTTTACGGGATGAACAAGAAGTTCACAGCCGGCGATGTCCGCAGGCACAGTCGGTTGTTGGCGGATCACGGGATCGGAAGAATGGGCTTTTTGTTGCTCGGCGGTCCGGGAGAAACGAAGCAAACCGCGTCGGCAAGCCTGGAGTTTGCGGATTCTCTCCACCTGGACATGGTAAAGATAAACATCGGAATTCGGATCTATCCATACACGCGGCTGGCAGAAACAGCCGTCGCACAGGGAGTTGTGTCCGCTGACGACGACTTGCTCCAACCGAGATTCTATATTGTTCCGGGACTGGAAGATTGGCTTCGTAAAACGGTGAACGAATGGATGAAACAGCGCCCCAATTGGATAAGATAGAAAAAGAGGAGAGGGAAAGAGATGAGCCCACATCAATCGGAAGATCTCGGAGCGTTTCTGGAGGTCCTCGGTGACGCGGAAGAGCCCATGGCCCTGTTCTACACGGATGAGGAGCCCACGGAAGGCACCGCGCCGAAACCCGGTCGGCTACCCACCGCGGAAGAGGAAGCCCGAGGGGAAGTGGATTTCGGGAACCTCTGGGCTAATTTCTCCTGTGTCATCGGCCAAATCTGGATTGCTCGTCACAAGAGAACCGCGGCCTATTTCGCACGCGATCGGTTCGGTTGTTTAGGGGGAGCCTTCTACCTGGGGTTCAACAAGCCCCAACTGGACGTGATAGCCCATTACGTATCAACCGGCATCCCAAACGTGATGGAGGGGGAGCTCTACTTCGATTCGGTGGAGAAGGCCCATGAATTCTTTCGCGATATGGATCCGCGACCGGCCCCGAAACGATTCTGCGTGCTCAAACCCGTTTCTCTCTTGACGGAGGCCGAGCAACCGGAAGTTGTCGTCTTCTTCGCACGGCCGGAGCAAATGTGCGGGCTCCATCAGCTCGTGCGGTTCGTTTCCGGAGATCTTGAGGCAGTGGCTTCTCCCTTTGGGGCAGGGTGCTCGAATATCGTGACCTGGCCGATCAAGTACATGGAGCAGGGAAAGATGAGGGCCGTCCTGGGAGGGTGGGACCCTTCCGAGCGCCGGTATCTCAAAACCGACGAACTGACTCTGGCCGTCCCTGCCGAAATGTACCGCCGGATGCTTGAGAGCTGGTCAGGCTCTTTCCTGACGGCGAGCGCGTGGCAAGGCGTGAGAAAGAGAATAGCCAAGAGCCGCAAGGCGTGGGGAGAGGAAACGTGAGCCTCGGCGTTTCGGCCCGAAGGGAGGCCGCTAACCGATGAATCAGGCATGGAAATCGCTGATCCCCCTCTGCGTCGGAATCCTCGTCGCAGTAGGGATTTGGCTCAACGTGAAGCCCGACAGCCTCCAACCATCCATCGATGGAATAGGTAACGCGGAGATTACACGGGAAATCCCGGGGACGTCCGCACTCGAGGAGGGGCAAACTCCGGGAGAGTCGCCCGCCGAGTCAAGCATGGCCCATCCGCTTGTCCGGACGCTCCTGGTAACTCTTTCCACGCTCTTGAACACCACGCTGATGTTGGCCGTCGCCGCGGTAATCTTGGTAGGGGCAGTTCTCGGCAGAGCCATTTCCCGGGGGGTCCGCATGCCCGCGCAGGTGACGGTAGTGCCGATGGGTGCATTGCCGGACGGCGCGAGCAGCTATGTGGAAGCAGCCACAAAGAGTCTCGAGTCGTTAGGTTTTTCTTCGCAATTGGATTTCACCATGCCCGAGATACCCCACGAGGGATTCTATCGTTTGATGGCATCCTCCCGCGGCAGGCACACGGCACTGATATCCGAAATCATGGCGCCGGGTTTGTCCGAGCCCGCTCGGTACGTGGAGTTTCAAACGCTCCTGGAGAATGGAGCGAAGATCAACACCAATAACAATCCGCTTCCAAGTCCCTTCATACCGCCCCCGCACGTCTTCGTGGAGACGTATCCGGACCTGATGGACGTGTCCGCGCTCTACGACAGGCACAATAGAAACGAGGAAGAGGTCGCCCAAAAAGACCCGGGGCCGGTCAAGTTGCAGAGAGTGGAAGATTTTCCGGCAAGAATGAGGAACGACTGGAGAGAAGTCATAGAGTATCAGGCGGCCTGCGGCCTCTTGGAGAAGAATCCCCACGGTGACGACTATTACGGGACAAACCGTCTCTTTCTTCGATATCTTTGGACGAGCTTGACGGCCATGTTACCGAGATCGCGACAATGACGGGCGCCCCGAAAAGCCCCTTCAACATCGACAGGGGCTCTCGGGATTGCACGGAGGATGACGGAAGGCTCTCAGTCCAGAACTTCCATGAGCTTGCCGCAGCATGGAGGGATTCTCTCACCCTTTTTGAGCATGACGTATTTGTTGCAGGTCTGACAATAGCAGCGGCAATCTCGGTCAACGTTCACCTCGGGATAATCGGTCGTTCCGGCAACCTGCATTCCCTCGATGGCAAATCGGGCAAACGTGCTCTGCTGAGGAATGTACTCTCCCACGGGAACCATCTTCTTGTTAAAACGTGCACAGTCCACCATGAGACGCCAAAGTCCCTGCAACTTGGCGGTCTCTTCCGCGTTTTCAGGAGTGAATTCAACAAGATTCTTGTCTATGTTGATCTGCATGCCGATCGATCTCCTTTCTCGAATTGATGGAGCCTTTCCGGTCCGGGGGTACGCTGTACCGTCGGTTGACCGATCGGCCGCGGCCCGGTGGCGGCCGTCTCCGCATGATTGCTTTGTCTCATGTCGGTAGGCCTACCCGGAGGTGCTCAGGTGCACCGCAGCCTCAAGCTCGCAGTGCACCCGTGAGAACCCCCTGTTTTGGTAGTCGGCCATTGGCATCAGTCCGCTTTGAAGAAACTCTCCGCGGAGGCGCCGCAGACCGGGCACTTGTCCGGCGCTTTGTCGCCGATTGTGTAACCGCATTTGCAGCAGATGTAATAATCCTTCACCGGGAGGTCCGAGCCGCCTTCCAGAGATTTGATGGCCTGCTGATAGAGATCGCCGTGCACCTTTTCCACTTCGTTGGCCCAGTGAAAGCTCTTTGTCGCAGCGCCTTCCTTCTCGGCCTTGGATGTGGCCAAGAACTCGGGATACATGCTTGAAAATTCGTGATGTTCGCCGTCGTAGGCCTCTTTGAGGTTATCGAGGGTGGATTGCACGCCGCCCAACACATCCAGATGGTTGTGGGCATGGATTGTCTCCGCGTCGGCCGCGGCCTTGAAAAGCTTTGCAATTCCCGGAAATCCTTCCTTCTCGGCTTTGGTGGAAAATGCCAGATACTTGCGGTTAGCCTGAGATTCTCCTGCAAAGGCAGCCTGCAAACACTCTTTCGTCTTTGACATGAGCTCGATTCTCCTTTCGGTGGTCGCATCCCCTCACAGGGGAACGAAGTTGGATTTGTCGGCCCCGCACACGGGACACACCCATTGATGCGGCACCTTTTCAAACGGCGTTCCCGCCTCGATGTTGTTGTCGGGATCTCCATCATGGGGAACGTAATTGTAACCGCATATTGCGCACATATGGCGCTGCATGGGAACCTTCCGGTCTTCTCCGACCTCGGGATGTCGTCGGTCCTTCAGGTGGTGTATCCTCAGCGGATCACGACATGATCGACAGTCGGCAACAGGGCCTCAAGAGCTCTGTTCCATGGCCGATCCCGGTCCGGCCAGCGGTTTGAACATCTTTTTTCCCGCTCCGCAAATAGGACATTTCCAGTCAGCGGACAGGTCGTCAAAGCTTGTCCCTTTGGGAATCTTTCCCTTTCGATCCCCTCTGTCCGGATCATAGATATACCCACAGTTAACGGTTTGGCACTGCCACATCTCTTCCGGCTTTGCCATGATGTTTTGCCTCCTGATATTATTTCACTCCACTGCCTCATAGACGTGCGGGCGGTGGGAGAAAGAGGGGACACCGCCTCCGAATCCTGCTCAACCCATCGCAATCGGTTTCCCCAGAATGCCGGCGGGCCCCCATCTGAACCGAGCTTTCCGGAGAGGCCCGCTGCCGGTTTCCAACACCCGACCGCAAGCCCGCCTCTATCAATGAGACCGACTGCAGGAACCCCCCGCAACCCGATCTCTGCCATAGTGCCGCTCGTTGAAATTCGCGGCATTCTTCGAGTTGAAGGCCAATGAGCCTTCGACAACATTGTGACCGGAGATCGGCGCTGTTATTCCAAGAGTAGGAACGCCTGCCTGCGACTTATGGCAGACCCGATAGCGGAGCTCAGGAGCACATCCGCGAGCATCCTGACGACTCCAGGGCTCGCTTGGTTTCCCGTAATTTTCATAGTGCTCCTCTATAGCCTGCATCACCTGTATCTCTCCGGCGATTCAACTTGCCAGCCCCTGCCGCTCTTCCTCCGCACATTGAGAGCAGATTCCTATGAACTCCAACCGATGGGACATCACCGCGTAATCGCAGCGCTCCTTTATGGCCTCTTCGATCATGGGGATGGGCTCGAGATCCACATCGTCAACTCGCCCGCACGAACAACAGCGGATATGATAGTGATTTCGAACATTGCCGTCGAAGCGCCTCTGAGTCCCCGGGGTGTCCATTTTTTGAGCTAATCCCTCTTCGCAGAGAATTTCGAGATTTCTGTAAACCGTGGCTATGCTGATCTTCGGCAACCGTTTGCGGACAATCTGGTGCAGCTCATCAACCGTGGGATGGGAGTAGAGTTTCCTCAATTCCTCCAAAATCACCTGACGCTGCTTGGTCATCCGTCTCGTCTGTTTAGGTTCCATGCTCACCGGCCAAATGCTAACGATTATCAATTGCAATAATGGACCAAGGTGCACAACCTGTCAAGAAGTTTTTTCGCCGTACCGCTTTTTTCCCGTCATGCCGACGAGCAGCCCAAGAAACGGCCCTTGCGGCCGTTACGTGAAGGAAGCTTTAGCCTTCATTGGGGCGGACCACCTGATTCAAACAGGTGAGGACACGAACCTTTGAAGGGAACCGTAGAGTAAGCAATAGCACCGCCTATTGAAACTCGCGGAATTCTTTGAGTTGAACGCCAATGAGCCTTCGACTGCATTATTGGGACAGATCGGCTCGGTCCATCCGGTGGGGGAACCCGATATTTCCGGAAAATTCCGTTCCGGCTCCCGACCAAGTCTTCCGGTTCCGCTTTGAGCGTCACCGAGCCATTCCATATGGGGCGCCGCGATCCTCAAACCCGTTGCCGGCCAAGAATCCGTCGCAATCAGGTCTATTACAAATGCAGAAGCTTGGAAATGCTGACGCAGCCGGATCGTGCCGGCGCAGCGGATCAAGAGAATGTGGCCTTCAACGGCCATTTTGGGAAGAATTGCTTTCAACCGATCTTCGCGTTCACGAGCGACGGAGACTGTCTGGGGGGCAAGCTCAGACCGGGTAACGTTCATTCAGCGGACGGGATTCTCGAGCTCCTCGACCCCATCGTGAAGAGCTACAGGTCACGGTTCGTGCTATTCCGGCTTCGGGGTGACGCGGCGTTTGCTCAGCCTGAGGTGTACGAGTATTGCGAGGCTGAGCGGGTCACGTACTTCATCAGGCTTCCAGCCAATGCGGTGTTGAAGAGACTCATCGACCCGTACCTGACCCGCCCTGTGGGTCGACCACCCAAGAGCGGGATTCAGATCAGGCTGGTTGATCTCCGGTACCAGGCAAAGACGTGGGACAGAGAGCGCAGGGTGGTGGCCAAGATCGAGTGGTACATTGGAGAGCTCTTTCCACGGATCGGGTTCATCGTGACCAATTCCAAGCTCCCTGCCGGGAAGGTGGTGAAGGTGTACAACGGACGCGGCGATGTTGAGAACCGAATCAAGGAAGGCAAGATCACGCTTCGCTGGGATAAGACCAGTTGCCATCGATTTGCCGCCAACCAAGCTCGGTTGCTCATGGGTGTATTGGCTTACAACCTCCTCCACATCATGAGAGAATTCTACCTCAAG
>JBGSJS010000078.1:0-22307 GCA_041741735.1 Desulfomonilaceae bacterium | reverse complement strand
CACACCACTAAAAGGCAGCACAATCGATGGCCAATCCATCGCATAAGGACACCTCTGTCCCCTATACCTCCGAGTCCCTCAACTCTTTTCAACCCTTCAACTTCACCGCAATCCAAATCATCAGACTCTTCGTTGCTGTCGCCGCAAACAGGATCTTGCAACGGATAAGATCATGAAGTATGCTAAAAAGTTCGCGTGTGCGGCGAACAGTCGGGAGCAGGATGCCCCCGTCTCTTGAGACGAACCGGCCCGCCTCCCCAATGCCTTGAGATGAGAAAAGGATCGGCTATGAAAAAGAAAGGTTACAGAGTTGCCGTTGTCGGCGCGACCGGAGCCGTGGGGAATATGATGATCGACGTGCTCGAACGTCGTTCATTTCCCGTACGAGAGATTGTGCTGCTTGCTTCCGAGAGGTCCGCGGGAAAAATCCTCAAGTTCAAAGGCGAAACCTATCCGGTTCAAGAATTGACCGAGTCTTCTTTCGAGGGTGTTGATATAGGACTCTTTTCCGCAGGAGGTTCGATCAGCGCCAAGTTCGCCCCCGTAGCCGGAGCCGCCGGCTGTGTCGTCATCGACAATACCGCTCACTTTCGCATGGACCCCGATGTCCCGTTGGTGGTTCCGGAAGTCAATCCCGATGCCATCGCAGGGTACACGGCCAAGAACATTATAGCCAATCCCAACTGTTCCACCATTCAGATGATGTTGGCCCTCAAGCCGCTCCATGATGAAGGTACTATCAAGCGGGTGGTGGTCTCGACGTATCAGTCCGTCTCGGGGACGGGCAAGGATGCGGTGGAGGAGATGCTTTTCCAGTCCAGGGAGATCGCTTCGGCCGTCAATTGGACCAAAGACGACGGGCTGGACAAGCTCCACGCAGCCATCAGACCGTTCAGGGTCATGGAGACCAAGGTATATCCTCACCGGATAGCCTATGAATGTCTCCCTCAGATCGACGTCTTCCTCGAAAATGACTACACCAAGGAAGAAATGAAAATGGTCTGGGAAACCCAGAAGATAATGGACCCCTCGATCCGAGTCACCGCCACCACGGTAAGGGTTCCGACCTTTTTCGGACATTCCGAGTCCGTCAACGTGGAAACGGAGAAAAAGATCACCGCGAAAAGGGCCAAGGAGCTCCTGGCCAAGGCACCGGGCGTGAAGCTCCTGGACGATCCGGCTCAAAAGGCGTATCCCCTCACCGCCCTGGCCGCCGGTGAATATGACACGCTCGTGGGCCGTATTCGGGAAGACGAAAGTATAGAGAACGGCTTGAACTTGTGGGTGGTCTCTGACAATATCCTCAAGGGTGCCGCTCTCAACGCCGTACAGATTGCGGAAATCCTGACCGAGCGATATCTGTGACGACCGGAATCGGGCGGACCGCCCGGTCGCCCTTGCCCAAGGCTATGGCGTTTTCCCCGGCCGTCGGTGGGGAACCGTCGTTGCCATCCATATTTTGAGAGAGGAGTGCGGATGAGCGTCAAACGTGAGGCAGTCATCGTCAGTGCATGTCGTACGCCCCTGGGCTCGTTCAACGGTACCCTTACCGGTATCGGAGCGACGAAAATGGGGGGGCTGGTTATCGAGGAAGCAGTGAAGAGGGCCGGTATTGACAAGACCGACGTGGACGAGGTCATCATGGGCCAGGTCCTTCCGTGCGGTTACGGTCAAAATCCGGCTCGACAGGCCTCTCTCTTGGGAGGCCTTCCCTTCGAGGCCCAGTGCTTCACCGTGAACAAGGTGTGCGGATCGGGGCTCAAGGCGGTCATGTTGGCGGCTCAGGCCGTGCAGCTCGGCGACGCGGAGGTGGTCATCGCCGGAGGCATGGAGAACATGAGTGCCGCTCCGTACTATCTGGAGAAGGCCCGGTCGGGATACCGCATGGGAGACGGCGTCCTCATCGACTCCATGGTGCACGACGGGCTGTGGGACATCGTCAACGACTTTCACATGGGGATCAGCAACGACCTATGCAGCGAGAAGTACAACGTCTCCCGGGAAGATCAGGACCGATATGCGGCCTTGAGCTATGAGAGGGCTCTCGAATCGATTTCGAGCGGTCGCTTCAAGGAAGAGATCATGCCGGTGGCAATCCCCCGGAAGAAAGGCGATCCGAAAATCTTTGACACCGATGAATGCCCCAGAGAGACGTCGTACGATGCCTTGAGCAAAATGAAGCCGGCCTTTCAGAAGAACGGCTTCGCGACCGCCGGCAACGCATCGATCATTTCAGACGGTGCGAGCGCTATTTGCGTGATGTCGGAAGAGGCGGCCCGGGTGCGGGGACTCGAGGTTCTGGCCCGAGTGGGGGCCCAGGCCTCAGCCGGCATGGACATGAAGTACGTTCTCATGGCTCCCATTCTCTCAATCCCCAAGGCAGCAAGGAAAGAGGGGGTGGATTTCCGCTCCATCGACCTCATGGAAGTGAACGAGGCGTTTTCCGGCTCGACCGTCGGAGTAATTCGGGAGCTCGGGTTGGATCAGGATCGGTGCAACGTCAACGGCGGGTCCGTGGCATTGGGGCACCCCATCGGAGCCAGCGGAGCGCGAGTTTTGACTACGCTTATCTATGCCATGAAAAACAGGAACGCCAGGACAGGCATGGCGTCTCTTTGCCTCGGAGGCGGAGAGGCGGTTTCCCTTTACATCGACCGCTGATCGTGTTTTACGCCTGTTAAACAGGAACGGCGGCTCTCCCGAGCCGCGTTCCGTTTTCGACTGCTCGATCGTCGACTGAGAGATCGATGGTGCCGCGTCACCTTGCGGCTCCGGATCTCGGCTGATGTAGGCCCCGCGACCTTGGTGAGCACACCGGCCGCGGCAACTTCGGAGTCTTGTATGTTTTTCGATTACAACCCTCATTCGTTCTTGACCGGTGATGCGTCGTTCCTTCCCGTGGCTTCCCTCGAGACCTCGACGAACAGGTTCGACGGCGAGCTGACGTTCCAACCCCATCACGAAGGATTCATCGGCATACCTCATGGAGGATTGCCCATGGGGTTGTGTCTTGACGCGTGGCGACGGCTGGGGATGCCCCGATATCCTGTGGATGTCCGGTTCAGGTTCGGAGGATCGGGGATCAGTATCGGAGACGGGGCGACATTCACCGTGGAATTGGGCAAGGACGAGCGTGAACCCGCGGTTGCCGCATACATCACCAAGCATGGAGACAAGAAACCCTATCTCAGAGCCGATATATCTCCGTCATCGGGTCTCGTGGATCCCGCCGTCTATCCCGGTGTGCCCTTGACGGAGCACCGGCCGCTGCCCTACTACCGGAACTGTTTTGTATGCGGGCATCATCGGTCGGTCACCGGTCTTGAGCGAGAATTCAGATTTCACCCCGGCGAAGATGGGGATATGGCCGTAACAACCGGCTGGGGATTTGCCTCTGAAGATATGGACAGGGCCGCAGCGTTCCTCATCGGCCCAGAGGAATTGCATCCGGCAGTGCTCATATCCATATTTGACGAGAACACCGCATGGGGCGGTTTCATGCGGACAGGTACCGCAGGTCTTTCGGTCAGGTTGGAGCTCACGCTCCTCCGACCGGTCCTGAGGCGGGAAAAGCTTCTCTTTGTAGGGAGACCGGCGGGAATTCGCGGGAATCCTCGGTCTCCTCGATTCTTTGTGGCCGAGGGCGCCATTCTCTGCATGGACGATCCCGGTCGGCCCGAACCGGTGGCTTATGGGAAGGGAGAATGGATAATCATGGCTTCCTACACCGACCAGATCAAGCGGAACCTGCTGCCGGAGGATGACTGGGGCTGGATCTTTGGAGGATCGTGCGGGGCCGGGAGGTGACCGCGGGGCGAGGAGCCCGGTGGTCGGGACCGTTCGGGGCGGCGAGAGTGCCTGATAGGATCGGAAGCCTTGTACGGTGACCGAAAGCTTGATCGAGGGACAACCGAATATAGAGGTGCCGGAATGATAGAGAACGTAATTGAAGGCGTGAATTGGATACCGGGACGCGACAGATTTCTGCCCGATTCTCACGTCTATGTCATAGGTAAGCCGGATTCCAAAGATTTCACCATAGTGGACTGCGGACTCATGGGCATGGGCAAATACAAACTGGAGGAGCTCGAACGCGGCACGGGCTCGCTGAAAGACATTAAGCGTGTCATCATGACCCACACCCATCTCGATCATATCGGCTGTTTGCCCGAAATCCTCGAAGCCATACCCGAGTTGGAGGTGTGGGTGCATGAGGCGGAGGCCGGACATCTCGAACGCGGGGACGATAGCATCGTGTACGGCAGCAGCATGTTTGAATCCATGATCCGTGAGCAGCACTCCCTGGATAAAGACTACTTCAAGATCAAGGTTCACCGGAAGCTTGAAGGAGGAGAGGTGCTCACTCTCGGAGGGATGACGTTTCGGGTTATTCACCTGCCGGGTCATAGTGCGGGAAGTATCGGTCTCTTCAGTGACGAGCACAGGCTCTTAATGTCCGGTGACACGATCTATGCGGATGGAGCCATCGGACGATACGACCTCGTTTCCGCGGATCCTGCGGCATTGAAACAGTCGCTGGATATCATTGCCGATTTGCGGGTTGACATACTCCTCCCTTGCCACAATCGGATCGTGAAGGGCGGAGCGGAGCCCATGGTGAGGAATACCGTCCGCCAGTGGGGCCCTCTGTTGGGGTTCTGACGGCCCGTCGGTCGAAGAGCGCTTCGGTGGGAGGACGAGCCTTATTGTGGTTGTACGAACCATGTCCATTGAAAGCTCAGGGAATCATACAAAGATTGTGAGTACAGAGCCGATAATCGGCGGGATTAATTGTAGACATATTGCTGAAGGAATTGGTTCCGATAAGAGAACAATAGCTCCGGCGCCGCTTACCGACGGAAATGTGAGCCTGCGTCCGGTGAATGTTGCATACCGTTAGTGAATTCATGAAAATCAACCTTAGTTACGCCGGTTTCATAAACGGAGGAATGAAAAATGGGAAAAACCGTTGCCGAAAAGATTATCGAAAGTCATTTGGTGCAGGGGAAGATGGAGGCCGGTGAAGAGATTGCCATCAAGATAGACCATACCCTGCAGCAGGATGCCACGGGAACCATGGTTTTCCTCGAGTTCATGGCCATGGGTCTTCCGAAGGTGAAAACCGAAGTCTCGGTCGCGTACGTGGATCACAACCTCCTGCAGGCCGATTTTAAGAACGCCGACGACCATCGGTTTCTCCGGAGCGCAGCCGCGAAGTTCGGAGTGATTTTCAGCAGACCGGGAAACGGTATTTCTCATCAGGTTCATCTGGAACGATTCAGCGTTCCCGGGAAAACCCTCTTGGGCTCCGACAGCCACACCCCGACCAACGCAGGCATGTCCATGCTCGCTATAGGAGCCGGCGGCCTGGATGTTGCCATGGCAATGGCCGGACAACCGTTCTTTCTGACCATGCCGAAAATCGTCGGTGTCAGGCTGACCGGGAGATTGCAGCCGTGGGTTTCGGGAAAGGACGTGATATTGGAGATGCTTCGGCGTCTCACCGTCAAGGGCGGGGTCGGCAAGATTTATGAGTATTTCGGCCCGGGAGTGGAGACCCTTTCGGCAACGGATCGCGGGACCATCGGCAACATGGGAGCGGAACTGGGGGCCACATCCAGCATGTTTCCCTCTGATTCCAGGACAAAGGAATTTCTGGAGAGTCAGGGCAGAGGAGATGTCTGGACGGAAATCCTCCCGGACAAGGACGCTCACTACGCCGAAGTGATCGAGATAGACCTGGACAAGATCGAACCTCTCATCGCGTGCCCCAGCTCGCCGGACAACGTAAAACCTGTCTCGGAAGTTGAGGGGATTGAGGTTGCCCAGGTGATCGTCGGCTCTTCGGTGAATTCTTCTTTCAGGGACCTGATGACGACCGCCAAGGCGGTTGAGGGGCGACATTGTAACCCGGACGTCAGTTTCGAGATCAACCCCGGAAGCAGCCAGGTCTTGCTCAACGTTGCCGATGCCGGAGGGGTGATGAATCTCATTCTCGCCGGTGCCCGTATCCATCAGTCAGGCTGCCTCGGGTGCATCGGAATGGGGCAAGCGCCTGCGACAGGGACCGTCTCCTTGCGGACCTTTCCCCGGAACTTTCCGGGCAGGAGCGGAACCAATCCGGATCAGGTTTACCTTTGTTCTCCCGAGACAGCGGTGGCTGCCGCGATTTTCGGAAAGATTACCGACCCGAGAAAACTCGGTGAGTACCCTGCGGTGTCCAATCCGGCCAAGTACAAGATTAACGACGAGAATTTGGTGCTTCCCCCGGAAGATTCCTCAAACGTTGAAATCATCATGGGCCCCAACGTCAAGCCGTTTCCGAGATTCGGCCCGCTGGAGGAGGTCCTTGAAGGGATAGTGATTCTCAAGATAGGAGACAACATCACCACCGACCACATTATGCCGGCGGGGAGTAAGGTTCTGCCCCTGAGAAGCAATATCGAAGCAATCAGTGAGTTTGTCTTCGCCAACCTGGACCCTGATTTCCATGTTCGGGCCAAGCAGGCCGGCCAGGGCTTCGTAGTGGGCGGAGAAAACTACGGTCAGGGCTCTTCCCGGGAGCACGCGGCAATCGCACCCAGGTACCTGGGTGTACGGGTTAAGCTCGCCAAGAGCTTCGCGAGAATACACAAGGCAAACCTCATCAACTTCGGCATACTCCCGCTGACCTTGAAAGACCCCAAGGATTACGATTCACTGAAGCAGGGAGAACGGATACGGATGGAGGGAGTGCGAAGTGCCGTGGAACAGGGAAAAGAGGATCTCACCGCTACGGTTCTTGCTACCGGTGAAACCATACCCCTGAGATTGGAAGCCACCGACAGGGAGCGCCGGATTCTCGTTGCCGGAGGATTAATCAATCTTGCCGGCCGCGGGCAGGTCTGACCGCGCTTCTCAAGACCCACAACCCCACAAACGGCCGCGGGCAGATCTCCGGAGAACGGTTGACGCTGCTCCCCAGAGACCCCGCCCGCGGGAGTCCTACCAACTGAGATATCCCTCGATACGGTCGCGCATTCATGTGCCGGCACTGCCGGTCATTGAGCCGATCGCAACCACGGGGGTCGGTCGCTGATTCGGTATAAGGCATTGGGCTCAGGAACGGCACCGTATATACGAAATGCCGCACTTGGCTGTGGTTACGATCTCATCAGCGCATCAGGATGAGTTATCCTCGGGCTAGCTCATATCGGTGTGGAAGAGGATCCGGCGTAGGCTCGGCCTCATAGCGCGGCGAAGTCCATCAAGGAGACGTTCTTGAAGAGAACTCTCAGGCCGGTTTGCGCGTAGGACCTTTTTGCGGGGTTTCACCGACGAACACTTCGTCGGGCTCTTGATTCTTAAGCGGGACCAGGTTGCGGCCATGGTGAACGAGAAGCCTGGCGGGCTCCGCCTCCACCACGAGAAGCGTCACCACCGGGCCTTTATCCCAGTAGAATTGCAGAAGAGGAGGATTGTATGAGAAGCCCCCTTGTCCCGCTCTTATCCACCGCTGAGACTCCTCGCCTTTGTAATCCGCATGAAAGGTGCCGTTCTCTTTCAGAACCAGCCTCATGAGCCGCTGGGTCACGGGGCTCCCGACGCCGTCCTTGATGCGAGTCTTCAGAGTCCAGGTTCCTGCAAGTCGACTTGACTCGTCGTTCTTCTGTTCCGTGGTTGCCGGGCCGCCGCAAGAAAGAATCAGGAGGCTGAAGAGGGTGACGTAAAGGAGTGAGCTACGTGGAAAGATGGAGGTGATTGATCTCTGCATGCGCACCATTACCGGGGGCTGAGAAAGCGACGAGACGATCCGCCCGAAGGCCGATCGCCTCGCTACTTCGTCTATTGCTTTTTCAAGCGATCCAAACGCTCGACTCGGTATTAGAACCAGCCGCTGGATGAGCTGCTCGCAGGATAGTAGCCGCTGCTGGAAGAGCTGGCAGGCCAGTAACCGCTGCTGCTGCTGGAAGCAGGCGCACAGCCATAGGTGTAGCCACTGCTGCTGCTGGAAGCAGGCGCACAGCAATAGGTGTAGCCACTGCTGCTGGAAGCGGGCACACAACCGGTGGTATAGCCGCTGCTGCTGCTGGAAGAACTGGCAGGCCAGTAACCACTGCTGGACGAGCTTCCATACCATCCGCTGGAGGAAGAACTGCTGGCAGATCCACCACCCCATCCCGCATAGGGCGCCCAAGCATAGAAGCCCATAGCGAAGGATGCGAACAGCATAACCATACCGAGGACTGCAAGAGTCATTGCAAACCTTTTCATTGAAACAAATACCTCCTCATGGAATAAAATTTTCCGCTTGTCTGTTCTCTTAATCGAAAACAGTTGTTCCCACGACAAAGTCAGATACGGTGTTTCCTAATCGCTATCACGATTCACAACAGTTGTCAATGTTTTTTGTTCCGGCCGGCCCCTTCCGATAAGGCCCCGACTTTTCTCCGTGGAAAAGCCCCTTGACTCGCCCCGGTTGTCTGCTAGGATTCTCTCAATTTCGATCTTTGTCAAGGAATTTTTCCAAATGAAAAGAAAACGTAAGTCCGGAACCACGTTGTCGTTACCTTGCAATCATGCGCCGTCTCACGACCCCCTTTCGACCGGGAACGAGCGGGGGGCTCGGCCGGTCGTTCCCGTCATCTTCGGCGCACTCCTGGGGCTCGTGACGTTGTGGTATCCAACTGATATTATGGCAAAAAATATCGACCCTGCAGGAACGGCGGCTTCGGCTTCCGTCCCGGCCTCGGAAGACCGTCGATCCGCCCGGTGGGCCCTCTCTTCCGGCGCCACGCGCCCGCTCATGGACATAAGGCAGCTCCTCGCTGTGGCACCGGAGAAGCCCGACGCGGCGGCTCCCGTGCCGTCACAAGGCGGGCAGTGGTCCGAGAAGATTCGAAAGGCCGGAGAACTGGCCCTCGAGGGGGATTACGAGCGGGCTCACGAGCTTGTAAACCAGCTCATGCGGGAGTGCGAGTCCTCCGACACCGATGTAAGGGAGTGTGCTCAATGGGAAAAATCCTTGCGAGGTCTGGAAGTAGCCCTCCGTAGGCCTCCGGCGCAAAAGAGCTTCACGAATTCCATTGGAATGAAGCTGGTCCGTATTCCTGCAGGCGATTACATGATGGGGAGCTTGAAGCAAGAGATGGACTGGATACGGCTTACCTTCAAGAAGACCTGGAGGGACGGCCACAAGCAGTGGTTCCAGGACGAGTTGCCCCTGCATCCCGTGCGCATTACCAGATCGTTTTACATGGGAGCCACCGAGGTGACTGTCGGGCAGTTTCGGGAGTTCGTCCGTGAGACCGGCTTCAAGAGCGACGCTGAAAAGGGTGAGGGCGGAATGATCTGGAACGACAAAGAATACCGCTGGTCGCCCGACAAGAAGATGAAATGGGACTCTCTCCCGTGGCGCATCGAAGATAACCAGCCGGTAGTTTTTGCATCGTGGAACGATGCCCAGGCCTTTTGTCGATGGCTCAGCCGTAAAGAGAAACGCACGTATCGCCTCCCCACGGAGGCGGAATGGGAGATGGCCTGTAGAGGCGGTCGGGCCTGGGTTCGTTTTCCCTGGGGCAATAGGCTTCCAGGAGACGGAGACGCAAATTTCGGGGACGGAAACCCGAAGCTCCCGGAGAGTATGACCACGGTAAATGACGGGTACAAGTATGTGGCGCCGGTGGGAAGCTACCCCCCGAACGGTTTCGGTTTGTACGACATGGACGGAAACGTCATGGAGTGGGCTCAGGACAATTACGACCGAAATTACTACGAAAGCTCGCCCCTGGAAGACCCGCAGGGACCGAGCCGCGGCACTTCAAAGGTCAACAAGGGCGGCAACTGGTTCTCAAGTCCGACGGACTGCCGATGTGCCTTCAGAGGATTTTCCGGTCCAGAGATGAACTTTTGGAACATGGGATTCCGGGTGGTTATGGACGACGACGAAAGCGGGAGCATCCTGGCCGGCGGTGGTGACGGCAAGGCACGCGGCTCGTCCAAGAAAGCCGCTGACTCGGCTTTCCCGCCCACCCAGGAAGATGGGATCAGACTCTTCCGGCAGGCGATGTTTGCGGCTCAGCAACAGCAATGGGACGACGCCATCGCGGACCTTGAATCGGCCCTCAAGGTGTACGAAAAGCGCGACGATCCCATGTGGATTCCCCGGGTCAAGGCCACCCTGGCCGGGATCTACGCGGAGAGAAACAGACGGTACAAGAGCAAGGAGTTGTACACCGAGGCTCTGCAGGGGTTCCGGAAGATCGGTGATACGGCCAGTGCGGGTATTCTCCTGGCCCGCCTGCAAGAGCTGGAGACGTCTCCGGGCGTCCGTGTGGCGGAAGTGAAGAAGGGAAGCCTTGCCGAACGCGCAGGAGTGGTCAAAGGAGACATGATCGTTGAGTACGGCGGCGAGACGGGCTTCAGGGTCAGCGGGTTCAAGAAGCTCGTGGACGACTTCTCCCGTAGCGACAAGGTGACGTTAACCGTCATGAACGACGGCCGACTCACCACCACCGTTGTGCCGGGCGGTTCGCTGGGCGTAGCAATCGAAGACGTGAAACGGCCCCCTCGGCCGAGAAGACCGCAGGAGCAGGTGAGGGGCAGGAATGACCGGGAAGAGCAGACCCGACCGCGGAGGAGGACCAGGAATACAAGGGATCGACGATAGGCGGATCAAGGGGACCTGTTCCCCACGCCGAGAAGGAAATATCCCGAAAGAATGGCTCAGGGCTTGGGTCGGTCGCTTTGGTCCGCTTCGAGCACCATACGATCTATCTCGGCCAAGAGAGCGGGAAGGAGATCCTTCTCGTCGAACGTCCCGATACTCTTACCCTTCTTGAAAATGATACCGCGCCCTTTGCCGCCGGCAATACCGATGTCCGCCTCTCGGGCCTCTCCGGGACCGTTGACCACGCATCCCATAACGGCGACCCTGAGAGGGGTCACCATTCCCGATAGGGCCTTTTCCACTTTCAGGGCGAGCCCGATGAGGTCTATCTCCGTCCTGGAGCAGGTGGGGCAGGAGATCACTTCAACCCCTCTGGTGCGCAGGCCCAGGGCGCGAAGTATTTCGTACGCCGCCCGAATCTCGTTCTCCGGAGGCGCGGTCAATGAGACGCGAATGGTGTCGCCGATGCCTTCGGCAAGAAGGAGCCCTATCCCGATCGCGGATTTCACCGCACCGGGGAGCAGAGTCCCCGCTTCCGTGATTCCCACGTGGAGGGGGTAGTCCGTCCGTTGAGACAAAGCACGGTAAGCGGCAACGGTTCTGCTCACATCCGACGCTTTGAGGGAAATCTTGATCAGGTGGAAATGCTCCCGCTCCAGAATGGCCACATGGCCGAGCGCGCTCTCCACCATTGCCTCGGGTGTGGGGCCTCCGTGCTTTTCGAGAAGCCTTTTTTCCACCGACCCCGAATTGACCCCGATGCGGATGGGCACCTTCATGTCGGAAGCGGCCTTCGTCACTTCGCGGACTTTACTTTGGGAACCGATGTTGCCCGGATTGAGTCGAAGGCCGTCAACACCTTGTCTGAGTGCCTCCAGGGCTAATTGGTGATCGAAATGGATGTCCGCTATGAGCGGAATTTCGATGGAGGACCGTATTTTTCCCAGCGCGAGGGCAGCGTCCCTGTCCGGAACCCCAATCCGAATAATCTCGCATCCCGCCCTTGCCAATCGTCTCACCTGCCGCACCGTGGCCTTCACATCGCGGGTATCCGTGTTGGTCATGGATTGAACGGCAATGGGTGCGCCGTCGCCCACAGGGACCGAGCCGACCGTAATTCGCCGAGTCTTTCGCCTTGCGATCTCCATGGATAAACCTCTCGATCCGCTCAGCGGCGGCCGTACCATTCTTCGTAATAGGTGAGATATTCACCGGTCTTGATACGGGTCCACCATGACTCATGCTCGATGTACCAACTGATGGTACGATTCATCCCCTCTTCGAACGTGACGGAGGAAGACCAGTTCAGCTCACGGGTCAATTTGGTCGAGTCCATTGCGTACCGGCGGTCGTGGCCGGGGCGGTCGTCCACAAATCGGATGAGTGACTCGGGCTTGTCCAGGCGTTTGAGGATGTATCGGACGATGTCGATATTGTGAAATTCGCTGTTGCTCCCGATATTGTAGATTTGTCCCGGAGCCCCTTTGCGAAAAACAAGGTCGATGGCCTCGCAATGGTCGTCCACGTGTATCCAGTCCCGGACATTCATGCCGTCGCCGTACACCGGAAGCGCCTTGTCCCGGAGCGCGTTGGTGACCATGAGCGGAATGAGCTTCTCGGGGAATTGATAGGCGCCGTAATTGTTCGAGCACCGCGTGATGACGGTGTCCATACCGTGGGTTTTATGATACGCGCGAACCAGCAGGTCGGCCGATGCCTTGGACGCTGCATAGGGGCTGTTGGGAGCCAGGGGAGTGGCCTCGGTGAACGCGCCTTCGGGTCCCAGGGAGCCGTATACCTCGTCCGTGGAGATCTGCAGGAAGCGCTGCACGCCGAATTCGCGGCAGGCATCGAGAAGAACCTGGGTGCCCAGCACATTGGTCTTGACGAAGGCCGATGCATCCATGATGGATCGATCCACGTGGGACTCGGCCGCGAAGTTGATCACGCCGTCGGGTTTTTCGGCCATGAGAGACCCGACGAGGTCCCGGTCGGTAATATCTCCCCTCACGAAACGATGCCGAGCGCCATAAGGTTTTGCATCCTGGAGGTTTTCCAGGTTGCCCGCGTACGTAAGGAGGTCGAGATTGATTATTTCAGCATCGGGGTGGGTTTCCAGCATGTAGATGATGAAATTCGAACCGATGAAGCCGCAACCTCCAGTCACAAGAAGTTTCACGGAAACCTCCACTAAAAGTCTGAGAACTGTGTAGAGAAATTCATTCCCTGATTCGTCCGTTGTCCAAATTCGATCGACTGATCCGGCCCCGGAGATTGCCTCATTGTGAGATTCTCCGCAATGACATGCTCCGACGTCTCATTACATGGGCAGCGGAACAATCCCCGCACGTCTTGCGCCCTCCCGGGCGGTCTCGGGAATTCGCTCCATCACTGCACTGAGGCCGGACAACACTCGATTGCCCGCGGCGCGCAATTCTATGGAGAGTCTCCACCCGTGCACAATTTTGGTCGGATGGGAGGATAACTCTTTCTCACTTCTCGTGAACCGACGAGGTTAGCCGTCCTTCCTCGACCAATCGTACGGTATTCCTCCATCGTGGGGGTCCACGCGAAATTCATCGGGATCGGATCTGTTGTAGGGCTCTGAGGGGACATTGATTACGTACGCCTCGTACTCTCCCGTGCATTTCCATCCGTGGTAGACCAGAGGCGGGATAACGATGAGGGTAGGGCGGTGCTCACCCACATGAAACTCATTGAGGAGTCCCCGTGTGGGAGATCCTTCCCGGTCGTCGTAGAGAACGGCCTTGACCATGCCGCGTACGCACGTGAAGCGATCCGCCTGGGTTCGGTGGTAATGCCAGGCTTTGACCACGCCGGGATAGACCGTGGACAGGTACACCTGACCGAATCCCGTGAAGAACGGATCGTCGCTTCTCATGATTTCCATCAGGCGGCCGCGCTCGTCGGGTATCACTCGCAGAGGTTGGACGACGACGCCCTCTATGACGGTTGTATCGGGTTGTTTGAACTTCTTCTTATCCGGCATTGAAATCAAACCTTGTTGGCCCCTCCTTCCGCCACCAGATTGGAAGCCCTCAGGAGTGACTCAAACGTTCCCGCATCGGTCCACCAGCCATCGAGTATCGACCAGGTCATCGTGCCCTGGTTAATGTAGAGATTGTTCACGTCGGTAATTTCCAGCTCTCCCCGTTCCGATGGAGAAAGGGTCTGGATAAATTCAAACACCTGGAAGTCGTACATGTAAATGCCGGTTACTGCAAAGCTGGAAGGCGGTTTCGCAGGCTTCTCCACGATGCGGACCACCTTGTCGCCGTCGAGGACCGGGACGCCGAACCGCTGGGGGTCGGGCACCTCCTTGAGAAGTATCCTGGCCCCGCTGCCCTGTTTCTTAAAGTCTTGAACCGCGCCGACAATACTTCTTTCAACTAAGTTGTCTCCCAACACCACGCAGACCGGTCCGCACGCTGCATGGGCCTCAGCCAGGGAGAGAGCGTCGGCGATGCCTCCCTCACCCTCCTGATAGGCGTAGCTGATATTCTTTACGCCGAAATCCTTGCCGTTTCCCAGGAGTCTCAGGAAATCGCCGGGGTGGTTTCCTCCCGTCACGACGAGAATCTCCGTGATCCCGGCATTGACGAGGCATTCCACCGGATAGGTGATCATCGGCCTGTTATACACGGGGAGGAGGTGCTTATTCGTGATTTTTGTCAGGGGGTACAGTCTCGTTCCGAGCCCACCCGCAAGTATTACGCCCTTCATGAGTCACTCCGCACGCATCCTCTTTCCCCACGCCCGACCAGTCTGAGGTACTTCGGCTACCTGTCCAGCGAGGGGATGAAGTGCGTAAGCTTTCTCCGGAAGCGAAATTCGCCCGCAAGAAGGAGAGCAGCCAGCGGCCGGTTGTTCTTCAGCCGAAACGGTTCCGCCTCCACAAGATCGCACATGGCCCTGTGTCCGTCAAGTCTTCAGAATTGGCGTAGCCCCCAGCCGACGTGCCTTCAAAGCATCGCGGTACAACAGACGTTTACCGGTAGTTACCGGCCCTGCGAATTGCTTATCCAAAGAGAGACTTGACCCCACCCGCCGCTCATACTAACGTGGCCCAAGGAAATCGAACTGCTCTCATGGCTGCACGACTTCATGGGGACGGTTGTAGTTCCGCCGCAACGCCCTTGTGCCCGGCGAAAAAGGGAATAGGGGCTCTTCCCCGAGCAATCGGGTTCGATCAGGGAAAGACTCCCGACAGTGACTCCGTCAGAGAATCGAGCTCTCATTTCCATTGAGTCCGCAAGCAAAATGTACCGCATGGGGGAAGTAGACGTTCCGGCCCTTCGGGATGCCTCTCTCACCGTATACGAAGGTGAATTCCTCGTCATAATCGGCCCCAGCGGATCGGGAAAGAGCACGCTTCTCAACCTTATCGGCGGGATGGACCGTCCGACTTCGGGAAGCGTGAAGTTCATGGGGAGCGACCTCTCAAAGGCTTCGGACACGGATCTGACCTTGTACCGCCGCAACGAAGTCGGGTTTGTCTTCCAATTCTATAATCTCGTCCCCACCCTCACTGCACTGGAGAACGTCCAAGTGGCCGTGGAAATCGCTTCGGAGCCCCTGGACCCCATGGAAGCTCTTACCATGGTCGGCATAGCGGACCGTGCGAACCATTTTCCGTCGCAACTGAGCGGCGGCCAGCAACAACGCGTCTCCATCGCCCGGGCCATTGCGGGCAATCCTCGAATGCTGCTGTGCGACGAGCCCACCGGGGCGCTCGACCTTGAAACCAGCAGACAGGTGCTGGGGCTCCTGACCTCGCTGAACCGGGATCTGGGCAAGACCGTGGTGCTCATCACCCACAACGGAGCCATTGCAGGTCTCGGGCAGAGGGTGGCATCGATCAGGGACGGGAGCATCGCCGCAGTCAAAACCAACGATCACCCGACTCCGGTGGAGCGGATTCAATGGTAAGCGGAATTCTCACGAGAAAGCTCCTTCGAGACATTCTCGCCCGCAAGGGGGCTTTCCTGGCACTGACGGCCATTGTTGGCGCAGGGGTGGGGATTTACGTGTGCATGGCCGCCGTGTACCTGGACCTGGACGGAGCGCGGGACAGATACTACAAACGCTACCGGCTGGCGGATTTTACGGTGAGCCTCAAGCGAGCTCCCGAGTTTTCGGTGCAGGCCGTGGAGAATGTACCGGACGTTTTCGAGGCCCGAGGTCGCGTGAAGCTGGACGTGCTCGTGTACGTGCCTGACGTGACCGAGCCGATACGAGGTGTGGCCGTCTCCATGCCGGAGGAGCACAAAACCCCTATTTACGGGGTTCTGCTCTACTCGGGGACTCGGTTCTCGGGGGAGGACGCCAAGGAAGTCATTCTGGACCGCCAATTTGCCGAAGCCCACCATCTCAAGCCGGGCGATCGCATTCAAGTGCTCATGGCGGATCGTCTGCACGACCTCCTCGTGGTGGGAACGGGCATGTCTCCCGAGTTTGTCATGTTGATTCCGCCGGGCGGCGGATTAGCACCGGACCCGGCCCGATACGGGGTTTTGTACCTTCCGCGCAAGTTCCTCCAGAATTCCGGAAATCTGGAAGGCGCGTACAACGAGCTTGTGGGATTGGCCAAGGACACGTCCCGGCCTGCCCTCGCGGACACATTGGAGCTGGTAAAGGAAAAGCTCGACCAGTACGGCGTAACGTATGCCACCCAATTCAGGGATCAATCGTCCGTTGCCATGTTGCGGGACGAGCTGGCAAGCCTCAAGACAACTGCGGGCATCCTGCCGGTTATATTCCTGGGAGTGGCTGCCTTGGTGCTCAACATTACCATCGGCCGCCTCGTGGCCCAGCAGCGAACGGTGATCGGTACGTTTCGAGCCCTCGGATTTTCAAAGGGTCGGATCGTGCGTCATTTTCTCGGGTACGGGGTGGTCCTGGGAGCCGCGGGCGGATTGGCCGGATTGGTGCTGGGCACGTGGCTGCAAGGGCAAATGTTGCAGATATACCGGGGCTTCTTCGCTATTCCCAACATTGAGGGCCATGTTCATCTCGAGGTTCTGGTGTCCGGGGTTCTCATAGCCGTAGCCTTCGCACTCCTGGGGACGTTCAAGAGCAGCTTTGCCGCTGCACGGCTCGAACCGGCCGAAGCTATGCGCCCGCCGCCGCCGGAAAAAGGCGGCAGCATCCTCGTGGAGCGGATTGAATTTCTGTGGAAGAGGCTCTCGTTCCGTTGGAAGATGATACTGCGGTCTGTCTTCAGAAACCCCTTCCGGAGTCTTGTCAGCATCTGCGCTGCCGCGATTGCCACCGCCTTACTTCTGTGCGCGGTCAGCCTGTGGGACGGATTGATCTACCTGATGAGCTACCATTTCACGGAACTGGCCCACGAGGACTATACCATCTCCCTCCGCGACCCTCGCTCGGTCAAGTCATTAGAGGAGATCAGACAGTTGCCGACGGTCTCCGCGGACGAGTCGCAGCTCGTCGTGATCTGTGATCTCAAAAACGGGCCATTCACAAAAAGAACGCCGATCACGGGTCTGGTCCCTAATAATCGTCTGTACACTCCACTGGATGGAGCCGGAAGAAAGCTGACCGTTCCCGACGGGGGATTGATCCTGACCCGCAAGCTCGCGGAGATTCTCAATGCGCGAGAGGGTGACGTAATCCGTATGAGACCTCTCATCGGGAGGCGGGAGGAGGTCGATGTGCCCGTCACACGGGTGATCGAGAGTTTTCTCGGTCTCTCGGCTTATTGCAATTTGAGATACCTCAGCTCACTTCTCGGGGAGGAGTGGGTTGCCAACACGACGCTCGTCAATACGTTCCAAGGGTCTCGGAGCATCCCGCTCACCAGTGCGCTCTATAGGCGCCCCCAGGTCATCGGCATCTCCGAGAGGCAACGCTCCCTGGAACGCATGGAAAAAACCATGGGCGGATTCATGGAAAGTTTCATCGTCGTGATGCTGATATTTGCAGGAATCATCGGCTTCGGAAGCGTATTCAACACGGCGTTGGTGTCTCTCAGCGAGCGTCAACGGGAGGTGGGAACCTTCCGGGTCCTCGGGTACACGCCCACGCAGGTCACTCAAATATTTTCCGGAGAGAGTTTTCTCTTGAACGCGGTTGGGATAGCCGGCGGGCTTCTCCTCGGAATAGTGTGGTCACATCTGCTCGCCGCTGCGTACGACACGGAGCTCTATCGATTCCCCGTGGTGATATATGGATCGCGTCTGGTTCTTGTGGCCGCCGCGATGGCGATCCTGGTGTTTGTCGCCCAGGGGATAATCCATCTCATGATCCGCGGGCTGGACTGGCTGGAAGTACTCAAGGTTAAGGAGTGAGCGATGAAGAGTCTCCTCGGCGATTTACAAGGTCGCCTTAGCGATATATGCAATCGAAGAATCGGGACCGTCTCGAAGGGAGTCGCCGACGGCTCATCTTTCCGTGCCGGTTTCCAGCGTGCAGGAGACCTCATTCCTCGTAAAGCGAGGCTGAGAGGACCTTTCGGGTTCTTTCTCTTTCGCTATTGCCTCGCGTTTGTGATGGTGCTTCCGCTGTTCGGGCTCTGGGGTTGCGGCGGCACTGCCGTGGAAACGGTCTCCCCGCGACGGGGCGAGATTCGGGAATCGTTTGAGGAGCCGGCCAAGACGAGGCTTGAGAAGACGTATCAAATGAGCATGCCGGTGTCCGGCCGTATCGGCCGCATAGACCTGGAGCCGGGCGACCTCGTGTCCTTCGGGCAGTCTTTGGCGCAATTCGATCTCGTCCCGTTCCGGAAAGCCGTGGACAAGGCCCGAGCGGCCGTGAATGCCCTGGAAGCGGAAATTGTGGTGAAAGATTACGACAGCATAGAGAAGACAGCCCTCGTTGAGACCCGCTCAACCATCAAAGCCGCCCAGGAGGCTCTCAACGCAGCGGACCAGCAGGTTGCGGCAGAAAAGGCACGAGCCGATCGAGCCGCGTTGACGCTCAAACGCATGAGCGGTCTCAAGGAAGGCCAGGCCATTCCCCAGAGTAAGCTGGATGACGCGACGCTTGCCGCTGACACCACTCAGCTTGAACTGAAACGTCAGGAATTCTACCGGGCCGCACTCAATGCCCTTTTTGTGGCTATCAAACTGGGGCCGCTCTACATAGAAAAATACCTCGGGCGCAAAGGGTTGGAAAGGGAGGTCCTGGTGCAGAAACTGGCCGAGGCCGAAGCCAACCTGACCGAGGCCGAGCATAGCTTGGGCCTGGCGGCACTGGCATCGCCCATCAACGGTGTGGTGCTCGAGAAATACAGCCAGGGCGCGGGCACGTTGCCGGTGGGCAAACCATTGCTTCTCCTGGGAAACCTCGACGATCTGGAGGTCGAGGCCGATGTCCTCACCCAGGATGCGCTCCGGCTCCACCCCGGCGGCAAGGTCAGCCTGCTCCCAGCGTACGAGCTCAAGCCCATCATGGGCAAAGTCAAGCGAATAGATCCTGCGGGCTTTACCAAGCGTTCCTCTCTTGGGGTGGAGCAACAACGAGTGCGGGTAATCGTCTCCTTGGAGGGACGCGTCAAGGGTCTCGGAGTGGGATACCGGCTCCAGGCGAGATTCTTCACGGGCTCGAAGGCCAACGCCCTCATCGTGCCGCGGTTCAGCGTGATGCAGGAACGGGACCGCTCGTACTACGTCTTCAAGATGGTGGACGGCAAACCGCACAAGACCAGGGTAGTCCTCGGTTTGAAAACCGATCTGGAGCTTGAGATAGCCAGGGGACTGAAGGAGAACGATCTCATCGTGGCTCGACCTACGGCGAGCGACTCGGGGGATAATTAAACATGAATCAGCGGTAGGAATCGTTACGCTTCCTTTGTTTTCGACAAGAGAGATGGAGTAAAACGAGCGCCGATGTGCCGGATTCTTTGCGGATCTTCCTTCTTGACCCGGTCGAAGCAGTGCCGTACCATGAATGCAGTGCCCACGGCTCTTACCTCAAGTTCCTTGTCGGACGGCCCCGGAAGGCAACCGATCTGAGGATGGCCCTGAACGGCACCCGGTAGTCAACCCGAGCGAAAGCCGGGGGCCGGCGGAATCCGGAGAAACTGGATTCCTGCCTACGCAAGAACGACGACGCACTTTTCACGATATTGGTGTCATAGAGCGCTTGGGAGAAAGCACCATGCTCCTCGAGTACATTCAGGCGGCACTCCGCCACGCAAAATACGAAATCCTACCGGATGACGGAAGCTATTATGGCGAGATCCCCGAGTGCAACGGTGTCTATGCCGATGCGGGCACGCTTGAGGCCTGCCGTGAGGAGTTGCGTGAGGTCCTGGAAGAATGGATTCTTTTCAGAGTCCACAGAAACCTCCCCATTCCGACTATAGACGGCATAGAGCTCAGAGTCAGGGAAGTTGCTTGATGCCTCCCTTCGGGCCTGCGAAAAGAAGGGACCTGATCCGGCATTTGCAGCAACTTGGATTTGAGGGACCGTACTCGGGAGGCAGACACCAGTTCATGGCCAAAGGCGACGTCTCCGTACGAATTCCAAATCCTCCATCAGAATGACATAGGAAGAGACCTCCTCGCGAGAATCCTCCGTCAAGCAGGGATCGACAAGGAAGAGTGGGACAGCCTATAGAAGGCTTCTTTTGGTCGAAATCAGTGGATTCCGGTTACTCCCTCCATGAAACTTCTTGCGCGATTCGCAAATTGCGAATATTCTGTGTCCATGAGTCTGAAACCCCAGGACATAGTGATCCTGCTCAAGCTTGCCCTCAAGAAAGGTCTCCCCTGGTCTTACTCGTCTGTCGCCAAAGAGATCTTCATGAGTGCTTCGGAAGTCCATGCGGGGGTAAGGAGAGCCATCGCATCCCGACTTATGGACCCGGAGGGGAGACGACCCCTCCTCATCCCTTTGGAGGAGTTTCTGATTTGCTGCGTAAAGTACGTTTTCCCTCCCGTTCATGGAGGTCCTACGAGAGGGCTACCCACCGCGTACGCCGCACCACCGTTGGTTCATGAATTGATTCAGATTGACGAGCTGCCTCCGGTGTGGGCATATCCGGAAGGACAGGTAAGAGGTTTCACGTTTTCTCCGTTATACAAGTCCGTACCGGATGCAGCCCTGGCAGATGGAAAGCTCTACGAAATGTTGGCCCTGGTAGATGCACTTCGAGACGGGAGAGCACGTGAGCGTAACCTCGCCAGAGAAGCAATCAAGGCGCGACTGAGAGAGTCATGAAGCCCCTCCTTCACGAAGAGAACTTGAGGATGGTAGCGCATGTGGCAAGATCCCTCGGTGATTTGGTCCACAAAGTTGTATTTCTCGGCGGCGCCGTTACGGAGCTTCTCATAACGGATCCGGCAGCGCCCGCAGTCAGGGCCACCAGAGACGTAGACATCATTGTGGAGATCGGGTCTAAAACCGAATACTATCAACTGGCCGACACTCTGCGAGATCATCGCTTCCATGAAGATGCCGCGGGCGACGGACCCATTTGTCGGTGGAAGATTGATGACGTTACCGTCGATGTGATGCCTACTTCGGAAGAAGTCCTGGGATTCGCCAACCGGTGGTATCCTTTGGCGATCGAATCGGCATCGGCCGTGAAAATTGAAGGAGATTTGGTTATCAGGGTCGTGACCGCTCCTTTGTTTCTTGCAACAAAGGCTGAGGCCTTCTTGAACAGGGGGATGGGCGACTACCTTGGAAGCCCGGATCTCGAAGATATCATAGCAGTTATCGACGGAAGGCGGGAGATTGTCGAGGAAGTGGGCGATACCTTTCCTGAGGTCAAGACGTTCATTGCAGGCACCTTCAACGAGTGGCTCAATGAAAGATCCTTTCTGGACTATCTTCCGGGGCACCTCCCTGCGGACCCCGCCTCCCGGAACAGAATCTCAAAGGTCCTTGACCGCATGAAATCAATTTCTGCATTGGCGCCGTAACCGGATTTGAGGACCCACGAAATCCGGGCATGCCGACCGCGTTGCCATTACGATTCCTGAATTAAACGCCGTGTCCGACGTTACAAATCCCCCTTATAGCCAGATGCGGTCACCGGCCGTCCCACTCTAGCTTTATCTCACCGTCCCACCCGTGGCTCTTGGTAATCTCACCGATCTCCCTGCCGATTTCTTGATCGAGGTATTCGACGACGTTCTCGGGCACACTCTTCTCGTGCCTGACCACGACGCGAACCGTGTCGGGCGGTTCCGCCTTGAAAAAAACCCTCACGTCGTCCACGCTTTCCGAGGGGTAGAGTCTTCGCATCTGTGAAAGCAGCATGGGAATCCACGCCTGCATGCTCACCGCAACCCATTCCAATCTCGTGGGCTTGTAATGTTCCTTGCTCATGGCAATACCTCCGTTCCCGAGTCTCTTCCCTGAACATAGTCACGCCGCAGAGGGTGTCAATCATGTCGCCCGAAGGGGAGTAGCCAACGGGCTTGACCGTGAATGCTCCGGCGAGGTAGTCTGAGACCGGCAGAAACAGGTGTTCGAGGTAAGGTATCCCTGGTTATGAGGTTTGCCGTGGGTTAAAACCCACGTCTAGTGCGCCTGCGAGCGTACTGAATCAGAGAGGTGAAAGTCCTCTCCAGGTCTACGATACAACCTTTAACCGACTGTAACTGCGTCGCCGTGAGGCGGGGTGGAGAGCAACAGGAGGTGAACGACCAGTCCGTAGGATAACGAA